>NZ_SDID01000019.1 GCF_009192995.1 Sulfurimonas indica | reverse complement strand
TAAAAGATTTGGGTCTTTTATGATATCTTTTGTACTAGTTTTACCATGATAGATATGTTTGATTTTCGGTGGAGTTGGTACTTTGACAAATAAAATAACAATCGCAATAAGTGCCAAAACTGCAGTGATGACAAAGATAGAACTGATACCGTAGTGTGCTGCGATAACAGGACCAAGAGCCATAGCAAGAGCAAAACTCATCGCGATAAATCCACCCATGATCGCCATTGCATGACCACGAGTTTTCTCTTCAACAAGGTCCGCTATCATTGCAGTAACAACAGATCCAATCGCTCCAGCCCCCTGTAAGAAACGACCAAGCATCAATGTATAGATATCCGTTGAATATGCACAGATAAGAGAACCGACTAAAAAGACTAAAAGACCAAAGAGAATTGTTGGTTTTCTTCCTACCTTATCACTCATACTTCCGAAAGGAACTTGAAAAATAGCCTGCGTGAGGGCATAACCACCAACAATCACACCGACCAAGAAAGGTGTTGCACCCTTTAGGTCAAGCGCATAAACAGAAAGAACAGGTAAAACTAAAAAGAGCCCTAAAAATCTCAAAAAGAGAATCGAGGATAGGGGAAGAACTTTTTTAAACATAGCAAAAGCCTTTTTGAAGTGAATTAGTATATAATTTTGAAATTATAGAGCAACTATTATTTATAATTGATTTGCAAAATACAAAAGTAGTAATTTAAAAGATAATTTAAGGAAGTGGCGTGAAAAAGTTAGTTTTAGCAACATCGAACAAGGGAAAAGTAAGAGAGATTAAAGAGCTTTGCCAACATTATGAAGTAGTTCCCTATACAGAGATTATTGATGCTTTTGAGATTATTGAAGATGCAGATACCTTTAAAGAAAATGCTTTAATCAAAGCTAGAGCTGTCTATAAGGCACTTGGTGATGAAGATGCAGTTGTTTTGGCAGATGACAGTGGCATAAGCGTTGATATACTTGATGGTACTCCGGGAATCTACAGTGCCCGTTATGCAGGTGTTGATGCAAATGACAAGGATAATCTTTACAAGCTCATTGATGCTATAAAAGCAAAAGGCGTAGAGATCTCACCGG
This sequence comes from Sulfurimonas indica, assembly GCF_009192995.1. Taxonomy (GTDB): domain Bacteria; phylum Campylobacterota; class Campylobacteria; order Campylobacterales; family Sulfurimonadaceae; genus Sulfurimonas; species Sulfurimonas indica. The sequence goes on along the minus strand of NZ_SDID01000019.1, from coordinate 23,407 downwards.
CACACTATACAGCGGCAATAGCCATTGTGACAAAAGATAAAGAGCGAACTGTTCATGGATGGATGTATGGAACAGCTTTAACGGAGGCAAGAGGAGAAGGTGGTTTTGGATATGATCCGATGTTTATCCCAAGTGGGTTTGACAAAACACTTGGAGAGTTGGATGATGCAATAAAGAGAAAATTATCGCATCGTTCAAAAGCCTTGAGTTTAGCTTCTAAAGTATTGAAAGTATTATAAAAACTTACGACTCAATTCATAAAAAGAGCGTTCAAGTTTTTCTAAAACTAAATGTAAGTGGGCGTTATATCTGCGTAAATTCTGCATGACATCTCCTTTAACATTTATGGTATGCTAAAAATAAAGCATATCGTGTTCCAAATGTTAAAAATTATTCTAGTTAAATAATGTTAAAAGAAGGATGCCAAAAAGAATTCTATAGATTCCAAAAGTGACAAAGGTGAACTTTTCGAGGAATTTTAAAAAGAGTTTGATAGTCAAATAAGCAACCACAAAAGCAACTACAAACCCGAGTACGAGTGTTACTAAGTTTGCATCAGAAAACTCATGATAGTGTTTGAGCAGGTCATAGCCTGTAACGGCACACATTACAGGAAAAGCAAGTAAAAAAGAGAACTCTGCACTTGCTTTACGTGAAAGATCTACAAGTAGCGCACCAATGATGCTCGAACCCGCTCGAGAGGTTCCCGGAACGAGTGCAAAAATCTGTGCTATACCAATGAGGAGAGCTTGTTTGTAAGAGACTTGCTCTACATCATCAAGAAGAGTACGCTCTTTAGGGATATAGAGCTTTTCAACAAGTAAAAAGATGATACCTCCTACAATGAACATAATGGCTACAACATTGATACTAAAGAGCTCTTTTATCTGATGCGAGAAGATAAAGCCAACAGCACCGATAGGAATGAATGCAAGGATAAGTTTCTTCCACAGCTCTATCTTTTGGAGAGTAAATTTTTCTCTGTAATTGAGTACGACGGCTAAAATGGCTGCAAATTGGATGATGACTTCATAAGCTTTGGTAACACTTGTCTGATCAATGCCTAAAAATTTTGAAGCAACGATAAGGTGTCCGGTGGAAGAGATTGGCAAAAACTCTGTAAAACCTTCAATAATTCCCAAAACAGTTGAATCAAATAGTGTCATTTTGTGCCTTAAAACTAAAATTTAAACATATTTCGATATAATACGAGGTTTTTTTAAAATTAAACATTAAACCAAGTAGGAAAAACTCAATGTTACTATTTACTCCTGGTCCAACTCCAGTACCACAAAACGTTAGAAATGCAATGGCTGATGAGACTATGCATCACCGTACACCTGAATTTGAAGCGATTTTTGAAAAGACGCGTGAGCATCTTTTTGAACTTTTTACTACGGATGAAGTGGTTATGATAGCTTCAAGTGGAACTGGTGCTATGGAAGCAGCGGTTATCAACCTCTGCCATAACACACTTCTCAATGTCAATTCTGGAAAATTCGGTGAGCGTTTTGGAAAGATTGCAAAAGCGCATGGACTGGGTTCAGTTGAGATTAAAAACGAATGGGATACTCCTGTAAGTGTTGAAGCAGTAGTAGAGGCTGTAAAAGCAAACGCTGATATTGATGCTATTGCCGTACAGATCTCTGAGAGTGCGGGTGGTCTTCGTCATCCAGTTGAGGAGTTAGCAAAAGCGATAAAAGAGATCAATCCTGAGATTATGATTATCGCTGATGGTATCACTGCTGTTGGTGTTGAGAGAATTGATGTGACACATATTGACTGTCTTATTGCCGGTAGTCAAAAGGCATTGATGTTGCCACCGGGACTTGCAATTTTAGGTCTTTCAAATGTTGCGATTGAAAAAATAGGTGAGGGGCGTGGTTATTATCTTAATTTAGCGAGCGAGATTAAAAAACAGCGTCAAAATACTACCGCCTATACAGCAGCTACAACGCTTATTATTGGTCTTTTAGAAGTTTTAGAGACAATTAAAAATGAGGGTGGCTTTGGTGTGCTTTACTGTAATACTGCCAGACGTGCAAAAGCAACAAGAGCGGCACTCGAAGCAATTGGTCTGCACTCTTATCCAAAAGCACCTGCAAAGAGTATGACGACAATCGATGATAAAGATGCATCTAAAATCCGCTCAGCTTTAAAAGAGGAGTATGGTGTGAATGTTGCAGGTGGACAAGACCATCTCAAAGGAAAAATCTTCCGTATTAACCAGATGGGACTCATTGCTCCGTATGAGTCTATCTGGGTTGTGAATGCAATAGAGTTGATACTCCACCGTATGGGACGTTTGGAGTATACAGGTCTTGCATCAAAAGTATACAATGAGACCTACTTTAAAACTGCACTAGAAAAAAAAGAGATATAAATGATACTAGAACACGAAATTCCAAACGGTTCAAAGCTCTACTTTGGTAAGAGTGCAAAACTCAAACGCCATATTGAGCAGGTTGCCAGTGAGATTTTGGATGCAAATGGATATGAAGAGATTGTAACACCGATTTTTTCATATCATCAACACAAATCCATCGCTGATGAGCGTGAACTTATCCGCATCAATGATGAGAAAAACAATGCACTTTCACTCAGAGCGGACTCTACAATAGATGTTGTACGCATTATTGAGAAGCGTTTGGGACATAATACTAAAGAGAAGAAGTGGTTCTATATTCAGCCGGTCTTTACCTATCCGACAACGGAACAATATCAAGTCGGTGTTGAGTTTATGGGAGAGAAAAATCTCTCTTCTGTCATGAACCTCACGGTAGAGATTTTTGAAAAACTAGAAGTAAAATCTTTAATTCAAATCTCAAATATGAAGATACCACAGCTTTTAGTGGAGATGTTTGATGCGTTAGAGATTGATGATTTTAGACATATTAATATAGATAAGTTTATCAACCTTAAAGAGGAGTGGCTTACAAAGCTTGTTTATCTGCAGTATATTGAGCAGGTAGATGAGGTAATGGCAATCGCACCAAAAGCGATAGCAGATGAGCTTCTAAAGATGAAAGAGCTGTGTGAGCAGATGCAGTGTGATAATGCAGTCCTTGCACCGATGTACTATGCAAAAATGCTCTATTATGATGAGCTCTATTTTCGTTCAATCGTAGAGAATGAAGTCTATGCACGTGGTGGAAGATATAAAAATGGTGAGCTGACATCGGTCGGGTTTGCAATATATACAGATGCTTTATGTGAAGCATTAGAGAAAGAGGAAAAGTAAGAGATGAGTAGAAATCAAGCAGATGTAATCGTTGGAATCCAATGGGGAGACGAAGGTAAAGGAAAGATTGTAGATAAACTGGCACTTGAATACGATATGGTATGTAGAAGCCAGGGAGGACACAATGCAGGACACACTATCTGGGTAGATGGTGTTAAATATGCACTGCATCTTATCCCTTCTGGTGTACTTAACCCTAAAGCTATCAATGTAGTAGGAAACGGTGTGGTACTCTCTCCGTCATCTATCATTAAAGAGATGGAGCAGTTTGAAAATCTTGAAGGGCGTCTTTATATCTCTGACAAGGCCCATCTAAATCTTTCTTACCATGCTGCGATTGATCAGGCAAAAGAGCGCCTTAAAGGTGACAAAGCAATCGGTACAACGGGAAAAGGTATCGGGCCTGCATATTCTGATAAGATAAACCGTATTGGGCATCGTGTAGGAGAACTTTTAAATCCTGAAAAACTTTGTCAGACAATTTTGGACTATTTTGAGCAAAACAAGCCTATTTTTGATGTTATGGATCTGCATGCTCCAACAAAAGAGGAACTTTTAGCAGAGCTTAATGGATATAAAGAGAAACTTGCTCCATTCATCACAGATACGACACAGATGGTATGGCGTGCACTTGATGCTGAAGGGAAGCGTGTTTTGCTTGAGGGTGCACAGGGAACAATGCTTGATATTGATCATGGAACGTACCCGTATGTAACTTCAAGTTCAACTGTAAGTGCCGGAGCATGTACAGGTCTTGGACTCAATCCTAAAGACATTGGGAAAGTGACAGGGATTGTAAAAGCGTACTGTACACGTGTTGGTAACGGACCATTTCCATCAGAAGATTTAGGTGAAGATGGCAAGCGTCTTGGTGAACAGGGACATGAGTTTGGAACAACAACAGGTCGTGCACGAAGATGTGGTTGGTTTGATGCAATTGCAACGCGTTATGCAAGCCGTCTAAATGGTTGTGATGAGTTGGCGTTGATGAAGCTTGATGTTCTTGACGGTTTTGATGAGGTAAAAGTTTGTGTTGCCTATGAGTACAATGGTAAGACGATTGATTATCTTCCTGTAGATTTGGAAAATGTAAAACCGATTTACAAGACTTTCAAAGGTTGGGATAACTCTGTAGGAGTCCGAAAATTTGAAGATTTACCGCAGAGTGCACAAGAATATGTTAAACTTATCGAAGAGATTAGTCAGACGAAGGTTGGTATTATCTCAACATCACCAGAGAGAGATGATACGATAATCCTCTAAATCAAGGAAATAAAAGCATGAAGACTCGTTTTAGCGCTTTGGTCAGTTTAAAGAAAAATGCAATGCAAAAGAGTGAGCGAGTCGTGCAAAATGCAAATAAAAACCTTTTTAATGCCAAAGAGGCTCTGCGTGAGTCTTTGGCAGAACTGCAAAATATTCCTGCACCACAGCAGGGTATCATATCCGATTTTTTGGCAAACAGAACACTTTTAGACTCACAAAGAGCAGTTATTTCTCATAATGAATCCTGGGTAGAGTATGCACAAAAAGAGCTTTTAGAGGCAAAAGAGCAGCTCAAGCGTGATATGATAGAGTATGAAAAGTTTAACTACTTAGAGCTTCAAGAGATAGAGAAAATGCTGCAAGCCAAAAAGCTACAAGAGACAAAAGATTTGGATGAAGTGGCACTGATGACATACTCCAAAAAAACAAATATTATAAGGCAAGCTTCATGATACGATGGTTACTGCTGCTTCTTTTTACACAAAATTTTCTTTTTGCCCTGCAAACAAGTGATAAACTTTTTGAATGTACCGAGATTTTTAAAGAGAGAAAGAGTGAACTTTTAGTAGAGTTAGAGCGTATAGATGAGCAAAAACAGTCTCTTCAGGCTCTAAAAACAGCAACTGAAGAGCTACTCAAACAAAAAGAACAGAAGCTCTCCTTACAAGAAGAGCAAGTTAATAAAAAATTAGCAGAAATAACGCAAAAAGAAGCCTCTGTTAAAAAAATGCTCGCACGGAATAAAAAGATTTTAGAAGAGGTAAAGTCGACGAAAATGAGTAAAATTGCGCAAACATTTGCAAAAATGAAACCGGCATCTGCTGCAAATATACTCTCAGATATGGAGACAAATGAAGCAGCAGCTATTTTACAGTCGCTCAAACCAAAGATAGTCGGTAAGATTTTAACGAAAATGAATGCAAAAAAAGCTTCGGAACTAACGCTCTTACTTTCTAAATAATTTCACTCTAATAAGATTTTTACCTTATTTATTGTAAAATGTCTGAATTTAAATAAATAAGTAGGGTCGCCATCATGAAAATATCATTAAAAACTATTCCCCATATATCCAATAAAATATCTATCGACTTAGCAAAAAGTGGTGCCGTTACTCTAACACGTGGACTTGAACCTGTTGCACATGAAGCAGAAAAAATACTCCAAGAGAGTGTAAAAAAAGAGATGGCTTTAGAAGAGAAAGTAAATGAGTACCTCGAAGAGAATGAGGAAGAGATAGAGTTTATGCTTGCTGATGAGCGTCAGCTTTTCTTTATGATAAAGAAAAAATTGGCACCTGAATTTGATGTTATTTTGGATTATGAAGAGCGTTTTTCAGATATTGCACATAAGGTTTTAGATGAGCTTTATGAAGAGGATCTTATCCATTTCGATGTGAATGAAAACCGTGTGAAAAATATCATTTTTAATGCTATCACATCATTTTTGGCAGATACTTCTGAGATTGAAGATGCGGTAATGGAGAAAATTCGTTCATACAAAAGAAAGTTTATTCCCGGTACTGATGAGTTCGAAATTTTATATGAAAAACTCTACCGTGAAGAGTTGAGCAAAAGAGGAATGGAGTAAGTATGGAGTCACTAAAAAAAGCTTGGATATATTTGGAAAATGGTACTTTTTTGGAAGCATCAAGTTTTGGTGCCAATAAGACAGAAGTCGGTGAGATAGTTTTTAATACTTCGATGACAGGATATCAGGAGATTATGAGTGACCCATCTTATGCGGGGCAGTTTGTAACTTTTACAATGCCAGAGATAGGGAATGTCGGTGTTAATGATGAAGATATGGAATCTCTTGCAGCACATGCAAAAGGAATGATTGTTCGCCGTTATCAAAAGCGTTATTCTAACTTTAGAGCAGAGGATTCGCTTACAAATTTTTTGAAAAAATATGATGTGATGGGAATTTGTGATATCGATACACGTTATCTCACAAAGATGCTACGTAGTGAAGGTGCTATGATGATGATAGCATCTACTGAAATAAGTGACAAAGAGGAACTTAAAAAGATTCTTGAGAACTCTCCTCGTATCGAAGATATTAACTACATCGAAAAGGTAAGTACAAAAGAGGCGTATAAGCACACTTCTAGTACATACAACTACAGAGCTTTTGAGTATGACAAAGCACCAAGTCCGGAAGCAAAGATTGTCGTTATCGATTTTGGTGTGAAGCGTAACATTTTAAACGAGCTTGTGAATGCAAAAATCGATGTAGAAGTTGTTCCAAATGATTTTATTGCAGAGGATTTGATTGAAAAATACAACAATAAACTCATTGATGGCGTCTTTTTATCAAATGGACCGGGTGATCCACTTGTTCTCAAGCGTGAGCAAGAGCAGATTAAAAAGCTTATTGATGCAAAAGTGCCGATGTTTGGTATCTGTCTTGGACATCAGCTCCTTTCAATCTCTCACGGATATGATACATTTAAACTTAAATTTGGTCATCATGGTGGAAACCATCCTGTTAAAAATGAAAAAACAGGACTTGTAGAGATCACTGCACAAAACCATAACTATAATGTCCCAGATAATATTACAGAGATTGCTGAAGTAACACATGTCAATCTTTTTGACAATACAATCGAGGGCTTAAAGTACAAAGATGAGCCAATTTTCTCTGTTCAGCATCACCCGGAAGCCTCTCCTGGACCAAAAGAGAGTGCATATATCTTCTCTGAATTTCTTTCTCTTATCAAGAGATAATTAAGCAACAGCATAAGTGTTGCTTAATTTGACGATAAAACTGCAGTATCTTAAATGTACATAAAATTCCAAAACTAAACAAAAAGATAAATTTTCTAGCAATTTCTCTTTAAATTAAGATTCTTTAAACATATAGCTTGCTAATATACAAGTGTTGATTAGTTTGATAGGTGTATTTATGCACTTATGAGGCTTATTGCTTTGAATCTTAAGGAGGCTATATATGGAGAATCGTCCATTAGAGTACGACTATACGGTTGCAAAGATGTTTATGCTTACTACTATTATTTTAGGAATAGTAGGTATGCTCATCGGTGTAATTTTAGCTTTTGAACTTGCTTTCCCTAGTGTTAATACAATTCTAGGTTCAGGTTTAGCTGAATACACAAACTTCAGTCGTCTTCGTCCACTGCACACAGATGCGGTAATTTTTGGTTTTACATTAAGTGGTATTTTTGCTACTTGGTATTATGTTGGTCAGCGTGTACTAAAAGTGTCAATGGCAGAATCAGGCTTGTTGATGTTTATTGGTAAGTTGCACTTTTGGTTATACATTGTAGGTGTTGCAGCAGTTGTTGTATCACTTTTTGCAGGTGTAACTACTTCAAAAGAGTATGCTGAATTTGAATGGCCTATCGATATCGCTATCGTTGTTGTATGGGTACTGTTCGGTATGAGTATTTTTGGTCTTATCGGTATTCGCCGTGAGAAGTCATTATATATCTCAGTTTGGTATTACATTGCTACATTCCTCGGTATAGCTATGCTTTACCTTTTCAATAATATGGAAGTTCCAACTATGCTTGCAACATCACCTGCTGGTGAGACTGCTATTGGTAACTGGTGGCACTCTGTATCTATGTATGCTGGTACAAATGATGCCCTTGTACAATGGTGGTATGGACACAATGCAGTTGCATTCGGTTTTACTGTTCCTATCGTTGCTATGATTTATTATTTCCTACCAAAAGAATCAGGTCAGGCAATTTATTCTTATAAATTATCACTTCTTTCTTTCTGGGGATTAATGTTCGTTTACTTATGGGCTGGTGGTCACCACCTTCTTTATTCAACTGTTCCTGACTGGATGCAGACTATGGGTTCTATCTTCTCAGTAATCCTTATCTTGCCTTCATGGGGTTCAGCGATCAATATGCTTCTTACAATGAAGGGTGAGTGGCAACAAGTTGCAGCATCTCCATTAATTAAGTTTATGGTTCTTGGTTCTACATTCTACATGTTCTCTACATTAGAAGGTCCTATCCAAGCTATCAAATCTGTTAATGCGATCGCTCACTTCACTGACTGGATTGTTGGTCACGTTCACGATGGTGTTCTTGGTTGGGTTGGATTCATGATTATGGCTGCACTTTACCATATGGCTCCACGTGTATTCAAACGTGAAATCTATTCTAAGAGCTTAATGGCTGCACAATTCTGGATTCAGACTTTAGGTGTTGTTTTATACTTCACTTCTATGTGGATTGCAGGTATTACACAAGGTATGATGTGGCGTGCTCATGATGAGTTCGGTAACTTAGCTTACTCATTCATCGATACAGTAACAGTACTTCATCCTTACTATGCTATTCGTGGTGTAGGTGGTCTATTATACTTAGTAGGTTTCTTACTTTTCGCTTACAATATCTACAAAACTTGGACATCGGACAAAGAAGTAGATGCAGAGCGTTTAAATCAATCGCCTATGGGCGCATAAGAGAGGGAGGATAATAATATGTTTCATTGGTTAGAAAAACACCCGTTCTTTTTTGCGGTAGGTGTATTTGTTACAATTGCTTTTGCAGGTTTGATTGAAATTCTTCCAAACTTTGCTCAAGCTTCTCGTCCTGTAATCGGAACGGCTCCATACTCTACATTAGAGTTAGCTGGTCGTAACGTTTATATCAAGAACAGCTGTAATGCATGTCACTCACAGCTAATTCGTCCGTTTAAATCAGAGACTGACCGTTATGGTCACTACTCTTTAAGTGGAGAGTATGCATATGACAGACCATTCCTTTGGGGATCTAAAAGAACTGGTCCGGATTTAATGCGTGTTGGTAACTACAGAACTACTGACTGGCATGAGAATCACATGAAAAATCCTGCTGCTGTTGTACCAGGTTCGATCATGCCTGCATATAACTGGATGTTTACAAACAAAGCTGATATAGATACTGCTTATGCTGAGCAATTAACAGTTGCACAGTTCTTCTCAGTACCATATAACAAACCAGTTCCTATGAAAGATGGGTCAACTAAAGTTGTTAAAATGGGTAAATCAGTTGCAGAAGCTCATGCTTTAGCTTTAGAAGAAGCTAAAAAAGTTGCTGCAGATATGAAAGACCAAGATGTTAAAGATGCAGTTGCACGTGGGGAAATTCCAGAAATCGTTGCACTTATTGCATACTTAAACAGTCTGAAGTAAGAGGTAAAAAGTGAATATTGCTGAACTAAGTGCGTATGGTTACTTTGCATTAACAGTATTTCTTGTTGTAGTGCTATATGGATATATATACCATTTATATACAAAGAAAAGAGATGCAGAGGGTCATGACTATGAAGAGTATAGCAATATGGCACTCAATGACGATATAGGTTCTACTCCGGTTAAACCTCTATCGCGTGATAAAGAAAATTAGGAGAGATATATGAATAAGCTTTATCTTTGGGGAATTATCATTACAGCTGCTATGCTTGGTGCGACATATTTATCTGTTGGCATGAGTAAAGGTGGTTTAAATGGTGATATCGTCAATATGCTTGCGGTTGCAGGGGCTGTTGCTCTTGTAATTATTACAGTTTTTGTTGTAATCAAGTATGTTCGTCAAATGCAAACTGACCAGGCTACTGGTGAGCTTGCTGATGAGTCTTGGGACAACATAGGTGAATATAAAAATCCAGTACCGTTTGGTTGGGCAGTTATGTTCTTAGGTACTATGATTTGGGGTATGTGGTACTTTACAATTGGATATCCAGTAAATGCATTTTCTCAAATCGGCCAATACAATGAAGAAGTTGCAGAAAAGAATGCAAAATTCGAAAAAGAGTATGCTAACATTCATGGAGACAGACTTGTTGAGATGGGTGAATCTGTATTCTTAGCTGAATGTAAAGTATGTCACGGTATTGCTGCTGATGGTATTGATGGAAAAGCGGCTAACTTAAATGTTAGACTTGAAGCTAAGACAGTTAAAGGTGTTATTGAAAATGGTTCAAATAACAAACTTTTAGGTACTGAAATGCCAATGCCGGATCGTAACGGTCTTTTCAATGCTGAAACAGGTGCACTTATCACAGATACTGAGATTGATGCAGTTGCTGAGTATGTTGCAAATGGAATGAAAGGTAATGAAGCGGGTGCGAAAGTATTTGCTAACACTTGTGCTTCTTGTCACGGACCAGATGGAAAAGGTATGGAGTATGTAGCTCCAAATATTGCTGAGTTTACACCGGCACTTATTACTAATGTATTAACACATGGTAAAAAAGGTGTTATCGGTAAAATGCCAGCATTTGATAGACTTAACGCTAAACAAAAAGAAGCAGCTGCTGCTTATATCATTAGCTTAAGTAAAGGAGAGTAGCATGAATGAAAATAGAAGTGTTTTCGCTCTTGATGGTATAACTGGAATGTTAATTGCGACTGTATTGTTACTTAGTATTCTTGCATTTTTGACTGTGCAAGCACTAGGTGTTCAAAATGCAAATGCAGAAAACTTTTACAAGATTGAGAATGAAAAATCAATTAAAATGATTAGCACGGATAATGCTAAGCATATTGTAGATGTGAAATAAGGAGTATAAGATGGATAAAATTATTGGATGGGGCCTAGTTCTTATGGCTGCATATACTCTTTGGGCGGTAGTAACACCGAATCATCTATTTGTAGGTTAGAATTCTTTGAGATTTTTAACTAGAGGGCTTTATGCCCTCATCTTCATCATATTTTTTCAAACACAATTATTAGCTGAGTATTTATATAAAGATGAAATTGTTCATCGTAAAGCATTTGCTGCACAGATAGAAAAACTCGGAAGCGAACTCTATCAAAAAACAGGTATTTCACTACGTCTTCTTATGTTAAGAGAGTTACCGCAGGGCAAAAGTATGCTTGAGTATGAAAGAGAACTATTGGCACAGTTTCAAGAACCAACGGTGCTTTTAACTTTTTCAGAGATGGATAAAGAGGTGGATATCGAAACAAACGATACATCTTTATATAAATATTTTAACAGAAAACAGGTACTAAGCCCTGTTGCATCACCGGTCCAGGCTTTTATAATGGCGATGGTTTATGCGAAAAGTTTTGAGACATTTAATGAAATGCGAAAAGATTATGGAGGTACCATTTTACCTCTCTTGGCACAAAAAGCAAAAAAAGAACAGGTTGTAGGAAAATATGCAGGTTCCATGTATAACGGTTATCTTGATATTGCACATCAAATTGCAACTGCAAAAGGGGTTGTTTTAGAAAATGATCCAGGTGATGCCAATCAAGAAGCACTCTTCTGGGTGAAGCTGTTTTTCTACGGTTTTGTTTTATATGCTATAGTAATGTTAATTAAAAGAAAAATATATAAAATGAGGCATAAGAATGAGCAAGAAACAGAGTAGTGGCAGAATTTGGCCCTATGTTATTGGTATATCTATAACGCTTGTATTTGGTTTTTGTGTTGCTACTGTTATGGTAACAAGCAAAGCTAATATTCAAAGCAGTGATGCATATATGACGAATTATCAAGATGCGGATGCAAAAGCAAATGATTTAATCAAGGCAAGGATGCATTTTGATAAAAAATATAAAGTTAGCTACATAACGGAGTCTATCGGTGGTGAATCACCGGAGATAAAGTACAGTGTAGTGGATATAGAGGGCAAGCCTGTCAATAATGCAGAACTTATCATTGCTATCTCTCGTCCGGAGACAAGTGAGTTTGATCAAAAGCTTGACAATCCAAAAGTTGAGAATGGTATCTATACATTTAGTGGTGCAAAGTTCCCAAAAGTCGGTGTTTGGAATATCATAGCAAAAATTAAAGTAGGTGATGACTATCGATTTTTAAATATGAAAGCAGATACACGTATCAAAGAGGCTTTTGAATTTGAATAATGGATGATTCACTGATAGTTCTTCCCTCTGCTCGAGCAATTAGGCAGAGACAGTTAACAGTAGAAGAAGAGACGCTTTTTCTGCCAAACTACATCACTATGAGTGAATTCATTACAAAGCTCTGCCTTGTACAAGGACAGAGCTTTATAGATGATGATACTCGAATCCTTCTTTTACTAGAAGCTTCCAACTTTGAAAACTTTTCCAATCTTCAAATAGAGAGAAATTTCTTTACCTTTACAAAAAACTCCTCTTATATATTTAAATTTTTTGAAGAGCTCAGTGCTGAATTATATGACATCAATGTATTGAAAGATGCTGATGTATATGCTGAGTATGAAGAGCATATAACTATTTTAGAAGAACTGTATCGGCGTTACGGACAACTTTGTAAAGAGAAAAAACTACTTGATAGAATTTACCTTCCAAAACTCTATGAACTTAACTATAACTATCTTAAAGAACACGCAAAAGTAGAGATTGTTCTAGAGGGGTATTTGACAAGTTTTGAACTGCAGCTGCTGCGTGAAGCCACAGAGTACTCTGATATACTACTGCATTTTCACGCAACACGCTTTAATACAAAAATGCAGAATAAACTACGTGAGTTAGGCTTTGATATAGAAACAGGTTATAGATATACTTTGTCACTTAACTTAAAAGAGAGTGTTTCTAAAGAAGCTGTAGGTAAAGAGAGTAAAATAAGCTGCGTGAGCTTTAGTGAGCCGATTTTACAGATTGCTTTTATCAAGCAGAAGATTTATGAGTTTGTAGAAAAAGGGTATGATCCTGAGAAGATAGCCGTTATTTTGCCAAATGAACAGCGTGCAAAAAGTATCAGAAGTTTTGATGAGAAATCAAATCTCAACTTTGCAATGGGAAGAAGCTTCAAAGAGAGCCAAATCTATAAAAAACTCCATGCTGCAAGCATGCTTTTGGATGATGTGACCTATGAGAATATCTATCGTTTGGAGCGTGAGGGAGATGCTCTGTATATGCTTTTGCAGCAGCATTACAAAAAGAGCATGCAGCATGTGGATTTTATGGATATTATGGAAGCAGTGCAGTCTCTCATCACCAACAAGGAAGAGCAGAAGATATTTCAAGAAGAGCTTTATACTTTTCGTAAAATTCTTCCATATTTACGTGAGATGAATTTTCGCTCGGCACTCAATCTTTTTATGCAGAGAATGGCAAATCGTACACTGGATGATGTTTATGGTGGGAAGATTACCGTTATGGGAGTGTTAGAGACTCGGAGTGTTGTTTTTGATGCTGTTATTATCATCGATTTTGATGAAAGTAATGTTCCAAAACGAAGCTCCAAAGATATGTTTTTAAATACAAAGCTGCGTGAGATGGCAGGACTGCCTACGATGCAAGAGAGGGAGAATCTGCAAAAACATTACTATGAGATGTTGATGCTGCATTCAAAAGAGGTAGCTATATCGTATGTAGCCTCTAGTGAGAATCGACCTTCACGTTTTTTAAAAGAGCTTGGTATAAAAGTAAGCCAGACCATAGAAGAGTCAGAGTATGCAAAGATACTTTTTAAAAAAAGTAAAAAAAGAGTTCCGTTGCAAAAGGAGATAGTAGAGCCTTATAGTTTTAAAGATATTGAACTCTCAGCATCACGTTTGAAGACATTTTTAACGTGCAAACGAAAATATTACTACCATTATATAAAACACTTCAAAGAGCATGAGATCCCACGAGATATGCCACAAGAGTATGCAATAGGAAATGATATTCATAAAGCTCTACAGAACCTCTACCGTAAAAAAAATCACTATTACGATATCAAATCCCTACAACATGATTTAGAAAAAGAGCTAGAGGCTGTCAAAGGTCCAAGTGAGTTGGAAGCCTATCTTATTTCTCTTAAGAAGAGAGAACTTCAAAGCTTTTGTGAGAATGAGATAGCGCGTTTTCATGAAGGATGGCAAGTTGTGGCCTGTGAAAAAAGTCTAAAAGCTCCCTATCACGGTATGATGTTGCAGGGAAAAATAGATCGTGTAGATAAAAAAGAGAGTAGCATCAGTGTACTTGATTATAAGACAGGATCTTATACGCTATATAATAAAAACAGTGTAGCTGAAGCAACTGATTTTCAGTTAGAGTTTTATTATATTTTAGCAGGTGGACTTGGCAATGTTTCGGAGTGTGGATTTTATGATTTAAAAGAGGGGCGTATTGTACAAGAACCTTTTTTAGAAGAGAAACTGGCACTGTTACAGTCACATATTGCTGATTTGCTTTCAATAGAAGAGGTCGATTTTGCTCTGACGCAAGATACAAAAGCGTGTCAATTCTGTCCTTATGTTATGCTGTGTGGGAGAGATTGATGGCATTTGTTAATAATCTGGCATATGAAGCGAGTGCAGGAAGCGGAAAGACATTTATGCTCGTTGTACGCTATCTCTCCCTACTTTTTAGAGGTGCAGATGCATCAAAGATTTTAGCCCTAACTTTTACAAACAAAGCAGCTTCTGAGATGAGTGAGAGGATAGTGGAAACACTGGAGTCTTTAGAGACAAGAGATGAGCTTGATGAGATCGTAAAAGTTACAGGACTCTCACGTGAGGCAATTTTAGAGCAGAGAAAAAAAGTTTTAGCGACCTTTCTGAATGCCCATACAAAGATAATGACCATTGACAGTTTTTTTACGCAAATTCTGCGCAAATTTTCTCTCTATGTCTCATTGATGCCGGATTTCACTACACATGCCACGCAGCATGAGATAAAACTGCTTTCACGATTTTTAAAAGAGGTGAGTGTCGCAGGAAAAAAAGAGATGCTCATCTCACTTGCTTTGGAATCTAAAAAGAGAGTGAGTGATATCTTTACACTTTTGGATGAGTTTTATGAAAAAGAAGAAGAGTTGGAGCATCTTCTCTTTACGAAACAGCCATTCAGTGTGTATGAGACAGAAGCGATGCAAGCACTCAAAAGTCTGCAAGTCATTGTCAATAATTGTCAAGGTGCATCGGCAACACTGAAAAAGGCAGTGGATGTAGAGAGCTTTGAGGAACTGAGGTCAAAGACCTGGATCAGTAAAGAGAGTCTTGAGTACTGGGTTTTTAAAAAGTGTTACACTCCTGAGATGGATATCGCATTACGCAGTATACAAGAGGCTATGCGTGAGTATAACAGAGCTAAAGAGCAAAACTTCTTTGCTGCTTTGCGTGAGCTGACAGCAATTTACAAAAAAGCAAAAAAGGCACTCTATGTAGAAGAGAGTGAGCTTGGATTTTCCGATGTTACAAAGCTGGTCTATACGATTTTACATCGTTTGGATGAGAGTGAATTTCTCTATTTTCGACTTGATAGTACGATTGAACATATGCTACTTGATGAGTTTCAAGATACAAGTATACTGCAGTATAAAATTTTAAAACCACTTATCCGTGAGATAACTGCAGGAAGTGGCATCTTTGAAGAGGGGAGCTTCTTTTTTGTAGGGGATGTTAAACAGTCTATCTACCGTTTTCGTGGTGGTGTTTCCGCGCTTTTTGGTGAAGTGGCACGAGAAAATGGCACGGAAGTTGAAAAACTACTGACAAACTATCGCTCACAAAAAGAGGTCATTGAATTTGTCAATCATACTTTTAGTGACAAAATCAAAAACTATACGCCTCAGCTTGTCCGTTGTGGTGCCGATGATGGTTATGTAGAGGTTGTGCAAAATGATGAACTGCTAGAAGAGACGCTTATGCAGGTCCAAAAACTGATAGACTTAGGCGCAAATCATGATGATATCGCACTGCTCTGTGCAACAAATGGCGATGGAGAGATGATAAAAAACCTCCTTCAGGAGAAGCAGATAGAGGTTGTAACAGAGACTACAACGAAACTGATAAATCAGCGCAGTATCAAGGCGATTTTGGAGTATCTGAAATATCTCTATTTTAAAGAGAATATTTACAAAGAGAACTTTTTCGCTCTGATTGACCAAGAGAGTAAAAATATTGCCCTCCCTGATCTCAACAGTATCAGACTCTTTGATATTGTCAAAAACTGTATTGAGAAGTATGGACTCTTTAGTGATGATTTTCATACGATTCGTTTTTTAAGTGCTATAGAGAATTATAATGATATAGATGCACTTATCTTTGAATATGAACGTCTTGATGCAAGTGCTGCGGCTTCAGACGTAAGCGGTGTTCGAGTACTTACAGTACATAAGTCCAAGGGTTTGGAGTATAAACATGTTATTGTAATGGATAGGCTCAAGCAGGCACCATCTGCAAGAGAGAGTATTATCTATGAGTATGATGGTATTCGCTTAGAAAATATATATCTGCGTACAGCAGGTCGTGATGCAATTGATAGAGCCTATGCAGATGCCGTGCAAAAAGAGAAAGCACTGGTAACTGAAGATAGTCTCAATGCTCTGTATGTTGCCTTTACTCGAGCCAAAGAACATCTGTTCATTATTAAAAAGAGTGAAAAATCTATGTTTGATATTTTAGGCTTGGAGATTGGAAGTTTTGGAAAGCTTGCAGTCAAACAAGAACATAAAGAGATAAAAAAAGTTCCTGTTAAACTCAAGTATGAAAATCTTTACTATGGAACACAGAGTGAAATCTTAGCAGCTGAAAATGTTCAAGAAGAGGATTTGCATGCTATCAATTTTGGTATAGCACTGCACTACACCTTGGAGATGCTTTGGGAGTTTAGTCATGATGCCCTCAAAGCTGCAAAAGTGATGCTGACAAATAAGTATGGTTTTATCTTGACACAAGAAGAGATAGAAGATATCTGTAATCGAATAGAGCGACTTTTAGAACATAGGGAGTTTCTCTCTTTGTTAGAGAATGCAACATATAAAAAAGAGAAGCCACTCCGTTATAAAAAGAGCTTGCGTTATATTGATCTGCTTATAGCTAAAGAGGATAGAAGCTATATTGTCGTGGATTACAAAAGCTCTTACAAAGCGCATGAAGAGTATAAAAAACAGGTTTACTCTTATGTGCATGCAGTTAAAAGTATCACCGGTGCAAAAGTAGAGGGTTATTTGTGTTATCTCTTAGAAGATACTGTTAGGCTTGTCAAAGTCTCTTTATAATTGAGGTTGAGGCTCTGCTATTTCATAGCCTTGCACAAAATCAACGCCCAAAGCTTTTACATAATCATACACCTCTTTGGAGCATACATATTCTGCAATAACTGGAATCCCTTTTTTGTGGGCAAAGTCAATAATGGTAGTCGTGACTATCTGAGAATTTTCATCTGTTACGATATTTTTGATGTAGGCTCCGTCAATTTTAATGAAATCTATGGGCAGGTTGTTGAGCTGTCCAAAGTTTGAACACTGGGCACCAAAGTCATCTATGGCAAGCCGAAAGCCCTCTGCATGGAGTTCATTTAAAAGTGCTTGAATATTTTTATTGTGGGCAATACTGTCATTTTCGAGAATTTCAAATGTTATTCTGGAGTGTGGCAGATTGTACTTTTTGAGTATTCTTTTTGCAGTTTGTAAAAAATCAGGGTATTGTATATCATACTGGCTAATATTTACCGTAAAAAAGTAAGTGCTTTGGACAGCCTTTTTGCAGGCCTCTTCCAAGACAAACTGAAATATTTTAAATATCTGTCCGCTGTAGAGTGCCGCATCCAAAAAATGAAAAGGGGAGTAGATCTCATTTTCATATTCCAGTCTGACAAGGGCTTCGTATTTAATGATTTTACCGGTTTTTACTTCTAAAATAGGTTGAAAATAGGTATGCATTTTATGGTTGAGCAGGGCATCGCGTACCCTTGTACTCCATAGTGAATTGGCATGAATCGTCCGGAGTATGTTCAAATCATCTGTATATTTTTGAATACTGTTCTTGCCGTAACGGCGTGCCTCTTTGAGGGCAAACTCCGCTTTTTGGATGATGTTTCCGCGTTCGTACAGTGCAATGCCTATACTTGCTGTCAGACGTGTTTTTATACCGTTGACGTTAAAAACATATTTTGCAATATCGTCTTTGATGCGTAAAATATTCTCTTCGGTTGTCTCATTTTCGAGTTTGACACACAAGAGTGCGAAATTGTCGGAGTGCAGATGAAAAATCTGGGCATATCTGTCATATTTTTTCTCCAAAAATTTTGCAAAAGCACGCAGTACTTCATTGCCAAAGTCAAACCCGCTATGCTCATTGATGAGACTGAAGTCGTCTATATTGATGAGTATAAGAGATTTTTCTCCCATTGTGTCCAGATATTCTGAGAGTTTGATTCTGTTTGGAAGATGGGTTACATTATTGGTCGTCATCTTTTTATAGATTTCATCTCTGCTGGATTTTATCTCTTTGTACTGTTCATACTGTTTAAGGGCAGTTCTGATAATCAGATAGAATTTGTCACTCAGTATCTCGGCTCTCTCTTTGTAACCGTTAATATCATAAAGATCAAAAATCTTATTTGCAGGAACAGGAGAATTCCCGCTGTCTATCATAATAATTCTTATGTTGCTGTTGTGCAGAACATTTCTTATATGTTCAACAAGCCTCAGTCCGGCATCAGGCGTTTCCATAGATATGTCTATAAAAGCAAGGGAGGTATCGGAGTTGTCTTTTAAGAGCTCTTTGGCTTCTTGGGCATTGTGTGCATGGAGAATTTTGACAGGTTTATTTTGAATTGAAATATTTTGCAGTTCTTTTTTAATCACATTATGCACAGAAACATCATCATCAACGATTAAAATTTCCCAATATTTTGCAGACATCATTACATTTCCTATAACTATATCTAAGAGGATAGCACTTGTTATATTAATTTATTTTTAAAAATGGGGGGGGGTAGAAATTTTATTATTTATGGGTAATTGTAGGCACAAATGCTTTTGTACTTAATCGGACAGTTTGCCCTGTTTGCAAGTTTGTTGCCTCCTCAGAACTGACGACAACTTCAACAAGCTGCTGACCAATGGCAACAACAGCGATAAAGATAACATCTACTTTTTTTATCTCTAAGAGTTCACCTTGAAATGTGAATTTCTGACTCCCTTGTCTTTTTAAGAGTACATCAGTTGGTTTTCCGTCATTGATTATTTTGCCATTATCTAAAACCAGAACACGTGAGGCCAGACGGTAGATCTCGCTTGGGTCATGACTTACCATAATGGTTGTTGTCTGAAACTCTTTATGCAGAGTAAGTAGTTCATTTTGGAGTTTTATTCGCATTGCACTGTCTAATGCAGAGAGTGGTTCATCAAGCAGAAGAATTTTTGGTCGTTTCATTAAAGCTCTACAGATACTTACTCGCTGCTTTTGCCCACCACTGAGTGCATGAGGATAGCGTTTTTTCATCTCTTTTAGTTCTGTAATTTCAAGAAGATGATTGGCAAGTTTTGTATCTTTTGCCACATAGAGAAGATTTTGCTCTATCGTCATATTGCCAAAGAGGGCGTACTCCTGAAAAACAAAGCCTATCTCTCTTTCTTGCGGGGGAAGTGATTTGTCTGTGTGAAGCCATACCTTGTCTGCCACAGATATCTCACCTTGTGCATCTTCAAGCCCTGCAAGTATACGAAGCAGGGTTGTTTTTCCACTACCACTTTTTCCACTGAGTGCTACAAATTCTCCCTCTTCTATACTGGTATTCAGTGCAAGCTGCATCGCTCCGTTTGCACCGTGAAGCTCTTTTGTAATGTTGAGCTTTATCATAGTCCAAACCTTTTGCTCTGGCGTGCATTAAAGATATAAACGCTTAGTAGGACAACAAAGGAGATTCCAAGCATAATGGCACTGTAGATATGTGCTGCACTATAGTCCATAATCTCGACCATCTCATAGATAGCCACTGATGCTACTTTAGTCTCACCTGGAATACTGCCACCTACCATTAACACAACACCAAACTCACCAACTGTATGAGCAAAAGTGATGATAATGGCAGTGATAAGGGCTGGTTTCATATTTGGCAGAGCGACACGAAAAAGGGTTGTGAGTCTGCTTTTTCCTGCAATATAGCTTGCTTCTAACATATTTTTATTGAGCGATTCAAAACCGTTTTGCAATGGTTGGACCATAAAGGGCAGGGAGTAAAAACAGCTTGCAATAACAAGTCCCGTAAAGGAAAAGACCAGTTTCACACCAAGAGTCTCCTCAAAAAAAGCACCTATGGGAGAGTTATAAGAGAGTGCCCAGAGAATATAAAAACCGAGAACTGATGGAGGTAGTACGATAGGCAGAGCTGTGAGTGCTTCTATGAAAGGTTTTGCACGTGAGTGGGTTTGTGAGAGATACCACGCAAGGGGCAGGGCGATACAAAAAAGAATGAGTGCAGTAAACGATGCCAGTTTAAATGAGAGAATAAAAGGCTCAAAGCTCATGAAAGAGGCTCCAGTATGGAAATATCACTCGATTTTATCAATGCTGTTAGCTTATCTCCAACTTTTAAATTCATACGTTTTGCAGAATCAGCCGTGATGATGGACTCTAAAAGTCTGTCTTCAAAAGAGAGCTGCAGAGAACAGAGAAGCTCTCCCATCTCCATAGCATCGATGCTTACCTGAAGTTGATTTGAGTAGCTCAACTCTCCTTTACAATCTTTTGCAAGCGCGATGTTTGTTGCTTTCGTTGTCACAATAAGCTCTTTTGCATATTCAATCTTTGTGTCAAGTTCCAAGCTCATCATCTTGAGTGTATGCTCTTTTGAGCTAAATGTGACAATAGTGAGTTGACCATTACTTTCAATCTTCTCTATCTTTACCCGAATTTTATTCATAGGATATTGTACCCATATTTTTTAAAGATGCTTTTTGCTTCCTTACTTAAGATAAAGTCATAAAATTTTTTTGCTGCATTGTTGTTTGATCCATGTTTTATGATAACAATACCTTGAGAGATGGGAGTATAGAGATTTGCATCTACTTCTATCCAGTTTTTATCTTTTTTAAATTGTTTCATTTTTGGAGAATAGAGTGCTGACTTTGCGATGAAGCCAAGGTCTGCTGCTGTCATGGTATAGGTAACGGTTTGCGCAATGGACTCGCCGAAGATGAGTTTTGGTTTTATTTTTTGGTAGAGTTTTGCATTTTTGAGTGCTTGTATAGCTGCTTTTCCATAGGGAGCAGTTTTTGGGTTGGCAATGGCGATGCGTTTTATCTTTGTATCTGCAACTATTTTGATGCCCTGCGTGAGCTCTCTTGGTTTTTGGCTCAGTATCGCCAAAGCTCCCTGTGCATAGATACGGGGCTTTGTAATTGCAATGTTTTCTTTGTAGAGAGCTTCGGGATAGCGCATATTTGCTGACATAAAAATATCATAGGGAGCACCATTTTTTATCTGTGCGCTCAGTTTGCCACTACCACCGATAATGATACGAAGTTTTGTATCAGGATACTTTTTATAAAAAGCAGTTTGAAGTTCATCCATCGCATAAGAGACATTGGCTGCAAGTGCAATGGTCACTGTTTGTGCATACAAAAGTGAGCCAAAAAAAAGTGCAATTATAAAAAGTTTTTCCACATCGTATCCTAAAAGAGGTAGTTGAGTTCTAGTCGAACATCTGCATAGTTGGAGACTGTAGAAGCATCTTTAATAAAGTCTCTATATCCTAAGCGTACACGATACTGCATTTCCTGTAGTGATGGAATGTTCTGTATAAGACCAAGATAGTAAAACATACTATCTTCTAAAATCGCTTTGTTCTCATCACTATCTACATAAAGAACAGAAGCCTGAAGAAATGGTTTTGTATAGATACCTTTTGCATTTGCCCCTTTGACAACTTCAATGCGGTACGATTTTGTATTTGCTCTCCAGTTATAGATTCCCATTGAACGAGTATACCCTGCTGTTGGAAAACCTCTCCAAGGCGTTACAAGGTCGGCTTTATCTAAAATATTTGTATATCCAAGATTGATTTTATAATCATCTATCTTTGTTACAAGACGTGCTGCTATCATCTGTGCATTTAAAGAGTTTGGATCTTTATATGCTCCTGGATTTGTACTATTGACAGTTCCAAGTAGAGATGCTCCGCCTACATCTCCTGCTCCATTATCGAACTGCTGGATGTAACGAACGCCCGGACTAATACTAAAGCCATTCAAAGTTATTTTATAATTTAATTCACCCATCGCTTGTGAAAGGAGTGATGGTACAACATAAGAAGAGAAGTTGATTTTGAGATTTTTAACCGATTTATTTGTAATATCTAAAACAATCAGTGGTGCATCTGTTGATTTGCCGGCTGCTATGAGATTTGTATAGCTAAGACCTTTATGCATTGCAGAGTCATCATTGGCTGTCCATGTTGAGTAGCTAGCTGCATTGGAGTCATCATACATTAAAACAGCGTGTGAACTTTCATGGTCACGGAGCTTTTGTTTTGCTAAGTAAGCAAATTTTGCTGTTGTTTTTGTCACTTCTTTTGAGTTGATAACAAAGCCGTCAAAGGTGTTTGGAATCATCTTGGTATCATTACTTTTTGTGTAAAAAGTCTCAACAAGTTGACGACCAAGCGTGAAGTTTGTCTTTGAATATTTGTAGTTAAGATTGGCCTGTCCAAATGTATAGAGAGTTTTTGAACCTGTTTGAACATATTTATAACGGCTAAAAGTATCTTTGCCTGCTTTGATATATTTGACATTATCATGAATATCATCACTGTTGAAAAAGGCTTGTGAGCCATAAAGCCCAAGTGTGAAATCAAAGCCCTGTAGAGAAGCTGATCTGTAGATAAAACTTGCTCCGATAGCACCTACTAGAGTACTCTCATGCCCAGAATCATCATGGTCATAGCCAAAGTAGAAGTTATTTGTTCGAAGACGTCCGAAAAACTCTCCATCACTGAGCATTCCTTTTAAAGTATCAACTTCTTTTTGTTTGACATTATAGATAAGTTGACCATTGGTTTTAAGTGCTTGTTTTGGCAGAGAACTTTGGGCAAAGAGAAGTGATGAACCTAATGTAAGGCAAGAGAGCAGAAGAAGATGTTTTTTATGCATCAATATTTATTCCTTTAGAAAAATTATTGTTTTTACGTAGTATAGTACGAAGTATCTGAAAATTGTGTTATTTGTGACGCCCATTCAACCAATAAATGCAATTTCCACCTCTTAA
>NZ_SDID01000018.1 GCF_009192995.1 Sulfurimonas indica | reverse complement strand
TTAAGAGGTGGAAATTGCATTTATTGGTTGAATGGGCGCAATTCAAGGTTAGAAATAGGTTAGAAAAATTATTTATGAGTTTTCTTAAAGTCTTTAAAATTTCGTTGTTTTGGTAGTTTTAAGAGATTTAATTATTTGATGGTGCGGACGAAAGGACTTGAACCTTCACACCTTGCGGCACCAGATCCTAAGTCTAGACTATATAACTTATATTAAATTATATAGAGTTGTCTGTAGAGCTTAAAATAGGGGTTTTATAAATACTATTTGTTCTATAATATATATAGAAATATATCAAATTATATCTAATACCATACCCTAAACCATACCCTAAGTTTATTATGTTAAAATTTCTTTATTATGGCATTACAAGATAAATTAATTAAAATTAGTATAGATGGATTGGACACAACTGGACTTTATTATAAAGATAGCAAGTCTATTTTCTCAAAAAAACAACTTAGTCGTAGTGATTTGAAAAAACTTGACTATACCTTTATGTCTATCATTATAAAATTTTACTTTAGAAATAAACAAATGAAGAAGACAGTTAAATATAATAATATAACTGGCTTGCAAGCAGTGAAAAAAGCAATTTCAAAGCGTATAGAACTTAGGGAAGAATTAGAAGAAAATGGCATGCTTGAAAAAAAACATTTTGTTTCCTTGCATAATTTATTTATTGAATATAAAGAGCTGAAATCAAAAACACTATCAGATGAAACCATCTACAATATGGAAGTAACCTATAGTAAATGGATTAAAAAAGTATTAGGGAATGTTTCAATACAAAATATTAAAACATCTGATATTCAAAAAATTGTAAATAAAATGCTCAAAGATGGTAAAAAACCGAGAACAGCACAAACTATTAAGCAAATTTTGAGACCTTTATTTAATTATGCCATTGATCTAGAAATTGTACAAATTAATCCAGCAGTCAAGGTCAATATTCCTTCATATGACAATACAGTAAACTTTGAGCTTTCTGATGATAAAAGAACAGATTTATATCACGCAATTTTAGAATATCCATATAAAAAATATAGAGGGATAATGCTTTTTTTATACTTTGGTAGACGTTTAAATGAAGTATTGACCCTACAGTGGAGAAATATTAATTTTGATCAAATGACTTATACTATTGAAGATGTATATTCTAAAATTAGAAGACGGCAAGAATATCCTTTACTAAAACCATTACAAGACTTTTTAGAAGAATACGGTTCTAGTAATAATGGCTATATTTTTAAAGGGGAAAAGACTAAACATGTAACAAAAAATACATTTCGACATCATTGGGAAAAAGTGATTCAGAATGCAGGAATTAAGCATATGCGTATACATGATACTAGACACTTGCTTGGGAATACACTTGTCAATAATGGTGAAAGTTTAGAAAATATTGGTAAAGTATTAGGTCACAGTTCAATAGCAGTTACAAAAAGATATGCTAAAACAACTCTTGAAACTGCTGATAGATTGTTAAATGGTTATTTGGAAGATAGTCTTGATTCCTGATTATGCAGAATATTCTATTTTTTTACATATACTTTTAAAGCATTTTCCACAGCTTCTTCTTTGCCTCTAATTTTTTTTACTTCATTTAGAACTGTAGTAATTTGATCGAGTATTTTTGTACTAATCTTTACTTCATCTTCTTCAATAAAACCTATTAATTCCTTTATATCTTGAAGATGTTTTTGTTGATCCCTTTTAGCTCTTGAAGAATTTTCTTTTCCTAAATTTACATATGCTAAAGCTTTTAATGCTATTAAAACTTCAGGTGCAGCTATGGATAAATTATAATAGTCCAACTTAAACTGATCGATAAGCTCTTTATAATCATTATCAAGAACTATTGCACTTATATAATAATAATGCTCGCTACCTTCTAAACGTATAAAGTTTAATTCATCATCTTTAATATCATCTATGGTGAAAAGTTCTATTTGTTCTGGTGCTTCTTTATCTTTAGGACTTTTAAATTGATATAATATTCTAGATTCTTCTTTATATTTTCCACAATGCCGATAACCTACTTTTTTTATATATGAAACCATTCTATCTACAAATCCAGATTTTTTTTCATCATCTAAAACTATAAGGTCAATATCTAATGTAGCTTTAGAAGTAACACCAAATCTTCGTTGATTTAATGCTGTTGCAACACCACCAATAATTATATAATCATCTTTATAGTCTTTAAAAAAATCAGAAAAATGAGTTAATCCTTGCACTATATCGTTTGCCATCCATATATCCTTTCAATATTTTCAAATAACATTTCTATTGCATCTCCAACTCTGATATCATCACTACTATTTCTTAAGCTTAAATATAGTGATATTGGATCAACATTATTTTGATTATAAGTATGTACATCTTTCATCATCCGAATAATACTTTTTGGGTCATAATACCATTTTTGTATTTCATCATATTCGTCATAATAACGGGAGGAATAGTTGAGCTTATCCCAAGCAGTTTCTTGTGTATCCTTATAAAAAACTGCATAGCATTGTTCACTCACTGCTAAATTATATTGATTTAAAGCACTTTTCCCTGCTATACAATATATTTGATTCTTATTTATATGTTGAAAATCTTCATCTTTAATAAAAATTGTTTCTTTTATCGGTGAGTGTAATAATTTAATCATATCTTTAAAAGAAATTTTTTTATTCAATTGAAAATGTTTAGTTCTCCCATCTTTTTTGACACTTATTAGGGATAAGTCTTCTAAATCTTTTATATGCCTATATAAACTAGGAGTACTATAATCTAATTCTGATTGAATTGTTTCAATATCAAAATATTCATAGTATTTATAATTATACAAAATATATAGTATTAAAGGCTGTATAGATATAGGTATACTTTTCCTTTTATTAATAATTTCTCCTTTCTCTTTTTTAAGTAATAGAAGAGGATAAAGATAAATCATTTGTTCTGATATGAATGATATACGTGACTTCAAAAATTGTTGTTGTAGAGGTAATATAATGTTCTCGCTTAAATACAATAAGGGTAAATTGTATTTCTCTTGTATTATGTTGATACGCTTTATGGATTCGGACTCTTGATGCTTTGGCGTTATAAGAACAAAATCAATAAATTCTATTTTGATTGTAAATATTTCATAGTCCATCTTTATTATAGGTGGTAATTTTACATTATGCTTTGTTTTAATAAATGATATAGACAGATTAAACTTGTCTTTTATAGTATTTAAAAGCTCTTTATTTTTCTTTTTCATAAACTTATATTATCATAAAAATATTATTTTATCAATAGTGTTGATAATATTGTATTTTTATGATAATATCAAATATATATTTGAGAAAAAAATTGATAATGTAACATTTTATAAGATTTAGACAAATTTAATTCTTTATTTCATTAAATACAATTATAATAATTGTGATATGAAGGAATAAACTCAAACTAAATCTTGTTCTTTTAACCGATTTAAACTATTAATAAAAATACTTCTCTTAACGCGAAAGATTTTACATAAGACTATTTTAATTATGCTCTCATCAAGTACTTTTTACTGAAAACTTTTAGGATTCATTCAGCAGCAGATAATTCGGATATGCTATCTATATGAATAGGATATCTCCAATATTTAGTTAGGTTATTTCTGCTAAATACTTCAGTTGTAAACTATTTAACTGCTGAAATAATTCTTCTTTATTTTTGAAAATAGTAGAGCTTAAATTAGAAAAGATTTTTGATATAAGACTTATCTTTTCATTAAAGTTTAGCTTATTGTCTATATTAGAATAGACATGATACCCTATGATATGGTACAAAGCTTCTTTTCTTGTAATTTCATTATCTTCACAATCAAATAAATCAAACATATGATTATCTATGATGTCTTGTAAAGTTATAAGCATATAATCATCCCAACTTTGAAAAATACAAAAGTGTGGTTGTATTCTATTTATTATATCTTCATTGATTATTTTATTAAGGCTATTAAGTATATTTTGAAGTTCATTTTTATCGTTTGTATAATCCTTTTCAAACTCGTCTTCAATTATAGATGGTTGATATGTATATAAACAATAGGAGAGTAAGTGCTTTTGTATAAGTAAATCTAGAGAAGTAAAATATGATTGATTTTTTACAAAAAGTAAAAACTGAAAGTAGAAATCAATAAAAATATCATGAGAGAGACTTAATCTATCATACCTACCATCCTGTAAAAAAGAAGATAAATATTTGTTTATATTCTTTTTTTTAACTAAATTGAAAAAGTTTAATTGCTCATATTTTTCAATTTTACCTGTATTTAAAAACTCAATTAGATCTTCTGTAGAGAAATATGTTTCAATTAGATCAATTAAAACAATATGATCTTTTTTTTTCCATCTAAAATAGGAGTTTTCGCTAATTTCTAACAGTTCTGACATTACAGTAGAATGTTTTTTCATACCAATTCCTTTATGTTTATAGAAGTATAACATATTTCATATACAAATAATAATCAAACAAATAGTATAGATAGTTTTAAATATAAACATATCACCTCTAATCTTCAAAAAGTTTTTCAATTGAATTCTTTGGTAATTTTTACTCTTTAGATTTTAATTTATAATAAATTTTGAAATTTTTTAAAAGTTTCTTATTTTCAAAACACCTTTTTTGTTAAAGTTGAGAATATTTAAATTAAAGGAGTACTTATGAAAACAAATGAGCTAGAGGAAATAAAAAAAATACAAAATGAGATACTAAAAATATTGTCTATTCGGAACAATAATGATGAGCTTATAAGCTTGGAAGAAGCAGAGAAATTAACTGGTATAGAATATCAAAAATTAAGACAAATGTTCTTGAACGGTGAGCTTATTGGTAAACGTTTTGGCCGCGCAATTCGAATAAGTAAATCTAATTTATTAAAATGCAAATAAAAAAGGTAGGTTTTATTATGATAGAAAATAGTAAATTTCAGTTGGAACAAAAAAAAGAACTAACAAAAAAACAAAAGATGAAAAGAAATTTAAAAAAACTTGATGAACTTGAAAAAAAATTTATTTTTCATAATGCAAAAATAAAAAAAATAAAACAGCAAATCATCGAATTAGAAAAAGAACTTGGTATATAAAATAATAGAAATATATGACTAGGGTATCAGTGTGTACTCACTGATACCCTATCTAGGTAAAAGGTAAAAAATGAAAGCACAATCAAGTATACATTTTGCAAAAGGGAACTCAAGTTATTTTAGTCATAACGATAGGAGTTGTTCTACAAAAAATTCGATTTTTCAGGATGAAGAAAATGAGGTTTTACATAATGCAAAGGAATCATTGAAGATATATAAGAATGAGTTAAAAATTAGAGCTGAAGCTTATTTTAAAAGAACAAATCAACAGCTTCAAAAAAATGTTGTTACTCATAGGTCCGCCATAGTTAACTTGAATCAACATCATATACTCAATGATTTAAAATTAATTTGCGAGAAAATTGAACAGGATTTAGATACAAAAATTCTTCAAGTAGCGATTCATAAAGATGAAGGACGATATAAAAATATAAAGTACTTTGATACCAAAATTAAAGTTAAAAATTATCACGCTCATATTGAAATCATGGGCATCGATAGCAATGGTATTTCCATTGCACAAAATAGTTTTGATAAAAATGGTAAAAGAACACGTAAAAGACTTGATAAGTCTTTTTATATAGAAATGCAAGATTTTGTAGCAAAAACACTAGGGATGATAAGAGGGAAAAAGGGTAGTAAGCGAAAACGATTGGATACTTATGATTTCAAAGAAGCTATGGAACAGCAAGAAAAAGCTATTGCGGTAAAGAATACGCAAATTTCAAGATTAAAAGAAGAAAATGGGAATAAAAAACTTGAAATTAAAAAATACAAAAAAGAAAATGAGATTCTAAAAAATAAGATTCAAGATCTACAGCAAATAACTCTCAAGCAACAGATAACATATCAAAAAGATTTAAAAATCCAAAAAGAAAATAATATAAGTTTAAAATCAGAATTAACTGTAATTGCCGAGAAGATAAAAAAAACAATTCCTCCACATTTAATGAAAGAGGAATTTAACAAGATGTCGGTAAATAATTTATTACATGTTTTTTTGAAGCTTTTAGTGGAGGAAGCTAAAAAAAGGACAAATATAATAGATCAACAAAAAAAAGAGTTAGAAAAAGCTTTTCAACAAATTAAACAATTGGAAAAAAAGGATAAAGAGCTAAGTACTAAGTACTCCTCGTCAGATCATGATGATATAGAAGGATTCAGTTTTTCTCCATAAGGAATTAAGGTAAACTATATTAACCTTAAACTTTTTTCATAGAAATGAATTATATGTTCTTATGATTTTTCAAAAAGTTTCTATTGAACATTTTAATGTTTTATCCTTATAGAAGATCGGCTCTGGAGATGTCAAATCAAAAAATAATATATTCAATAATAATTTATTGTTTTTTTCTTCTTGATATATATATTTTAGATTAAGATGATTGTTCTCATATGGATAGATTAAATATAGTTGTGAACAACCTTGGTACTTTGTTCCATAAGCATACAGTTGATACATATCAGTTTGTGAAATATCTTTTTCATCTCTAATAATTTTCCATTTAGTATCCGCTATAAGCTGCTGTTCATCTTTATTTATAACAATATCAGGTCTTAATGCAAATTTATTAGGCTTCTCTACAAGATACTTTCCTTTATCCTGTAAACTAATATTTAATCCTTGCTTTTTTAAATAATCTCCTACATATGATTCAAATAGCAAGTTCATGTCAAATAGCAATGCAAAAGCTATATCCTTACCTTTGTAGGGTGTAAATGAATTTTTAAGTAAGAATGTTTTACACCATAATAGTGTTTTTTCATAATCTTTCATTTGCCTATTCAGTTTTATTTTTGAAAAGTCATGTTTTATATTATGTGATTTTTCAATATAGTCAAAAACAAATAAAAACTCTCTAATCTTTTGCTGATTTTTATTTGACCTTGATTTTTTATATAAAAATTCAAGAGTTGTTTTAATGAGTTTGTTTTCTACTCTATTACTTAAAAACTCTTGATACTCCACAAAGAAGTTTTCTTTGTGGATGTAGTTTGCCTTTATTTGTTGGTTTATTTTTAGTTTGCCTTTGAGAAATTTTAAATTTTCATTTTTGGAAATGTAATCAGATTTAATACCTTTTTTAATCAGCTTGAGCAGTTCATCAAGAAACATTGTAATAAAAATTTCTAAAAGTGGCATTTTTGAACTTTTTAGATGTGCCATATTAAAATTTTTAAATGGTGATTTTTTGAGAGTTTTTAGCATCTTTATTAAGAGTTTTTTTAATTCATCTTCATTAATGCTTTGTATCTTTGGTAATATCTCAATAGTTGTACCATCTTTAGTTTGTATTACCCCTACATAATTTTGTGCTTGTAGGGTTTCACCTAATCCTTTCTTGTATGAAGGCTTCAGAAACAGTGTTTGCTCACTATTTTTCAAAACAAACTGCTTTAAATCGTTAAAAATCTTTTTAGGTACGGCTAGATTATTTTGTGAATCTAATCCATAACTATCTGCTTTGTTTATATAAATAGAGTGGTATTCTGAAATTGAAAAATTAGTTTTCATATATTCTTATGTAGCTCAATGGATGATTAAAAGCAACTTCGTTAATTTCATATACACTAGATTCTTCTTCAACCTCTAATAAGTCTAAACCACTGTCACCAAACAGCTCTTTCATACTGTAATCTTCTTTTTGGATAATAAACTTTAAGCTTTTATCACTTTTTTGATTGTCACCAAGAACTAATCTTATCTTTTCCCAATCATCATAAAAATACTCTTGCAAAAGAGGGATAATTTTATTTTTAAAAATAGTCGCTAGAGTACCTAAATTATTTTCCTCTTTTAGTCTCATAAAGTAAGCATGACCAATAGTATGATCTCTATCATAAAGATACTCGATTCTTTTGTTGATTGTTTCAAGAAGTTTGTAAACATTAATATCTTCAACACTTACATTTTTAACAACTTCTAAATCTGGCATCATCTCTGTAAACTCAAACCTTCTTCTGAGTGCTGTATCCATTAAAGCTATACTTCTATCTGCTGTATTCATCGTACCAATGATATATAAATTATCTGGCACACCAAATGAACTATTACTATAAGGTAAAACTATTTCCATGCCTTCATCTTGACCAAGCCTTTTACCATCTTCTATAAGAGTGATAAGCTCTCCAAAAATTTTAGAGATGTTACCACGATTAATTTCATCTATAAAAAGTGCATATTTGTAGTTTGGATTTTTCTTTGCCCTTTCTGCCATTTTTTTAAATATGCCATCTGTTACTTGGTAAATCATCTCTTCACCATCTTCATTGCCCATTTCCCCAGCAGGAATAGCTTTAATACCCTCTACAAATTCTTCATACCCGTAACTTTGATGAAATGTAATGAACTTATAATTATGTAATTCTTGAGAAAGAGGCTTTCCATTTTTATATTTATCGTAAATACTAATAAGTTCAGGTGTTTTTTCTTCAAAACCATCTATCAATCTCCATATAGAGTTTTTTAATTTATCAAAGACTAAAGGTTCAACCCTTGTTTTATAATTCACTGTCGTAGACTCTAGAATAGTATGTGTTTGTAATGCTGCCCAAATTTGTTGCGGTACACCTTTTTTCTTATTCAGTAATTCCGCTTTAGCAATAATTAACTCATGCTTTGCAATCTCTGGAACTTTTGCTTCTTTTTCTAAATCATAAAGGACAAGTGAAACTACTTCGAACCAAGTCAACTCTTCTACGATTTTTTTTACCCATTCAACATCGCTAATACTACTTTCTTTATAGATAAACTGTTCTTTAAGTTTATTAATTTTGTAAGTTTTTCCTGTTCCTGGAGGACCATAGAGGATTTGATTTAATGCTTGTAAATTTACTTCTTTCTCTTCCAATGTTTTTTCCTTTGTAGTTGTGCCAAGCTGATAATATTGATTAATTTTTTCTTCATATTGATTATATAGTTTTTGAAACTTTTCTCTGATTTCATTTTCTGTCATATTGGTAACTATTGTCTCTGAAAAAACTCTTTTTGACGATGCTGGGTTTGGAATGTTTAAATACTTTTTCAGACCTTCTCTATCTTTTATTCTATTTTCTAAATGCAATGCCAGTACAACATCATCTCCCTTTATTTCAAATTCATAATGAGTGCCACCTGTGCCTTCAGATATTGGAGTATTTTTAGGATAGATTTGGAAATATTGTCGACCACTTGAGAGATGTGGTTTTCTAGTAGTGAGTTCAAACTCATTTGCTAATGTTAGATAAAATCTTTCATCTTCTTCTTCAATAATTTTTTTTCTTCTATCCTTTAAAGCTTCTAAGTATGTTTTTGCTTTTGTCTTTAATGTGCTAAAAAGTTGTTTATCATCAAAACCTAGTTCTTTCTGTGCTTTATCATATTCTTCAAAACTAATCTCACCATTTTTCATACTTTCAAAAATTTCATTTAGATTTTTTTCTTTAAGCTTTTCGATATTTTGAAAAATCTTAATCGCTTTTTTAAGATCAGAATAGTAGGTATTTATAGTAGTTTGATTGTCGTATTTTCCTTCTAAATATTTTTTATATTTTTTATCAGCATATAAAACAAATCCATTTCTTTCAAGGCACCATTGAGCAGCAGCCTTATGATTACCTGTAGCATTATATAAGGAGCTGTCTAATATGTCTTGTCCATATTTTAGTCCATAAGCAATGCCCACAATATATTTTTGAGGATATTCTTTACTATTCCAAAATAATATATAATCTTTCGCTTGTCTATGTGGATTTATTTGGTTATTTGCTTTTAATTCATCATATTTATGAAAAGCTTTAATAATATCCTCTCTACTAATTTCACTAAAATCTATCTCTTCCATCTCATCACTCCCTATATTTCTTAAAATTCTCAGCCTGTTCAAATATCTCTTTAAATACTTCATCTCTTGTGATTGGTGGATACCCATGTTTAGCTAGTAACATTATAAGATCAACTTTAAGTTCAGCTTTTATATCTTCTCTTATATTCCAGTCTGTATATTTGCTTTTATCATCAACAACTTTTTTCACTTCACGAGATAGAATTATTAGTTTCTCCTCTGGATAATTAAAATCAAACTTATGTGCTATACTTTTTAAGATATCGTAGAAGGCTTTTTCTTCAAAATCTATACCCATATCTCCAAAGGATGCTTTTTCTTCTCTAAGAGCATGATAGAGGTCAATAATCTCATCAGTGAAATCCTCTAGGACTCCACTGACTAAAACATCTTCCTCTTTTCTTTCATTGTACTTTTCTACTAAGGCTGTAAACTTTTTAGAAAAATCTACTGCTTTGACCTTATTTACTTTTTTAAAATCTTCTAGTGCTTTTTGTAGTAGTTGCTGTAGAAGTTTTATCTTTGTATTTGGCAATTTAATTTTTTCTATTTTGTTAATATAATCTTCGTCAAATATATCTATCTGAGCTTCATCTTCAGATCCTAGTTTAAATATCTCCTCAACACCATCACTTTTAAGTGCTTCTGCTATCATTTGCGATACTTTAGCATTCATCTGTGCAGTATCAGGAGCATCTCCACGAGTAAGCTTTATGATAATGCTACGAACTGCTAAATAAAAATGAATATGATCTTTTTCATCTTGAGTAAAAGCTTCACTACCACAGCATATATCATAAGCCCCTTTTAGTCGCTTAACTATATACATAAACCGAGATTCTAACTCTTTGGTTAACTGCACATATTCACTCGCTTGATTTAAACACTCTAGTTGTTCTGTAGGAGTTCCATGAAAATATCTACTTGTATCGAACTTATGAAACAGTTTTGCAAGTAAATCAAGCTGGTCTTTTACTACAACTATAGAAGCATTAATATCTTCAAAGTTTTGACTATCTATCTTAGAAAACTGTTTAAGAGCCTTATTCATAGCTGTCTTTATGCCTATATAGTCAACTACAAGCCCTTTCTCTTTCGACTTATATTTTCTGTTGACTCTTGAGATAGTCTGTATAAGGTTATGCTCACTTATAGGTTTGTCTATGTAGATAGTATCTAGAAATGGCACATCAAAACCTGTAAGCCACATATCTACTACTATGGCTATTTTAAAGTTTGATTTTTCATTTTTAAACTGCACATCAAGAGTTTTTCTATACTCTTTCGTGCCTAGCATATCGTATAACTCTTTTTTATCATCTTTATTGCGAGTCATCACCATTTTGATTTTTTCAAGTGGAAGTATCTCTTTTTTTTCTCGCTCAGTAAGTTTGGCATTATCATCACATACTTTTTTCTCATTCCACTCAGGTCTAAGAGCCACTATCTCTTTAAAAAGGTTATAGGCTATATCTCTACTGCTTGAAACAAAGATAGCTTTACCTTTGAGTGTTGCACCTTCTTCTACTCTTTTTTCATAATGCTTTACAAAATCTTTGGCTAATGCTTTGAGTCTATCCGGGTCTCCCAAGATAACACTCATCTTTGCCATAGATTTTTTACTCTCGTCTATCTGGTACTCATTTGCACCAGATTGGGCACACTCATCATAATATTTCTCAATCTCTTGAAGTTTAGAGTTATCAAGTACTACCTTGGCAGCTCTTCCCTCATAAACGACTCTTACCGTTATCTCATCTCTTACAGATTCAGTCATAGTGTAGCTATCTACTACATCTCCAAATACATCTAAAGTAGCATCTATAGGAGTTCCAGTAAAACCAACATAGGTAGCATTTGGCAAAGAATCATGCAGATATTTTGCAAAACCATAACTCTTTTTTACACCATCTTTAGTAATTTTTACTTTTTGGTCTAGGTTGATTTGACTACGGTGTGCTTCATCAGATATACAGATGATGTTATTTCGCTCACTCAAAACCTCTAAATCTTCTGTAAATTTATGAATAGTAGTTAAAAATACTCCTCCACTTTCTCTACCACTGAGTTTCTCTCGTAAATCTGCACGGCTCTCTACACTCACAACACCATCATCACCTATAAAGCCCTTGGCATTTGCAAACTGTGAACTTAACTGTACATCTAAGTCTGTTCTATCAGTAATGAGTATAATTGTAGGGCTTGAAAATTCTACACTCTTCATAAGCATTCTAGTTAAGTAAAGCATAGTAAAACTCTTACCACATCCAGTAGCACCAAAGTATGTACCACCTTTACCATCACCCTTTGGTTTTTGATGGAGTTTGATGTTTTCATAGAGTTTTTTTGTAGCATAGTATTGAGGATATCGACATACTATCTTTTGTTCATCTTTTGCTTTGTCTGGTATATAGATAAAGTTATGGATAATATCTACCAATCTATCTCTGTTAAACATCCCTGCAATCATAGAATACATAGAGTCTATGCCATCTACATCTTCTTCATAACCTGTTATCTTTCTCCAAGCATAAAAAAACTCATAAGGTGCAAAAAATGAACCTGCTTTGTTGTTCACTCCATCACTAATGACACAAAAAGCATTGTATTTAAAAAGCTCTGGTATATCTCTCCTATACCTAGTAGTGAGTTGCACATAAGCATCATGAAGTGTTGCTTCTTCTCTTATGGCACTTTTAAATTCAAATACCACAAGTGGCATACCGTTTATATACAGTATCCCATCGGGTATTCGTTTTTCGTATCCTACAATCTCTAACTGATTTACTATTTTAAAATTATTGGCTTCTACATCTTCGTAGTTTATAAGTTGTATATGTATATCTTTAGCAGTTGCATCTTCTCTTTTAAATATAAATCCGTCAGAGACTAACTTCATGATAGACTTGTTTGTATCGTAGAGGTCACTAGCTGGATATGTTTCTAGTTTTCGTACTATCTGAGCAATCTCACTCTCAGTAATATTTTCTTTTTTATATCTTTCTTGTAAATACTCTTTAAGATCCTCTTTTAAAAGGACTTCACTCTCATCTCTATCTATATCTTTGCCGTATTGATAACTTATGCCTTGTTCTTCAAGTAGTTTTATAAATGCTAGTTCTAGTTTTTCTTCTGTAAATTTACTCATCATACACTTCCCAGTAGCCACCTTTTGCACTGCCTACCCTTTTGATTTTCCCCTCTTGTTTGAGTTTGTTTATAGCTTTTTTTATACCTGATTCACTCATAGCAAGTCTTAATGACAACTCTTTTATAGTAATTTTACTATCTTGCAACATCAAAGTAAAAATTTTCTGGTCACTTTTTAGGCTACTTTTTGGGTCACTTTTTTGATACTCTTTTATAAAATCACTAACTGCTTTTTGAATACTCTCTAGCATAAACTCTACAAAAGGTGTACTTTCTCCACAACTTCCAGCTTCTTCCAAAGCTTTATAATACTCACTTTGATACTCTTTAACTACACTCTCTATAGGAATAAAATAAAAAATCTCTCTAAAACTACCAAGTATAACACTCTGCCAAAGTCGCCCAATTCTACCATTGCCATCACTAAAGGGGTGAATAAACTCAAACTCATAATGAAACACACTACTAACTATAAGAGGATGCTCTTTTGTAATCGCCAACCAATCAAACAGATCTCTCATCAGATCATGAACTTTATATGGTGGAGGTGCCACATGACTTACCCCATCTTTGCCATATATTCCTACATTTGAAGCTCTAAATTCTCCTGCATTATTGAGTATATTTCCCATCATTAACTTATGAGCCAACAAGAGATCCTCTAACTTTTTAGGATCATACTCGTGGATATGTTCATAAGACTCTATAGCACCCTTTACCTCTTCTATCTCTTTTACACTGCCAAGCACTCGTTTACCATCTATAATGGCTGTTATCTCCTCTTGACTAAGTGTATTGCCCTCTATTTGTAAAGATCCTGTGATGGAGCGAACTCTGTTTTTTTTACGAAGAATAGGAGTGTTTCTCTCTTTTTTGATAGTTGAGATAGTAGCTATCATCTCACTTATATCATTTGTAAGTGTTAACATTTTTGAAGTTATGGTATATGGTGGGGTGTAGATATTCATCATTGATTCCATTTTGTTTTAAGTAAATCTATAAGTGATAGTTTTAGTTTTTCTTCTGTAAATTTTGTCATTAAGCATATCCTCCATTACAATACCATTGACTTTTGTACAATGCTTGGTACATAGCTGTTTCAAAAGAGTTTTTATATCTACTTTCATACACTTTTGCTTTTTTCTTTAATTCTTTTTGAATAATACTAGGGCTAGACTTGTATAGTATAAACTCTTCTCTTAAATCAGCTAAAGCATTTGATGCTTCAATAGAAAATCTTTCAGCTAGCTCATAACTCTTAAAATGCTCTTGAACCCTATCTTTATCTACTTGATCCCAATGGCTAGGAGGATTAACATAAAATTCAATCGATACAGGAATAGACTCTAAAACTTTTGCATATAGCCATTGTTCATGTGTATAGTCATCATAATATGGATGTATAGTTTGTGTATTTTGTGTGCTTGCAAAATGTGTAGATTTGCCGATGTTACAATCTCTACAACTTGCCACTAAATTATAAGGTAATACAGAAAAAGTTGGAAACTTTGTTTCGGGTAAATAGTGATCTAATGTTTTTACTCTTCCAATACCACAAAAAGGGCATCGATCCAATGGGGCTAGTCCCATTAATTTGTCATATATTTTTCGTCCTGTAGGATGTTTTACCATTTTATCATTATATAATTTAACCATTTCATTTTTTGATATATGCCCATGTACATGAGTGTGCACTGAAAATGTATATAAGTTTTTATTGTTGGCTCTTCGATCATAGTCTAAAGATTGAATATCAATAAATTTTGCAATAGCTCTAAAATTATTTTTGGCAGCAATTCTATAACTCGAGTAACACCTCACATATGTTCTAAGAGGAGAAATACTTGGTTTTGTAATTATTCTCATTATATTAACTCTCTATTTTATTGTTTAATAGGGCTCTCAACAACAATTTAGCTTCAAAACCTAATTGACCATTATACTTTTGAACAATCTGTTCATAAGTTTTACCATCATTTACATCATCACTAAGTAGCTTATAAAATCCAGATTCATTAACTTCCAAATCAAAAACTTCACGAGTAATTTTCCCAATTGTTTCACCAAAAGTTTCATGTTCAAATCTTTCAGCTTTTGCTTCATATCTAAATCTACTTAATTTCCATACACAGCTTTTTGGTACTTCTTGTACTATTACTGGTGAATGAGTAGCTATAATTCCAACTGCATTTCTATTCACTAGTAAATCTGATAAAGACCTTATAAATGCTGATAAAAGTGGAGGGTGCAAATGAGCTTCTGGTTCATCTAATAAAACTAAAGTTTTTTCTTCTACTTTTTCTACTAATTTAGTTAGTGTTAATAAAACAATGGAATGCCCAGAGCTTAATCTCTTAAATATTTTCTTAATATTTTTAGCTTTTACAGACTCCTCTGCAATATGCGCAATATTGATTTCATTAAATAATGTTGATGATTCTAGGCTTTGCATTGCATTTAGCCACTTATCTTTTTTCCCCGTCCTGAAACAATGTTCTATACTATTCGAAAACTCTTCTGCTAATTCAGCATGATTTTTAGTTGTATTTTCATCTGTTTTTTTTAATCCTATATAAGAATAATTGGGATATTCCTTCTCTGAATATGGCTGAAATGGGTCGAAAGCACTATATGATACTGAAACAACACGGGAAAAAAACTCTCCCGAATCTTCCCATTCATCTTTTATTTGTTGAAAGCTACCTTTTGATTCATCAAGTTGTAAAAAGCTTTTTACCATATTATTAAGTAAGTGGGTTTTACCAACCCCATTTCTGCCAATTAAAATATGAATATTGGTTGGAGGATTACTTTTAGGTTCCACATTAAATGTTAATTTATATCCTGCTTCAGTGTTACTCTGTCTTGTTTTATACTTAAAATTATAAGGGGTTAAAATTGCATCACCATTCAATATCCTAAAATACTGTTCTTTTACTGTTACAATACTAGTATCTCTAAGTAATGATGTTCTAGTTACTTCTTCTTCTAACGCTTTTAACTGCAATTCTTTATCAAAAACTATATCTCTAATATTTGTTAGGAATAACTCTTTCAACTGTGGATTTAATTTTTGTATGGTTACATAATACTCAGAACTTTGTCCCAATGAAAAGAATCTCTGATCAAGTTCTTCAAATTCTGTTGGTAGTTCCAACCTTTCTTCTGTAGTTTGACCAAAGTTAGCTATCTTGATATAGCCTAAATCATATTCAGTTCCTTTGTCATCAAAAAGGGTAATCTGATATAAAGTTCTAAAACTAAAGTCATTCCAATTATCCTTTATTAAATATACGGACAAGTTACTACTTTTAGGTATCCTAAAGCCTCTATCTCTGGTATAAAAAGTTAATTTCATGTTGCTGGTAACCCCAATTTATCAAAGAATGCTCTATTTCTTTCTTTTGCAGATTGAACTAATTTATCAAACGAGATTACTTCAATATATGCTTCAAACTCTTTATTAAAACCAAAATAACCCATACCATCATCAGTAGGTGTTAAGTTAGACATTTTACATCTATATACTAATGTATCAGTAAGGTCAGCTACAATATAGCAGAAGCCAGGCAATCTATTTGCATTTGGAATATGTCGTCCTTGAGCAGTTGTAACTTTTCCATTTCTGATTCTATTTAAGTATCCTAATGCTTGTTCAATAGGATCATCTTTTTCCCCTGATTTCATATTGTTTCTCATAGGTCTTTTGATTTCTACAACAACCATAGAAGCTAGAGGTGAGTTATTATCTTCCGAAACAAGTATGGGATTATCTCTAACATGTAATGCAAGTAAATCTGGTTCTTTAGTAGATTTTGAATCTGTAATACTCATTGAGTTAAGTGTTTTATCTGAAGCTAAATAGTTATGGAATGCTAATTTTTCATCTAACAACCATAAATTCATCTCATCAAAGCGTAATTCATTAGATTCTTTTTGCATTGGCATTATAAGATCATGAATAAGTTCTTCTCTTGCATATTTACCATCTTCTCGCCGTTGAATTGAAGCTTCCAATAAATCTAAAATCACCTTTCTATGTGAAACATAGTTTGCTAAATCTGATTTTTTTATATCCTCAACATCACCTAAATAATTTTGTAGACGTTTTTGGTACTCTTCAGAGTCTTCATGTGCTTCAGGTACCATAATTGAATGACCTCTGTCTATTACATCCTTTTCAATTTCATATAAATATTTATGTAAAATTAAATCTAAATCTTTGTCTGAAATATTAGGATCAACATTTAATTTATTCTCAGGAATTCTTGACATTATTGGACGATAACGAGGTGCTTTAGTTTCTACGAAATTATTAACTCTCTCTTTACTGGCATTTAAATTATCTTCTAAATAAGACTTTAAAAATTTTTCAGTTTTTTTCAACACTGCTTCTTTTATATCTTTATATGATATTTCAAACTCAGATATTAAACCTTCAGAATTATCCACAATATCCAAACCAGTTCTTTCTGGTCGCACTCTTTCATCCAAAAACTCTGAACTTATATAACATTTATAAATAAAGTCGTTTGTTCCATCATTCAATTTTCCATACAAACCAGGAATACTTTTTTCTATGCTTTCTTCTTTAACAAATCGACTCGCCGCAATATATGAAATTGAGTGTACTTTATTTGAAGAGGGCTTTGATTTTATATGAATTAGATCGAATTTTTGCTCTTTTATTGTAATACTATCAGGAACTGCTGAAGCAGTCATATATTCTTCATATAAATCATCTAAAGATATACTTTCTTCCTTGTCCCGTATTACAATTTTAGGAACACCTCTCTCTCGTACAAAATACCAAAGACAATGTTCTAGTAAACTTTCTGCAATTTTATATGTAGTTTTTGATGAAGCTTTTCTATAATCTTTATGAAACCCATTTAATGTCACTATGGTTTTGATTTCACTATTAGATACAGTTTCATCTATTGGATCACTAACTCCAGAATGTGCATCAAAAGTGAAAGTCCTTTTTGTCATCTTTCTATGATTTTTAAAAATACTTACAACACTTACAGTATCAAATGCTTTTAACCACAATAAACGCCCAACACCTCGACAACCTTTATCAATCTTATATTCACTATCTAATGTCTCAAACGATTGATAATTATCATCGTTGAAACCTATTCCATTGTCAGTTATTTTAAACCCTGTAATCTCACTTTGAGCATTAACACCTCGTTTTGTTTTAGTATCATCTAAGTCTGCTACAGTTTGAGTTTTTCTCGCGATGTCAATAACAATACTTCTATCACGGATATTACGTCCATTTTTTTCTCCATACTCTTCTATAGAATGAATAGAGTTTACAACAGCTTCAAAAAGAGGCATTAGTCCTTGATTAACAGGTAAAGGTGTATTTCTTAATCGTCCATGTAGGTTTGTTTTAACACTCATCTCTTTTTGTCTCCTATAATAGATTTTATTGCATCAATCCTGAATAGTTGCCATTTTTGAAAGTAATACTGCCTTGAATTTCTTTAAATAGTCTATTTCAAATTTATGATTCTCTTTAATATTTATAAGTACATTTGTTAAGTTTTGAAATTTTTTTAAAGTACGAGAATTTGGTTTTAATATTTTATATAATGAAATACTAGGTACTGTCAGTTGTCCTTGAGCTGAAGATTCATTATGAAATGTAAAGTTTTTAACTGTCTCGTATAAATAATTAGTTAGTTCCTCCTTTTTTGGAACAATAACGATTAGCCTTACAATTGGTACAAATGGGCTTAATCGTAGTACTGTATAACCAATGATTGCACCTCTAGCTGAAATTGTTATTGCTTTTTTTGTTATTTTTGCT
Source organism: Sulfurimonas indica (assembly GCF_009192995.1). Classification (GTDB taxonomy): domain Bacteria; phylum Campylobacterota; class Campylobacteria; order Campylobacterales; family Sulfurimonadaceae; genus Sulfurimonas; species Sulfurimonas indica. The sequence continues at coordinate 28,826 of NZ_SDID01000018.1, read as the reverse complement.
TGATTAGTAAAACCATATAAACCTTCTTTTTCGGTGCTATTTGCATATATTGGAATATTAAAATTATTACTTTGTACATGTGTTACATTTGTAGGCTTATCACCACCAGCTGTTATATCTGAAAGCTTTGTAAGTTCTGTATAATTCCATTCAACAGGTATTTCCATATCCAACTCATCACAATAAACCATCTCCCCACCATTAGATTTATAAGGCTTACCATCCTTATTTGGAAACTCAAAATCCACAAACCACTCTTTATAGATAGCTTGTGCAGTCTCTTCTAGCTTTTTGTTAAGTTGTTCATTGAGTTTGATTCTATCTGTGATAGTTTTGTACTCTTTTACCATCTCTCTTTGTTTTTCTATTGATGGGACTGGTAATTGCATAGCACAAAAGTCTTCCCACTCTAAACTTCCTCTTACTCCACCAACAGCATAAAAACATGCTTCTCTATCAAACTCACTTCTACTCATCCACATCATCAAATATTGAGGTAATAATTTATTAGTATCTATTATCTCAAATACGGGATAGGCTTGTGAGATAATTGCTTCTTCATCTTCCATGAGTGCTACTGGTATTTTACCATCTCTTCGAACTTGCATAAGACTACAGGCAAATTGATTTTTTTTAATCAACTTATAGTTTTTCATATTTGTACCGACAGTATTTGCAACTGATGGAATAAACTTTTTATTTACTGTTACACCAATTAATGGAAGATTTTTAAGTTCACTATTTCGATTATCAACAAGTTGTATAAATTCCCCGATTGGTTTATAGTTTGATTTCATAACCCAACTCTTCAAATACTGTTAATAGTTCTTTTTTAGATTTTTCTTCCTCTTCTAACAGAGTTTTAAACTCACTTTGTAGTTTTTTCATTTTTGTATCAAAGTCTATATTTTCATCACGATTTATAAACTCTATATATTTACTAGGAACAAGTGAGTAATCTTTTTTTGCTACTTCTTCTTTAGAAGCAGAGTAACAAAACTCTGGTATATCTTCATATACTTTTTTATCACTTTGCCAAGTGTGATAAGTAGATGCTATTTCTTCGATGGTCTCTTCATCAAATTGAATATATTTTTTCTCAAAAGGCACTCCCTTTTGTCGTAAGTCCATAAAAAGTATCTCATTAGTTCTATCTCTATGAGTTTTAGTTTTACCATTTTGCTCAAAAGTTCTCTCTTTTTTATTGGCATTTAGTATCCAAAGAGTTACACTTATATTGGTTGTATAAAACATATTTTGAGGAAGTATTAAAATAGCCTCTACTAAGTCATTTTCTATAAGTTTTTTTCGTATCTTATATTCTTCACCACCACCACTTAATGCTCCATTTGCCAAGATAAATCCAGCTACACCGTTAACAGATAGTTTAGATACCATGTTTAGTATCCAAGCATAGTTTGCATTTGATTTTGGAGGCACTTCATACCCTGCCCATCGTGGATCATCTAGTAGTTCATTTTCCCCTCGCCAATCTTTTTGATTAAATGGAGGATTTGCCATGATGAAGTCAGCTTTTAGATCAGGGTGTTGGTCTTTGTGAAATGTATCGGCTGGTACATCTCCAAGATTTGCAGATATTCCTCTGATAGCTAAGTTCATTTTTGCCAGTTTGTAAGTAGTTGCAGTATATTCTTGTCCGTAAATAGATATATCTTTTTTGTTCCCATTGTGTGCATCTACAAACTTCATAGACTGCACAAACATACCACCACTTCCACAAGCAGGATCGTATATCTTACCTTTATATGGTTCTATCATATTGGCTATAAGGTTTACTATAGATTTTGGAGTGTAAAATTCCCCTTTACCTTTTCCCTCAGCTATGGCAAATTTACTTAAAAAGTACTCGTACACTCTTCCAACTATATCGTGTGACTTGTCTTCTATTGTGTTAATGTTGTTGATAGTATCTATAAGAGATGAGAGTTTGCTCACATCAAGTCCAAGCCTTGAAAAGTAATTATCTGGTAAAGCACCTTTAAGCGATGGGTTATTTTTCTCAACGGTTGCTAATGCAGTATCTATTTTGAGGGCTATATCATCTTGTTTGGCATGTTGTTTTATGTACGACCATCTTGAGATTTTAGGAAGATAAAAAACATTCTCCATAGTGTAAAACTCCACCATATCTACAAATACCTCTTTTCCCTCAGCTATGAGTTGTTCTTTTCTCTCTTCAAACTTATCACTAACAAATTTTAAAAAGATAAGCCCAAGAACGATATGTTTATATTCGCTGGACTCTACAGTACCGCGAAGTTTGTTTGCACTCTCCCAAAGAGTCTCTTCCATACTCTTTTGTTTTTTCGATGCTTTAGCTTTTGTCATGATTGATTGTGACCTTTTTTGTATAACAAATTTTATTTTTATTTATTATATCAAAAAGTCGTTTGTAGGAGTTATATAAGGACTCTATATCCTAAATTCTTTCATTCTATTTATTCAATGTATATACTTCTCTAGGAAAGCATTTTCTTCAAAATTGTTTTTATAATTTGTATTATGGTATTACTATAATTAAATATAGATCTTTTTAATATTAATAAGTATTATTCAAGTATAAAACATATATAATACTCTATTAAAAGGAGTATTTATTATGATAGTACTATTTGGTCATCAAAAGGGTGGCGTTGGTAAAAGTACCATTGCGATCAACTTCGCATATCAAATACAAAAGAAATATAAAGATCTGGCTTTGTTAGATTTGGACTCTCAAAACTCCGCTATTCTTTTTAATCAATTACGCGAGCAGGAAAATCTTCCTTGTATTAAATGTATAAAAGATGAAGATATAGATTTTAAAGAATTGATCAGTACTTACTCCAAAAATAAAAACAATTTGCTTATAATTGATAGTGGTGGGTATGATAGTGATATTAATAGAGCTGCTTTGATTAAAGCTGACCTTATTATTACACCGGTAGGCATTTCACAAATAGAGATTTTTGGTCTTCAAAAATTTAGAAAAATCCTCAAAGAGGCAAGTCAAGCACTGGGTAAGACTATAAAAACCAATGTACTCCTTAACAATGTAGATAGTCGATCAAAAAACAAGCTCAAAGATTTACGAGAGTATATAAAAGATAAAAGCAACTATTTTAATTTATTAGATACTACGCTTCACACAAGAGCAGATTATAAAAATAGTTATGGTGAAGGGCTTACAGTAAAAGAGTACAATAAAAAAGGTGCTGCTCAAGTAGAAATCAAACAACTTGTAAAAGAGATATATAAACTACTTAATAAATAGTTTTTTATAGGTTTTATACTAATAATAAATAAGGAAAGAACATGGCTAAAATTAAAGACCTTGATGATTTAGAAATAACAGACAAAGAGAATAAATTTATAAAATCTGCTGACATGAGTAAAGGAAAAAAGAACAAAGGTGGCAGACCTAAAAAAGATGCAAATGAAAAAGCAAGCGAACAGATTTTTATTAATGTTACTAAAGATGAAAAAGCGAAGATTGAATCTGCTGCGAAAGAACTAGGGATAAGCATTAGTGCTTTAGCGAAGATTGCAATAAATAAGTTTATATGATATTGGTTGAATTCCAGAACGAGAAGGGAGTGAGAAACTGTAGTTTGGGCTTAAAATCTGCCAAAAACTTGGGCAGACTTCTAGGCTCTCGATTTTTCCATATGTAAAAAATATGTTATAATTCCGTCACTTCGATCGGTCGGTCGATTTGTGCCTCTTTGCCTTTTACACGCTCAGTAAGAGCATACCATCAGCTGTCGGTTGTGCTGTACAGCTTGTTCCATGCCAAATATGTGAGAGTTTTTGGTTTAGGTCGGGTATGAGAAGGTGATGAGAGCATAGTATCATCCACAGCGCCCAAATCTGCGTGTAGTCGATTCCTCTTTTAGTTTCCCTGTGAGAACCAGCCGCAACTGTATCAATTTCTACTTTTTGTTCAATATACCAGGTACCCATTATGCCTTTTAACTATGATATTACTCATAAATGATATATCTACTTCACCAGACGCTTGATAATACGCCTATCATTTGTAGTTTTAACATTGGAATGTGATTGAGTGAGGAACAGGTACCAAGTGTTCCTGTATTGAATTACTCAACGGGAAGCCAAAGTTAGCTTCCTTCACTTGGGAGTGAAAACACTTGGTACCCCGTTGAATAATTTAAACGAGGTAATGATACAGCTAAAAATAATGAGTGTCCATAAAGAGTAAATAGGTAGATTTTTATTATATGGAGATATATGAAGTTATATCGAGTTGTAAAAAGTGAGTTCAGAAAAGAAAGTTACTTAAATATGATAAATAGATAATATATTTTATATAAAATTTAGAAAAACTGAAACCGTACCCTATACAGTACCCTGGTTTTTTTAAAGCGAGATTTTAATAAAGTTTAAAAGCTTTGAAAGTGCCTAATTTAGGCTAATGGTGCGGACGAGAGGACTTGAACCTCCACACCTTGCGGCACCAGATCCTAAGTCTGGCGTGTCTACCAATTTCACCACGTCCGCGTGGTTAAGTTTTTAGTGTCACTTCTGACAAACAATATTAAGTGGTACGCCCTAAAGGATTCGAACCTTTGACCTACGCCTTAGAAGGGCGTTGCTCTATCCAGCTGAGCTAAGGACGCTCATGTTATCAGTTGAACAATCTAAGTCAAATTGCTTTAGTGCATTCAAATCATAAAGTGGTACGCCCGATAGGATTCGAACCTATAACCCTCGGAGCCGAAATCCGAAACTCTATCCAGTTGAGCCACGGACGCGTCAATAATTGTTATATGTTTGTTTATATTTAAAATTCATGGGGTGGGATACGAGATTCGAACTCGCGGCCCCCAGTGCCACAAACTAGTGCTCTAACCAACTGAGCTAATCCCACCATCTTTTATTGATCTTTAAATATAAAAAGTTGTGATTTGAAAAAAAATGGTCGGGGTGAAAGGACTCGAACCTTCGGCCCCTTGGTCCCAAACCAAGTACTCTAACCATACTGAGCTACACCCCGACCTACACATTAAACAAGCAGTTATGCTGATTAATGAGGCGAAATTATAGTCAATAACGCTTCATTTGTCAATAGTATTTCTCAATTTCTTTAAAAAAATGATCTTTTTAAGTATAATTAGCCTAAGAAAAAGGGAAAGTTATATATGAAGATAGCAAGATTTAGTAGGATAGGGTTTATTTTAGCTGCGGCAGGATCTGCTGTTGGACTTGGAAATATTTGGAAATTTCCATACATTACCGGCGAATATGGTGGCGGAGCATTCGTACTTATTTATCTCTTTACAGTTCTTTTTATCGGCTTTTCTATTTTGATAGCGGAAATGCTTATCGGGTATCTTGGGCGTCGTGATGCTGTTACATCGTTTGAAGAATTAGCACCAAAAAATAAAGAACTTTGGAAGTTTGGCGGGTTTCAAGCTTTAGCTGGTCTTTTTATTATGATATTTTACTCTGTTGTTATTGGATGGATCTTTAACTATATTGCTACGTCATTAACAACTTTACCTGCGACGGTAAAAGAGGCTGAGACAACATTTACCTTAATGCTTCATTCCGATTTTTTGACACAGCTTTTTTACCATACACTCTCATTTTTATTTATTACCTATGTTGTTCACAGAGGGATTAAAGGCGGGATTGAGAAGTTAAATTTTTATCTGATGCCTGCCTTAATGCTTATTTTGGGTGCTATGTTCGCTTATGCAACAACACTTGGGGCATTTTCCCAAGCTGTTGAGTTTATGTTCTATGCAGATTGGTCCAAAGTAAACTCTGAAGCATTTGTTGTGGCTGTTGGGCATGCCTTCTTTACGCTTAGTCTTGGTATGGGTGCTATTATGACCTATGCAGCTTCTCTTGAAAAGGGCGCGAGCTTAGTTAAGAGTGCTTTTTGGGTTGCTTTTTTAGATACGGCCATTGCCATTGTGGCAGGGCTTATGCTCTTTACATTTTTGTACCAATATGGCTCAGGCCCTGCAAAAGGTCCCGGACTTGTCTTTATCTCATTGCCTGCTGCTTTTTATGAGATGGGAATCATTGGTAATGTGTTTGCTGTTCTTTTCTTTTTAGCACTTGCATTCGCCGGACTTACATCTTCGGTTTCACTTGTTGAGCCAATGGTACAGTATTTTATAGATAGATTTGGTTGGAGTCGTATGAAGTCTTCACTCTCTATGGGCTTTTTCTTTTGGTTTTTTGGTGTTTTTGCGATTCTCTCAAATATAGATGGTGCTAAAGAGATGCTTACTTGGGGAGGCAAGAACTTCTTTGACTGGGTTGATTATGTGACAGCGGCTATTATGCTGCCACTTGGCGGACTTATTATGGCTGTTTTTGTCGGTTATATCATTCCTGAGAGCGAAGTTAAAAAAGTTGTCAAGCCACAGCTTGGCTGGGCTTATGGAACTTGGTACTTTTCACTTCGCTACATCACACCTGTTGCGATGTTTGTAGTAATGCTTTCACTTATGGGGATTATTTAGATGGATATCGCAAAAGGGTGCCGAGAAATTTTAGCCCAAGAGGGAGTCAATCCTGCATCAAGTATAGATTTTGAAGTCAATGGTGAAGTGATTACATTGACACTAGATTATATTATCGATACCTATATGCAGGCTTCAAATGAGTCACAACTTGTTTTTTATTCGGCTTTGAAAAAGTCACTAGAGGCAAAAGAGATGGGGATCGAGAAGTTTTTTGAGGGGATGGGACAGCTTCTTCTGATGACCCATCTCTCAAAGAAGTTTAACGTCTAGAACTGAATGAGTCCATCAACAGGGCTAGATGCCGTAGCGTAAGGTTTTTTAGGAATTCTTCCTGCGAGATAACTCATACGGCCGGCAATAACGGCATGCTTCATTGCTTCAGCCATAGCTATTGGGTCTGAAGACTGTGCGATTGCTGTGTTTGTTAAAACTCCTTCAGCACCAAGCTCCATAGCATAGGCAGCATCACTTGCACATCCGATTCCCGCATCCACAATTACTGGAACATCTACCGCTTCACGTACAAAAACAACATTGTAAGGGTTTTGTACACCAAGCCCACTTCCAATAGGAGCTGCCAGAGGCATAACAGCGTGAGCCCCTGCATCTTCGAGGCGTTTTGCCATGATCGGGTCATCTGAAGTGTATGCCATAATTGTAAAACCGTCTTTATAAAGTACTTCACATGCTTTGATAGTCTCTAACACATCAGGATAGAGTGTTTTTTGCGTATCGCCGATAACTTCAAGCTTGATAAGATCAATGCCTGTTGCCTCACGTGTAAGACGAAAAGTAGTGATTGCCTCTTCAGCTGTTACACACCCTGCAGAGTTTGGTAAGAATTTCACATTTGTCCCTGCAAAAGTATCACGTAAGTTCTCTTTGTCCGGGTCAGTGATGTTTAAGCGGCGTACTGCAACAGTGATAAGCTCACTTCCCGATGCCAGTGTTGCCTCTTTGGTCATCTGAAATGTGTCATACTTCCCACTTCCAACGATAAGACGACTGCCTAGTTCATATTTTCCAATTTTTAGTTTGTTATCCATTATAGTGTTTCCTATATTTATATTAATTATTGATTTATAACATAAGCAATCTTATAGATTACCAATACCTGCTATTAAATCATCTGGCGTAAGAGAAAAATCAGCACCATTGTAATTACTTGCCAGTTTTGTATGTGCCAGTGAAGCATGTATGGTGGCTTCTAGTGGTTTGTATCCTTGTGCCAAAAGTCCTGCAATAAGTCCGGAGAGTACATCTCCACTGCCACCTTTTGCAAGTTTTGCACTTCCGTGAGGATTGACGAAAAATTGCTCATCTTGGCCAATGATAACATTAGCCCCTTTTAAAAGCAGTGTTGCGTGAGGATAATGTTCGCAAAAGAGTTCCACATAGTAAAAACGTTTCTTTTGTAGTGTATCTACTGTTATATCTGCCAAATGCGTGAGCTTTAAGAGTGCAACAAACTCTCGTGGATGTGGTGTGAGGACGATGTTTTTTCGTTTGAGAATATCTTTGATAATTTCCATATGAAAAAGGTCGGCATCTACTACCAAAGGGAGACCGTTATCTAAAAAGTTTAGAAGTTCATTCGTGCTAAACTCAGCACCAAAACCCATACCCAGTGCAAGGGCGCTTGTATTTTTTGGAAGCGTATGTGAATACATCAATGCGTGAGGAATGTGTAAAAAATGCTCTTTTTCAAAGCCTACAAGTGTAACAAGCCCAGACCCAAAACGTAGTGCAGCTTCTGCGCAAAGCAGACTCGCTCCGATTTTTTCACCGCTAATAACTGCAAGATGTCCGTAACTGCCTTTATGGCTATCCTCACGCAGGCGGTGAGGGAGTTTAAGATCTTCTATATCAAGAAGTTGCCAGTTAGATTCTTTTTCATAAACCTTGCGTGAGATGCCTAAATCAATTACTTGAATTTTTCCAACTGCATCTTTGTTCGCATCTAAAAAGAGTGCTTTTTTAAGTGCCCCCATTGTCAATGTAATATCTGCAAAAAAGCCACTGCTTGGCATATCGCAGGCAATTTTAAAAGCTTTTGTAGTGTTTATTTTCGCGATGAGCTGCGTGAGCTCTTCATTGAAGTTCCCACTAAATCCAGTGCCTACGATAGCGTCAACTATTACATCGCACTCAAAAAGTTCTTTTGTTGTTGGAATATTAATAGCATCGGCACGTTTTTTTTGTAGTTGTGCCATTGGAGATTTTGGCTCTTTTGCATGAAGCAGGCTTACTTGATAGTCACCATGTAGTAGTCTTGAGAGGGCAATACCATCTGCTCCGTTATTCCCACTACCAACGACAATAATGATTTTGGAGTTTGTTGGGAAGTTAGCTCGAATGTATGCTGCCATTCCATCAGCAGCATGTTCCATCAAGATATCTTCAGTAAGCCCAAACTCCTCATAGCATCTCACATCAAGTGAGCCAACCTCCTCAAAAAGATTTTGCATTTTAAAGCTCTGGTACGTACTCGTCTATTTTTACCATGGAGCTTACTATCTCATTAAAGAGTAGTGTTGGGTAAGCTGTTCTGTACTGGTAGAGGAACTTGTTTTTCTTGAGTGTTTTTAAAATTGCCGTGTTGTAGTAGTTGGCATTAGAACACTTTCCAAGAAAGAGGAATGAGAAGAGTAGTTTAAGGTGTGGATTCTCAAATGTCTCATGTGGCTGTGCCAAAAATGTAAAACCGTACTTTTGCAGGTTGGCAAAAGAGAGCATATAGAGAAGAAAATCTTCAAACTGTGTATAAAAACCATTGAGATTTTCAATATCATGGAAAAAATAGTAATAATCATCAAGTAGTTCTTGCTTTGAGATTATTTTTGAAAGTTTACTTCTTTCGTCTCTCTTTTTTGCAAAATATTTTGGATCAACTGCCATATAGATATGTTTTTTTTCTGCAACAAGTCTACAGAACTCTTTATCAAAAGCTTCACTCTCTTCAAAGCGAATATAGTTAAAGTGTTCATCTTTATAGCGAAGTTCAACCTCATCTTCATGAGAATTTGCAAAGTCCATGTAAAGTGTTGGAACTTCATTGTCAATAACGTAGTTTCGTATCTTACATGCAAGATTTGTTTTCCCTGAACCTTGCTCACCCAAGATAAGTGTGTTGTGACAAAGCATTCTCTCTTCAAGTTTTAACTCATCAATCGTATCAAGGTATTTTCCAATAGTATCTCTCATAGCCACTTCCTTAAATCGTTTTTGTTTATTATATCTTCTTGATGGTAAAAAAGGTATAATACGCCTATGAATTATAAAACAATTGCACAAGAGACACTTGATATTGAAGCCTCAACACTTCAAGAAGCTTCGAAAAAAATCGGTAATGAATTTGATAAAGCAGTAGAGATGATTTTAAACTGCAAAGGTAAACTTGTAGTAAGTGGTGTCGGTAAAAGCGGGCTCATCGGTGCGAAGATGGCTGCTACTTTTGCTTCAACTGGAACACCGAGTTTTTTTCTGCATCCAACTGAAGCACTTCATGGTGACTTGGGGATGATTGGAAGTGATGATGTAGTACTGGCGATTAGCTACTCGGGAGAGAGTGAAGAGCTCAGTTCCATACTTCCTCATATCAAACGTTTTGATGTACCACTTATCGGGATGACTCGTAATGAGAACTCAACACTTGGAACATATAGTGACTTAGTCATAAAGGTTTCGGTTGAGCGTGAGGCCTGTCCGCTTAATATTGCACCGACAAGCTCAACGACACTGACACTTGCTCTTGGTGATGCACTTGCAGTTTGTTTGATGAAGGCACGTGATTTTCAAAAGTCTGATTTTGCCTCTTTTCATCCTGGAGGTGCTTTGGGTAAAAAACTTTTTGTAAAAGTAAAGAACCTGATGCGAACAGAGAATCTTCCGCTTATCGGTGAAGATGCAAAAGTAAAAGATGCGATTTTAACTATCAGTGAAGGACGACTCGGTACGGCACTTATAGTTGATAAAAAGGGACGACTTGTAGCACTGATGAGTGATGGCGATGTCCGTCGGGCACTGCTCAGTGAAAATTTTTCACTTGATGATAGTGTTCTTAAATATGCAACAAAAAATCCGCTCTCTATCGATGATGAGGAGATGCTTGCAAGCGATGCACTTGTTTTAATAGAAGAAAAAAAGATACAGCTTTTGGTTGTAACAGATACAAATAAAAAGATAAAAGGGGTACTTCATATTCATACCCTGATAGAAAAAGGAATTTCATAAAATAATGAGATTAAATAAATACATAGCACACTACTCAACCTATTCACGCAGAGAGGCTGACCGTGCCATTCAAGATGGTTATGTCCGTGTTAACGGCGAGATAGAGATGAACCCTGCCACACAGGTAGAAGAGGGTAGAGATATTGTCTATATCAGTGGAAAACAGGTAAGTCCGCAAGAAAAATATACAGTTATAGTTTATAACAAGCCAAAAGGGGAACTCGTTACAAAGTCAGACCCAAAAGGAAGAAGAACGATTTACGATTCACTTCATAAAGATTTTCGTCACTTTATTCCAGTTGGGCGTTTGGACTTTGCTTCAGAAGGGCTGCTTCTTTTAACAGATGCTTCTCATGTGGCAACGGCTTTGATGGAGTCAGATTTAGAGAGAATCTATAAGATTAAAATCAAAGGAGAAGTGACTCCCGATATGGAAGATGTGATGCTTAATGGTATCTATCTGGAAGATGCAACGGCTGGTGCGCATTCACATTCTAAGATCAAATCGATGGAATTTAAACCTTTTATCGGGTATAAAATTCAGAAAAATCAGCCAAATTACTCAGTGTTGAAAGTGGCACTCTCAGAAGGGAAAAATAGAGAACTGCGTCGTTTTTTTGCGCACTTTGGAGCTGAAGTTGTTGACCTAAAGCGTCTGAGTTTTGCAGAGATTGAGCTTAATAATCTTCCAACAGGTAAAACCCGCTATCTCTCACGCAGTGAGTACTCAGCTCTACATAAATTTTTAAAAGAAGAGAAACGAAAGGCAAAAGAGAAGGCTAGAGTTTCTAAAGAAAAAGAGTAAAACTTGGATTTTACCTATCTGCTTCGACCTGCATCTTTTGATGATATGGTAGGGCAGGAACATCTCACGCAAGTGGGTGCCCCGCTTCGAACACTATGTGAAAAGAGTGCACTTGGTCATAGCTTTTTTTATGGACCGGCAGGAGTTGGAAAAACCTCACTCGCACGAATAATTGCCACAACACTGGATATGCCTTTTTATGAGATGAATGCGACTTCACTCAAGATTGAAGAGCTGCGAAAAATATTTAAAGAGTATGCCAATGCTTTGCAGAAACCTTTGATATTTATCGATGAAGTGCATAGACTCTCTAAAAATCAGCAAGAGGTACTGCTTCCTGTAATGGAGAATAACTCTGTACTCATTATCGGTGCTTCTACAGAGAATCCGTTTTTCTCTCTCACTTCCGCTATTCGTTCCCGCTCTATGCTTTTTGAGCTTGGTCCTATATCTCACACAGGGCTTGAAAAACTTCTGGACAAAGCTATAAATCGAGAAAAATTGACACTTGATAAAGATGCAAAAGAGTATCTAATAGCCTCAAGCGGTGGTGATGCAAGGGCTATGTTAAAACTTCTGGAGTTTGCAACTGCCATTAGTACAGAGGTAACACTGGATTTACTGAAATCTTTACGTCCCAATGCCCTGCAGGCTGGAAGCAGCGAAGCGGGTGTGCATTATGATTTGGCTTCAGCACTTATCAAATCGATTCGAGGCAGTGACACTGATGCCGCCATCTACTATCTTGCAAGGCTGATTGATGGAGGGGAGAGTGCTGATTTTATAGCGCGCCGTTTGGTCATACTTGCGAGTGAAGATGTGGGCAATGCCAATCCTCAAGCCTTAACACTTACAACTTCAACACTGACAAGCGTAAAACAGATTGGTTATCCCGAAGCAAGGATTATTTTAGCACAGGCTGTTATCTATCTTTGTGCTTCGCCAAAGTCTAATTCGGCATATTTAGCGATAAATAAAGCGCTTCAAGCTGTTAAAGATGGTGCAATTTTAAAGATTCCAAAGAACATCAGACAGCAAAATGAGGGATATTTATATCCGCATGATTTTGGTGGTTATGTAAAGCAGAATTATTTAACAAAACCATTGCATTTTGTTGATCTTAAAGAGATAGGTTATGAGAAAAAGATGAAAGATTGGCTTGCTTTTTTGGTTAAATAAGGTTAAATTAGATATGATTAGAGACTTTAATTTTCTATAAACAGAGGTAAAAATGGATATTTCATCATCAGGAAATAATATAATTATTCACGGAAATATAAAATCAGTCAGAGACTATCAAATCTTAAAAGATATGCTTGATGAAGTGAAAAAAACACATGAAAGTATAATTCTTACGATTAAAAACTCTATTTCAATTACCTCTTCCATCATCGGTTATTTGACAAAGCTGGTGCAAAAAGAAGGCGTTGATCTCTCTATAAAAGTCGGAGACAGTAGTCTTTTTGAACTTTTTGACGATTTAAATTTAGTAACACTCTTTAAAGTGAAGAAGGTATAAATTATGACTATTAAAAACAAACTCAAACTCATTACAGCTATTGTCGTCTCTTTTGCACTGGTAATCATGGTGTTGACTATTAATAAAGCATTGGAAAAAAGAGCTGTCATTACACAAGCACAAGAGTTAAATATACTTTCACAGAAACTTTCTCTTCTTATACATGAAACACAAAAAGAGAGGGGCGCGAGTGCAGGTTTTCTCGGCTCAAATGGAAAGAAATTCGGTGAGATCTTAAAGAAGCAGAGAGTTTTGACAGATGGTCGTTTCAAAGAACTTCAAATGTACGTGAACTCTCTTGATTTGACAAATTATCAGGAGAGTTTACGTAAAAGTATTCAAGCTGTTATGAATGGGATGGGAAGAATTGAAAACATCCGTTCCCGTGTTGATAATTTTACAATCTCGGTTAAAGATGAGGTCGGTTACTATTCAGGAGTGAACAGAGATATTTTGCACGTGATTTCTCTTACAGCGAAGTTAGCTGATACTCCAGAGCTTGTAAAAGCACTCAGTGCCTATACAAACTTTTTAAAATCAAAAGAGCGTGCCGGAATTGAGAGAGCTGTTATGAGTGCGACTTTTTCTGCTGACAAATTTGGTTCTGGAATGTTTGCGAAATTTATCACGCTTATGGCAGAACAGAATGCTTATATGGATGCATTTGTGAGCATCGCTCCAAAAGATTCAGTCGATATGTATAAACGTATTATGAATTCATCTGTTGTTACAGAAGTGAACAATATGCGTAAAGTTGCTGTTGCTAAAGCAAATGAAGGTGGTTTTGGTGTTGATGGTGTTGTCTGGTTTAAAACAATTACAAAAAAGATCAATTTACTTAAAAAAGTGGATGATAACTTAGCTAAAGAGAATGACAAACTACTTGCAAATATTGAAGCAGAGTATAAAACAAATACACTTATTGCACTGCTAGGATACAGTATCTTTGCAATTGCGGTCTTTATTATTATCTTAATCATTGCACGTGGTGTAAACAGAAGTGTTGAGAGCTCACTTAGCAAGATCAGCTGTGTATCGAATGATTTAGACTTGACATGTAATGTGGTTGTAGAAGGAGATGATGAGATTTCTCAAATCTCACGAGCACTTCATAAAATGATTGTATCATTTAAAGAGAGTGTTTATAATACACAGGATGTGGCAACGGCTACGACAAGAGAGAGTCATAAGCTTAATAGTGTTATAGATACTTTAAGACAAAATAGTCAGATTGAAGAGAATAAAATTAAAGAGGTTAATGGTTTAATTGCTGAAATTGGTGAGAAACTTGACATTGTTGAAGAGTCCACAATTGTTGTGACAGAGGATTTAGATAGTACTTTTAATGTGCTTGATACTTTCATTGTAAAACTAGAGTCAGTTGTGACATCGATTGAAAATGGAAGCCAACAGCAACAAGATCTTGTCAACAAAGTAGCATCTTTAACAGAACAGGCAAAAAATATCAAAGATGTACTCGCTATTATTTCTGATATTGCAGATCAGACGAATCTTCTTGCACTGAATGCTGCTATTGAAGCAGCACGTGCGGGTGAACATGGACGTGGTTTTGCCGTGGTTGCTGATGAGGTAAGAAAGTTAGCAGAGCGTACACAAAAATCACTTTCTGAAATCAGTGCAAATGTAAATCTTATTACACAAAATGTTGTAGAGATCTCTGAAGAGACAGATAAAACATCAGAAAGTATGAATGAGATAGCAGACTCTGCGCAAGAGCTTATAAGCTCTTCAAATGAGACTAAAGAGAATCTCTTGAATACCAAAGATAAATCGACAGATGTAATGCATCAAAGTGTCCTTATTGCTACAAAAACAAAAACACTTATTACAACAATGGATGAGATTATTGACGTTGCATCGAAAAATAGTGAACTCAGAACAACAGTAGAAAATGCAGTGGATTCATTGACACGAGATGCCAAAAAATTACAATCAGAACTAAGCAAGTTTAAAATTTAATGTTCAAAGATAGACTAGAACTCTTGGAGAAGAGTGAGGCTTATGCCTCCTATCAAGCAGAACTGGCATTTGAAAAAGAACTTAATATTCTTCGAAATGATTTTTACTATCAGATGATAGACTCAAAAACAACATCTTTAGTAGACTTTCTTTACAGACCACTTGATACTTTGAGTGGTGATGCTTACAGTGCCCGAAGAATCGATGAACACAGAACCTTTTATCTTCTTGTAGATGGTATGGGCAAAGGGATCTCTGCTTCATTTACAACAGTTATTATGACGACTTTTATCAATCATCTGATTGATAAGATGATTGAACATGACAGTTTTAGTTTAGATATCATTATTAGTGAGTCTATGGAGTTTATCAGACCAATTTTGCTTGATGATGAAGTTTTAGCTATAGACTATATATGTTTTGACAGTTATTTTGGTCTCTTAGAATATGCAAAGTTTGCAATGCCTCCTTTTCTTCTTCAAGACAAGCAAGACAATATTATCAAAATTAAATCAAACAATACTCCGATGAGTAAATGGCAGAGAGAGTATAGAATAGATCATTATCAAGTACAACATATTGACAAGTTTCTTTTTTACAGTGACGGCATTGTTGAAAACAGTACACAAGATGGGAAACAATCTTACGGGAGCTTTATAGAGGAGGACTTTAAAACATCTTTTACGAGAGAAGATTTTAAAGATAAGTTTAACTCTCGTATAAAAGAGCAAGAGGATGATTTGACACTTATATTTATTAACAGCCTTGATATGCGAGAAGAGACTCTTATTGGCAAGAAAGAGTTTGCAACATCATTACAAGATGTAGAGAGTGCTTCTGCTTGGTATGAGATGCTTTGGAAAGAGTTGAATGTTGATATGAAAGAGGCTTACAAGGCAGGTGTTGTTTTTACAGAGCTCTATATGAATGCTTATGAGCATGGAAATTTGGGTATTGATTCTCAAACAAAACATGATTTTCTAGAAAAAGATATTTACTTTGAAAAGTTAAATGAATTAGAAAAAGATTGTTCAAAAAAGATCTTTGTAGAAGTTTACAGGTTCAAAGAGTCTGCAAGTGAATATATTGTTACAAAAATTTATGATGAGGGAGATGGGTTTGATACCCACATACTCAGTCAGATTTTTAGAAATTCGAAAAAATTCAACGGACGCGGAGTTTTTGTCTCACGCAAGAACTCTATGGGGATTTATTATAATGCCAAAGGAAACAGTGTTTTATTTTTAAATAAAATCTAAACGTTTATTTTAGTTATATAATTTTTAATAGAAAAATAAGGATTTGTTATGTCAAAAAATTTATCATTTAAAGAGGCTTCTCTAAATTATCATAGAGCAAAAGATGAGTTTGATGGAAATGGGAAAATAGCGACACTTTTAACAAAACCATGCCATACCCAAGAGGAGCTTTCAATGGCTTACTCTCCAGGTGTTGCCTATCCGTGTCTGGAAATTCAAAAGGACCCGAAAAAGGTATATGAATATACAGATAAAGGTAACCTTGTCGCTGTCATTAGCGATGGTACAGCAGTTTTGGGATTAGGTGATATCGGTCATATGGCAAGTAAGCCTGTTATGGAAGGTAAAGGTGTTTTGTTCAAAGCATTTGCCAATGTAGATGCAGTAGATATTGAGCTCAATACAAAAGATACAGAGGAGATTATTACAATTGTATCTGCGATAGCGGATAGTTTTGGCGGTATTAACTTAGAAGATATTTCAGCACCAAGGTGTTTTGAGGTAGAGAGCCGTCTTAAAGAGATTTGTAATGTCCCTGTTTTTCATGATGATCAACATGGAACAGCTGTGATTACAACAGCTGGACTTATGAACGTTCTAGAGATGAGCGGTAAAAATGTTGCTGATCTTAAAGTTGTTATCATTGGTGCGGGTGCTGCCGGAATCGCTTGTGGTAATATGTACAGAGAGCTTGGTGTAAAAAACATAATTATGCTTGATTCCAAAGGTGTTATTCATGATGGAAGGGAAGATCTCAATAAATACAAAAAACGCTTTGCACTTAAAACAGAAGATAGAACTTTAGAAGATGCGATGAATGGTGCCGATATGGTCCTTGGACTCTCCGGCCCTGACTTGATAACTCCTGAGATGGTACAGTCAATGAGCGATGAGCACCCTATTATCTTTGCCTGCGCCAATCCAAATCCTGAGATAAAACCGGATGTAGCCAAAAAAGCACGCCCGGATATTATCATCGGTACTGGACGTAGTGATTATGCAAATCAGGTAAATAATGTTCTTGGTTTCCCTCAGATTTTTCGTGGTGCACTTGATGTAAGAGCTACAAAAATCACACAACATATGAAACTCGCTGCTGCTCGTGCACTTGCACGTTTAGCAAAAGAAGAAGTACCGGATCATGTAAAAGCTGCACACAATAGAGATGTTATGGAGTTTGGTCCGGACTATATCATCCCTTCACCGTTTGACAGACGTGTACTTGTATATGTTGCATCAGCTGTTGCAGAGGCTGCCATAGAAGATGGTGTAGCACGCGAGAAAGATTTTGATATAGATGCTTACAGAGTGAAACTACAGCGTTTAGCTGAGCATTTAGATGGAAAAATCTAGAGCTTTTTGGCCTCTTTATAAAACTTTTTGAGTCCAAGTTTTGCTTTGTTATCAAGTTTGTAGGAAATAAGCTCAAGATAGTCTAAAATCTCTTTTGAGTCTACTGCCGTTTTTTTTGCTGCTTTTTCTAAAAGATAGGCAGGAATCTTTTGCTTCTTTTTTAAAAACTCTCTCTCGATTTTTTTATAGACTTTTTTATCTTTGTGATAGCATAAAAGTGCAAAAACAAAAGGGAGTTGGTGTTTTTTGCTCCAGAGCTCTGCCAAATCTACATAGTCACTGTTTTTCAGAGAGTAACGCAGAGCCTTGTCTCCGATGAGTATCTCTCCATTTTGCGCTAGTATTTTTGCCAAAATATTTGAAGAGGCGGACTCTATATCATTTTTATCTCTGCGTGAGGGAATAACCAAAACACTGCGTACCTCTTTTTTTGCAATGATTCCAAGATTAATGTACTTGTATTGTTGTGCTGCGATACTTGATATAAAAGCGGCATCAACACGATTGTTGATAAATTCTTGATTGATTTTGGCAGGTACATTCTTTTTATAATTCATGATGGCTTTTGCTTGAGAGTTTTTGGCAAAGCGTTTCATAAAAACATGAAATGGGAGGAGGTTGAGGTATTCTATTTTTCCAAAAATCATGCGAAATTATAGCGCACTTAACTTATCTTAGATATAATTTGAACAATATTTTACAAGGTAGTAAAGATGGTAAGAGTAGAATTTTTAGGACCGATACAAAAAGATGCACTGGAACTTGAGATAACAAACTTAAATGAGTTAGCAGAGATTTTACAAAAAGATAAAGAGCTCTCTGAGTGGCTGCAAAACTCTGCAGTTGCCGTAAATGATACAATGGTTTCTTCTTTGGATGTAGTACTGCAAGATGGAGACAAGATCTCACTTCTGCCACCTGTTTGCGGAGGTTAATGGATGCTAAGCCTTTATGATGGTGCTTTGGATGTGCCAAAAATTTTAAAAGAGTGGTATGACGCAGAAGCACAAAGCAACTATGGTGCTTACATTCCATTTGTAGGGACTGTTCGCAGTGAAGACGGTATTGACGGGCTTAGTTTTGATATTTATGAGCCGATTTTAGAGTCTTGGTATGAGGCATGGCAGAAAAAGGCACAAGAAAGAGGCGCAATCATTAAAATGGCTCATTCACGTGGAGATGTTATGCTGCATGAGTCTTCTTATATTGCAGCAGTATTTTCACCAAAGCGTCGTGTCGCTTTAGAATTTATAGATGAATTTGTAGAAGATTTTAAAGCAAGTGCACCGATTTGGAAGTATGACCTCATAGATGGACAACGTGTTTATGCAAAAGACCGCTCAACTGCGATAAAAGGCAGTGGAATTCTAGGAGCAAACCAATGAGTATAACAGGAGCAGATTTTATCTCTTACGAGACAAGCCAGAATATGCTGGACCTTCTGCAGGTTAATAACCATCGCTATGAGAGAGTACCACTGAGCAGTGCACTTGGACGTGTTTTGGCAGAGGATATTGTAGCCGTTTATAATGACCCGCAGTTTCCTACGGCATCGATGGATGGTTATGCTGTAAAACATGAAGACTTACAAAAAGGTGAACTTGTTGTCCTTGGAGATAACCCTGCAGGACATGATGAGCGCCGAGTTTTAGGTGAAGGTGAGTCTATT
The DNA here is from genome assembly GCF_009192995.1 of Sulfurimonas indica. Taxonomy (GTDB): domain Bacteria; phylum Campylobacterota; class Campylobacteria; order Campylobacterales; family Sulfurimonadaceae; genus Sulfurimonas; species Sulfurimonas indica. The sequence goes on along the minus strand of NZ_SDID01000018.1, from coordinate 9,505 downwards.
AAGACCTTTACCGGTTCAATGATGCCAGAAGGGAGTGACACACTTATCCAGATAGAGAATGTTACATTTTCCGATGGCAAGATTACTATCAATGAGATGGTAGAGCGCAGGAATGCTGTTCGTCCTGTAGGCGAGGGTTATAGAGCTGGTGAGATTCTTATTGAAAAAGGAACGAAGATCGGTTTTGCCGAAATCGGTGTAATGGCAGGGCTGAACTGTGTGATGGTAAAAGTAGCACTTCGTCCTCGTGTAGCAGTTATTGCAACAGGAAGTGAGATACTTGATCTTGGAGAAAACTCTGACAATCCGGCTCAAATTCGAAGCTCAAACAACTACACACTAGCAGCACTGTTTGAGTCAGCTGGTGCAGAGGTGATTCAGCTTGGAACGGCTCCTGATGATAGAGATGCCATAATGAAGACTTTTGAAAATGCGCTTGAGTCTGCAGATATCCTTGTCAGTACCGGAGGTGTGAGTGTCGGGGACTATGATTTTGTCAAAGATATTATCCCTCGTCTTGGTGCTGAAGTGGTTTATAAAGGTGTCGGGATTAAGCCGGGTCGTCATATCTTAGTTGCACAGCGTGGACACAAGTTTATCTTGGCACTTCCTGGTTTTGCTTACTCTTCAACAGTGACTGCAATTCTGTATGCCTTACCACTCATTGCAAAGATGCTTGGCAAAGAAAAACCATATAAAATGGTAGCGGCAAAACTCCAGGAAGAGTTTAAGAAGCGTAGTAGATTTACAGAATTTACTGCCTGTAATGTTGTTATAGAAGATGGTGAGTACTTTGTGAACTTTGAAGGCAAAAAAGTAGGAAGCTCAGCGATTCTTACAAATATGCTACATAATTCGGCACTGATGATTGCCGGTGAAGATGATAAATTTTTAGAAGCAGGTACCTATGTCTCTGTAATACTACTGGATGAATTTTAATGAAAGCACTTGCACTAAACCCACAAACACAAGAGATATCTGAGATAGATATCGAGATGAAAGCAAATACGGTCTATACTTTTTTTAGCTCAATCCTTATCGATGAGTTAGAGTCAATAAACGAACATGTCATCTATACAGATGCAAATGCTTTAAGCCAAAAGAAAAGAGCCTATTTCATAGGTGAGCAGCTTGTTTTAGGAGATGCTTTGATACTTGGGAGATTTGATTTTGATGATATGGAGGTTAAAATCCCAAAAGAAGAGCTCTCTACACTCATTAGCTATGAGGTCAATGACTTTTATCAAAAGGTTTTAGAACTGCTTTCATCTACCGATATCAATCTTTATCGAACATTTGAAGTAGAAAAAAATGGTGAAAAGATAGCCCTTAATGCAGAATGGGTACTCTATACCTTTAATATTGCAGATGAGAGAACAAAAGAGTACTTTATCAATGAACTGCAAAAAGTTTTAAATGCAGGTGAGTCTGTTGAAGCGTATGTGCAAAAAATGGCACAGTTAGCTATGAACGCTGCAGGATAAGAGATGGTACTTGTTACTGGTGGTGCAGGCTACATTGGAACGCACACCTGTATAGAATTAGCGAAAGCGGGATATGACTTTCTTGTTTATGATAACTTCTCCAACTCCTCACGTGAGGCATTAAAGAGGGTTGAGAAGATTATTGGCAAAAGTATAATATTTGTAGAGGGTGATATTCGGGATAAAGAGGCTTTAGAGTCTGTTTTTAAATCGTACGATATCGACTCTGTCATTCACTTCGCAGGACTAAAGGCTGTTGGTGAGTCTGTTGAGAAACCATTAGAATATTATGACAATAATGTCTATGGAACAATGTCTTTGTGTGAAGTGATGCAGAAAAATGAGTGTACAAAAATAGTCTTTAGCTCCTCTGCCATTGTTTATGGTGACCCGCATACAACACCTATAAAAGAAAATTTTCCTCTGAGTGCTACAAATCCTTATGGACGCAGTAAACTTTTTACAGAAGAGATGTTGCGTGATCTTTTTGTCTCTGATAATAAATGGAAGATTGTATTGTTACGTTATTTTAATGTTGTAGGTGCACATGAATCCGGACTGATTGGAGAAGATCCAAATGGTCTACCAAACAATCTGATGCCATACATTGCCCAGATTGCAGTTGGTAAACAAAAAGAGTTACGTATTTTTGGGAACGATTATGAGACCAAAGATGGCACAGGTGTGAGAGATTACATTCATGTTGTCGATTTGGCAAAAGGACATGTAAAAGCACTCCAAAAAATTGATACTCTAGAGAATGTACTTACAGTAAACCTTGGAACGGGGAAAGGATATTCTGTTTTAGAGATGGTTGATGCTTATGAACAGGCTTCAGGTAAAAAGATACTCTACAAGATAGTATCAAGACGTGCAGGAGATATTACAAAATGTTATGCAGACACAAGCTATGCAAAAGAGATGCTTGGGTGGAGTGCCAAGAAGAGTTTGGGTGAGATGTGTGAGGATTCATGGAGATGGCAGTCTATGAATCCTAATGGTTATCAAAGAGATTGAAACGTACTTTTATTGGCAAATAGTTTATCATAAAACGCTTCGGTAGAGGTTTTTCAAGTTTAAGCTCTAAGACGATTGAGTAGGGTGTTTTGTGAAATATATTGTTAAGTGAGAGCGGTGTTTTGATAGCTCGCATTTGAATTTTTGAAACAGTAGCATTGATTTTTTGTTTATTTGGAAAAATAACGTTTACTTTTTTCCCAACCTCTGCATACTGTGCATTTTTAGGATTTAAAAAGACTTCCATTGTTGGATTGGCATGCAGATCAATCACCAAGAGTTCATCATATTGCTGTACGAGTTCACCTTCTCTTGCCACATTTGAAGTAATCGTTCCATTCTCCGGAGCAATAATAGTCAATGATTTGAGCTTCTCTTTTATCTCATAAAGTTCGAGTTTGTCATTCAGAACATCTTTAAGGGCAAGTTTACTATTTTCAAGACTCTCTTTTGCATTTGTGTAAGCAAGTCTAGCACTCTCTAGTTGAATGAGCGCATTGGAGACATCCAGCTGTGTGACATTCCCTTTTTCTTTAAGTTTTTTGATACGTTTATAATCTTCATTTCTATAGTTATATGCATTTTTGGCAATTCTTAAAGCTGTACGATTGTTGTTGATGGTTTCCATGATGTTCTTTTGGTTGAACTCTAGTTTTTTGAGGTAATTGTTGTATTTTGCTTCAAGAAAATCATTTTTTAGGATTGCTAGCGTATCGCCTTTTGTGACAACTTCACCTGTCTCTTTGAGCGTAACAACTTGACCATCAGCAGGGGTTTTTATCTTCAACTCTTTTAACAGAACAAATCCAGGTTCGATAATGACGATATAATGATAGATGAGATAAGCAACATAAGTGACAAAAGGAAAAAGAAAGAGAAGAAGTACTAGACGAAAACGCCATTTTGCAAAGGGTCTTCGTGCCGGTGCATAGTTTACTTTTAGACCTCGAACTTCATCATCCGAAGATGGCGGTTTATTAAATTGTACATTCATTTTTTTGCCTTATTAAATGCTTTAAGAGATTGTATCACAACAGCTACAAAATTATTATAAGATGAGAGCTCATTTGCTATTGTATACCATTTTTGTAAAGATTTTTTTTTCCCATAAAGTGCGTACGTTTCATCTTGATAGAGAACGCTTAAAGGTTCTATGGAGAGTGCAAGAGAGAAGTGAAGCTTTTGATTGTTTTCTAAGAGATTTTTGAGCTTTTGAACTACCTTTTTTTGGTTGATACTGTAGTACATAATGACCGCTTCATTAAGACCTGCGGTATGGAGTTCTTGTAATAGAGAATGGCTCGCTATTTTATGATTTATAGAGAGACCAAGAGCTAAAGGAGTATGTTGCTTGACTTTATGAACAAGATTTATGATCTCATCTCTCCAAAGTGGATGCTGCTCTTTTGGAAGAGCTGAGGGTTCAATATCAAGCTGAACTCCTTTGAAAGGAAAGTTTTGAAAAAAATCTATGAGTGCAAGGAGTTTTTCGTGATTTTGAGGATAGATATAGCTCTCGTCACCAAGAAGCAGTTCAATTTGAATGTCATTTTGTTTTGCATCATGAAAAAAGTCTTTTAAGAGTGCTCTCTCATATGCGTTATTTTTGAGTTGCAAGATCTCCTGAGCACTAAAAGAGAGGAAGATTCTTTTTGTTGGAGTGAGTTTGCTAAAAAAAGATGTTTGCGCTTTTTTGTAGTTGCAAAATCCTTCCCAGCTATACCAGTCAAGCTTAAACTCTGAACTCCAAAGAGAAAGTGTAAAGAGAAAAAGAAGGATTGTTTTTTGCAGCATATTTAGTAGTTTCCTTTTTTGAGTACCCACCATGGTGCCATATTTGAATCAAGATGTGATTTGTTGATTATAGAGTGAAGCAGTGCCAGTGCGGCATTTATTCTCGCTGTATAGGTAAAGATAGGAAAAAGAGGAAGATATAATACGTACTCTAAATCCTCTTTAGGACGTTCACTGATTAAAAAGATATAAAGTATATAAAAAATCAGAAGCATCATAAAGTAAAAAGCATAGACAATAATGCTCAATCCTAGAAGATAATTAAATGGTACAAATATCAGCATCAGAATTGTATAAAGTGTAATGACAAAGGGCATGATGATTTGGAAGAAATAGACACCAACAAGGGTGAAGAGATAGTTAAGCCCACCAAGAAGACTCGGTCGGATATTGTTTATATATTTTCGAATAAGTATATAAAAAAGATCTCCTTCCCAGCGAATTCTCTGTTGAAAAAATCCAAGAAGCGTACTGGGGACCTCTGTATGCCCTATGACATGCGGGTCAAAAACTATACGCCAGTTTGGATACATAGCAAAGTGCTCTTTGAGTCGCATTGTTATATCAAAATCTTCAGCAGTACCACTATCCCATCCCATAAGCAGTTTTAAAATTTCAATACGAAAGATACCAAAAGCACCGGAGATATTGTTAACCATATTAAAAGAAGACAGCCCTGTTCTTCCTGCTGTGATAGAGAGCATATATTCAATGGCTTGCAAGCGTGTTGCCAAAGATTCTTTTGCATTTTTAACGCGTAAGTTTCCAGCTACTGCAACTACATCAGGATTATCAAAGTTTTGTACAGCTTTAATGACCATGTCATTATCAAAAGTCGTATCACCATCAAGAGCCATAAAGATTTCCCCACTGGCTAATTGCATACCAAGATTCATCGATGAAACTCGTCCGCCTCTTTTATACTTTGGAATGACTTTAAGTTCACGGTTTTGCAAGGCATTAATCTCATTTTTTAAATGAAGAGCGACATTATGAGTCTTTTTATTTGCAAGTGCGCCATCAATAACGACAAGTATCTCTATTTCACCTGGATAGAGTTGATGAGCTAAGGAGTAGATAGGCTCAATGATATTTTCACCCTCAGAATAGCATAGAAGAGTACAAGTGACTTTTGGCATATTTTTTGGAAAAGCTACTCTTTTTTGCTCTTTTTTTGCCCAGATAAACATGCCTAAAATAACCATAAAGAGTAGTGGTAGTTCCAGTAGCAGTATAAAAGGAGTAAAGAGCAACAAAAAATCTGCAAATGTCGAGTGTGACTGTAAAATGTCAAAAAGTGTTTCAAGTAGTGCATTTATCATTTGCTATTTATTTTCCTCACTTTGTAATAAATCATTCATTATGGTTTTTGCATTACTTTTCTCTTTGAGTGGATTTTTAATGGTATAGAATGTTTTTAATTTTACAGAGAGTTGCGGTCCGTTTTCTATCTTCAGCTCATGCAGAATATTTAAAAGTCTCTCTTCTATTCCTTTTTTCGATGTCGTCGGCAACAGTATCCAGAGTCTGTGTTCATCATCCATTGAGAGCATGTCTGTCTCACGCAGAAGTTCTAAGATTCTGCGTGAGAGCTCCTCCATAATCTCATTTGTTTTTGTAAAACCGTAGTAGTTGATAAATTTATGCATATTATCAAACTCTAAAAGAACTACTAGAAAATGAAAAGTGCTATCTCGTTTAAAAACAGAAGTCATCCAGTTGAGGAAGAGTTTGAACTCATCTATCTTAATATGTTTGAGACTCTCTGCAAACATTGAGAAGATGACATTCTTTTGGTCCAACAGAAGATACTCCTGCCCCTGCAGTGAAAGCTTGAGTTTATGAAACTCCTCTATATTTAACTTGTCAGGTTCATTCTCAGCAGAACAGTCCATACATCGTGCAACAACATAAGGCTCTTTAAATATATAGCTGCAGTCATAACATTTGTACTCAGAAGCAGGGAGGTCATAGTCAACGCCTATAAGCTTAAGCTGCGTGAGACATTTTGGACAGACCAGACCTGCATCTTTTTGAAATTGCTTCTCTTCATCCACATAACCGCATGAAAAACAGTGTAGAATTTTTGACTCTTTTATATTGATACTCTTACACTGCGGACATAAATCGATAAAATAGAGATGTGCACTTTGGCATTGGTTACATAAGCGCACTCTGTCTACAATTTTAGAAAATGTAAGTAGACTTTTTGCTGTAAGCTCATAGACCCAAGAATCATTAGACGTTTGAGAAATGAACTCTAAAATAGGATATTTGTAGAGTTTTTTTGTTTTTGGATGAAATTCGGGGATCAGTTCATAATCTTCCCGCAGATAAAGATAAAGAAGAAGTTTTTCTTCTCTTTTTAATGCTTTTATATTAAGTTTTAATTTAGAGAGTAACTCTTGTGAAAACTTAAAGCTTTTAAACGCATCTTTGAGGGATTTTTCACCATCAAAAAGTCTGTTTTGTATAAGATCTTCTGTATATACAAGATAGTACCAAAATTCAGAGGAACGAATTTCTTTTATTAACTCATCTGCTATATCACTACATGAAGCACTAATATAGAACCCTGCAATAGTAGTTTTATTGTTAGAAAATTCTTCCCAGCTTTTAAATGTAACAATATCATATTCAGTATCAATCGAAGAATCACTAAAGACGGCTATCTGTTTCAAGGCTGTCTCCTCTGTCAAAGTTATGAATATTATAGCACTATTTGTAAAAAGTTATTGTATATTTATGAGGCAATACATATGCAACAATGCATATGTAGAGAAAGTATTAGTTCATGGAAGCCATTGAGGCCATAACCATACTAAAGATGTAAAAAAACATCAACGCAACAAAGATAACATATACCCATACTACCCATTGATTGTAGCCACCAACTGCACGCATTGTCTCAATTCGTTTGTCAATATCATCAATATTTGCTTCAACCTCTGCTTTTTTATGTTTATAGCCTTTATAGATAAAGTATGTAGAAAAACCACCGGCTAAAACTGCAATAAGAAGACCACCAAAAGGAATAATTCCAGCTAAAAGAGAGATGATGAAAAGTACAAGTGCAGGAATGTACTGTTTTCTGTAGAGCAAAAATGCCCAACCTCCAAAGAAGGCCCACCAGCTCCATACCCATTTCATTGAATCAATACCATTGATATTGAACTTTGAAAAAGCATTCTGATACCACAATGTTTTTTCGGACTTGTTTACAAATGCTTCTATCATTGCATTTTCATAATCTTTTTCTTCCATTGAGAGCCTTTTAGGTTAAATTTCACATATTATAATGTAAAAAATTAAAAAAGAGTAGGTTCAAGTGCTTTTACTTTGTAAGATTTTCTGTGAATTGGTGAGTAACCATATTTTTTAATCATTTCAATATGGAGTTTTGTTCCATACCCTTTATGTTTTTCTAATTGATACTCGGGATACTCTTTTGCAAGTTCTAAAATATCTCTGTCATGGGTTACTTTTGCCAAAATGGAAGCAGCACTTACCTCTGCAACTTTTCCATCGGCCTTTATCATAGTCTCCAAACCTTGCACCCCAAAGTTTGAGTTTCCGTCAAAGAGATAACTCTGGGCTTCAAGATTTTGCATAATCTCCCTCAGCCCCTCACGCAGACAGTGAGATATACCATTGGCGTCAATTGCAGCGGCAGAAAATTTAACTATATGATAAGTAGAGCATTTGATTATCTCTTTATAGAGTGCTTCTCTTTTTTTCTCTGTGAGTTTTTTGGAATCATTGAGCCCTGTCACAGTCTCACGCAAGATACATCCCGCCATTACCAGATCACCAGCAAGCGGTCCACGACCCGCTTCATCTATGCCACACAGCTTGTCCATTTTAATCTCCCAAAGCCCAAATATCAAAAGGTATTATATCAACTTGAGAGAGAGGATGCGCAATGTTTCCTTCTTTATTCATAGTGACAACTGTGATTTTTCGCACACCATAGCTAAAGATAAAGGCCTCAATACTCTCCAGTTTTTTAAACAGACGCCGCTCATCCGCAAAAGGTTTGGAGAGGATAATCTCATCATTATCTGGCAGATAAAAATCAACCCCCTCTTCATAATAAACTTTTTTGGAAGCTTTAAAAAGCTCTAAAAATATCATATTTTCAAAAAGGCGACCGAAATTTTTCTCTACTGAGAGGGCAGCTTTAAGCGATGTATCGCAGAGATAGACTTTTTTTGTGGCTTTTGCGTGAGCAAACTTTTCTAATAAATGAATATAGTTTTTCTCACGCAGGGCTTCAAAAGATTTGTAGAGTTTGTCTTTGGAGATTTTACGACTCTGTTTGAGACGCTCATAAATGGTAAAAGCAGAGAGCTTTTGTGAGAGAAACTTTGCACACAGACGCATAATGTCAAACTCAACGGAGTCCAAGCTGTTTTGCAGTATATTTTGTAAGAAATATATGCGCTCATCAGCACTGATAGTATGCATGGCAGCAAATCCGCCAAGCTGGACAAAGTGCTTGAGTGCAGAAGAGTCATATTTATGCTCATAGGCTAAAAACTCCTCATAATCAAGTGGATAGAGTTGTAGTGTTTTTAAAAAAGGAATGTTATAGTGTTTTTGGGAAGCAACTAGCAACTGTGTGACATTTGGAAATATAAAACCCTCCCGATAGTTGTCATATGCAAGAACATCGATTTTGTTGGCATTGCAAAAATCAGCAAGTGCCGCATTAAAAGGCTCTAATTCTATGCGTATATCTACACAGTTGATGTAGAGATAGGAGCTTTTTTTTAAAGAGAGCAGATAGTTTTTTATCAGTTTTGTCTTGCCGCTCTGCGTGATGCCGTTTATCTGGTAGGATTTATCATCAATATAGACTTTTCTTTGGTGATACTTTTCAAGTTGTAGGTCGGTTTTGTAAAACTCTTCAAGTAAAATTTCCATAAATTATCCATTTTTTTGTGTAGTGTATTGTATCATTTCCTTATTAAAAGGAAATAAATTTACAATAATTTTGGTTTTCTGCCCCATAATCCTTGAATATTACTCTGTATGCGTTCCCGCGCAGAACATGGGAATAAGAGAAATGATGTATTAAGCATTTTCTTATAATGGGGGGGGTAAAATACAACATAAAATCATAAAAAAAGAGAATCACAATGAGAAAAAAACTCACTCTTAGCCTAGTGTCAAACGAACTGCTAAAATTGGCACTAAAGGAAGTGAGT
>NZ_SDID01000017.1 GCF_009192995.1 Sulfurimonas indica | reverse complement strand
TTCTTCAAGAAAATTGCATTTATGATTTGAACTTAGGTGATCTTTTAATAAATTTAGAATTTCAATTCCCCATGCTTGATTAGTGTGTTCTATTTTAAGCATAATACTTTTATTTGATTCTTCTGTATTAAAAGATACTTCAATTTTTTGATTTTCTATTGTTTGTGTATTTGGAAAATCTAGTATTATATTCCATGTAAGAATAATATTTCTTGGAGAAACATCTCTTGTCTCTAAATATGTTTTTAAAGAATTTATACCATTGATTTCTCGTTTAGTTTTGTCATGATAGGATATCAATACTGAAAAATAGTCTATATTCGTATAATTTTCTTTATGTATTTTTTCATCAATTAAATAATAAAATTGTTCTATATCATTCAATGTAATATGAAAATCATTTTCATTTTCATATGAAAGGATTTGTTTATTCCCCAAAAAGTTTAAAATAATATCAGCAAATATATTTTGTGAAATATTTAATACAACATCATTTTTTGCTATATCGATTTTTTTGTCCATTGTTTACCTTTTTATCTAACTGGGGCGTGGGTGTTTAACCCGCGCCCCAGTTGCCTCGGTAAGCGAAGCGTCCGAGGCAACTATTTATTAACAAACATTCTATCAAAAAGAGTCAATATATTCCAAATAAATAAACACATTTTTTGTATGTTAACTGTTCAATATCTTACATAATATACAAAATGTTACTTACGAAAGTTTTTTATATCTAAAGTTTACTGTCTAAAAAATAATCAAAAAATTAATAGAAACTGCCTAAAAATAGAATATAATTCTAGTATATAATATAAATTGGAGTTATAATAATAGTATGGAAGTCTTACAAAAAGCATATGAAGCAAGAAGCAAAAAGCTCAATAAAATTGAAAAACTCAAAGAGTTAAAATCTCCAAAAGAGGCTTATGAAAAGCTTGAGGAGTATGCTAAGAATGGATATGCTTCCATTCCTGATGAAGATAAATCCTACTTTTTAAAGTGTTTTGGGATTTATGACAGACCTGCTACTCCTGAGCGTTTTATGTTGAAACTCCGTATCCCGGGTGGTTATATGAATGCTGCTCAAGCTAAGGTAATAGGGGAGTGTGCCAAAGAGTTCGGTCAAGACTACATAGATCTAACAACGCGTGCACAGTGCGAACTTCGTTATTTACGCATAGAAGATCTGCCTACTATCATTAAGCGTCTTGAAGCTGTTGGGATTGATGCTTATCAGACCGGTGTAGATAATATTCGTGGGATTATGGCTGATCCTTTTGATGATAAAGCCTTTGATAACGTTCTTCCATCGCACCATATACTGCTTAAAATGCAAGATATCTTTTTACATAACTATGAGTGGATATCTGCGCTGCCTAGAAAATTCAACACGGCAATTACGGGTAATATCTCTAACCGCTGTAATATCTTTTGTCATGATGCATCATTTGTTCTTGCGCAAAAAGATGGAGTTTATGGTTACAATATGTACCTTGGCGGAAAAGTTGGAGTTGTCGGAAAATCTGCCAATATCTTTTTAAAAAATGAGGATGAGGTTCTTACTGCATTTAGTGCAATCATAGAGATATTTAAACGTTATGGATTTCGTGACAACAGAAACAAAAACAGATTACACTTTCTTATAGAAGCCATAGGTATAGAAGAGATGGCAAAGGCAATTCGTGAGCATGCAGGCATAGATTTTGCGACTGCCGGTGAGACGATGACCAAGATGGACTACTATGAGCCAGATCAGGGAAAAGTGCAGCTGCGTGATGGAAGTTTCGGTGTACATGTTGTTGTGCCTTCTGGAATTTTCAAAGGTTCCTCCATGATGGAAGCTGCACGTCTTTCTGAAGTCTATGGGGATGGTAATATCCGTCTTGATATGGAGCAGAGTTTTTACATTATGGGTGTTAAAGATGTAGATGGACTCTTGCATGAGCCATATTTTGAAGAGTATAAAAGTTTAAATACTCCATATTTTAACCATTTGATCGCCTGTGCTGGGACAGAACACTGTCCTTTTGGTGTGATAGAGAACAAAAACGATGCCATAACAATGGCAAGTTACTTGGATGAAAAAGTACCACTTGAAGCTGGACGTGTTCGTATGTACTGGTCAGCTTGTGTCAAAGGATGTGGGATTCACGGACTTGGAGATATCGGTTTTGAAGGCTGTAAGGCGAAAGTGGGTGGTATTAACGGCAGTGGTGTCAATATCTATCTTGGCGGTAAACTAGCAGGTGAGGGTGCTGTTGAAGGGCATACTGTACTTAAAGGTGCTCCGCTTGAGTATGCTAAGTATTATGTTGAATCATTGATGCTTGAGTATAGACGTCTGCGTGAGCCAAGTGAGAGCTTTGAGCGTTTTACAGACAGAGTACTACGTAATTTCACCAGTGCCAAGATTGGCTTTATGATGATGCTTTTAGCCTATATGCGAGCAAAAAACATCAACATTGATTTTGGTTTTGAGACGAAAGTCACTACCGGAAAGAATGAAGAATTTGAGGTATTTGAGCTTGGAAGAAAACTTTATTATCAGTTTGCAAAAAAAGAAGCATATAGCTCTTATGAGCGTTTTACGAATGTTATCAAGAGTGAAAAACTTGAAGATATCAGAAAACTTGTACCTGAAATCGATGAGAATATCGCTCAGATGTTGGAGTTGATACTACATAGTGATGAGAGAAAAAGAGCTGTTGTTTTTTCAGAGATTATTCCTTTTATCATGCTGTATGAGAAGTGAATTTATCTTTTAACATAATTTATGATACAATGAAGTAAATAGATTATGAGGTGTGAGCAATGTTGGAGGGTGATTTATATCAGTATTTAGCTGCAGTATTTGCTTTATTATTTTTTATAAGTTTATATTTTAATTTTAGATTTTTTAAAACAATAAAGCGGCATAATGAAAATGACAATGCACTTATCCGAAGTGCCTACTTTAATCCTGTAAGTGATCTTCCCAATCGTGCAAATATTGAGCTTGTCCTCAGCGAGCAGATTGAGAGAGCATTGCGCCATAATCAGACCTTTCTTATTACTGTCATAAAAATAATGAACTATCATGATGTGAAAATTCGCTCAAAAGAGTTAGCAGATGAGTTCATGTATGAAGCGAGCAACAGACTTCTCTCTTCGATTCGTGATGAGGATATTGTCGGACATATCACAGATGACGGTTTTATCATTGTGTTTAATGAATACCTTGATGAAAAAAATTATCATATCATAATTGATAGAATAAAAGTGGCTTTCTCTGAAAAACCTCATATCAACACAAAATACCATATAGAGTATAACTTAAGTATCGGTTACTCGAAGTATCCAAACGACGGGACTGATGCAAAGCTGCTGATTGACCGTGCAACGCGTAATGCCTTAAAGTAATCGATAGAAAAATTATTAAGAGAAGATATGAAGATCCAAAAAGCTATACAAAATAATCTTTTTACGCTGTATTATCAACCAAAAATTAATCTGCATACAAAAAAAGTAGAATCCGCTGAAGCACTTATTCGACTAGAGGGTAAAGATGGAATTATCATGCCTTCTGAGTTTATACCACAAGCAGAAGAGAGTGGTGAAATAATCGATATAGACAGATGGGTTTTTAACCGCTTGATAGAAGACTCAAGATACATCTCTATGATGGCACAAGATGATATTACTATCTCATTTAATGTCTCATCCACTCATTTTAGGCAGGACTGTTTTTTAGAAAACCTAGAAAATATTTTTAATTTTACTACAGATTTTCTATCACAGTTTGAAATAGAGCTGACAGAATATGCACTTATAGATGATGTTCAAGGTACAATATCTAAAATGAACACATTGAAGGAGAAGGGCTTTAAGATAGCTATTGATGATTTTGGAACAGGCTACTCATCTCTACTCTACTTAAAAGATTTTCCGATAGATACAATTAAAATAGATAAGGCTTTTGTAGATGGTATCGAAAATGATGATGAAAAAACGCTTAAAATTATCGATTCTATCATCTATCTTGCAAAAAAATTAGATTTAAACGTTGTTGCTGAAGGTGCTGAGAGTATGAAACAGGTCACTTGGTTATATGAAAATCAGTGTGATGAAGTTCAGGGATATTACTATTCAAAACCTTTACCAATAGATAAGTTTGTAAAGTTTGTTAAAGCAGTAAATGAGATAGACGACCCCAACGCTTATATCGTATGGAGCGAAAAATATTCAGTGAATAATTATGCATTTGATACACAGCATATGATAATAGCGAGTCTTTTAAATAAACTCTATGAAGAGTTGAAAAATAAAGATATGGCAGAGAAGACAGATGTAAACATCTATTTTTCTCTGTTGGACAGGTATATTGATATCCATTTTAAGGCAGAAGAGAAATTTATGTCAGATATGAACTATGCAGATATTGATGCGCATATAAATGCACACCATGAATTTAAAAAACTTTTAAAAGAATTTGGCACAAATCTTTCTCTTTCTAGCAAAAAAAACAGTTATGATCTTTTTGTAATACTGAAAGAATGGTTTATAAGGCATGAATTGACCATGGATAAAAAGTTTACGACAAAGTTTGCAATGGAAGATTAAACTTACTCCAAAGCAGATTTAAAGCCATTTTTTAGTATAATTCACGGATTTTTATAAAAAGGTGTATGCATGGCTAACAAACGTGTTTTGGTTAAGTTTTCAGGTGAAGCTCTTGCCGGTGAGGCAGGTCATGGAATTGACACACAGATTTTAAAGTATATAGCACAGGAGATAAAATCTCTCGTTGATGCAGGTATTGAAGTTGGTATCGTTATTGGTGGCGGAAATATCATTCGTGGTGTGACTGCTGCACAAGGTGGTATCATTAAGCGTACATCGGGTGACTATATGGGAATGCTAGCTACTGTAATTAACGGTGTAGCAATGCAAGAAGCGTGTGAGCATGCAGGACTTCAAGTGCGTATGCAAACTGCTATTAAAATGGAGCAGATTGCTGAGCCATACATAAACCGTAAAGCGACACGTCATTTAGAAAAAGGTCGTGTTGTGATTTTTGCAGCGGGAACAGGGAATCCGTTCTTTACAACAGATACGGCGGCGACACTGCGTGCAGTAGAGATTGGTGCAGAAGTTATCATTAAAGCAACAAAAGTTGATGGTGTTTATGATAAAGACCCTGCAATATACAGTGATGCGAAGAAGCTTGATGAGCTTACATACGATCAAGCACTTCAAGACCATATTAAAGTGATGGATGACACATCTATTGCACTTGCAAAAGATAATAGCCTGCCTATTATCGTTTGTGATATGTCTATTGAAGGAAATCTTTTAGACATTTTAAATGGCAATATGCAAAATTGCTCAATAGTTAAATAAAGGAAAAGAAATGAAAGTTGAAGAGTTAACAGCCAAAGTTTTAGAACAAAATCCAAATGTTGATCGTTATCAGTTGGCAATTGCAGTTTCAAAAAGAACAGATGAGTTGGAGAATGGTGCAACAAGCAAACTGAATGTAAATACTAGCCATATTAAATCAGCTGACTTGGCACTTATGGAAATCGCTGAAGGCCTTATCGTAATTAAAGGCTTTACTAAAAAAGAGAAGTAATCTCTTGGGACTGGATCAACTAAGTATTGAAAAGATCAAGCATCTTCGTGATGTTGATTCAGCATCTTCTTATCTATTCTCACAAATACCTCCAACAGAATTTTTAAAACAAGCTCTTGATTTTTCGATAGAAGCGCATAAAGAGCAGTTTCGAAAGAGTGGAGAGCCTTATATTGTCCACCCTATCTTGGTCGCTTCTATTGTCGCTGCACTTACCAATGATGAGTCTATGGCAATATCAGCTCTTTTGCATGATGTCGTTGAAGACACAAACATCTCTATTTTAGAGATTGAAGAGAAGTTTGGCAAGGATGTGGCACATCTGGTCTCGGGATTGACAAAGATAGATGTCATTCGTGACAGTGAATTAGTACCTTCATACTCTGATGAGAAGCTTGTTGTATCAGCACTTTCATTTAGAAAGATGCTGCTAGCAAGTATTGAAGACGTACGGGTCTTGGTTGTAAAACTGTGTGACAGACTGCATAATATGCTTACCCTTGATGCACTTCCTACACACAAACAAAAAAGAATCGCAGAAGAGACACTTGTTGTATATGCTCCTATTGCACATCGTTTGGGTATTAGTTTTCTCAAAAATATTCTCGAAGATTTGAGTTTTGCCTATCTTTTTCCAGAAGAGAAACATCACATAGACAACTATTTAGATACCAACTATCATGCCATGGAGATGAAACTCAGTGAGTTTAAAGAGTCCATCTCTAAAATACTTATCAAAAATGGTTTCTGTGAAGATGATTTTGAAGTCCTTTCACGTATCAAGCATCGTTACTCGATTTACCTGAAGATGCAGAGAAAGGGCGTCAGTATTGATGAAGTACTGGATCTTTTGGCTGTACGAATTCTTACAAAAGAGCCTATCAAGTGTTATGACGCTTTAGGGCATGTTCATTTGAATTTCCGTCCACTTGCATCTCGTTTTAAAGATTACATTGCCGTTGCAAAAGACAACGGATATCAAACGATTCATACGACTGTTTTTCATAAAACGGCAATTTTCGAAGTTCAAATCCGTACCTATGAGATGCATAAAACCGCTGAGCTTGGAGTGGCTGCACACTGGAAGTATAAAAGCGGTGGTAACAACATCAAACTTGATTGGCTGGATAATCTGCAGTATCAGAATGAATCAGTTGAGGATTTTTATGCGCTTATCAAAAATGATCTCTACTCTGAAGATATCTCGGTCTTTTCTCCAAAAGGAGATGCTTTTACGCTTCCTCGTGGAGCTGTGGCACTTGACTTTGCTTATGCGGTACACAGTGAGGTAGGAAATAAAGCAACGGCAGCACTTATTAATAAAACACGATCTTCATTGTTAACTGAACTCAATAATGGAGATATCGTTAAAATCATCTCCGGAGATGAAATTCAAACTCGATGTTCCTGGATAGATGCAGTCAAGACTTCAAAAGCAAAGACAAATATGAAGCTAAACTGTAATGCACGTCTGCGTGAGATTAATGCAAAATCAGCTATCAGTATTGTTGCTACTGCGATGAGCTTGAGCTATTCACGTGTTGAAGAGTGGTTTAAAAAGAACAAGTGTGATTCACTTGCAAACCTGCCAAATGATATTGAGCATTTTAAAAATGTCATCCACAAATATGTTACGGAGATCAGTAAAAACAGTCGCTTTAAAGCATTTATCTCACGTCACAGATTTAAAGTGAAAAAGTATGAATTCGCAGGCTTGGAAGTTTACGCTACGACTGGTATCAGTGATGTTGTTTTTGATTACTGTTGTCATCCAAAACCGGGTGATGAAGTGATGGCGTTTTTAGAAAAGGGTAAGGCTCACGTACACCATAAAATGTGTTCCAATGCTGCGAAAAAACTTGAGGCTAACGAACCTATGGTATTTGTCAAGTGGACACAGGAAAACCTTTACAGGTATAAGCTTATTGCATCACTGCATAATGAAAAGGGTGCATTGGCCGAGTTTTTAACATATCTTGTGAAATTAGATATTGATATATTATCGATTGAGCTAGGGAAAGAACATTCTGATTATATTCAATATTGTGAGCTGATTTTTACAACAAAAGAAGCCGATATTAATAGACTTCGTGCTAAAATAGAGTCAAAAATTAAAGTCATCCATCTTGTACGTAGTGATGACGCCTATAAAAATTAAATAATTCAAAAAGAAGAGATTAGATGATAGATGAAGCTTTAAAAGAGATACACAGAGGTTGTGCTGAGATTATAGACAACGAAAGAGTTGAAAAACTTCTCAAAGCTTATTATGATGAAGGAAAAACGTATAGAGTTAAAGCCGGTTTTGACCCGACTGCACCGGATTTGCACTTAGGACATACAGTTCTTTTACAAAAATTGGCAACTTTTCAAAAATATGGTGGACGTGTACAGTTCCTTATCGGTAGTTTTACTGCAATGATCGGTGACCCTACTGGAAAAAATGTTACAAGAAAAATTCTTACACAAGAAGAGATTGTAAAAAACATTGAGTCCTATACTTCACAGGCCTTTAAGATTTTAGATAAAGAAAAAACTGATATTGTTTACAATAATGAATGGCTTGATGAGTTGGGTGCTGCAGGTATGCTGCAACTTGCTTCAAACCTGACAGTTGCCCGTATGCTTGAGCGTGATGATTTTTCTAAACGTTATGCGGCAAATACACCGATAGCAGTAAGTGAGTTTATGTACCCATTGCTGCAGGGTTATGACAGTGTACATCTTGAATCTGATATCGAGATAGGTGGGACTGATCAGAAGTTTAATCTTCTAATGGGAAGACAACTGCAAAAAGCATATGGTCTTAAAAAGCAGCAGGCAGTTCTGATGATGCCAATCTTAGAGGGTCTTGACGGTGTTCAAAAGATGAGTAAATCTCTAGGAAACTACATCGGTGTTTCCGATGAGCCAAATGATATGTTTGGTAAAGTTTTAAGTATCTCAGATGATTTGATGTGGCGTTATTATGAACTGCTCAGTACGAAATCTCTTGATGCAATTGCAGCCCTCAAACAAGGTGTAGAGGAAGGTACACTCCATCCTAAAAAGGTAAAAGAGGAACTCGCTCTTGAAATTACAGAGCGTTTTCACTCACGTGAGGCAGCTGAGCAGGCAAAGAATGAATTTGAAAAAGTTCATACTAAGAGTCAAATCCCGACTGATATCGAAGAGTTTAGTATAGATGCAGAAGATGGCAGTGTTTGGATAGCAAAAGCGCTTGTAGATTGTAAACTTGAACCATCTACTTCTCAAGCAAGAAGAGATATTAAGCAAGGTGGTGTTAAAATAAACCAAGAAAAAGTTTCTGATATGCAACTACAACTCACACCTGGTGAGTATCTTTTACAAGTTGGAAAAAGAAAATTTGCGAAAGTAAAGGTAAAATAATGAGTTTTGAATCATTAAAGATTGGAAAATACACAATTGACAAGCCTATAGTACAAGGTGGAATGGGTGTAGGAATCAGCTGGGACCAATTAGCTGGAACAGTTTCAGCCGAAGGTGGTCTTGGTGTTATATCTGCAGTTGGAACAGGATACTATAAAAACAAAGAGTATGCACATAAACTTGTAGCAAACAGACCACTGAGTGAAGAGAACTTCTACTCAAAAGAGGGTTTTAAAGCAATCATAGACAATGCAAGAAAGATTTGTGGAGACAAGCCTCTTGCTGCAAATATTTTGTATGCTATTAATGATTATGGAAGAGTAGTGCGTGATGCATGTGAAGCTGGTATTGACATTATTATCACGGGTGCTGGACTTCCGACAAATATGCCGGAGTTTACTGAAGGATATCCTGATGTAGCACTTGTACCTATTGTATCTTCTGCAAAAGCACTTAAGATCATCTGTAAACGCTGGAAAAAACGTTATGACAGAATTCCTGATGCAGTAGTTGTTGAAGGACCAAAATCAGGTGGACATCAAGGCTTTACTTATGAGCAGTGTAAATTACCGGAAAACCAACTTGAAAATATTGTCGGTCCGGTTGTTGAAGAAGCAGCTCTTTGGGGAGACATTCCTGTTATTGCTGCCGGTGGTGTTTGGGATAAGAATGATATTGAAGATATGTTAAGCCGTGGAGCACGTGGTGTTCAAATGGGTACACGATTTATTGGTACTTTTGAGTGTGATGCACATGCAAACTTCAAAAAAGTGCTCCTTGATGCGAAAAAAGAGGATATTGTTCTGATGAGCTCCCCTGTTGGTTATCCTGCACAGGGTGTAGTAACAAACCTCACGCACCTGGTAGAAAAACGTGAAGGTCCAGCTATTAAATGTATCTCTAACTGTGTTGCACCTTGTAATCGTGGTGAAGAGGCGAAAGTTGTTGGCTTTTGTATTGCAGACAGACTCTCTGATGCATATGAAGGAAACATAGAGACAGGACTTTTCTTCTCTGGAACAAATGGCTACAGACTCGATAAAATTATTTCTGTAAAAGAGTTAATGCAAAAACTGACAGAAGGCGAATAGAGACTTTAATGCTTCGCTCTTTTGTATTACTCCTTGTTTTACTGGTATCGCTTTACGCTCAGAGTGACAGCGAGCTTTTAAAGCGCGCGAATACGTATGCTAAATCTTCAAGTAAAACAGATCAGTTTCGGGCTTATAATGACTACAAAAATCTCTACCTTCGTGCATTGATGGGTGATGATGAAAAGCTAAAAAAGTTTGCACTTGAAGGTATAGTGAGCTCAGGTACGAAACTGCATATTGATGTTTCACAATATGCAAGAGAACTGTTACATATGCACTCATCTTACCAAGCCCCAAAGAAACAAAAAAAGCAAACGAAACATACTTCAAAAACAAAAAAATCCAAAAAAATCAAAGTTAAATCATCTCATAAACTTAAAGCTGTCCGTTGGAAAGATGGAAAATTGGTTTTAAAATTTGATAAAAAACTGCGCAATAATCAGATAAACTATTTTACTCTTTATGATTCTAAAAAGAAAAAGTATAAATATATCTTTGATATTCATGCATCGATGCTGACAAAATCGCAAACTTTGAGAAAAAACGGTATTGACAGAATTAAGCTGGCACAATACAATCCAAATACACTGCGACTTGTAATTGCAAACAGTAAAAAACTGAGTATCCACTTCAAAAAAGAGAGTACAACTCTCTATATTCGAATGAACAAGGCAAAGAGTCAAAAAACATATAAATCAGTAGCTAAAAAAGGCACAAAGGCAGTGCAAAGCTACTATTACAAAAATAAAGTAATTGTAATTGATGCAGGACATGGTGGGAAAGACCCCGGTGCATTAGGATACCGTCGTTATCGTGAAAAAGTAGTTGTACTGCAGATTGCTCAAGAGTTAAAGAAGATATTGAGATCTCGTGGATATCGAGTTTATATGACACGTGATAGAGACAAATTTGTAAAATTGAGAGACAGAACAAAGTTTGCAAATGATAAAAAAGCGGATATCTTTATCAGTATCCATGCAAATGCAGTGAATAGAAAGATTGCAAAAAAAGCACATGGGATAGAGTGCTACTTTTTATCAACTTCTCGTTCGGATCGTGCAAAAAAAGTTGCCGCAATGGAGAACTCGGCTGATTTAGAAGATATGAACTTTTACGGAAAACAATGTCTTTTAAATACAATCAATTCCCATAATATCATTGCAGCAAACAAACTGGCAATTGACCTGCAGCGTGGAGCGCTCTCAACACTGAAAAAACGCTATAAAAATGTCAAAGATGCCGGTGTAAGAGAAGGTCCATTTTGGGTACTTGTTGGTGCTCAAATGCCTGCAGTTTTAGTCGAAGTTGGTTTTATTACGCATCCGATGGAAGCAAAACGTTTGGCAAACAGAAAATATCAACGTACAATGGCACTAGGTCTGGCAAATGGAATAGAGCGTTATTTTATAAATAATTAGAGTTTCTCTTAACGATTCTTTTTGATTTTTAATGATAAAATAAATAAAAAAATCATCAGGGATGAAAAATGCACAGAAGAGAGTTCTTCAAAATTTCATTTGCAGCAGCAACAGCCATAGTTGCAAATCTCGAAGCTTCAAATACCATACGACCTAGAGACAATCAAAAAGTACTTCCTATTAAATTTCCACAAAAAAGAGAGCTGATACTGCATTCAGACAGACCGCCTCTTTTAGAAACACCAAGAGATTTTTTTACAACGGCAATTACTCCAAATGATGCTTTCTTTGTTCGTTGGCATATGCCAATCATTCCAACAGCGACAAATCTAGATACATATTATGTTCATATCCATGGCGAGGTTGAAAAGCGACTCTATCTGACAGTAGATATGCTCAAAAATGATTTTGAAGCGGTAGAAGTTACAGCTGTTATGCAGTGTGGAGGAAACTCTCGTTCGGCTTTTCGTCCAACAACAAGTGGCATCCAGTGGGGAAGTGGAGCTATGGGCTGTGCTACTTTTAAAGGAGTACGACTCAAAGATATTTTGAAAAAAGCAGGCTTAAAAGAGGATGCTAGATGGATTAGTCTCAACGGCAATGATAAAGCAGTAATGACAAAGATTGAAAACTTCAAGCGTGAGCTAAAAATTGATGAGATCAGTGATGATACGATTGTTGCCTATGAGATGAATGGTGAAGAGATACCGTTTTTAAACGGCTACCCTCTGCGTTTGATAATCCCTGGATTTTATGCCGATAGCTGGGTAAAACAACTGAGTGACATCTATGTTACAAAAGAGTATCAAAAGTACTTTTTTATGGATGTCGCCTATAGAATTCCAGATAACGAATGTGAATGTGAAGAGCCTGATAATCTTGCAAAAAAGACAAAACCTTTAGAGTATATGAATGTAAAATCTTACATAGGCTATCCGAAAAACAACCAAAAAGTAAAAAGAGCTACTAACCTACGTATTAAAGGTGTTGCTTTTGATGCAGGAGAAGGTATTAAAGCTGTACAAATTTCTTTGGATGGGGGTAAAACATGGCAGAGTGCGACTTTGGCAGATGAACTTTCACGCTATGCATTCCGAGTCTTTACCTATAATCTGAAGCCTATGAAAAAAGGGAAGCTGCAGATTATGGCTAAAGCGATAAATAACAAAGGTGAAGAACAGCCCTTCGCTCATGAGATAAAATGGAATCATGGTGGGTATAAATATAATGGCATTGACAGTGTAACTGTCACTGTGGTTTAGGAAAGAATTATGAAAAATATAGTATTGATTTTATTGCTTAGCCTGCAACTCAGCGCCGCATATACACAAAAAGTAAAACTGCCAAGCGTTACCTTTGCAATAGAGAATGATAAAAATATCAAAGTGATGCAGAGAAACTGTCAGTGGTGTCATTCATATGGGTACATTCTTAATCAGGGAAAACAGTCAAAAGAGTTTTGGCATAAAATTGTACTGAAGATGCGAGATGTTTATCATGCACCTATCAATGCAAGAGATGAAAAGATAGCGACAGAGTATTTGTTTAAATATTACGGCAACGGAAAAATGTAGTAGCAAAGAGGATTAATCCTCTTTTTTATACTCCAAATCTCCTGCACGAGACTCTTTTTCATTGATGAGTCGTTCAATCTGTGCTTTGACTTTATCATAACGAAATTGTTCTTTAAAGCCTTGAATACGTCCACCTGCAGCATTTGGATGTCCTCCGCCTCCTGCCCACTCTTTAGAGATTTGTGAAACACTTACTTGATTGTTTGCTCTTAGACTCATTGTTCCACGTGAGCTTACATCAACGATGAAATCATACTCCGGAAATCTTGTTAAAAATCCGTTTCCAATGATAGAGGTATTTCCAACTCCGTAAGAGAGATATCCACGATAACCTTTGTAATAGATGGTTTTCTCATCACGTGCACGTCCAAGAAGCTCGACAACATATTCAGTTACCAGATTATCTAAAGTATCGTTTTTTTCACGTTTGAAAAAATCCTTTTTCAAAAAGTAGATTTTTTCATCTAAAACGATTGGGGCATCAGGTTCGTTAATGTATTTAGCTGCTTCATGGAGCAGTGAGAGTTTGTACTGTGAATCTTCCTCCGGAAACATAACACGGTTTAACTCTCGTGTTTCAGTAACGAGACGCATACAGACTTTACCATATTCAAAGTTTTCTTTCTCTTCTTGTTTCCAAAGGTCAACCGCATTGACTACATCTACATACTTCTGCATCCATGACGGTTCATCAAATTCAAAATGTTCTTTTACATAGTCATAAGTGATCTTTGTAGCACAGCGTGAGGTGTCAAGATAATACCAGTCATACTTTTTAGCACTCTCTTCGCCACTGCCGTGATGGTCAAGGAGTTGAAGCTCTACATCCATCTTGTTTTCATTAAGCTTTTTTACTTCATGCGTGAGCCATTTGGACTCATCAGCTGTGAGATTAAGGTCTGTTATCAAGATAAGAGCAGCTTCTTTACGCTCTTTTATCTTTTCAAGCATCAAATCAAGTTTTTGTTTTACTTCAGCCCCGTAATTTGCATTGTAGTTAAATTTTCTATAGGGAGTATACATCATTACAAGTTGACAACTGTAGCCATCCAAGTCAATATGTGAGAGATGATGGGTTGTTCTGTTTTTCATTTATTACCTTTTATTTATTCTTCTGTTTGGGTTGTTATGGAGATCGAGCCAAGGACTTCAAACGTTGCACTTGAATCTATCTCTGCGTGAGAGAGAGTAACGACATCTAATGAGAATCTCTCAAAAATTTCAGCGACACCACGACGGATCTGTGGATCGACTATAATAATAACCGGAGAAATCCCTTTTTGCAGTATCTCTGCAGCTTTTGTACTTGTTGCTTGAATCAGTGCATTTATCTCACCGACATTGAGCATAAGATTTCTCACACCATCTTGTTCTTGGGATTTTTGCAGTAGAAGCTGTTCTGTGTTGGTATCAAAGGTCAGTAGACGTATAACGCCATCATCTCCGGTGTACATCTGTGTAATAACACGTGAGAGTTTTGCACGAACCTGTTCATTGATGAAGTCTACATTTTTCGTGTATTCAGCAACATCTGCGATAGTCTCTAAGATTGTCAGCATATCTTTGAGTGGGATTTTCTCATGTAGCAGTGCTTTGAGTACTCTTTGGATAAGACCGATAGAAGCGACTTTTAGCACATCATCAACAATGACAGGATAATCATTTTTGATTTTGTCAATAAGAGACTGTACCTCTTGACGTGTAAGAAGTTCTTCTGCATTGCGTTTGATGAGCTCACTCATATGGGTTGAGATGACAGTGGCCGGGTCCACAACGGTATAACCATTAATGATGGCATCCTCTTTTTGTTCTGGGGTAATCCAAAAGGCATCAAGACCAAAAGCAGGCTCTTTTGTCGGTTCACCTTGAATCTCGCCTGTTGCCATACCACTGTCCATGGCAAGAAATTTATCGGGTTGGATTTCCCCTTCGCCAACAGAGATACCTTTGAGCAGGACCTGATACTGGTTTGGTTTGAGATGCAGATTGTCTCGAATACGTACCTGCGGCATTAAAAAACCGTAATCTGAGGCAATTTTTCTTCGCATGGATCGGATTCTCTCAAGCAGATCACCGCCCTGACTTGCATCTGCGAGCTTGATGAGCTGATAACCAAGAGTGAGTTCCAGCATCTCTACTTTTAAGATATCTTCGAGGGCATTCTCTTCTTCTTTTGCTATCTCTTCATGTGATTTTTTCGGTTTGAGTTTTGCCTCGTCTTCCAATTCTTTTTTGGATTTTTTTCCCAAAATATTTTCAACATCCAAGATTGTAAGCTCGCCTCTTTCATACTTATAGATGGACCATCCAAGCAGAGCAAAAAGCAGACCGACAAACATCATTGAGGCTGTTGGAAGACCTGGGACAAGTGAAAAAAGAATCATAATGAAACCAACAATCATCATGGTTTTTGCATTACCGACCATCTGATTGATTGTGCCTTCAGCAAAGTTTTCCCCGTCACTTGAACTTCGAGTGATCATAATACCTGTAGCTGTAGATACTATAAGTGCTGGAATCTGACTTACAAGTCCATCACCGATTGTTAGAAGTGTAAAGGTAGCTGCACTATCACTTATGCTCATATCATGTTGAAAAACACCGATAAGAAACCCACCGATAATGTTGATGAGCGTAATGATAATCCCTGCAATTGCATCACCTTTTATGAATTTAGAAGAACCGTCCATAGCTCCATAAAAGTTTGCATCCTGCAGAATTTCCGCACGTCTTGCTTTTGCTTCTGCATCATCTATAAGTCCGGCATTTAAATCCGCATCAACGGCCATCTGTTTACCCGGCATAGAATCTAGTACGAAACGAGCAGCAACTTCTGCAACTCTTGTAGAACCTTTGGTAATGACCATAAAGTTAATAAGAACTAAAATCGAGAAAACAATAATCCCAATGACGAAGTTCCCACTGACAACAAAATCACCAAAAGAGGTAATGATATCACTTACGGATTCAGGACCTTCATGTCCTTTACTTAAAATCATCCTCGTTGTAGCGATATTAAGTGAGAGCCTGTAGAGGGTTAGAATAAGGATGAGTGTTGGAAATGTTGTTAAGTCTGTCGGTTTTGGAACATAGAGTGAAATTAAAAGAATCAAAACCGATACAGCGATAGATACTGTTAAAAGTACATCGAGCATAGAAGATGGCAGTGGAACAATAATAATGGCCAAAATTGCCATTACAAAAAGAACGACACTTAAATCTCGTTGACCTATTAAAAAGTTAAGTCCGGTTCCTATTTGCTGTCTCGCAGTTAATTTTCTTTTTGCCAAACTATTTGTTTTCCACTCTTTTAATCTTCTAATATATCAGCAAGGCTTAATTCTGCTAAAAAGAAATCGATTTTGCCTTGCAGTTTATGTAAAAATGGCCATATAGTACAGATCTGAGCTTTATTTGAAGGGCAGTCGTGCATCGATGGAGAACACTCAAAAACTGCCGGTGCTTTGCCTTCTACACTTGTCATAACATCAAGCATATTGATATTTACCGGCTTTTTATTAAGTGCAAAGCCACCTCTGACACCTTTGTATGACTTGAGGATGTCAGCTTTTGCAAGAGATTGTAAAATCTTTGCTAAAAAACTTTTTGATATAAAAAGCTCACGTGAGAGAGTTTCACTGTCTAATGGGTCTTTTGCTTTTGCCAAAACGATAAGAGAAAGTATTGCATATTCACTGGCGCGTGTTATTAACATTGTCTGAAATCTTTATAGTATTATTTTTGCTCTTATTATAGCCAAAAAAGTTAAAACTCTCTATAGAAATATTATAAATAATCTTAAAGAATAATTTTGGTATAATCCCGCTTCAACTTCTTTTGCATTTGTGTAAGGGCAGTAAATTTATACCATTCAGGAGGCTATTATGGCTTTAGATTCGGCGAAAAAACAAGAGATTATCGCAAAATACGGACGTAATGAGAATGACACTGGTTCTAGTGAAGTTCAAATTGCACTTTTAACAGAAAGAATTTCAGAACTTACTGAACACTTAAAAGTTTTCAAAAAAGACCACGCTTCACGTCTTGGACTTCTTAAATTAGTTGGACAACGTCGTCGTTTAATGAAATACTTCAAAAGAACGAACAAAGAGGCTTATACTAAACTTGTTGATGATTTAGGTATCCGCGACAATATCTAGTAAACTTGTAGAAGTTTATGTTTTTAAGGGAGGAACACTTTTTGTGTTTCTCCCTTTTTTTATGCCAAAAATTTAGTATTTTTATAAGAATATCTCAATGGCCCTTGCCAAATCCTCTTTTGTATCGATTCCAAATCCAGTACTTGCCACTTTTACCATAGCAATGTTTTTTTGATGATAGATTGCACGCAGTTGTTCAAGCTTCTCAATATCTTCAATCGGTGCATCATTTAATGAGCAGAACTCTTTAAGACTTTTTTTAGAAAATCCGTAAATTCCGATATGTCCAAAGTAAACTGCTTCTCCACTTTGATTGTGTGGGATTTTAGCACGTGAGAAATAGATGGCATTGCCTTTTGCATTGAGAACAACTTTTACAAGATTTGAATCCTCTGCAGCTTCAGCATTGATAGAGTTGTAGCAACTCCCCATGATAAAATCAGCACTCTCTTTTTGAAGCTCACGTAGTTTATTCATCAAAGATTCTACAACATCAGGCTCGATAAAAGGCTCATCGGCTTGAACATTGATAATAAGCTCATCATCATCAAGCCCTAAAATAGTAGCACATTCATGAATACGGTCTGTTCCGCTTTTATGTGTTGTTGAGGTAAGCATCGCTTTTATGCCATGGGCTTGACATACTTCTATGATCTTTTCATCATCGGCAGCGACCACAACATCATCAAGATGTGCTACTCTCTTTGCAGTTCGAACAACCATAGGCAGACCACCGATGTCTGCTAAAACCTTTTGAGGAAAACGGGATGATGCTAAACGGGCAGGAATAATTATCATTTAAAGCCTTTAAGATATAATAACGTAATTATATCAAAGGCTTTATCAAAATATGCTTCTTTATCAGCCCGAATCCGGTTATTGTTACAATAGTGACTCCATATTTTTATATGACTTTATAAACAGTTTTTCTCCCAAAGGCAGTGTGCTTGATGTTGGTGCAGGTTGTGGTATTGTAGGACTTTTAGTCGCACGTGATAATAAAAAGGTAGAACTTGAAGCTGTTGAAAAGCAGGATGTTTTGGCTGCTTATGCAAAAAAAAATGCAGAGGCAAATAGTATTGACTATAAATTGTACGAAGCAGATTTTTTGGCCTTTGAGACTGAGCAAAAGTATGACTATATCATCTCGAATCCGCCTTTTTATCCTGATGGGGTACAAAAGTCCAAAGATACAATGCTCACATATGCTAGATATAACTCATCGTTGCCGATGGATGCTTTTTTTAAGAAGGTTTCACAGCTTTTAAAACCGCATTCACATTTTATCTTCTGTTATGATGCAACGCAGTTTGGTCTTATTTCTGCAGCATTAGATAGAGTAAAAATGCGTCTTGTGGATGTACGCTTTGTGCATCCAAAGATAGACAGAACTGCTTCGTTGGTAATGATTCATGCAAGAAACGGTTCTAAGGCAATGGTAAAAGTACATCCGCCTTTGATCCATTTTGATGGCAATGACCTCACGCAAGAGGTGCAAAAAATTTATGCAAAAGCTAAAACAGAGAGTATCAAATGTCAATTGTAAAAAAAGAGGGCTATCCTTATGCTTTTAATTCTGATGCATGTGCTAGTTGTGAAGGGCGCTGCTGTACGGGTGAGAGTGGTTACATTTATGTCACAAAAGCAGAGATATTTGCTATTGCAGAGCTTTTAGATATGGATGTTAATGATTTTGGAGTAAAATATCTCTTCAAAAACGGGTACAAATATTCACTCAAAGAAAACAAAATCGAAGACTCTTACGAGTGTGTCTTTTATGACAGAGAGTCCAATGGATGTAAAATATATATGGCACGACCAAATCAGTGTAAAACTTTTCCTTTTTGGGACTATTTCAAAACACATGTTGATGAACTTAAAGCCGAGTGTCCGGGGATTATTGATGCTTAGAGTTTTTCTGATATCGCTTTTACTGCTTTTATCAGCCTGTTCTCAAAAGAGTATCAAACCACATGAGAAGGCTTTTGATGTAGAAGATACGTACATAGTATTTGCATTGCGTGCAGAGCAGGTAGGTGATTATAAAAGTGCTGCAAGACTTTTTGGAGAACTTTATGAAAAATCATCGAAAAAAGAGTACCTTTACAGATATTTGCAAGATAAGATTGTATTAAAAGAGTATGCTGATGTTGTAAAAACTGTTGATAATCTCACAGATGGTTCTTTTGAAGATACAGAACTGGTGAGACTAAAAACTGTTGCATTGTTAGAGTCAAACAGACTTCAAGAAGCAAAAAAAGTCTCCATTGCATTGGCACAATATACACATGCACCAAAAGATTACTTGCTCGTGAGTGATGTCTATACAAAAAGCAAAGATTATGATTTGGCACTAAAATATTTAGAAGGTGCCTATATCAAAGAGTATAATGAAGAGATACTTGATAAAATTTCCATCATTCTTTATGTCAATCTGCACAGAAAAAAAGAGGCGATTGCAGAGCTGGAGTCTCACGCAAGAATTCATGGATGTTCCAAGCTTATTTGTAACAGACTTGTCAGTTTTTACAGTCATGATAACAACATAGAGGGATTGCTTTCTGTCTATAAAAGACTCTATGCAAAAGAAAAGAGTGAGGATATAGCGCAAAAAATCATTCAGATATACTCCTATAAACGAGAGTATGTGAAACTGATGAATTTCTTAGAAGAGAACCATATCGATGATGAGCTTTTACTTCAGCTTTATGTCTCTGGAAAAAACTGGAAAAAAGCAAGTAAGCTGGCATTTAAACTCTATAAAGAGAACAGTGATTATGCATACTTGGGACAGAGTGCCATTTACAAATATGAGAGTTACAGAGGGAAAGTTCCTAAAAAAGTTCTTTACAATGTAATAGCAAATCTTGAAAATGTTGTAAAATACAATAAAGATTCACTTTACATGAACTATCTTGGATATATTCTGATAGATCATGATGTCAATGTTCAAAAAGGTATGAGTTATATCCGTGAGGTTTTGAAAAAACAACCGAATTCCGCATACTATTTAGACTCACTAGCGTGGGGATATTACAAGCTTGGGAAATGCTATAAAGCTAAAAAAATCATGTTAAAAGTTGTCAAACTAGAAGGGGGAGATGAACCCGAGGTTAGAGAACATTTGAAAAAAATCAACAAGTGCATTAAAAAATTAAGAAGGGCAAGAAAGAAAAAATGATTTTAGATGATATTATTAAAAAAACAAAAGAGGACTTGGAAAAAAGAGAAAAAGAGTTCTCACTTGACTGGTTAGGACGCTCACTTGCATTTAACGCAAGACAGCCGCGTGATGTTTTTCCATATTTAACAGCGACTGAAGAAGACCCGTACAGAATTATCTCAGAAGTTAAAAAAGCTTCACCTTCAAAAGGTGTAATTCGTGAAGATTTTGACCCACTCGCTATTGCTCAGGCATATGAGCGAGGAGGAGCAAGTGCGATTTCGGTACTGACTGAGCCTCACTTCTTTCAGGGAAATCTAGAATATTTGGCAGGTATTCGCCGTTATGTTGGTATTCCGCTTCTTCGAAAAGATTTTATCGTCTCAAAGTATCAAATTTTAGAGGCTTTGGTCTTTGGAGCTGACTTTATCCTTCTTATTGCAGCGGCACTTTCAAAAAAAGAGCTTAAAGATCTACTCAACTATGCAAGACACCTTGGTATGGAAGCACTTGTTGAGGTGCATGATAAGGCTGACCTTGTAAAAGCCATTTATGCAGGAAGTGATATTATTGGAATCAACCATAGAAATCTACAGACTTTTGAGATGGATATGGAGCTCTCTTACAAACTGATTCCGCTTATTCCAAATGGTAAAATCATCGTTGCTGAGAGTGGTATTTATGAGCATGGACAGTTGGAAGATCTGAGTAAAGCAGGTGTGGATGCTTTCTTGGTCGGTGAATCGTTAATGCGTCAAGAAGATGAAGAAGCAGCACTGAAAAAATTAAAATATGGAGAAGAGAATGCATAAACTGTTTTTAATTACACTCGTTGCAGTGGCACTGTTTTTTACTGCATGTACACAAGAGACACAGAACAAACTAGGACGCAGCATCCAAAACTGGACAGGTACTCACGGGGTTCTTGATATCTATATGGGTGGGAAGCTTGTGCAGAGATTCATAAATATTGATAAACTCTCAACAGCTATCGCTACAGATGGTACAACACCAAGAAACTATAGATATGGTTACGGATATTTGGATACAAACTTTAACTACAAGGTAGATGAGGGTGAGAAAAAACTCTATTTTGAAGTAAGTAACTACTCTACACCTTATGTTTTTTATGAGAACCCTGGAAAATAGTTCGTGGAAGTATTAGAGCTTTTTAAAAAACTGGTCTCTACAAAGAGTGAGACTCCTGAAGATGGAGGATTACTGGATTTTATCAGTGAATATTTAGAAGATTTTGAGGCTGTACGAGTAGATGTAGAGGATGTGAAGAACCTTTTTATCTATAAAAAGTTTGGAGAAGGAGAACATCTCTGTTTTGCCGGACATGTGGATGTAGTTCCCGCTGGTAGTGGATGGAAGTATGACCCTTATGAAGCTGTAGAGGAAGGTGAGTATATCTACGGTCGTGGGACACAGGATATGAAAAGCGGCGTTGCTGCATTTGTGCAGGCTGTCAAAGAGGCAGAGAACTTTCAAGGAACACTTTCATTGCTGCTTACTTCTGATGAAGAGGGAGAAGCAATCAACGGTACTGTAAAGGTGCTAGAGTATCTGCGTGAGCATGATATGCTTCCTGATGTCTGTGTTGTTGCTGAGCCAACCTGTGAAGAGATATTTGGTGATGCCATAAAAGTTGGACGTCGTGGCTCTATCAATGGATACTTGACACTAAAAGGCAAGCAAGGCCATGCTGCTTATCCCGAAAAAGCCATTAACCCTATCCATCAGATTGCAAAGCCGCTCTCTGAGATGGCAGGTGTTGATTTGGATGATGGCGATGAAGCCTTTGCGCCTTCAAAGTTTGTCATTACCGACATCCGTTCGGGAATGGAAGTGACCAATGTGACACCAAATGAACTCAAAATGATGTTCAATGTTCGAAATAACACAAACATTACACAAAAAGAGATTACAATGTTTGTACAAAAACACCTGGAGGGATTGGATTATGAACTGCGTCTCACGCAGGGTTCGTATCCGTTCCAGACCGATACCAATACAAAACTTGTACGTAAAATAGATGAGGCCATAGAGAGAGTAACGGGTATAAAACCAAAACACTCAACAGCCGGGGGTACAAGTGATGCAAGATTTATCGCTCCAATGGGTGTTGATGTTATCGAGTTTGGTGTTAAAAATGATACGATTCATTCAGTCAATGAGCGAACAACAAAAAAGGAGGTAGAAGATTTGTACAGAGTCTTTAAAACTTTAATTGAGATTTGGGAGAAGTAATGAGATATATAGTATCAATGATATTATTGGCAGTAACGCTTATGGCAACTGAGCTGCAGTGGTTAGATAACTACAATGTAGCAATGGAAAAAGCAAAGAAAGAGAATAAACTTATCTATATTTTCATATCATCATCTACATGTGGCTGGTGTGATAAGTTTGAGAAGACAACATTGCAAGATGAGAATGTCAAAAAGAGACTAAAAAAAGAGTTTGTTCCTGTTCATCTTGTGCGTGAATTTGATGATGTACCTCAAAAATTTGCTACTGCACCTGTACCTAGACACTACTTTACTGATAGTAAAGGAAATATTTTATATAACAGTCTAGGATACAGAAAAGTAGATACTTTTGAATCATTTATGGATAATGCACAAGAAAAATTCACAATGACAAAGGAGAAAAAATGAAATTTGTACAAACCCAAAAAGCCCCGTCTGCCATAGGACCATACTCTCAAGCAACAGTAGTAAATGGTATGGTCTATACTTCAGGTCAGATAGCACTCCTTCCAAATGGAAGTGATGAACTTTTAAGTGCAGATGTTGCAACACAGGCTAGACAGGTTTTAAGCAATCTACGTGAGGTTTTAGAAGCAGCAGACTCTTCTTTAGATAATGTAATAAAAACAACTATTTTTATTGCAGATATGGATGATTTTGTAACAATTAACGAAATTTATGAAAGTTTTTTTAAAGATCATAAACCGGCCCGCTCAACTGTGGCTGTAAAAACTTTACCTAAAAATGCTCTTGTAGAGATTGATGCAGTAGCACTCATCAAATAAACAAACAATACTATAATACCCCTTCAAAACACTATGAGAGAGAGTTAAAGACTCTCTGTCTCTTCCAAAATTAAAATCTCCAAATATAATCTATAAATACTGTTTATAAATATTTTAAGTTTATATTATCTTAAAGTTTAAATATGTATAATAGCTACTTATTAATATCATAATATAAGGAAATGAAATGACAACAGTTAAAAAAGTAGCTTTCGCAGCAATATTAGGTTTTGGTTTAATTGCAACAACTGCAAGTGCAGATGCAGATAAAGGAAAGAGAATCTATCAGAAAAAACTCAAGAATGTTTGTGGTTTTTCTGGAGCAGTGTTTGCAGCAAAACATACACAAGATGAGTGGGCAGAGGCAAAAGAAAATGGTGAACTTGGAAAAGTGATGACTGAAGCATGTCCGGCTGGAGCTGACTTTTTTGAGAGCGCAAAATTCAAGAAAAAATTCTCAACACATTTATATGACTTCGTGCATGATTTCGCAAGCGATAGTGGAAACATCCCTTCTTGCTAAGTAAAACAGTACACTCGTAAGAGAGTGTACTCTACAAAACTAAATAATTATAAGCTTTCACTCAAGGAAAACATATGAAGAAAATTTTATTGTCACTTGCCGTAATCGGTGGGCTTGCATCTAGTACATTCGCAGATGATATTGCAGATTTAAAGGCTGAGATAGATGCATTGAATAAAAAAGTCGCAAAACTGGAAAATCAACAAAAACGCACAAAAAAATCTTTAGCAAAAGTAAGAGCACATGATGCTTTTGATAATATCAAGTTTGATATAGACTTTAGAACAGCATATGACTATATCAGTTATAAAACAGCTACAAAAACTTATACAAATGATGCACTTTTTTCAAATCGTTTGTGGTTAGGTATGGGATATCAGCCGACAAAAGATATGATATTTAAAGGTCAGCTTGCTTTTAATAAGGCTTTTGGTGCAGATACAAATGGAAGAGGTCAAGGTTATGATGGCTTTGACTGGGTTATCAATGAAACACTGACAGATGATACTCTAAAGGTTAGAGAGGCATACTGGCTTTGGACTCCGACTGTTGGTGGTTTTGGAACAACACTGAGTGTTGGTCGCCGTCCTGCAACAAATGGATATCTTATCAATCTGCGTGATGATGATAAAGCAAAATCTCCACAAGGTCATATTATCAATATGGAGTTTGATGGTTTAAGTGCCAGTATCAAACTCGATAAATATGTCTCAGGTTCGTACTTAAAACTCTGTTTGGGTCGTGGTCTTACAAATGCTAGAACAAGATTTGATGCACAAGGTTTAGACTATGCTACAGATACAAGTGCAGATAAACTGGATAATATGGATCTAGTAGGTGTGCTTGCAAAAATTTATGATGATGGACAGTATAGTGCTATGGCTACATACTATCGTGGCTTTAATGTCCCAGGAATTGACTCAACATTAACGACTCCAGCACTTAGAACATTTGGGAATATGGATGGTGCTGCTTTGTCTGCGCAAATACAGGGCATTGGAGATATGATCAATGATTTCCTTGATGATACTATACTGTTTGCTTCTGTTGCTTGGTCACAAACAATACCAAATGCTAATCAACCAATGTTAGGAAGTATTAATAAAGAATCCGGTTACTCATACTGGATAGGTGCACAGGTACCAAACCTTACAGGTGGAAAATTTGGACTAGAGTATAACCACGGTTCAAAGTACTGGAGACCATTTACATATGGTGAAGATACAATGATAGGCTCAAAGATGGCAACTCGTGGGAATGCGTATGAAGCATATTGGACACAGCCAATTATAAAAAAAGATGGAAAAAGTCTGTTTTCCATGCAAATCAGATATACATATTTAGATTATGATTACACTGGATCAAATGGATTCTTTGGTGATAACGGTACACCGCTTACAATGGCTGAAGCAGTTGCAAATGGATTGGATCCAGTTGAGAGTGCACAGGATTTAAGAGTATATTTTAGATATAGATACTAGTTAAAGAAGGGGAAATGAAAATGAGTAAAAAAATTGACTTTATGGATGAAATAGTGAATGAAAAAGGGATGAGTCGCCGTGATGCCTTGAAATTTATGGGTATCTCACCAATTGCTGCAGGTGTACTAGCAAGTGCAGGCAGTTCGACAGGTACAAAAGCTGAAGCTTCAAGTGCAGAAGGCAAGATTGTAATCGTTGGTGGAGGTGCCGGTGGTATTATGGCTATGGCACGACTCCATGCTGCGCTTTCACATCCAGATATTACACTAATTGCTCCAAATGAGAAGCATCTTTATCAACCAGGTCAAGTATTTATGGCTGCAGGTGAGTATACCTTTGAAGATATTGTCAAAGATAACAAAGAGTTCATTCCAGATGATGTAAACTGGATTAAAGATGAGGTAAAAACTTTTGATCCGGATAACAATAAGGTTATCACACGTGCTGGTAAAGAGGTGAGTTATGACTACCTTGTTGTAGCTACTGGTCTTCAGTATCATTATGAGTGGATTGAGGGGCTTACAAAAGATATGATCGGTAAGAATGGTATCTCTTCGGTTTATCTCAATGACCCTGAAGCTGGAACAGCAGATGGTGGTAGTATCACTTGGGATTGGTTCAATGAGCTTAAAGAGGCTGCCAAAAATGGTAAGCCAAAAGTTATCTGTACACAGCCTGCAACACCGATCAAATGTGGTGGTGCTCCTCAAAAAATCCTCTATCTCAGTGATGACTATCTTAAACGTGATGGTTTGACAGCTGAGTTTACTTTTGCGACAAACGGTAGTAAACTTTTTGGTGCGGTACCGGCAGTTGACAAAGAGTTAAAAGAGGTTGTTCAGCCTCGTTATGGAAATATTACAAATAAATTCAAACATAACCTTATCGCGATTGATGCTGATAAAAAAATAGCAACATTTGAGTATAAGTATGAAGTTAAAGGTGAATATGACGAGGACTTAGAAGAGTATGATATGATCAAGAAGGTTGATCGTGTTGAGATGCCGTATGACTTTATTCATATTGTACCACCGATGGCTGGGGTTGATGCCGTGGCTAACTCCAAACTTGCATGGCAAAAGGGAACTGGAAAAGGTTGGCTTGAAGTTGATCAGTATACATTGCAACACAGACGCTATAAAAATGTATTTGGAATTGGTGATATCTGTGGTGTTCCTAAAGGCAAAACCGGTGGATCAGCTCGTCACCATGGGCCGATTATGGTCGCAAACCTTTTAGCTGTGATGGAAGGAAAAGAGCCAAAAGAAAAATTTGACGGCTATACTGTATGTCCACTCAAAACACAGTATGGTAAAATCATTCTTGCAGAGTTCAATTATAAAGGTGCAGCACCGTCATTCCCACTAGCAGTAGAACAACCACGCTGGATGTGGTGGGCATTTGACCTCTATATGTTAAAACCAATGTATTGGTATTTGATGATGAGAGGATTGATGTAGGATGCAAAAAACTCTGATAAGAGAGATGGCGATTTATGCTATCTTGCTTGTCGTCCTCGCACTTATGATGCATCCTGATTTGCTCTTTAATCCTACAGAGAGAATCTCTTTGATGCAAGAGAGAAAAAATTACTTTCATCCTTTAATATATACGTTTATTCTTTATAGTTTATTCTTTTTTATACGACTTGTTGTTAAAAAAACAGTAATACTTTTTAGGAAAATAAGAGATAAATAAGAAATTAAACATAACTTAAAGCTTGAATGGGTATAATTCCGCACTTTTTGTAGAAATACAACCTAAAAATATTTAAGGACCATAGATGTACGCAATTATTAAAAATGGTGGTAAGCAGTATAAAGTTCAAGAAGGTGACGTTCTTTCTTTAGATAAAATGTCATTAGAACCAGAAGCTACTATCGAAATCAAAGAAGTTCTCGCAGTAAATGCTGGTGAGCTTAAAGTTGGAGCTCCATATGTGGATGGTGCTGTTGTAACTGCTGAAGTTATCAGCGAAGGACGTGACAAGAAAGTTGTGATTTTCAAAAAACGTCGTCGTAAAGATAGTAAAGTAAAACGTGGTTTCAGAAGAGATCATACTCGTGTACGTATCACGAAAATAGCTGCATAGTAGCTTAACTAAACTTAGAGGAGATTCAAGATGGCACATAAGAAAGGTCAAGGGAGTACACAGAATAATCGTGACTCAGCTGGTAGAAGACTTGGTGTAAAAAAATATGGTGGTGAAGCTGTAATCGCTGGTAACATTATCGTTCGCCAACGTGGAACAAAAGTTCATCCGGGTAAAAATGTAGGTATGGGAAAAGATCATACTCTTTTTGCTTTAGTTGACGGTGTTGTTGCGTTTGAAAGAAAAGATAAAAAACGTAAACAAGTTTCAATTATCCCTGCTGCATAATTCTACATCTGTTTGAGCTTTGGCTCAAACATTTTTTTTCTATCACTTCGGAATATATTTCCAAAAAACAAAACTCAAAATATTTAATAATTTACTTTATAATAGTTTTTTCTTAAGTATTTAAATAGCTAGATATAAAAAGGATCAGACAATGTTTACAGATAGTGTCGAATTAACAGTCTCATCAGGTAAAGGTGGGCCAGGATGTGTGGCATTTCGTCGCGAAAAATTTGTACTCAATGGTGGTCCAAATGGCGGAGATGGTGGAAAAGGTGGTGACATCTGGTTTCGATGTGACAACAACACACATACACTTTCACATTTTCAAAGAAAGATGCATATAAAAGCAGATAACGGCCGTCCTGGTGAGGGTTCAAACTGTACAGGAAAATCAGGTGCTAAAAAAGTTATCATCGTACCACCTGGAACGCAGATAGTTGATGCTGAAACAGGCGAAGTTTTACTTGACATGGTTGAAGATGGTCAAGAGGTAAAGTTTTTAGAAGGTGGAAAAGGTGGACTTGGAAACACGCACTTCAAATCCCCTACAAACCAAAGACCAACCTATGCACAACCGGGTGAAAAGGGAGAAACGCGTAAAATCAAGCTTGACTTGAAACTTATTGCTGATGTTGGACTTGTCGGTTTTCCAAATGTTGGAAAATCAACACTCATCTCAACAGTATCAAATGCTCGTCCTGAGATTGCAAACTATGAGTTTACAACACTCACACCAAAGCTCGGTCAGGTAAATATTGGAGATTATGAGTCATTTGTAATGGCTGATATCCCTGGAATTATCGGTGGAGCACATGAAGGTAAAGGACTTGGAATCAAGTTTCTTCGTCATATTGAGCGTACAAAAACACTCCTTTTTATGATTGATTTGGCTTCATACCGTGATTTAAAAGAGCAGATAGAAGTTCTTAAAGATGAAGTGGCTTCTTTTTCAGAAAAACTTGGAACTTCAAAATATGCGATAGCACTGACTCGTGTAGATATCGTTCCACCGGAAGATGTTGAGAATTTAGTGACGAATTTTATTGAGATGTTGGGACTTACTCCAAGTAAGCAGAGTGAATTTGACTTTGACGCTGCATTACCATATTTTATTCAAGAAAGTGCGGATGAAACACTTGGTTTTAAGAGAGAAAAACCATATTTCATTGCTCCAATCTCTTCTGCTACACATAAAAATATAGAGCCACTCAAATATGCACTCTTTAATTTAGTACAGTCTGACAGAAAGTAGAAAATATGAAACGTGTTGTTGTTAAAGTAGGAAGTGCAGTACTCACACAAGATGGTGAAATTGCACTCACTCGTATGCAGGCACTTGTAAATTTTTTGGTTGAGCTTCGTAAAAAATATGAAGTGATTTTAGTCTCTTCAGGTGCTGTTGCTGGTGGATATACAAAACTCAAACTTGATAGAACAGTCATCGCCAATAAGCAGGCATTAGCTGCTATTGGGCAACCGGTTCTTATGGGTAGATATGCAAAGAAGTTTGAGAAACATGATGTCGTGACTGCTCAGGTTTTGGTAACTGCAGCAAATCTCAATAAATCAGATGATATTAAAAGAATAAAAAATACAGTTGAGACACTGCTACGTAACGGTGTTATCCCAATTGTCAATGAAAATGATGCAACCGCAACTGATGAGCTCGAAGTTGGAGATAATGACCAACTCTCAGCCTATATAACAAAACATACAGATGCAGATATGCTTATTATCCTTTCAGATATCGATGCTTTTTATGATAGTGATCCGAGAAAAAACAGTGATGCAAAAGTTCAAAAAGTTGTCCATAATATTGATAAAGAGATGTTAAGTCAAGAGGTGACACCAAACAATATCTTTGCAACGGGTGGGATAGTTACAAAACTCAAAGCAGCAGCATATCTCTTAGAAAATAACAGAGAGATGTTCTTAGCAAGTGGATTTGATTTAAGTGATGTCAAACATTTTATGCTTGAAGGCAGACATATGGGTGGAACACTCTTTACTAAGGCTGCAGAGTCATGATAAAAGTCATTTTTATGGGAACTCCCGATTATGCTGATGCTATTTTACAAGAGCTTATAGAAGATAGTAAGATAGATGTTGTTGCAGTATATACACAGCCTGACAAACCGGTAGGACGTAAAAAAGTACTTACACCTCCACCAGTAAAAGTAACGGCACAAGAGTATAATATACCTATCTATCAACCTGTACGTCTGCGTGAGGAAGCAGTTGTGCGTGAGCTTTTGACAATAGAGTGTGATTATATTGTAGTAGCAGCATATGGACAGATATTGCCACGTGAGATATTAGATCATGCACCATGCATTAATCTTCATGCTTCCATACTCCCACAGTATCGTGGAGCATCTCCAATTCAACAAACTCTTTTAAACGGTGATAAAGAGACAGGTGTGACTGCAATGTTGATGGAAGAGGGACTTGATACGGGTGATATCTTAAAGATTGAAAAGATTCAAGTGGCCGATGATGAGATGCTTGAGCAGCTTTTTCATAGGCTCACGCAAGTAGCTACAACACTGACGATTGATGTAGTGAAAAACTTTCATTCATATACTCCCATTCCAC
The DNA here is from genome assembly GCF_009192995.1 of Sulfurimonas indica. Lineage (GTDB taxonomy): Bacteria > Campylobacterota > Campylobacteria > Campylobacterales > Sulfurimonadaceae > Sulfurimonas > Sulfurimonas indica. The sequence continues at coordinate 25,924 of NZ_SDID01000017.1, read as the reverse complement.
AAGATGAAACAAAAGCAACACACTGTAAGAAGATAACAAAAGCGGATGGCTTGGTTACTTTTGAAGATGCTCAGATACTTTTTAACAAATATAGAGCTTTTACACCTTGGCCAGGCATATACCTAGAGAGTAAGTTAAAACTCAAGAAAATCGTACTTGAAGCCAAAGAGTCTTCTAATGAAGCCGGAAAGATTTTGAACATTGATAAAGAGAGTATTGTTGTCGGATGTCAAAAGGGAAGCATTAGAATTTTTAGAGTGCAGCCAGAATCAAAAAAAGAGATGGATGTGCTTGCTTATATTAATGGCAAAAGGTTAAGTGTTGCAGATTATCTATCTTGATACTATCCACTCAACACAAAAATATCTCAAAGAAAAAATCACTACAAATGAACTTCAAGCTCCTGTAGCTGTTAGTGCTGACTTGCAGACTGACGGTATAGGAAGTCGTGAAAATAAGTGGATATCAGAAGAGGGAAATCTCTTTTTCTCTTTTGCTGTAAAAAAGAGCTTTTTGCCAGAAGATCTGAAACTGGAATCTGCATCTATCTATTTTTCCTATATTTTAAAAGAGACACTCCAAGAGCTTGGTTCTGATGTATGGATAAAGTGGCCCAATGATTTTTATCTTGCAGATAAAAAAATTGGTGGAACAATTACAAATTTAGTACAAGATATAGTAATTTGCGGCATAGGATTAAACAGCAGCAGTGCACCAGAGGCTCACGCATCACTTGATGTTGCAGTAGAGAAAAAAAAGCTCTTGGAAAATTATTTCAAAAATATTGAAAAAAAAGTTTTATGGAAGCAAGTTTTTAGCAAATATAAGTTAGAATTTTACAAGAATCAAAATTTTTACACACATATTAACAAGAACAAAGTTTCTCTGCGTGGTGCAAAATTAAGTTCTGATGGCAGTTTGGAGATAAATGGTGAGAGGATATACGGTTTAAGATGAGTGAAGTAATTGTAATTGCAAATCAAAAAGGCGGAGTAGGTAAAACGACGACTGCTGTAAACCTGGCAGCTTCTCTTGCCGTTGCTGAAAAAAAAGTACTGCTCATTGACTCAGATCCACAGGCTAATGCAACGACATCACTTGGATTTCACAGGAATGATTATGAGTTTAATATCTATCATGTGCTCATCGGTACAAAAAAACTCAAAGATATCATTTTAAAGTCAGACCTCCCAACTCTCCATCTTGCTCCTTCAAACATCGGTCTTGTAGGGATAGAAAAAGAGTACTATGATGCAGATAAAGCCAAAGGACGTGAGTTGGTGCTTAAAAAAGCCATTGCGAATGTAAAAAAAGATTATGACTATATCATTATCGACTCTCCTCCGGCACTTGGACCGATGACGATCAATGCACTTTCAGCTTCAAATTCGGTTATCATTCCTATTCAGTGTGAGTTTTTTGCACTGGAGGGTCTTGCACAACTTTTAAATACTGTAAAGTTAGTAAGAAAATCGATTAATCCAAAACTGACTATCAAAGGTTTTATCCCTACAATGTTCTCTGCTCAAAATAACCTTTCAAAACAGGTATTTGCAGATTTGCGTCAGCATTTTAAAGGGAAGCTCTTTAAAGATGAAAAAGACAGATATATAGTAGTACCTAGAAATGTAAAACTTGCAGAATCACCATCTTTTGGTAAACCTGCAATTTTATATGATGTAAAATCAGCAGGTTCTCTTGCATATCAAAATTTAGCACAGGCGATTATAAAATAATGAAGACACAGAAACTTGGACGTGGTTTAGATGCACTTTTAGGTGAAATGGATGAGGCGTACGAGAACGAGAGTTCACAGCGTGATGCAGTTCTAGAGATTCCTTTAAAAGATATTCGACCTAATCCTTTCCAACCGAGAAAATCTTTTGATGATACTGCTTTGGCAGAACTTGCCGAATCAATTAAAAATGATGGATTATTGCAACCTGTTGTCGTTACTGAAGATATTGACGGTTATGTTCTAATTGCAGGTGAGAGAAGATTTCGTGCCTCCAAGCTTGCAAAGCTTAAAGAGATTCGTGCCATTGTTCTGAACTCTGATGAACAGAAGATGCGTCAGTTCGCTCTTATTGAAAACATTCAAAGAGAAGAGTTAAATTCTGTTGAATTGGCTGAGGCATATCATGAACTTATCAAACTTCATGACATAACACATGAAGAGTTGGCAACGATGATTCATAAAAGCCGTGCACATATTACAAATACACTGCGACTTTTACAACTCTCATCCAAGACACAAAAAGCACTTATTGAGAAAAAGATATCAGCAGGTCATGCAAAAGTTTTAGTTGGTCTTGATGAAAAAGAACAACAACTAATGGTTAACTCTATTATCGGTCAGAAACTCAGTGTTCGTGATGTTGAGTCGATGATTAAAAACATCAAAAAAGAAGATGTAAAAAAGAGTTCATCTACAAGTGATGAAATTATATTAGACTTTTCAAAACTCAAAGAAAAACTCAATGATTTGGGATTTTATGTAAAAAGTTCTAAAAACAGACTTACATTAGAGTTTGATTCTCAAGAAGAAGCAGAGGAATTTTTGTCACATTTAACAGACTAGTGACAAAAAATTTCAATTTTTTACTCCAATTTAACTATCCTTTCAATTTAATCATAGTATAATCTCGCAACTTTTAGGAGGTGCTATGTTAGATATAAATCCAATACTACTCTTGGCTACATTTGTTGTATTTGTTTCGCTTATAGCCGTTCTAAATAGTTGGCTTTATAATCCATTAATCAGTTTTATGCATAAACGTGATGAAGATATCAAAAGAGACCTTGATAAAGTAGGCTCAAACGATAGTGAAATCAATGAACTTCATGCAAAAGCAGAATCAATTATTATGAATGCTAAACTAGAAGCTGCGGCCCTAAGAGAAAAAGTTATCGCGGATGCTAAGGAATTGGCAGACAGTAAGTTAGAAGCAAAACGTGCTGAACTTGCACAAGAGTATTTAGAGTTTGAGCAATCACTTGCGAAATCTAAAGAAGAGTTGACTAATGACTTAATGAGTCAAGTTCCAATGTTTAAAGAAGCTTTAAAAGCTAAAATGAGTCAGATATAAGGGTGTGATGTGAGTAGAATTCTAGTATTAATACTTATGATATCAACTTATGCATTAGCATCTGAAGCTGCGCATGAGGGAGGAACGGATATAGTTCAAAGAACTGTGAACTTTCTTCTTTTTGTAGGGCTTATTTGGTATCTAGTAGGGGAACCGGTAAAGAACTTTTTTGTGTCAAGAAGTCAGGGTATTGCTGATGAGTTGAAAAAAGTTCAAGAGAAACTTGATGAATCAATTGCTCTTAAAAAAGAGGCACTTACTAAAATTTCTGAAGCAGAGAAATTTGCTGAAGAGTTGGCAGTAAGTTCTAAAAAAGAGAATAAGATTATAAATGACAATATCATGGCACAGTGTGATGTTGAATTAGAAGCTATGGTGAAGCAACATGCATCTAAAAAAGAGTTTGAACAAAGAAATATGGTTCGTGACGTAGTTGAAACTGTTGTCGCTGAAACATTAGATCAAAGTTCTGAAATCTTCGATAGAGAAGCTATGGCAAATGTTATTTTGAAAAAGGTGGCATAGATGGAAGAACTGATTGCAAAAAGATATATAAAAGCACTCAAAAGTGATTTCGACTTAGAGACAGTTCAAAATATCTCATCTGTATTTGATGCTTTGGCAGACTCTTTTAAGGATGATAAATTTGTTAGCATTATTGGTAATCCTGAAGTGAATGCTAAGGTCAAATCAGAGATTTTATTAGAAGCAGTAAAGCCAGCTAATTCAGATAAATTAAACAACCTTATTAAGTTATTGGTTGAGAACAAAAGAGTAAGTATCATTCCTGCGATTGCAAAGGAATTGAAAAAAGATATAGCAAACACGACAAAAACTTATGAAGGCATAATTTATAGCGACAGTGAGATTGACACGAAAGTTATAGATGAACTTGGTAAGGGTTTGAGTAAAAAATTTAATTCTACAATCTCTTTTTCATTCGTGAAAAACGATTTTAATGGAATCAAAGTAGAAGTCGAAGGTCTTGGAATTGAGATTAATTTCTCTAAAGATAGAATCGATAGTCAAATTATAAATCATATAATTAAAGCAATTTAACTTCAAGAGAGGAGAACAATAGTGGTAGCAAAAATTCAAGCTGATGAAATCAGCTCAATAATTAAAGAGCGTATCGACAACTTTGAACTAAGTGTTGATATTAATGAAACAGGTAAGATTGTTTCTTATGCTGATGGTGTTGCACAGGTTTACGGACTTAGCAATGTTATGGCAGGAGAGATGGTAGAGTTCGAAGAAGGAACAAAAGGTTTAGTAATGAACCTTGAAGAGAGCAGTGTAGGTGTTGTTATTCTTGGTTCTGGAGTTGAGCTTAAAGAGGGTATGAGCGTTAAACGTTTAGGTACTCTTTTAAAAGTTCCTGTAGGTGATGCACTTCTTGGACGTGTTGTAAATGCACTTGGTGAGCCAATTGACGGTAAAGGTCCAATTGAGACAAGCGAAGTGCGTTTTGTAGAAGAGAAAGCTCCTGGTATTATGGAGAGAAAATCTGTTCATGAGCCACTTGCAACTGGTATTAAAGCGATTGATGCACTTGTTCCAATCGGTCGTGGTCAGCGTGAGCTTATCATCGGTGACAGACAAACTGGTAAAACTACAGTAGCTATCGATACAATCATTAACCAAAAGGGTAATGGTGTTGTATGTATCTACGTTGCTGTTGGTCAAAAAGAATCAACTGTTGCACAAATCGTTCGTCGTTTAGAGGAGCACGGTGCAATGGAGTACACAATTATCGTATCTGCTACAGCTGCTGAAGCTGCTGCACTTCAATTCTTGGCTCCATACACTGGTGTTACTATGGGTGAGTATTTCCGTGACAATGCACGTCATGGTCTTATTGTTTATGATGATCTTTCTAAGCATGCAGTTGCTTACCGTGAAATGTCACTTATTCTTCGTCGTCCTCCAGGTCGTGAAGCATATCCAGGGGATGTTTTCTATGTTCACTCAAGACTTCTTGAGCGTGCTGCGAAACTTTCTGACGAAAATGGTGCAGGTTCACTTACTGCACTTCCTATCATTGAGACACAAGCGGGAGATGTTGCGGCTTATATCCCAACAAACGTTATCTCAATTACTGATGGTCAAATCTTCCTTGAGACTGACCTTTTCAACTCAGGTGTACGTCCAGCGATTAACGTTGGTCTTTCAGTATCTCGTGTTGGTGGTGCTGCTCAGATTAAAGCTACTAAGCAAGTTGCTGGTACATTACGTCTTGACCTTGCTCAGTACCGTGAACTTCAAGCATTTGCTCAGTTTGCATCTGATCTTGATGAAGTTTCTCGTAACCAGCTCGAGCGTGGGCAAAGAATGGTTGAAGTTCTTAAACAAGGGCCTTTCTCACCACTTTCTGTTGAGAAACAAGTTGTTATTATCTTCGCTGGAAATGAAGGTTTCTTAGATGATATCGATGCATCAAACGTTGTACGTTTCGAAGCTGAACTGTATCCATTCATTGAAGCTTCTTATCCTCAAATCTTTGAGAACATCAGAAGCAGCAAAAAAGTAGATGATGATACAAAATCATTATTAATGAAAGCACTTGAAGAGTTCAAAGCTAGCTTTGTAGCGAACTAAGGAATATTTTATGGCAAACTTGAAAGATATTCAGAGACAGATAAAGAGTGTTTCTAACACTCAAAAGACGACACGTGCTATGAAGCTTGTTTCAACTGCAAAGCTTCGCCGTGCAGAAGAACTTGCAAAACGTTCTCGTCTTTATGCTCAAAAAATGAATCAGGTAATTGCCGAAATAGCTGGACGCATTAAATGTAGCAAAGTTGGCGGATTAGACAATCGTTGTTTTAAAAAGATTGAAAATCCAAAAATGGTTGACATCGTTTTTGTTACTGCTGATAAAGGTCTTTGTGGTGGTTTTAATATTCAAACAATTAAAGCTGTTAACAAACTTTTAAAAGAGTATAAAGAGAAAAACGTAAAGGTGCGTTTACGTGGTATCGGTAAAAAAGGTATAGAATTTTTTAACTACAATGAAGTTGAGATGTTTGACACAGTTGTAGGTCTTAGTTCTAAACCGGATAAAGAGAGATCTGATGATTTTATCATGACTTCTATCGCAGATTATAAAGATGGAAAGATTGATGCTCTACATATCGTATATAACGGGTATAAGAACATGATAACACAAGAGTTACATGTAAACACTATCTTACCTGTTGATACAGAGGCATTTGATTGTGACAAAATACAATCAAGCTCTATGTTAGAGATTGAAGCTGAAGATGAAGAGAAAATGCTTGATTCTTTAGTAGAAAAATATATTAATTACAATATGTACTACTCTTTGATTGATTCAGTTGCTGCTGAACATTCTGCACGTATGCAGGCGATGGATACGGCAACGAACAATGCAAAAGAGATGGTGAAAAACTTAAATGTTGAATTTAATAAAGCACGTCAAGCTGCTATTACTACAGAGCTGATAGAAATTATCAGTGGTGTGGAGTCTATGAAATAATGGAGAAAAATATGATTGGAAAAATTAGCCAGGTAATGGGTCCTGTTGTTGATGTTGATTTTGATGGTTATCTTCCAGTAATTAACGAAGCTATTGAAGTAAATGTTAATTTGGATGGTACGGAACATCGTTTAGTTTTAGAAGTTGCTGCGCACTTAGGTGACGGTCGTGTAAGAACGATTGCAATGGATATGAGTGAAGGTTTAGTTCGCGGTATGGAAGCTACTGCCACTGGTGCACCTATTCAGGTTCCAGTTGGTGAGAAAGTACTTGGACGTATCTTCAATGTAATTGGTGAGACAATCGATGGTGGTGATCAAGTAGAAGATGCACCAACATGGTCTATTCACCGTGATCCTCCACCGTTAGTTGATCAGTCAACTACAACAGAGATGTTTGAGACTGGTATCAAAGTTGTTGACCTTCTTGCTCCTTATGCAAAAGGTGGTAAAGTTGGACTATTCGGTGGTGCTGGTGTTGGTAAAACAGTTATTATCATGGAGCTTATTCACAATGTTGCTCATGGTCATGAAGGTTTGTCAGTTTTCGCTGGTGTTGGTGAAAGAACACGTGAAGGTAATGACCTTTACTACGAAATGAAAGAATCGAACGTTCTTGACAAAGTTGCACTGTGCTACGGTCAAATGTCTGAGCCTCCTGGAGCACGTAACCGTATCGCGCTTACTGGTCTTACTATGGCTGAGTACTTCCGTGATGAGAAGAAACTTGATGTTCTTATGTTCATCGATAATATCTTCCGTTTCGCACAGTCTGGTTCAGAGATGTCTGCACTTCTTGGTCGTATCCCTTCAGCTGTTGGTTATCAACCGACTCTTGCTCGTGAAATGGGTGCATTACAAGATCGTATTACATCTACGAAAAATGGTTCAATTACATCAGTACAAGCGGTATACGTACCTGCAGATGACTTGACTGACCCGGCTCCGGCATCTGTTTTTGCTCACTTAGATGCGACAACAGTACTGAACCGTAAAATTGCGGAAAAAGGTATCTATCCTGCAGTTGATCCACTTGACTCAACTTCAAGATTGCTTGATCCACAAATCTTAGGTGAAGAGCACTATGCAGTAGCTCGTGGTGTTCAACAAACACTTCAAAAGTATAAAGACCTTCAAGATATCATTGCGATTCTTGGTATGGATGAGCTTTCAGAAGATGATAAAAATGTTGTTGAGCGTGCTCGTAAAATTGAGAAATTCCTTTCTCAACCATTCTTCGTTGCAGAGGTGTTCACAGGTGCTCCTGGTAAATATGTTTCTCTTGAAGATACTATTAAAGGATTTAAAGGTATTCTTAATGGTGACTATGACCATATGTCAGAAAACTCTTTCTACATGGTTGGTAGCATGGATGAGGCTATTGCTAAACACGAGAAAAACAAATAAGCTCTATGCTTAGTAAAGGACTGTAATGGATAAGTTTAAACTTGAAATCCTAACTCCTAACGGTGAAATCTTCAATGATGAAGCTGTTAGTGTGGTTCTTCCTGGTAAAGAGGGAGAGTTTGGCGTTTTAGCAGGTCATGCTTCACTGACAACTTTGTTGGAAGCTGGTGTTGTTGACGTTGAAAAAGAAGATAAATCAGTCGAATCTGTTGTTATTGACTGGGGTGTTGCTCAGGTTAGTGAAGATAAAGTTGTTATTTTAGTAGAGGGTGCTGCACCTATTCGTGGTGCAAACGAAGCTGAAATCGCCAAAGCTCTTGAAGATGCGAAGAAACTCATTAATGATGTTGCAGATTCAAGCACTGCTATTGCTTCTGTGTCTGCTAAAATAGAGTCAGCAGCTCAAAGATTAATATAATATATGATTAATAATTTAATCGATTTCTATCTGAAAAGCCATCCGGTTACGATAGGCGTATTGATTCTCTTGTCAATATACTTTATTATTTTGAACTGGGTGTTTTTCTACCGCTATTTTTCTCTTAACAGTTGGCTCAAAAGTGAGAGTGCTTCTTTAGAATCACTCCTGCTTGGTGCCACTACTGTTAACGAAAACTCTTTTTTAAATAATTTTATTAAAAGTAGTAATATTGTTTCAAAAGAAGTTTTAGATCTTGCAATGCTTGCTGCAACAAAAGAGGCGACAAAAGGGCTCTCAATCCTCTCTATTTTTGCTTCAACATCACCGTTTATCGGACTTTTTGGTACGGTAGTCTCTATATTAGATACCTTTGCACATATCGGTCAAACTACGGGAAGCATGTCTGTCATATCTGTAGGTGTAAGTGATGCACTTGTCGCTACGGCTTCAGGTATCTTTGTAGCAATATTTTCCTATACTTATCATCAACTATTAAAACGAAAATCTTTTGAATTGATTTCTTATCTTCAGATGCAAAGTGATGCAATTTTAGCTCGTAAGGCCTAAAAAATGAACTATGATTGGGATGAAAAACCAGAACTGAACATTACACCTTTAGTGGATGTAATGCTGGTTTTACTTGTTGTTTTGATGGTTATTGCCCCAAATATTATTTTTGAAGAAAATATTAAACTGCCACAAGGCTCTACAACAGAGCAACTCTCTAAAATTCCTCCTGTTCATATTACTATCGATAAAGAGGGCAATATAAAGGTAAATAAAAGAAATTTTCTTTTGAATGCTTTTACAGACAACTTTTTTCTCTATGCAAAAAAACTCGATAAAAAAGCAACCGTGCTAATCAGTGCAGATAAGACACTGGATTACGGTGTTGTTATGTCTATACTGGCTGCAGTAAAGCAGGCAGGTTTTTCTGAGGTTTCACTAGCGACCAATGGATAAGAACAAAAATTATTTTATTCTTGGTGGGGTGATTTCTTTTACTCTTTTTTTCCTTTTTTCAACACTTTTTATTGTTATGATGTTTGCAATAAAAAAAGACAAATCCTATGCAATGAAAAAAGATAAATTCATCGCAGTATCTGTTGTTATGCCAAAAGATATCTCAAAGTTTACATCTCAGGTTTCAGCTCCACAGAGTACTGCAACAAGTAAAGCGCAAGATATTGATGTAAATGATCTCTTTTCCAATGTCTGGACACAGAAGATTTCCCATAAACAAAAGCCAAAAAAAGTTAACTCAAAACGTATTCAAGATATAGCAAAAAAGATAAAAACTGCAGAGAAAAACAGCGTAGACTCACTCTCTGAAAAACTAGAAAAACTTGATAGTAAAGAATCTGATAAAAATCAACAGCAGACTTCAACGGCAAATGAGGTTAATGAATATTTAGCTAAAATTCAAGCAATTGTTTATCAGCATTTCAATGTTCCTCCAAACAGTGAGGGACATAGTGTTAAAACAGTCATTGAGATAGACCCTTTGGGGCGCATGACTGATTTTCGAATATTAAACTATTCGGCAAATGAAGCACTCAATGCAGAAGCTGATAAGATAAAAGAGAGACTTAAAAATGTTGTATTTCCAAAAAATCCTCAAGGTAAGTCTAGCAGAACAATTGTAGTACTAATTTCCAAGGAGTAGAGTTTGAAAGTTATATTTTCATTATTGATGCTAATAAGTTTTGTTTTTGCAAATGATGCAACGATAGAAGTGATAAAAAAAGCTGATACGGTTCCCTCAATTGCAGTAGAGGATGCATCTATCAGTTATGATGACACTTTTCGACTGCGTTTTTTTAAAACATTGATAGCAGACTTGAATGTTCTTTCAATTTTCAATGTTGACAGACATCACCGCATAGCAAACTATAATGATGTTGATGTACTTGTTGAAAATAAAGACATGGCCTATGTACTTCGCTATAAAATGTTTGAAGATGACAATGCTGCTTTAAATGTTCAAGTAAAACTACTGCAAAAAAATGAAGAGGTTTATTCTAAGAACTATAGAGTAAGTAAACAAGATATATTTATGTTTATCTCTCACGCAATTGCCTATGATATTAATGAGTTTATGGGTGAACCTTCAGTCGCATGGATGAAGAGAAAAGTTATATTTTCTCGAATAATCGCACCTATGAAAAGTGAGATAGTTATTGCAGACTATACACTTTCATATCAGCATACAATTTTAAAAGGTGGGTTTAATATTTTCCCAAAATGGGCAAACAAAGCACAAAATGCTTTTTATTATACAGTTTTAGATACAAGCAAACCTACACTGAAATATGTAGATATAAAGAGTGGAAAAGTAAAAAATATCATATCTTCAGATGGTATGATGGTATGTTCTGATGTAAGTAGTGATGGAAAAACATTGCTACTTACTATGGCTTTAGATGGTCAGCCGGATATCTACAGCTTTAACACAGTGACTAAAAAATACAAACGTCTTACACAATACAGTGGTATAGATGTAAATGCACAGTTTATGAGCAAAAATCAAATTGTTTTTATATCTTCTAGACTTGGGTATCCAAATGTTTTTTCAAAACGACTCGATACAAATGAAGTTGAGCAGATGGTTTATTATGGAAGAAGCAATTCAGCGTGTAGTGCACATGGAAATTATATAGTATATAAAGCAAGAGAGAGCTCAAATGCATTTAGTCAAAATACTTTTAATCTGCATCTGATCTCTACTAAAACAGACTTTATCAGACGTCTTACTGCAATAGGTGTAAATGAGTTTCCAAGATTTTCAAAAGATGGTGATGCAATAATTTTTATTAAAAACTATAAAGGCCAAAGTGCCATTGGTATCATAAGACTTAATTACAATAAAAACTACCTTTTCCCTTTGAAATACGGAAGAGTACAATCTATGGATTGGTAAGTAAACATAGGTAAAGAAACTATTGCCATTTTTTTGGTATAATATTTTGACATTAAATATTCAAGGAAATAGATATGAAAAGTATAGTACTTTCTAGTGTTGTTACAGCACTTTTAGTTTTTAGTGGATGTTCTTCTAAAGAACCTGCAGTAGATAGCAAGACAGAAGAGGTTTCTGCGCCAGCTGCTCAGGAAGTTCAAGCTCCAGCAACTGAGACTGTATCAACTGAAGACAGTGTTGTAAGTTCAAGTACAGAGACTACAGCTGAAATGACAATGGCTGAGATAGAAAGTAAACTTCCAACAGTTTATTTCGCATTTGACAAGTATAATATTACTCCAGAGATGCAAGCTAAAATTGACGAAGCTGCAGAGCTTGGAAAAACAGATGCTGCAAAATCTTTCAATGTTAAGCTTGAAGGTAATTGTGATGAGTGGGGTAGTGATGAGTATAACTTTGCACTTGGCCTAAAACGTGCTGATGCAGTTAAAAAAGCACTAGTAGCTGATGGCATTGATGCTTCTCGTATCTCAATGGTAAGTTATGGTGAGTCTAATCCTGTATGTACAGATCATACAAGAGAGTGTTGGTCTAAAAACCGTCGCGTTAACTTCAAACTTCTTCCATAATTTAAGTAAAAATTATGAAACGTAGTGCAATAGTAAGTGCTTTTATTGTTGCTACTGCACCAATCTATCTCTTAGCAGCCGAACCTTCAGCGTTTGGTGCCGGAGATCTCTCAAGTCCTGAGCCTTACGGGCTTACTTCTAGCGAAAAAGTTATATTAGAAACAAAAGACAAGCTGAAAAAAGTTGCACAGAAGAGCAATTCACAGGCAAGTCAATTAGATTCTTTACGTGAGAGAATAGATGGTCTGCAGAGCATAGTTGAGAGTATAAGCAGAAAAACACATAACAATAAAATCAATCTTCAAAAATTAAAAGAAGAAGAGGAGTTAGGCTTTACTAGTGCCAATGAGTATCAGGTAAGACTTAGTGAATCTATTCAAGAGAATTCTAAAAAAATTGAAGAATTGAAGCTAAGTATTTTAGAGATCTCAAAACTTTTAGATGAAATCAATACACACTATGTTACGAAAGATGAATATAACTCTTTAGTAAAGAGTGTGAATGATTTTAAAGATTTAGTAGCAAAAGAGTTAAAATCAGGGAAGAGAGGCAAATCAAATAGCAGCTCTAAGATCAGCAGTGCAGAGCTTTATAATTTAGCGAAAAAGAATTATGATAAAAAGTACTATACAAAAGCAATTGCCAATTATGAAGAGTTGATAAAGAGAAAGTATAAACCTGCATATGCACACTATATGATAGGTGAGATGAATTTTAAACGTAAGAACTATGCAAGAGCAATCTCTTATTTTAAAAAGTCATCACAGCTTTATTCTAAAGCGAAATATATGCCAACATTGATGTTGCATACAGCTATCTCAATGGATAGAACAGGGGATAAAGCGCATGCAAAATCTTTTTATAAGGCAATCATTGCGAAGTATCCAAACTCCAAGGAAGCAAGTGAAGCCAAAAGACGCTTAAAGTAAAAAAACGAGCATAATTTTCAGCTAAAGAAATAAGAAATTATGCTAAAATCCACGAAACAAAAATTAAGGTATAAATATGGCAATTGAGCAAAATCAAATCGTATCATTAGAGTATGAAGTAAGAGATGGCGATAAAGTAGTAGATAGTAATGTTGGTGGACAGCCATTAGTATTTATGTTTGGAAAAGGTCAAATTATTCCAGGTTTAGAAAATGGAATCAAAGATATGAACATCGGTGAAAAAGGTGATGTTCTTGTAAAAGCTGCAGATGCTTATGGTGAGTACAATGCAGAAGCTACTCAAGAAGTTCCAAAAGAGCAGTTTGCTGGAATTGAACTTACTGAAGGTATGACACTTTATGGTCAAGGTGAAGATGGCTCAACTGTTCAAGTTGTTGTTAAAGAGATCAAAGATACTTCTGTAGTAATTGACTTCAATCACCCTTTAGCTGGTAAAGATTTAATGTTTACAGTGACAATCAACAATGTTAGAGATGCTTCAGCTGAAGAAGCAATGACTGGTGTTCCTGCTGAGAACAAACAAGCAGATGATGGTTGTTGTGGAACAGGTGGCGGCAGCGGCTGTGGATGTCACTAGTTTTATAACTGAATCTTCAGCCTCCAACCAGGCTAAGAAAACAGCATCACTCCTCAAGACACTGAGTGTCAATGCCCTCATCATGGGTGAGAGTGGTGTTGGTAAAAGAACATTAGCTTCTTTTATACTTCCTGATACATCGATTGTTGATGCATCAAACTTTGATGAACTGCTTGTTGCACTAGAGAGCTCCAAAGAGTTAATCATAATCAATATAGACAACTCCCCCAATTTAAGTAGACTTGTACAAATGATTAAAGAGAAACAAGTACGTGTCATCGCAACTGCGAAACAATCTTTTGAGAATGAGCTTATTGATGATCTTTTTAGTGTTAAATTTGATATTCCACCTCTGCGTGAGAGAGAAGAAGATGTCTCTTTCTTAGTTGAGAAGTTCGCTAAGGAAGCAGCAGAACTTTTTGGTGGCAATGAATCGTTTAATACTCAAAACTTCAAAGCTGATTTATCAAGAAATGCAGATTCTCTGAGACGTCAGGTAATGATTAACTATCTGCTACAGGATATTCAAGATAGTGAATTGATGGAAATCATTGAGAATTATCTTTATGACAAGCTGGGTTCAAACAGTGACTATAGAAACTTTTTGTATCTTTATGAGGTACCACTGATTCGCGCAGGACTTAAAAAGTTCAAATCACAACTACAGTTGTCAGATAAACTGGGACTCAATCGTAATACACTCAGAAAAAAGATCTCAGAAAACAAACAATATTTATAAAAAGGAAAACAGATGAAAAAAATAGCTATGATATTTGCAGGACAAGGCTCACAAGCGGTAGGTATGGGTAAAGATTTTTATGATAATTCGGAAGTGGCACGTGAGATGTTTGCTAAAGCTGGTGAGAGAATCGGAGTGGACTTTAAGGAGATAATCTTTGAAGAGAATGAAAAGCTTGGACAAACTGCTTATACACAACCTGCGATTTTATTAGTTCAGATGGTTGCATACAGACTTTTTAAAGATGCATGTCCAGATGTAAAAGCTGAGCTTTTCTTAGGACACTCTCTTGGTGAATTTTCAGCGCTTTGTGCGGCAGGTGCTATTGACTATGTTGATGCAGTTGAACTTGTTCATAAGCGTGGTGCATATATGCAAGAAGCATGTGAAGGAAAAGATGCTGGTATGATGGCTATTGTTGGTCTTGATGATGTAAGTGTTGAGAAAATTTGTGCAGATGCGCAGACGCAAGGTAAACAAGTATGGCCGGCAAACTATAATCAAGATGGACAACTTGTTGTTGCAGGAAACAGAGCAGATTTGGCATCTTTAGAAGATACTTTCAAAGAAGCAGGTGCAAAAAGAGCACTGCTTTTAAATATGTCTGTTGCTTCACACTGTGAGATTTTAGCTCCGGCTCAAGAGCCATTGGCAGAGCTAATGGAGAAATATATCATTGATAGTTTTGAAGCACCGGTTATCTCTAATGTTACCACAAAGCCTTATGCTACAAAAGCTGAAGCAGTTACACTCTTAAAAGACCAACTTGTAAAACCTGTAAAATATAAACAGTCAATCCAGGCAATTGCAGGGGATGTTGATATGGCAATTGAGTTTGGAAACGGAGTTGTGCTTAAAGGGCTTAACAGAAGAATAGCAAAAGATCTAAAAACGCTTAATATCTCTGATATGGCGTCACTAGAGAAGGTAAAAGAGGAAGTTTGCTCATAATATGAGAGTAACACTTGCACAGACTTCTCCCAAATTAAACCGTTCGAATTTAGAAGAAGTCATTAAAATTATTGAAGCGAATAAGACGACAACAGATTTAATAGTCTTTCCAGAATTGGCACTGAGTGGCTATCTTTTACAAGATAAACTGCATGAAGATGCATGGAATGAGTCTGAACTGACCTCATTAATTGAATTAAGTAAAGATGTAGATATTGCTATTGGTGCAGCACTGCGTGACGGGGATGTTTTTCGAAACTGTGGACTCTATTTTACACAGGGAAAACTTGTTGCCAAACATATGAAAGTACATCTGCCAAATTATGGAATGTTTGAAGAGGCACGCTACTTTGAAGGTGGCGATAGCTTTGAAGCTTTTGAAGCCAATGGTAAAAGAGTCTCTCTTTTGGTTTGTGAAGATCTATGGCATAAGAGTGTGCATGAAGAGCTTATCGGATTAGATCCTGATTTGATTATCGTTCATGTAGCTTCACCTGCACGTGGATTTGGAGATGATGGACTGAGTATTGAAAAGAGTTGGTATGAGATTATTCAAACAGTTGCTTGTGAGTGCTCGGCACAACTTGTTTTTGTAAATCGTGTCGGTTTTGAAGATGGACTTGGCTTTTGGGGTGGAAGTTGTGTTGTTGATGAAAAAGGCAATATAAAAGAGCAACTTGCCAAATTTGAAACAGTGATAAAAACTGTAGAAATATAAGGAAGAAAATGAAAATAGCGATTATGGGTGCAATGCCAGAAGAGGTGGCACCGATTTTAGAGCGTCTTGATGATGTAGAAGAGGTCAATTACGCAAAAAATAAGTACTATAAAGCAAAATATAAAGATATAGATGTGGTTGTGGCGTATTCGAAAATAGGAAAAGTATTTTCAACATTAACAGCGAGTACAATGCTGCAGATGTTTGCTTGTGATGTGCTTCTTTTTAGCGGTGTTGCCGGAGCAGTTAATCCTGAGCTTAAAATCGGTGATTTGGTAGTGGCTTCCAAACTTGCACAGCATGATTTGGATATTACAATCTTTGGACATCCGCATGGATATGTTCCGGAAGGAAGTGTTTATGTTGAGGCTGACAGAGATTTGATAGCGCTGAGTAAGATAGTCGCTTCTGAGATGGGTGTTGACGTGAAAGAGGGTATCATTGCAACTGGAGATCAGTTTATCGCATCAGAGGAGCGTAAAGAGTTTATTGCTGAGACTTTTAAAGCAGATGCTTTAGAGATGGAGGGTGCGAGTGTTGCAGTTGTATGTGATGCA
This sequence comes from Sulfurimonas indica, assembly GCF_009192995.1. Classification (GTDB taxonomy): domain Bacteria; phylum Campylobacterota; class Campylobacteria; order Campylobacterales; family Sulfurimonadaceae; genus Sulfurimonas; species Sulfurimonas indica. The sequence continues at coordinate 9,468 of NZ_SDID01000017.1, read as the reverse complement.
CTAGGAGTTCCTTTTTTCATTCTTCGTTCTATCAGCGACTCTGCAGATATGGATGCAGGCTTTAATTTTGAAGAGTTTGTTGAGAGCTCTGCAAAGGTCAGTGCCGAATTTTTAATGAAGATGGTTGACAGGTTGGCAAACGCTTAATGGGAGTAAAACTTTCTAAAAAAATCATGTCCAAGCTCGGCAAAACAAATGCCGAGTTTAATCTTATAGAAGAGGGTGATAAAATCTTAGTGGGTCTCTCTGGTGGAAAAGATTCTCTTACTATGATTCATGCTATGAAAGAGCAACAACGCCGTGCCCCCTTTAAGTTTGAGTTTTTGGCAGTGACAATTAGCTATGGTATGGGTGAAGATTACTCAAATCTTGCAGCACACTGCAAAGAGCATGATATCCCGCATATTATCCATGATACACAAACCTATGATCTGGCAAAAGAGAAGATTCGTAAAAACTCCTCTTACTGTTCATTCTTCTCTCGCATGCGTCGCGGATATCTCTACTCTGTGGCACGTGAGCATGGATGTAATAAAGTAGCACTTGGACATCATATGGATGATGCTGCTGAGAGCTTTTTTATGAACTTTATCTATAATGGTCAGATGCGCTCTTTAGCACCAAAATACAGAGCTGAAAATGGTTTGATTGTGATTCGTCCATTGATTCAGTTGCGTGAGCGGCAGTTGCGTGCTTTTGTTGTAGATAACGGTATTGAAGCGATAGGGGATGAAGCTTGTCCTGCTATGCGATTTGATATTAAAGCTCCTCATGCAAGAGAGAGTACAAAAGCGATGCTTGCAAAGATGGAGCAAGAATTTCCGCAACTCTTTACTTCACTCAATGCTGCTTTTAAAAATATCTCTGTTGATAGCTTTTTTGATAAAGAGAAGTTTAATTTATAAGTGCCTCTTCATCATAGATAACAGCAGTATTTGCTAGCAGGTCATGTAGAGCTCGTTTGTCTTTACGAAAGGCAACCATTAAAAATCCTATACCAAAAAGCAGGGTTGATGGAATATATCCGAGTGAGCGGGTAATTGCCTGCTTATTTGTAATATCTTGATACGTTTTGGCATCTACAATCTTAATGTGTACGATTTTTTTCCCCGGTGTAGCGCCTTGCCAATTATCCCAAAAGATGACCGTAACGACTAACACAGAGATTTCAAAGATCAGTTCCCATGTAAAAGAAGTTTGTGGCTGATTGTCGAGTGCGTGAGGATTACCACTCATTGCAAGTTGCATATTTTGTTGGTATTGTGCGAAGTCGAACCAGTTGCCATCACTTAAAAAGTAGATGACGATAGCGACTGGCAGAGCTAAAAAAAGTGTATCTAAAAATGAAGCGATAAAACGGATCCAAAAACCCGCATATCGTACTTCTTGATTAGACATGGTAGTTTGGCGCTTCTTGTGTGATAATTACATCATGAACGTGAGACTCTTTGAGACCCGCAGATGTTATCTCTACAAACTCTGCTTTGTTCCAGAGCGCTTCGATACTTTCACTACCACAGTAACCCATAGAAGAACGCAGACCTCCCATCATTTGATGAACGATTCCTGCAATATGTCCACGGAAAGGTACACGCCCTTCGATTCCTTCTGGAACAAGCTTGTCTGCTGCAGTTCCCTCTTGGAAATATCTATCGTTTGAACCTTTTTGCATTGCACCGATACTTCCCATACCACGGTATGATTTGTATTGACGCCCTTGAAACATAATAGTCACACCCGGTGACTCTTCCGTACCGGCAAGTAGACTTCCTGCCATTACACAGCTAGCTCCAACTGCAAGAGCTTTTGCAATATCACCAGAGTATTTGATACCACCGTCTGCGATTACAGGTACCCCATGTTTTCTTGCAGCTGCAGCACACTCATCGATCGCAGAAATTTGTGGTACACCAACACCTGCCACGATTCTTGTTGTACAGATCGATCCCGGTCCGATTCCAACTTTTACACCATCAGCTCCAGCCTCAATCAGTGCTTCCGTAGCTTCTGCTGTAGCGATATTTCCAGCAATTACATCGACTTCCAGTGACTCTTTAATGGCTTTTACAGTATCAAGAATTCCTTTGGAGTGTCCGTGAGCTGAATCAAGAACAAGTACATCAGCACCGGCATCAACAAGTGCTTTTGCTCTGTCCATCTGCCCAACACCGATAGCCGCACCAACAACTAAACGACCAAAATCATCTTTGTTTGAGTTAGGGTACTCGATGCGTTTTTTGATATCTTTGATAGTAACAAGACCTTTTAAGAAACCATCTTCATCAATGATAGGGAGTTTTTCAATTTTGTTTTTATGCATAATATCTGCTGCATCATCCAAAGAGATACCTTTTTTTGCAGTGATAAGCGGCATTTTTGTCATTACATCATCTGCACGTTTACGCATATCTTTCTCAAAGCGCATATCACGATTTGTAAGAATTCCAAGAAGCTTGTTATGTCCATCTACAACAGGAACACCAGAGATTTTAAACTCTTTCATAAGGGCTTCTGCATCCGCAAGTGTTGCATCAGGATGTACATAGATTGGATCAATGATGATACCACTCTCAGATTTTTTAACTTTTCTAACCTGTTTACATTGTGTTTCAATATCCATATTTTTATGGATAATTCCGATACCACCGAGTCTTGCCATTGCAATTGCAGCACGGTATTCTGTAACTGTATCCATTGCAGCTGAAACCATAGGAATTTTAAGGCTGATATTACGTGTTAATTTGGTTTCAAGAGAAACCTCTTTTGGTAAAACTTCAGAATATTGCGGTACTAAAAGTACATCTTCAAATGTTAGGGCGCGTTTACGAATTCTCATGGTTATCCTTTGCAGAGTATATAGAAGTTAAATGTTTAAAATTTTTGGATTATACCTTTTTTGTGGTTAAAAAGAGGTAAAATCCAAAAACATAAATTGTGAAAGCAGTATAATTATAACTACTAAAATGAATGGAAAGATATGGCTTTTAAATACCCATGGCTGAATGCCAAAAAAGACCTGATTGACACCACGAAATCCAAGCCAGAGACCTAAAAATGCCTTGATGGAGAGGGCAATTTGAAAAGTTGAGAGACCATCTGGGCCAATCTCTCCAAAAACCTGTGTAAATAAATACATTCCGGATAATACTGCAACAATAAGTGCTTTTGGAACAACTTTACGTACATGCATCATAATTGCTTCACGTGCTTTTGTATGTTCCTCTTCATTTAAAGTTTGTTTCATCTTCGACATAAAGAGATTGTCTGTAAATAAAAATCCACCGTAGATAAATACGGCAAAAATATGAATGGTATGAATAATAGTGTAAAGTATTATTTATCCTTTTTCTTTAGAGATTTTCTAAAGAGGTGATAGTTTTCAGCTTCTAGCATATCTTCAACATACCCTGCAACACATTTTGTACAATCTGTCCAGATACCAGAAGGAAGACGAACTTCAAGCTTGTTCTTCTCACGCAGTTTAATAATTTTTTTAGGTGAGAGCACTTTTGTTACTGGTCCAAAGTCAACATCAGTAAGGTCGATATCTTTTTTATAGAATATTGTCTGTTTTTTAAAGTTTCCCCAACCCGGAATGCCATCTTCCGTATATGGTACTTCATATCCGTTTTTGAACTTTACCATCATTTTATAATGAGAGTCTTCAAAAACCTGAGAAACTTTTCCCGGACCAAATACAAGTCCGTAGAGTTTGTCTTTTACTTTTACTTTGTCAAAATATGCCATGTTGTACTCCTTTTTTAAAATAATAGCAAAAGATTGTTTCACTATTATTACATTATGCTTTGTAAGCGACTTCTCTCTCGAGTGAAAGTGCTCCATCAAAGAGAGTTTGTTCATCATATGCTTTTGCAATGAGTTGCAGACCAACCGGCATACCTTCACTGTTTTTTGTAATCGGTAATGAGAGAGCAGGAAGACCAGCAAGATTGACACTGATAGTGTAGATATCACTGAGATACATATCCATAGGATTTGCCAACTCTCCAAATCTTGGTGCTACAGTCGGTGCAACAGGCGAGAGAATCAAATCTACATCTTCAAAGATTTTCGCATACTCATCTTTGATGATATGACGTGTCTTTTGTGCTTTTACATAGTACGCTTCATAGTAACCGCTTGAGAGTACGAAGTTTCCAAGTAGGATACGGCGTTTTACTTCATCGCCAAAACCTTCGCTTCTTGTGTTGTAAAATGTCTCTTCAAGGTTTTTCCCCTCTACACGGTTTCCATAACGTATACCGTCATAACGTGCAAGATTAGTTGTAGCTTCTGCAGTTGCAGTGATATAGTACGCTGAGATATCATACTTCGCATCCATCATCTCACGCTCTACAATCGTATGACCTGCAGCTTTTAGTGCTTCTATAGCTTTTGCATAGGCATCTTTTATATCTTGGCTTGCATTTTCAACATATTTTGGTAAAACTGCAATCGTGAGTTTTCTTGTTGCATCCAGGTTTGGTATAACCTTATCATCACGTCCAGCATTTGTAGAGTCTTTCTCATCGCTTCCGCTGATGATGTCATATAAAATTGCAGCATCTTCAACATTTTGTGTCATTGGACCGATCTGATCCAAGCTTGATGCATAGGCACCTAAACCGTAACGACTCACTCGCCCATAAGTCGGTTTCATTCCTACGATTCCACAAAAAGCAGCAGGTTGGCGGATAGACCCACCTGTATCACTTCCAAGCGCTGCAATGGCAAGACCAGCTCCAACAGCAGCAGCACTTCCACCAGAACTTCCGCCGGGAACTCTATCACTTGCGTGAGGATTTTGTGTTTTTCCATAAAAGCTGGATTCTGTAGTCGAGCCCATAGCAAACTCATCCATATTGACACGACCAAAAGGAGAAAGACCATTATCAAGTAGTTTCTTAATGACAGTAGCATTGTATGGTGCGATATATCCCTGTAAAATTTTACTTCCTGATGTTATAGACCAATCTTTTACCTGAATATTGTCTTTAATAGCGATAGGTACACCTTCGCCAACACTGTTAACATCGATATATGCGTTTAAATCTTTATTTGCTTCTATTTTATTACGTAGTTCGTCTTTAAATTTGTTGAGTTCATCTTTGTTTAGTGTAAGTGCTTCTTTTAATGTAATCACTAGATATCCTACCTATTTTATTATTGTTATTATAGCAAGTCTCTGCTTTATTTAAATCTCTTTACAAAAAAGATACCAAGACCAATAAGTGCAAAAATAGCACCTATTGAGCTAAATACAAAAGTGAGTGTTACAGGTTCACTAAAGTTAGGCACCTACAACTTCCTCACATCTTTTACATACTTTGTCTTCTGCATCTGATTGGTATTTCCAACATCTTGGACATTTATGTTGTGTCGCTTTTGCTATTGTAAAAGTATCATTACCCACTTTAAAGCTTCCAAGTTCATTCTCTTCAGGTTTGTCTTCAAAAATACCAGATACAACGAACCAGTCCTCTGCATCAACTCTATCCATATCTAAAGTTGTTTTTGACTCTGTATAGATAATTAACTCTAGTGTTGATTTGATAACTTTTTCTTTTTTGAGTCCATCGACAACAGCTCCAAAACCTTCACGTGCTTTTACCATATACTCTGCATCAAAAGGTGCATCGATTTGTTCTAGTGCTGTGTAAGTCATATCAAAGATATCCTCAGCATCACCTGTAATGATAGTTGGAGCATTCTCTACAATCTCATCAGCTGTATATGTAAGAATCGGTGCCATTAAAAGCAGAAGTGTTTTTGTAATCATCGCCATTGCACTTTGACTTGCACGACGACGTGTAGAGTTTTGTGCATTACAGTAGAGATTGTCTTTTGTCATGTCAATATACATACCACTAAGCTCATTTACAATGAAGTTGTTAAGTGTACTCATACCATTTACAAAGTTATATTCACTAAATTGTTTGTGAACCTCTGCTAGTACACGGCTCGCTTCACTGAGTATCCATTTGTCTAAGTCACCCATCTGTTCATAAGAAGTAAGCTCTTCAAGGTCATTGATGTTTGCAAGCATGATTCTAAATGTGTTTCTCAGTTTTCTATAGCTCTCAGAAGTCTGTTTTAAGATACCTTGAGAGATTTTGAGATCTCCCTGATAGTCAGATGAAGCCACCCAAAGACGCAGGATTTCACTTCCGTACTCTTTGAGAACCTTATCAGGTGCGATTACATTGCCTTTTGATTTGGACATCTTCTCACCTTTTTCATCTACTGTAAAGCCGTGTGTGAGAACACCCTTGTATGGTGCTTTATGCTGTACGGCAGTTGATAAAAAGAGTGATGACTGGAACCATCCACGGTGTTGGTCACTTCCTTCTACATATAAATCAGCCGGATACTCCCCTGCATCATAGTTACGAGATTTTAGCACTGAATTCCATGTTGAACCTGAGTCAAACCAAACATCTAAAATATCTGTTACTTTCTCTAACTCTTCTGGTTTGTACTCACATCCAGGGTAGAGCAGTTGTGCAATGTCCATAGAATACCATGCATCACTTCCCTGCATTTCAAAAATCATCGCAACAAAGTTTAAAACTTTTTCATCTAAAAGAACTTCACCAGTAGCTTTTACTCTGAAAAATGCGATAGGAACACCCCAGTCGCGCTGACGTGAGATACACCAGTCAGGACGGTTCTCGACCATAGAAGTAAGACGTTTACGCCCAGTTTCTGGAATAAACTGAGTCTTTTCAACTTCACCAAGTGCTATCTCACGCAGAGTTTTGCTTTCCCCTTCAGGAGTTCCATCAACAGAGATAAACCACTGTTTTGTTGCACGATAGATAAGCGGTGTATGACTTCTCCAACAGTGAGGGTAGGAGTGCATAAACTTATCTACTTTAAGAACTGCATCACCCATAAGGGAGATGAGGTCTTCATTTGATTTAAAGATATGACGCCCTACAAAATTTTGGGCATTTGGAATAAGTCCAAGTCCTACTACGCTTTCATCATAACATCCTGTCTCATCAACAGGCATAATAACTTCAAGGTCATATACAAGACCAACACGGTAGTCATCTTCACCGTGACCAGGAGCAGTGTGTACACATCCTGTACCATTGTCCACTAATACATGTTCACCTAAAACCAAACGAGACTCTCTACCGTTAAGCGGGTTGATGGCGATGAGGTTTTCAAACTCTTTTGCATCAAATTCTTTAGCGACACTACCACTCACAACTTCACTTTCTACAAGTGAGTTTAAAAGCTCTTTGGCTACGATATAACCATCAGTAGTGAGTACATATTTTTCTTCAGGATTGAGTGAGATACCTGTATTTGCCGGAATTGTCCAAGGAGTTGTTGTCCAGATAACAGGAGCAGCTTTACCTTCAATACCAAGTTTTGCTTTCGCTCCGTCACTTAGTTCAAATGCGATAAAGATAGAGTAGTCTTCTTTATCCTCATACTCAACTTCGGCTTCTGCAAGAGCTGTTCTCTCTGCCCATGACCAAAAAACAGGTTTGCTACGCTCTACCAAAAGACCTTTTTTTGCAACCTCACAAAGTGTTCTGAAGATATTTGCTTCAAATCGAAAGTCCATTGTCACATATGGTTTTTCCCAGTCAGCAATGATCCCGAGCGTTTTAAACTCATCTCTTTGAATATCTACGAATTTTGCAGCGTGCTCACGGCAGAGTTTACGAATCTCAGCAGTCTCTAATTGCTCTTTTTTCTTTTTTCCACCAAGCTTCTTCTCCACTTGCTGCTCGATTGGCAGACCGTGACAATCCCATCCCGGAGTAAAACGGATAGATTTGCCAGAAAAATAGTTATGTTTTATGATAATATCTTTTAAAACTTTGTTCAGTGCATGACCGATATGGATATGACCGTTTGCATAGGGAGGTCCGTCATGGAGTGTAAAACTCTCAGCATCTCTACGATTTGTCTTCATTTTATGATAGACATTTTTTGCATCCCACGCCCCGTAGCGTTTTGGCTCATTGTTTATCAGGTTTCCTCGCATTGCGAAAGTCGTTGTTGGTAAAAGTAGTGTCTCTTTATAGTCCATCTCTGCCCCAAAAATATATTTAAAGTCATGCATTATATCTATAATGGTTTTAAAAGCTTATAAAACTGCTATAATACTTCATATCAAATCCTTATAAAAGGCCTTGCAAAAGATGAAGTTACATCTCATATTTATTGGAAACAAATTTATCTATAATGAGCCGCTTAAAGAGTATATTTTTAGAAATATAGAAAAAGAGCTGCACTTTATCGATTCTATTACTTATTTCAAAGAGAGTGACAACTCTCTCTTTTTATATTTAGAACAAGAGTTAAATGTAGAGAATAGAGTTTTAATAGTAACAAGTAAACAGAACTTCTCAACCATTGGAAAAGTTATTTGTACTGTAACGGGAGATAATCAGGTACTAAAAGATGGCATGTTAATACCACAAAAAGCTACACTTTTTGAGGAGAGAACATATTTGCTTGAGTATAACAAGGCTACAATTAATGTGATGCAGATGGATGAAGGTAGTAAAATGCCACAAATTTTACTGCATACCAACGATACACAAGCAACGATTCATGTCTTTGATGAAAATAAGGATGACCTTATTAGCATATTAAATCCGATAGCGCAGACATATGAGGTTAACTTTGGAGTCACAAGTTACGTAGAGGGATGGCTCCGTGTTGATATCAACTCAAACAGGTATGGTGATATCTCAAAGTTCATTCATGCGGCAAAAAATCTTTTACCTAAAAAGCTTATAGCCTCTGCAAACATTATAGAATATATCATCGAAAAACTCTCAAGTAGAGGAAAAAAGATAACATTTGCGGAGAGCTGTACAGGCGGACTTTTAGCATACTATTTTACAAAACATAACGGAGCATCGAAGATTTTAGACGGCTCACTTGTAACGTACTCAAATGCTTTAAAAGAGAACTGGCTTGCTGTAGATCATGAAGTTTTGGAGAATTTTGGGGCAGTCTCACGTGAAGTTGTTTCTGAGATGAGTGAGGGAGCACTCAATGTAAGTGAAGCAGATTATGCCCTCAGTATCAGCGGCATTGCAGGAGATACAGGAGGAACAGAGCTAAAACCTGTTGGAACAGTTTATATCGGTGCAAGGAGCAAGGATATTAGCGACGAAAAACACTTTCTTTTTCAAGGCGATAGAAACTATGTACAGTATCAAAGTGCAATGATGGCAATAAAAATGCTGCTTTTAATTGACAAAGAGACTTTTTTCTAAATTTCTCTCTGTTTTTCTTGACATATAAAAATGATTTGTCTATAATTTCGACCTCTTAACAAAGAGAAGAAAACATGTCTCGTTAGCTCAGCTGGTAGAGCACGTCACTTTTAATGATGTGGCCGATGGTTCGAATCCATCACGGGACACCATTTTAAACTAAATATGCGGTGGTAGTTCAGTTGGTTAGAATACCTGCCTGTCACGCAGGGGG
>NZ_SDID01000016.1 GCF_009192995.1 Sulfurimonas indica | reverse complement strand
AGCTGGTAGAGCACGTCACTTTTAATGATGTGGCCGATGGTTCGAATCCATCACGGGACACCATTTTAAACTAAATATGCGGTGGTAGTTCAGTTGGTTAGAATACCTGCCTGTCACGCAGGGGGTCGCGAGTTCGAGTCTCGTCCACCGCGCCATTTTAGTTTGGATGGGCGCTTAGCTCAGTTGGTAGAGCGCTACCCTTACAAGGTAGATGTCACTGGTTCGAGTCCAGTAGTGCCCACCATTTATTTTAATAACCTTGTTATTGAAGAAAGTGACCCTTTCGTCTAGTGGCCAAGGACACTATCACTTCATGGTAGTAACAGAGGTTCAAATCCTTTAGGGGTCGCCATCATATGGTGTTTTATTTTCCATTTTAAATGGGCGCTTAGCTCAGTTGGTAGAGCGCTACCCTTACAAGGTAGATGTCACTGGTTCGAGTCCAGTAGTGCCCACCATTTTTTACTATATACGCGGTGGTAGTTCAGTTGGTTAGAATACCTGCCTGTCACGCAGGGGGTCGCGAGTTCGAGTCTCGTCCACCGCGCCACTTTCACAAATTAATTTCCTTCTATTTGATACATATTTTCTACAACTTGTACTCCAGTACAATATCAATTTTTTTTTAATTATCATAATATTTCTTTAACAATAGATTTTAGGAGTATATTATGGCTCAAGTAGTTGCAACAGTTTCAAGTATCAAGGGAACTTTTTATATTAAACAAAAAGATGGTTCATTAGTGGAGCTTTCCGTAGGTGATAAAATTCATGAAGGGGACTTAGTTGTTGGAGCATCATCTAACAGTGTAAATGATATGCTTATGGTTGTTTTAAATGATGGTAGTAGAAGTGGTATTTTTGGTAATGAAGAACAACTCTTTGATGCATCTTTATTGAACAAAGCTTTCTCAACTGATGAAACTGTAACAGAAAGTGATACTGTTATGACACTTTTTAATGATAACCAAAGTATTGACAATAGTGTAGAAAATATTGATGATATAAATACTGCTGCCGATGATGTGTCAAATCCATCTGATTCAAGCTATACTCCAGATTTTCAAGAGATTGATACAAATGCATTAAATATTGATATAAATGCAGAGCTACATGAGAGACAAGAACAAAATTATGTACAAACTTTTGATTTGCAAGAAGGAATAATTGGTGATCTCACGCAAAAAGAATTTTTAGATGCCAAGGCTGATTTGATTAGTTTAGTAAAAATAGCCAATGATGCAGCCCAAGCAGCAAACGATGCAGCAGCCG
>NZ_SDID01000015.1 GCF_009192995.1 Sulfurimonas indica | reverse complement strand
GCATTGGAAATTTTGTATTTTGGCAATACTGTGATGCAGATAATGATGGGGACGGTTATTATGAAAGTTTATCCTCGCAAACACAAGCGGCATGCAATAGAAACGATGCAAGTCTGTTGAGGTGTGACAGAGATAGGGCTTGCACATTGGTAGCCTCTTGTGAAAACGAAAGCAATGTGACAAAAACCACAACAACAAAACAAAAATGTGATGATGTTGGAAGAAATTTTGAAGAACACATAATAGACACGCAATGCGGAGACCAGACTGATCAATACAAAGAAAATGCAAATTGCATACGAATAAATTCTATTTCTGACGCTCTTCAGGATAATACAATAAAAATGAGTTTTATTTCAGGAGCAGGCACAAAAACAGACGATTATACGGAGTTTGTTATTTATAAAAAGAAAGAAAATTTTCAGCATGACGAGATATTAGCTGCACTGTTTTTTCCATGGTCTCTCGATAAGACAGTTGCCGGGTATTCATTTTTAGGTATCGGAGTAACAGGAATTGCTACGTTTTTTGGTGCCACGGTGAACTGGGAAGAAGATGGGTTGGCAACAGTGCTTGACGATTTGTATAAAAAAACAAAAGATTATTGCAGCGCGATGGACGGAAATTGTTCGATTGAGCACGAACAAGGTGTGAGGAGCTGGGATTGGACAACAGGGAGAATAATCAGAAAGAGACACACGAGAGTAATAGCACAAAGTGCGATATGGACAGAACCGTTTGTTCAAAATATGCAAATTGATGGATATGAATGGGAGAATGGGCCAAGCCGAGAGCTTAGATGGATTCCTTCGAGAATAAATTATTCAATGAAATTAAATCTTCCGCCAAATGACATTCTTGTTATTTATAACACAAATACAAAAGCAAATATGCAGTCATACATCGGAACCAAAATTAATACATATACAGATATACCATCGTGCGGAACGGAAGGAGTAAACCCAATAAACCAGTATAAGGATATAACACAACCTGTCAGGTTCGCACTAGCGCCAGAGATAGAAATCCATGATGTTGCAATGGTTTTGCCTCATGCCGGAATGTATTCCTTTAAACTATTCGACAACGATACATATGTGGACACATTTGTTAAATTTTTCCCAATGAACAATGGGGGCAATTACCCACTATCAGGAGCAGATCTTTTATCTACAAACTTAGATTATGAAAGTTTTTCAGAAACTGTTTTGGCTAATGTACAAAGCAAAATAGCAGAATTGGTTGAAAACAAAATAAACGAAAAGGAATTGTTTATAAACAATATTGTAAATAGTGTACTGCGCATTATACAAGAAGGAAACAAATACAAACTCGACAACAACGCACAAATTGATTATCTTAACGATTTAAATAACTCGGATGCTTCGCTGATCTACTCACTGCTAGAAGAAGATTATCTGGAGGAAATGAAGGAGAATAACAGTTCAGACCTGTTTACAAACGATGGAGGTGATTTTACAAATTTTCCACAAAAAATAGACAGCGATATTATCTTGCAGTTTGAAGAGGTTGCGGGAGCACTTGTAGAAAACCCGGATAACATTCAAGACCAATATGCCGTTGGTAGATATGGAGAAATTACAGACCAAAGAACAAAGCCGGCTTTTCTTTCTGAACTGCAAACAAGACTGGATAATTTTATTGCTCCACTTGATACCCAAAGATTGGATAAGGTTGTTGAATATACAAATGATGTATATAGTGATTATACAGAAGTGAAAGACAAAGTAAGTTTGTATCTTAATAAATCCGGAACAAGATACTCAACTTCGACAGAATATGGAAGTTATAGTGCATCTTTTAAATCCTCTTGTGGTGACTACAGTGAGGCGCTTGGCAATGTCGATAGTCAATATGATGCAACAAAATCTATAATTGGAGGAAATTTTTTTCAATCGGATTTAAGCTTCATTAAGGATGGAACAAAGAGTATTATTACGGGGCATCTGGGCGATCAAACCATTCGGTATAAATATTACAAAAACACAAGAAGCGGAAGCAGCAAATACGATAACTACCACTCTGCAATTTCTGGAACTTACAGCTGTTCCTATGATTGTAATGTTTATAGTAGTTGTGCATCAACAACACCAGTCGTGTGTGATTCAAACGGGACAAACTGTACCGGTGGAGATTGTGTTGCTGGATATGTATGGACAAGTAATGGATGTACAGAATCAAGCAGTTGTCAAACTTTTGGAAGCACAGGAAGCAATTGTTCTGCACAGTGCAATGGATATCATGTGCCATATTATGGGAGCCTATATGATGACAACGGAGATGTGAATAATGATTGGGATAACTCCTGCGCTGGTTCCTATGAATGGTACAACACAAATGACAACAACGGAATAAGGGGAAGCAAAACCATTTCAGGTGTAAATGTAAGTGGGTATTTTGGTTCATGGGGTACTTATTCGTGTGATAATTTTCCTATCCGTTCAACTGGAAACGACCGAACAAAATGTGTCTACAACAGACATGACCAGGTGGATAATTATAGAAATACTGTTCCGAGTTCAGCATTGTCTTGGTCAAGCACATCTAAAAAACTTGATACAAGCACAAATGCAGTAGAGGCAGAGCTGGTGTCATGGATGGAGGTAAATAATTTCAAAGATTCTTCAGATTCAAGTCCGTATTTTACTGGTAGCGACAATGTAAGATACGGCCTTGCGTATGATTCGGCAAATGGAATAAACACGGAATCTGATAGTTATGTAGTTCCATTAATTAGAACAAAGGTAGTAAATCTTTATAAAAATTATCTGACAAATTACTATAATAATCTGCTTAATGCAAATCTTAGCCAGGTCAATACGGATTTAACAAATTTGATAAATTCAGAATACGAATCATACTATAACGCATATTTTGCTGACAATTGGCACAAATTCAACAGAATAAAAATAGAAGATGCAGAAGTAAGACCGGAAGATGCAAATTCTGTAAACTTTGATATAACATTGCCCGGAGGCCATTATGTAAAAAACCCAAATGCATTTTCTATAACAATTGCACCGCACTATGAAGTTAGAAAGTACAGGTGTTACACAGATTGGAAAACATGTGATACTCCGGATAATTGCACGTTTGACAAAGAAAATATAACAAACTATATAACAGACTCTGACCATAAATCAGTAGCTACCATGAAAGATGTGGAGTTTAAGTGTGATTCTCAAAATACAGTCTCCGTGTGTGAATCATTGAAAATTACAAAACAATGTAATGATCTGAATATGACAATGCCGCATATTGAATATGACGATACTGATTTTTCTCAAGATTTTTATAGCAATATAGGCAAAACAATGGCGCTGAATGAGTCAATAAAAATATTTGGTGCAAAACCGTTGAACTGCGAAGAGGGGCTCTTTATAGATATGAGCTGGGCAGAAGATCCGCTGTTTTGGGCAGGGGCGTTGATGGCAGGGCTCTCCCAACTGCAAGGATTCAGTGCTTTTACTGAAGGAATGAAAGGATGGGCGTCAACAGCCATGGGTTCGCTTAGCTTCATTGGGGATACGGCACAATGTGCAATGGCTTTTGGCAGTTGCATGTCAGCAGCTGGTTTTGGACCAGTAGATTTGGTAAGCAATATGTTTTCTACAAGTGCTTACGATCCGGTAAGCGGATCTTATCCGCCAGCAGGTGTGAGTGCTTCGGATGGTTCATATATAGTAAATAATGCACAACAAGGATGCTTGCAGGCTGGTGGCGATGCATCCTGCGGAGAATTTGCAGCACAGTTTGCTGGTGAATCTTCAGCAATGATGAGCAGTTTGGCAAACTCACAGGCAATGACATCAATAGCAACAACGCTTGGATTCCAATCGGGTGCTTCAATGATGGCGGCATTGGGAAATCCGCTTGTTGGCTTAGCAGTACAAGTAATAATGAATCTTGCGCTAAATACATTTGACAGCTGTAGTCAATGTACTAGCAAAGATTGCGCCGAATCTCATGATCCGCAAGAAGCTAAACAGTTAATCGCAATGACTGATGCTTTGAAAGTCTCTTCGAGATATTCAGGAAGTGAATATGGGCTAGGAGCAGATTTTCAAGCATACAATAACTGTTTTTTCAAAAGCAGTGGATGTGCTGCAAAGTTTATAGGAAGCTGCATTCGCGATTATAAAACATTTTGTTGTTACAACAGCAGAATGTCAAGAATACTTGCTGGCCAAATATACCAACAACTTGGATATACATACCAGGCAGACGGATGCTCAGCTATTGGAATTGAAGATTTATCGCGAATTGACTTTTCAATGTGTGCGTCAGGAGTGATACCGAATCCGTCAAACAAATGTCTGAACTACAAAGAGATAGAAGATTATATGATGTCTCAGATAAATTGGGACACACAAAAGAGTTTCGATGTCAATACCGTGATTCAAACATCAATCAACGCGGCAAGAACAATGAATTAAGATATATTGTTTTTTTTTGACTAGATTGTAATAGTTTGTTATAATCTTATTTTTAATAGGAGTTAAAATGAGATATATAGCAATAGCAATCACTTCAGTCTTTGTCGGTATTTTTTTAACAGGCTGCGGAGGCAGTTCACCTAAGCCTGATAAATTATTAAGAACAAAAACCCAACAGGAACAATTGTTGAAAGAAACAATTCATTATACTGCCAATGCTGTGAAAACATTTAAAAAGCAGGAACTAGCCATCCCTGCAGGCGCTAAAGTATTTATTATAAATGCATACCCTGATCAAAAAAAGAAAGCAAAAGAGATGTTTGATTTTGCAATTGCTTTAATGAACAAAAAAGGTCTGTGTTATAAAAAAGAGCATGACGAAAATGCCATAGAGAAATGCACAAAAGTCAAAGTGGAAATAACAGAAAAGGGAAAAACAGCCAATTTGTTATTAGATTCGCTAAACAAGGGGTGGTCGGCAAATGAAGCAGCTAGGGCAATTTATCAATTTAACAAAAAATATTTTCCAGGTTATCTGGTTACTAGACCGGAAGGAACACTTGGGGCCATAAAAAATCTTGAAATATACAATGAACAAATTGATAGAGATATTTATAAATATTGTGAAATTGATGGATACCTAGAAAGATACGCATCTGCACAAAACCTTCAAATTGTTGATAATCCGAATGATGCAGAATATATATTAATATATGAAAGACTAGGGTGTAGCGACAGATATATAACCCATCAGCCACCGGTACTTATGCAACAGGTACTTAACGAAGAAAACACAAGCATGCAGACGGCAAACAATAATCAATTCAATATCTACAAAAGTGATGGATCCGGCGGAGTGACTGGAGCAGTTTTGGGAGCTGGAATTGGCCGTGCGGCCAGTCAAGGCTTTAGATTGCTATTGACACCGACAGTTTCAGTGTTTGGTGCAATTGGAGCCTTTATGCCTCGCTACGCTTCAAACAAAGGTGTTGCGTATGAATATATATTAATAGATAAACAAAAAAAAGAATATTTTTATCATATTGTAGATATGGCTGGCTACTCAAGCATGAATGATTCTGCGGAAGACATTTTAAATAATAGATCGTCAGCTGTAGCAAAATATTTACTGCAGCCATAAAAAGGAAAAACCAATGAAATATACAAAAATTTTATCCACGCTTGCGATTGGAATATTAATGAGTGGATGTGGCGGACATCCTCGACCGGCTAAAAGAATACCGGTGGATCATTCTATATACCCAACAATAGAAAAAAATATAACCATTGTTAATAAAGATGTTCAATTTAATGCTATAGGTTTTTTTGGTCCAGATAAAACTAAAAGAAAGTATTCAAAATATTTTACCACACATATAGATTATATGTGGGCAAAAAAATGTAGCGGGCCAGATATTATTCATATGAGTGAATTTTACAACAATGAGCAACATAAAAAAGAGTGGAAAGAGCTGTATAAAATATACAATAATGGTACAAACAGTTTATATAGAGAAAAAATTTTAGAAATAAGAACGCAAAATTGCAAAAATAAGTAAAACATAAGCAAAAACAAAATAGAATTATTATGATTTTTACTTTTATATATTTAAATTTTTAATATATAAAGAACCTTCTTTTTTTGAAGGCAGGCATCTCGAATGCAACTCTATCATACACATTGAAATCTAGCTAGTGTAGGGACTGAGAATAAAGCGGTTAGTGATCGCAGCTAGGAAAACACTCGGTAAAAATATGCCGAGTATAAACCCCTCTAATTGCGGGGAAAGAGGTCTCATAAGCCTCTTCTGCTGTTTTTTCGCAGCAGACCTAAAGCTATTGCTACTAACTTGTGCTAGAAATAGTAAACATCAACAAAAATGTTGATCACAAGGGCGGACGGTAATGCGTTGGGAAATTTGATAAAAATGTAGATTGCAACTAAAAAAGCAGACGAAATGCTGCTTTTGCCTTTATGGATATTGCCTATGTGTGACAAAAAGTCAGTTTTTATCAAAAAACCCTTAACCGGTATAGTAAAAAAGCAATAGATGATGGAAACCTAAAAGAGTGCCCTGAAAACTATGCTATAGTTTTGCACATTTTATGGTCCCTGAAATGGACAATCCGCAGCGAAGTACCCTCCCGAGCGAGATTCTCATTATATTGAGATTAAAGGGTATGTGCTCAACGACTATCGAAAGGGTGCAGTGTGCACACTGAGTAGAGTAGCCTCAAAACGCTTTTACTATTTTTTCATCTTATTAATTTTTTTAAAAAGGTAGAAAAAATGGCACAAAAATTCAAATATATCCCAAGATTCGCAGATAACACAGAGAAAAGAGATAATCTTGTTGAATTTATCTCTTCACTTGAAGTTTCCAAAACATACGATACGAAAGCAAAACGTGAAAGAATTGATAATATACAAGAGTATTTTCTTTTTTCAAGTCTTTACAGAAGTAGTGAAGAAATCATCAGAAACGAAGATATAATCACAGACAGAAATGCAAACGCAAGAGTTCATACTCTTGTAACGACAACAAAACTATCGGACGATTTGGCATTTATTGCTGGCAATATCGACGGCGTGATAGACTCATTAAGAACAAAAGTGACAACATCTGGAAACGAAAGTGACTTTAAAGCGCTTAATCAAGCCGTAAAAATCTGGGAAGATACTAATAAAAAAGTAACAGCAGCTGCAGAACAGTTAAAAACAATCGTAGAAGCAAATCTTGAACAAGGTTATGGTTCTTCAAGACAATTAAGAGCTTATGAAAGTAAAAAAATCAACGAAAAGATTGATGAAATCAAAAAGCTTTTCTTCACTGACAATAAAACAACCCAAGAAATTGCAGATACTTACGGTGTGCGTCATGGACTCGTACAGGTGATTGTTGCTGAACTGATAGAAGAAAATCTCCTAAACAATATTGAAGTAATCAGAGAAAAAATAGCTTCTGGTGTTAAAAGAGATGAACTTGTTAAAGAGTACAAAACCTCTAAAAAGAAAATGACAGAATTTGTAAAAAATAACAATCTTCTTCCAGAAAAAAAGCCAACAAACAGCAAAGCAATAGATACGGCAACTAAAGCAAAAAATACTGACACTAAAATAGATAAGCCAAAAACAGCTCCAAAAGAGACAAACACAAAAACAGAAAAACCAACTGAAGTAAAAACACAAGACAAAGAAGAAAAATAGTAAATATTTGAGGTGAAACGGGGGGAGTACAAAAATTGTACTAAGATATAGTCTGCTCCCATGTGAAAGCATGGGTAGACCATATTATTAAGATATATACAATATGTTTTAGCAATATGGTCAGGTAAAGAGTTGCGATCTTTGCTGAACACAAAGGGTTTCAAAGAAATATAGTTTTATTTCAAAAACATCGTAAGGTCTTTAATATAGATAATGATTGTAATATTTGTACAGCCTTATCTAATATTAAAGATACAATTATAAAAATTAACTAGCTTTCCAGAAGCTAATAATGAAGAAAAAGAAAACTTCATATTAGCTTCTATGGCTAGTATTCTCTTTTAATTCCTTATTAGTTTCTGGAAGCCTAGTGCTTCAAACTAAAGTCGATCACATATACCTTCCATTGGAAGATTGTCTTATATGTGCGACTCAAAAGGAGTTAAAATGACAAAAAGAATAAACGGGAGCCTGTTTGAAACAACTGCGATTAAAGCAGTAGAACAGACAGATAATGTCTCTCATCAAGCCAACACAAGTGCAGATGAATATGCTAGTAAATTAGCATCATTTGTGCTTGAAAATGGCACCACGGTAACTGGTGGAGCACTAAGGCTTTTAAAAGATGCAATTATGCATCCAAGCTTTAAGCTCTACCTAGGTGGGAGTTTTTTTACCTCTTTTGAGGCAAATTCACTTGCAACAATGGTGCAAAAAGTAAATAAAGTTTACTTTGGGTCTAACCCTGCCATGTTGCGAGGAACTCTCATTCACCTGGGGCGCGAGTTAGCTTTAAAGCATAAAATCCAAACAGGCGAATTATTGCCGTTTATGGATTGCATCAAAGCAATTCGCAAAGAGCTAGAGAATAAATTCCAATTCATGCAGCCAAAATATGTTGGCACAATTACAAAAGGTGAATTATTCCTAGAAGTATCTCGTGCCTTTCGTGTCTATTACAAGAATTATCTTGTAGAAGCTAAGGATTTCGAGGTAGAATGTAGCTACAATATTAGATTTCCATTGGAAATTTTTAACAATCCAGCGCATTCTAAGCACTTTCTTGGAAGTGGAACTTTCGATGGTTTAGCAAAACGAGTTGTTGATGATAAAGAAATTTACATTATGGTAGATGCCAAAACAACAACTTCTCCAATTTCTGCATCAGTAGAAATGGATGAAAAACTTGAAAAATTCATCGAGCAAAAAAAGTTGCTTCAGACAGCACTAAAAGAGGAGCAAAAAATCCTAAAAAAGTTTGTAAATGCAAACGAAAAGCTATCTGAAGCTAAAACAACTCTTCAAGAGATAGAAGTTAAGCTAGAGGATGCAACTGCAAACTCAAAAGCAACACTCAATCTTGAAAAAAGAGTAAAAAAATGGGAAGAAGAAGTAAAAAAATGGGAGAATAATCTCTTAAACTTCGAAAAATCTCAAAAAACAGCGGCACTAATAGAGGCTGAAATATCTGAACTCAATGAACTCATTGAGCCATTGATGAAAGACTATCTTCTTGAGAAAGAAGCAGCAGCCCTAAAAGAGTGTCGTAAAAAACACGAAGCACAACTCGCATATTATGCAATACTTGAGTCTTTTAAGACTGGTAGAATTGTATCTCGATTAAGAGTTGAGAATGTAGTGTGCAAGAAGGCAAAAAGTGGTGAAAAATACTACAATAAGCCTGAAGTACAAGTGTTTGAATGGGATTTAACTCCTGAAGCACTAGCGGAAACTGAAGAAAAAGTGGTAACACTTATAAAAGCTGTTGGAGCAGTTTTGGACGGATTAGATCCGATGGTAGTCTTTAGACCCAATAAAACAACTTTTTACGGAAGTGAATTTAATGAACTTCTAGAAGAGGTTAAAGAAATGGTGCAAATAAAAAAAGCAGAAGATAAATAGTCTTTGGAAGTAATTTTAGAGGCTACGGGTCTAACAGCAAGGTAAGAAACAATGCTATTCAAAGATAGCTAACTTGCTTACATAAACATGCTGCGCCCGCTTTTGCGATTTGCATTATATCACAAAAAAATAAAAAACACAAAAACCTGCAAAAAAATCCGCAACAGAGTAAACAATCAAGCCAATAACATAAAATATTTTTAGAATATTCTTGAAAAGTATGTATTTGGTAGTTGAAAGTTGCAACAAAGTAGGTAAAGGAAAAATCATGTTTAATAAAATAATCTTAGGTGGCAACTTAACTCGTGATATCGAACTCAGATACTCTCAAGGTGGAATGGGCATTGCAAAAACTGCAATCGCTACAAGCCGTAAATTTACCAGCAATGGTGAGAAAAAAGAGGAAGTATGTTTTGTAGATATCACATTCTTTGGAAGAAGTGCTGAAGTTGCCAACCAATATCTTCGCAAAGGAAGTAAAATCCTTGTTGAGGGAAGATTACAATTTGAACAATGGGTAGACCAAAATGGACAAAAAAGATCGAAACACTCTGTGATTGTTGAGACAATGCAGATGTTAGATTCCAAAGGAGATAATCAAAATGGTGGCAACACCAACAATGCTCCTGCTTCACAAAATCAACAATACGGTGGTCAGCAACAACAAACGCAACAGCAAAGCTATGGACAGCCACAGCAAAGCTATGGACAGCCACAGCAAAGCTATGCAAATGCCAAACCACAACAAGCACCTCAGCAACAGGCAAAACAAATGCCGGTAAACGATGTGCCTGAAATTGATATAGATGAAGATGAAATTCCATTTTAAATTCTATTTAATGAAAATTTAGACTCCACATTTTAGCAGATGTAGGGAGTTCTGCCGTAGTAGCAATATTACGCACAAGCAGATACTCCCTACAGGAGTTCTGTTATAACCAGGAGGAATAAAATGGAAATAATATTATATTATTCTCAAATAGTTGTTTTTTCAATCGGCACCTTCATCGTCTATGAACTTTTCCGAGAACTTGGTTTTTGGAATTGGATAGTGGAGATCACTTATACTTCGCCAAAATTTGACAATATTATCGCTATTATTGGTGATACAATTTTTGGAATTTCGGTGGGTGTTTTAAGTTCCGTTGGTTTTTACTATTATACAGACTCAATAATTGCCTACAAGGTAATTGTTTATGCTATAATAGCTTTAATCATGGGTTCTGCATTGAAAGAATACTTTAGAAAATAAAAGGATAAATTATGGAGTTCACATTACTTGACGGACTAATGATAGTTGCAATATTTGTTACTATTGGTCTCGTTAATGGTAAATTATCATTTGATAAGAACCACCAAATTAAATAAGTTTTTGTTGATATAAAATCAATGGTCAGTTATAAGCAACTATTGTGCAATTTAGCTGTTTAAAAAGATAATAAAAATAATCGCTCATAGAGCCAAACCCTAACAGGGACAAGACATACCATGTCAAATCCCTGGAGGGATTGGTATGTCTTTTTTAACCTATAAAGGAGACATTATGGGAGCATTGACACAAAATTTCAGCGATAGCGGAGCTAATCCACCACAACAAGGTGGAGGCGGTATCGCTGAAGTATTAGAAGGCAAAAAAGAATTTTTTGTTGCCTTCTATGGCGAAAGCGGCTACAAAAGAGCCATGGAGACCGCAATAGCTATTGCTACGGATCCCAAGTTTGATAGATGTAGTCCAATCTCAATCGCTGAAGCTATTATGGCATCGGTACGAATTGGTCTTGATATTGAATTGGGAGAGGCATGGCTAGTGCCCTACAAAGAGACAGTGCAATTCCAGATAGGGCGCAAGGGTTTTCAAAGGTTGCTGTATAACTCAGCAGCTGGATGGCTTATAGATGCCGAACCTGTTTACGATACTGATAGCTTTGAGTATCAAATAACAGAGCAAGGTAAAAAAATTACATTCACTCCAAACTTCTTTGACAGAGAAGAAGATTCAACTGAGTGGATCTTTGGCCACATGAAAGCTATCTATCTGAGTGCTACTGATAAAAGTGGAAGAAAAATCCATAAAGTGGTTACTAAAAAACAGATAGAGAAGCTTCGTCTAAATTCTCCAAACCAAATTTATGCCTCAAAATGGGCTAAACCAGATGTCAAAGAAAGAATAGCTAAAAAGCTACCTGTTGAAATCTGGCAGAAGTGGTATGGGGAAATGGCAATCACAAAAGCAATAAAACTTTTTGCTAAACAACTACCAATCGGAGACAGAGTTATCAACAAAGCTATTAAGCTTGATGACTTAGCCGAAGTTGGTGAACAAGAAGAGTTTATTGCTGAAGCACAAACAATAGAACCGACACCTTTACCTCAACAAAATCCAAAAACACCAGCATCAATTAATGATATTAAAGCTCAGGCTGCAATATTGGGTGCTGAAGTAAGCGGACCAGTTGAAAAACATGGAAAGTTTTGGGTAAAGGCAACAACAAGTGAACACACTGACACACAACTCTTGCAAAAATTAGGCTTTGTTTTTATAAGTCATAAAAACGTTTGGGTTATGGAAGTCACTCACTTAATATAAAAGGAGGCTATTATGCACTTCCTTTATACGAGAGAAGGAGCTGAGGAAGCTTTGGGCATAAATGACTTAAGTTACAGAGTCAACAAAGCATTAAAAGCTGGGATAAAACCTAGCAGAACTATAGGTGGTATTGAGTATTTCGATCTCGATGCGCTTATTGATCCTTATGCTCTTTCGCAAAGAGAATATAAAAAGGAAATGGATTATTTTGTTGAAAAACAAATAAAACAAAATGGAGATGTTTATCATTTTCAGCCATCTCTTTTTTAGATAAGTTTAACTCCAAAAGGGAGTTTTAGCACGAGCAATCGTACAAGCTAGGACTCCCTTTGGGGACTCCTATGCTTTATAGTCTGGGAGGACACAAAAAATGAAAACAATAGCAATCACAGCAATACTAGCAATTGCAGCGCACTTCGCTGTTGGAGTATTAATGGCAAAAAGCGACACAATCGCTTCAATTAAATCTCACAATGCTAAAATTGAAATTGCAATGATTCAAAAATAAAAAGTTTAGCTCCCAAAGGGAAGCTTTCACCACGCATAGCGTGTGGCGAGAAGTTTCCCTTTTGGGGACTTCTTTGCCTATGGTTTAGGAGTATAAAAATGCTAAACGCTACAAAAAAAATATTAAATGATGTTAAAGCGCATTTAATAGAAAAAAATATAAGACCTGTAATCAAAATTTCTCGCCATTTTGAGGATAGACTCGTTGAACGTTTCAACGCAATGGTAGAGAGTTTTGACGAACAAGAGCTGACTCGTTTTGAGAGAACAGTTGAAAAAGCAATGGAAAAATTGCCGGTATCAAATGTTGCTCAAGAGTATGTTCACCCAGCTTACGGCATCTGCATAGTTGCTAAAAAGCTAGGTGTAAATTACTTAGAATTAGTAACTTGCTATAAAAAGGAGCCAACATGCTAATTATTAAAGGATATATTGTCCTAATGGTAGCAATTGGCTTCATTATGACGATAAAAAGTCATTCATTCAAAAAGTTAAGTTTATGGAAGCAACTAATAGTTCTTACCATTTCACCTCTCCTGTTGACAAGAGAAATTTTCAAAGACTTTAAAAAGGAGTTAAAATGATTAAAATTGTAAAAAAATCGTCTGGGGAATATATCCTTAGATGTGGCGCAATTGAAAACTCTATAGCTCCTTTGGAGTTAAGAGAGGTTTCTCGAAACATGGAGGTGAAGCTTGCGTCTTGAATATGATATAGAAGCATTGGAGGCTATCTCTGTACAGGATGTAGTTATCGCTTTAGGTGGTAGATATCCAAAGGACAGAGAGCCTGGAATGCCTCAGTATAATATGTCTTGTTGCAATGGCAATTTTCACAAAGAAGGCGATAAAAAACCTTCTATGACAATTTATAAAAGCAAAAACATTTGCAAATGTCATGTATGTGGAACAGCGGGGAACCCGATATCTGTTGCAAAAGCAATGCACAAAGGTGATTTCAAAAAAGCTTGCGAGTGGCTGCACGATACTTTTAGTATTCCGTATAAAAGCGGCAGCAGTTATAGTAAGCATAGTAAGCCAAAAAAGTTTCAAGCTCCAAAACCAAAACAAACAGAGTATATAAGATTTGACAAGAGTCTTGGTTTTACTCATGTTGAGGTAAGAGAGTTTGTAAAGAAATATGATCAGCTAAACAAAGAGCAAAAAATAAAGCTCGTCTATACTTTTTTGTATAGATTCAGTTTAACAACTGATCGCGCAAGAATCATAGAATATTACAATTCAAGAGGAATTAAAAACAATCCTCATATATCTAAAATAGGCTTTTTGTCTGAAGATGATATAAAAAATGTAGTGGATAAACTTATTGCTGTTTTCAAGATAGAGGATTTAATAGAGTTTGGCATATTAAATGATGCCTCTCACAAATACTTTCCTCTTCAATGGAAACAAATTAAGAACTGTTTGCTTGTTCCATCATTCAGTATACATACTGATTTGGTAGAAGGTTTTATGCTTCGCCCAATAGATGAGAGTAATAAATGGTTTAAAGGCAAAGAGAGCAGATTGTCTGTTCCCTCAATTCTAAAGCCTTTTCCTTTTGGAGTTGGCTACGGGGTCCTCTCAAAAGAGTGTGATATTTATATTGCAGAGGGTCACATTGACGCACTCTCTCTTCCTAAAAACAGCTGTTTTATCGCAACTCCTGGTATTCAGGCTTTCGAGCCGGAACAACTTGGTATCTTGCAAGGCCGTAACATTAAATTGGTCTTTGATCAAGATGATGCAGGGCAACAAGCAGCATGGGGTTTTACAACGCTTGAGTTTCTAGGTCAAACTATGACTGTTTTACATAGTCAGAAGGATGATTTAGAGGCAACAGTCAGATTGCTGAAATCTCAAAATGTTGAGGTGTCTCAAATAGTTCACGAGGGTTTTGTTTCAAAGCTCTATAAGGCAGGTGTTAAATCTGTTGAGGTGATTACTTGGGATAAAAAACTTGGTAAAGATGTTAATGATTTACTTATTAATGGAAATTTATCAAAAGTCTTTAAAGGATAAATCATGGAATACATAGAAGTATTTCTCGGATTTTCGTTATTTATTTTTCTCACTGCATGGTGGGCAAAAGTTATTTAACTTTCCGGAAAGATAGAAAACCAGTTTAACTCCAAAAGGGAGTTCATAGCACACGAAAGTGTATAAGCTAGGACTCCCTTTGGGGACTCCTATGCTTTTAAGTCTAGGGAGACAAACAAATGAAAAATCAAAACAGAAAAATTGTAAACAAATCGCTGATTAAAGCGATTGTCCATTCCATTATCGCTCCGGTGGTAATTTTTATAGCAATGCTATTTGTTGATAAAAGCATGTCGCTGGTAAGCGTGATAGGGTGGTATATCTTCACAATAACGCTGTATGCAACTACAAAAGAGAAGCAATTAACAGCATATTTCTTTTTTAATATTTTAAAAGGGATTATTGCATTTATTCTCATAGCACTGCTGCTGGGGATTAATTAAAAAGCTTCGTCAAAAAATCTACTTAATCTTGGAAATCTATTGCTTCTTGCAACAATAAGGTAAAAAGCAGACATCAGTATTGATACAAGCAACATGCCGTATTGGTGAAGCATTACTAGAATAAAAGATAAGAGCAGAATTGTAGAGATAGCAAATGCTTTCATTGAGTACCTTGGTGTATTTTTTATGAAAGTATAACACAAAACAAAAGTTGCCATTTTTGGCCAGCCCACAAAGGGGATATGTTCTATCCCTTTGGGGTAGGTGTATTTCCTTTTTTACAAGGAAACAAAAATGAAAGCACATATTTTAAGCGCGGCAATATCTGTATTAATAGCAATAATGCTGTTTTATACAATCTATTTGCCGGTAATTACAGAGAAAAAATCCGAAGTAAACTTTATGAAAAAAGAGCTTGAAAAAGCAGACTTGCTTCAAACTCATCATGAGTAGAAAAGGATGAATAATGCACAATATAAAAGAAGTATCTTTTGTGACAATCTTTTCACTCTTTCTCGATGCTTTACATTTTAATGTAAAAGTGACAAAAGCAGTAAATGGTCTAAGAGCAAAAGGCAAAAACAAACAATTTCGCCTAATCCAATCCACAAAAAAAATAGTTTTAACAGAGTATGGAGCCAAATTTAATGGCTTTGAATATGAAAAAGTTGAAAATGTTTTTGTATATAAAATCGTGGAAGATTTAGGAGATATAAAGGTGGTAGATGAGAATAACAGATCAATCATTCGGTTGACAGATTCACATGCTATCCTGAAAATAGAGTCTACGCATCCAAAGCAGAATAATGCTGTTTCATTGGGAAATGCGTCAAACTCATTAGATTACAAAGAGTTAAAAGAGGAGAAATCTTATGCAACTCTTTTTTAGCAAAGTTGGTCATTAAGACTTAAAACCCATGAGGGAGTAGAAACTATTCCCTCTGGGGATAGGTCTGCTTTCTTTTTAAATTAGAAGGTATAAAAATGAAAAACTTAATTGATGTAAAAAAACATTCGTCGTCCGTAATGAATCTGATTGCAACAGTGCAGTTAAAAAAATATGGCGTTGAGTGTTATTTTGAAAATGCAGCGACAGCCATTGCTCTTGGTGCAAGTAGAAGCGAAGTATTGGAAGGCTTAAAGAAAGATATCGACAAAACTGCCGGTAGTGTTTCAAGGGCGCAGCCAATTATACACTCAATCCAAAATGGAGTGGTAACAGAGTTTGACTCTATTTACAATTCCGTTGAGGAGGTAGTATTTGGATCTTGTTATGATAAAGAAAAAGAGATTATTACCCTTAGTGGTGTTTCTTTTGATTTGAATAACACCCAATACTATACAAAAAGCGATATGGTTGAACAGATCTTAAAAAATCTGTTTAACATTGAAAGAAAAGAACTCAATGCTGTTCTTAAAACTCTCTCTAAATATGAAGCAGTAAAAACAGATATCGAAAGAGCTATCTTGTATCCATCCACTATTTTAGCAGATGAGATTATCAGCAAGGTGGCTGCTGAAGATGTCAAGTTTGAATCGTTTCGCAAAGAGATGAGTGATACAGAAAAAGAAGAGTTCGATAAAACATTCAAAAGAACAGGCGTAACAGGTGTAATTCAAAATTCTACCTATATTGATGCAAAAGGGGTTAAGCAATTAGCACCTTCACATAAGCAAAAAGATACGATAGAGCTTGCAAATCTGTTGGCATCCAGTTCTTTGAAATATATTGAAGCAATCGAGGTCGATGGTGACGGCTCTCTTGAAAAAATGACAAATCTTGTTAAGCAGATTGAAGAGTTAAAACTCAACACAAGTGTAAAATTTACACTTAAAGCGAGAAAACTTGGAAACCTAAAAGCAAGAGGTGTGTTCTTCCAAAATCAGCTAATTGTTGCTGAAGATGTAAGAGATACATCAGCTATTATTCATGAGATAGGCCACTTAATTCATTTAACTCGTTTTGAGGAGAATAAATTTGTTAATTATATGATTGACAAGCTGACTCCAATGATAGAGCTCGATGATGAGATATCGCCAACGAAAGAAAACTACTACAAAAAGCCAACTGAAGTTGTGGCACGGGCTTGTGAAATTGCAGGCTTGTTTGCAAAAGAAGATGGTAGATTAGTAATAGATGATAGTAATTTTGAGATAATTAAAAGTAGAGAGTTTTATGCTCAACACAAAGGAATTTATTTCAATTTTACTGATTTTGACAAAATAACAAAAAATGAGTTGTTGGCTCTTTTTGAATTGTTTTATGAGACTAGCCCGGAGGAGGTAGTAGAGAGTAAATATGATAATTTTATTAAAATAGATACTCAATACACAGAAACCAAAAAAGAGCTAAGTTTCTATGAAATGATAAAAAGAGAGCAGCTAAAAGCAATCAAGGAGTTAAAAGCCTTATATGCTTTAGTGAATACTCAAAACATCAATTTGATATTCAGCAATAGAGGAAATGCTTCTATCGAGGAACTTGCTAAACAAATATTGACGAATATTAAATATTGCGGAAACCATAAAGAGAGAATGACTGCTCCTGAATGGATGGAAGTGATTGAGAACAAATCTGGTGTAATTAATTTTGCATTAGATCAAGTTAAAAAAGAACTTTCTGAAAAAGAGTGGATACTTTTTCTTTATGATCTAAAAAAGAATGCTTGGAGTTCTATCGAAAGAGAAATTTTCTTTTACGGTTTTAGTGATAAATTTGCAAGAGCATTGCGAAAAGTGTTTAGAGAAAATAAAACACCACATCACGATGAAATCGTAGAGTTTAGAACATCTGTTATGAGTAAAAATATAGGTGCTTTATTGACACCTGAATTCTTAGCAGATTATGAACTCACAAAAGAGATGTTAGAAAAAGAGCCTCAAGCTATCAAATATATAAATGCCGATTGCCTCAGCAGGGACCTTTTAAGAAACCTCAACATTGTGGTCCTTGAAAACTCTGACAACATTAGAGGTTATGTTAATCCGGCATTAGGAGACGATGAAGAGTTTATGAAATATGCTGTAAAAAAAGACAGACTGGCAATGA
Organism: Sulfurimonas indica; assembly: GCF_009192995.1. Lineage (GTDB taxonomy): Bacteria > Campylobacterota > Campylobacteria > Campylobacterales > Sulfurimonadaceae > Sulfurimonas > Sulfurimonas indica. The sequence goes on along the minus strand of NZ_SDID01000015.1, from coordinate 47,781 downwards.
CACATACCAAAGAGTTGAGAAACAACAAAGGGTTTATGCTCTGGTTTTTTGAAACTCACGGTTATGAAAACAACTTGGCATTTTTAGGAGATTCTCTTAAAGATGATGAAGTGTTCGCAAAACCTATTGTTAAAGAAAACAGCACATACTTAGACTTTTTTACTCAAAGAGTTCAAGATCTTTTGGATGAAAATCCGCAAGAGAGAGAACTTAAAAAACTAGAAGGTGCCAAAGCAGGACTTCGTAAAAAGATTGCGAAAGAGACAAAAAGCATGAAGGTGCTAGAGATTCTTTCAAAGGACAAAAATTACGATGTGCGTGCCGAAGTTGCAAAAAACGAGCACACTGCATATGGTACATTGCTGAAGTTGGCAAAATTAAAAAACCGATGGGTTAGAACGGCTTTAGCAAGCAATAAAAACACCCCAGAAAGTGTTATAACAATACTATCCAAAGAGGATGACGAGTATGTGCTTGCTGAACTTGCAAAAAATATTGTTGTAGGCCAAAAACAACTACTGAAACTTTCAAAAAACAAATACAGATGGGTTCAATGGTCTGTTCTTCAAAATCCAAATATTCAAAACTTCAAACTTCCAGTAAAAATACATAGGGAGATTGTAGGAAATTGCATAAGAGGGGATGAAGAATATTTCCATCATGAAATCAAATCAAATTCAAATTTTGAAGGAAGTTTTGGATTCTTTGATGATTTAGCCAATAATTGCGAACAGTATAACCTTAACGATGGTTTTGAAGAAGTGTTTGCAAAATTGGCTGCAGATATCAGGGATCATAAATTCAAAAATGATACAGAGAATTCCAAAGTTGAAACACAAGCAGAAGGAAATACATCAATTGTAACAGAAGATGCAGCTCGCGATTTTGAAACTCTGGTAGAGCCGGATGAGGCTATTGACTACAGCTCTTTGATAGAGCAGGGTGAAGTTGTAGATTTTGAGAGAACTGACGGAAAGGGTGTCGAAAAAGTTTTGAAAATTAAAGCTGAGATTGAAGATTTTAGATCCTTTAATCAATATATGAGATCAAACAAAATGGGGTACTATTCTCGCTTTGCAAAAGGTTTTATTCTCTATGAGGAGTATGCAAAAGAGCTGCTTGGTAAATTATCAAGCGATTCTAAAAAAGCCGCGTCTGTGGCCGCTACTCTCTATAGTGCTGATTTGCTTCAAAACTTTGCCAACGGCACACTGTTTTAAGGAGATAAGATGTTTGAAACCATGTGGAATCAATTCATTTGTTTTTATCTCCATCACAAGATACTGTTTTGGTTAATTGTGGTCGAAGCCTTTCCGCTGCTTTTAATGCTAAGGAATGGTTTGGCACTGTTGGCTGAAAAAACAGTTGATAGCTGTGTAGACAATGCAGAACGAGAAAGAAATGTGGCCAGTATATTATACTTCTTTAAAGACCTTGGTCCAAATACGGCTTCTTTCTCAATAGTGACTCTTATAGTGGATATGGGCAGTGATGATGGGTTTCAAACTGCAACAGTTTGGATATTGACCATTGTCTTCTTTGTTGGTATAATACTAAAAGAAAAGAGTAGAAGATATATCAATATTTTTTACGAAACACTTAAAGAGAAGAGGAGTCAACAATGGGAACGATCATCGGAACATTAATACTCGGCTCAATAATAGCTTTTTTAACAATAGGCGCTTCCACCCTGGAAAAAGACCTTAAAAAGCTACAGAAACACAAACACTAAAAATCCCATAACTTAAAATTGTTAAATTTTAAACACTGATTAGGTTCAGAGGGATTTTTGCGCAATAAAAGGAATATTATGGCAAAGATTGATAGACTTCGAGAAGAAGCAATAGAATTGAGGACAAGAATGTTTTTTGTACTCGGTTTAATTGCTGTCTTTTTTGGAGGTTTCGGAAGTCTTTATATTAAATTAGTTGAAAAAAGTAGCGGAATGATTATTGCCGGAATGTTTGTATTATTGATTTTAATTCCTTTTCTGGCTATAATTTATTATAAAATTAGAGTATCTTACTTTGAAAAACTTAATGAATTAGAACTTGAAAAAGGATAGAATATGGACAACATTCAAATAATTGGTAGCGTGTTGATGGCAATTGCTGTTTTAATGTTTGTAGGTTTTTTATACTACTTTTACCAAAGCAATTCTAACCATTCCCACTCCAAATAACTAAAATCCCCCTAGCTTAAAACTGTTAAATTTTAAACACTGATTAAGTTCAGAGGGATTTTTAATGTCAAAAAAGTTTAACTCCAAAAGGGAGTTTTAGCACACCGAAAGGTATAAGCTAGGACTCCCTTGGGGACTCCTATGCTTTATTATAGTCTGGGAGGACTTTTTTATTATGTCAAAATTAAAAAACAGAAGAGTATGGGGAATTGAATTACCTTTATTATTAAAAGGTACTGAATCTCCCTATATTAATTATGGTGAATCGCGTTATGGATATATTTCATGGAAAGATTTTCTTGAAGATTTACCAACAATAAAGATACCAAAAATAGGTCCTAGAGGTGGAGAGTCATGGATTGATATTAAGCAAGCAATTGCATTTGATAGAAATATCTATAACCTTGCCATAAATTTTACAGATGCGGAGTTCTTGAAAATTTATTTTGAGAACACTTTTTTAAATATTGATGGAATGATTATCAATTTTAAAGAAGGAAGTTATCTGTTGGAAAAATGGGATTTTGTAAAACTTCAAAACGGAAGCATGAAATACACAGTAGTGGATAAATTCAAAGGTGGAACGATTAAATTCAACACCAATGGTGTCCAAAAATTCTCTGTGTGGAAAAATGGCAAATGCTTGGAAGATAGATTTACCTCTATTGACGATGCAACAGAATTTATTTCCCAAGGAGGACTTCATGTGTAAAATACCAAAAATCAACTCGGGATATCAAGTGCTCTTAAAAGAGGTGCTGCCTGTGGTTGAAAACTTCAAAGAAGATATCACAGAACACGACAAGCTGTTGCTAACTGGATATGAAGGAGATTTTATTTCTCTTTATAGAGAGTCAGGCACACACTTGTTTAGATGTGATACATTAAAAGATCTTGCAAATTGGAACTATAAAAATATTCCCGAGTCAATACAATTGTCTTACGAAGGGCTGCTTGCAATGGTTAAAATGAATCAAAATTACATCTATGTAAAAGATGATACATTTAAGCCAATTACGGCAGCAGAAGTTGAAGCAATAATGTCTCAAAAACATAAAGATGCTTTGTATTTTTATGAAAACTCATTTAAGAAAATGAACTTTGATGGCATGGCTGCAACAATTGAATTTTTTATGGTTCAGTATGGAAGAAAGTGGAAAAGCAACTTTGTAAAAGAGTGGGAGGGCAGTTATTGTTCACCAGAAACTCAAAGAATCCGTAACCACTTCGGTATGGATTTTTTAAAAACTATAAAGTTTCAAACAAAACAAGAAGAGATCAGAAAATCTCTTATTAATTTTTATATGAAGGATAGATAATGAGTTATGAATTAATAGAAGTAAAAGGCAGATGGAATGATGACTACCTGGATGCAGAAGGTGTTTTTACAAATACGGCTGCAATTGGTGTATATGACGGCTCTTTTAATGACGACCATATTTTTTATTGGTTTGATGACAAAGACAAAGTTATTGGAAACCAGGGGGACTTCACTATTGTGTCTTTTATAACAGAAGATATTGTGTTTGCAATAAAATCTAGTGGATTAACTCAGGATTACAGACCAAATGTTGTAATACAGCGCGATGGAGAATCAATTCCGTTGTGGTACCACACAACATTTTACAAACCTGGTCCCGCTTTAGAATACATAGGAACTCTTTATGAGAGTGGAGTATTACAAAGCGATATTGATGATGGCCTGTGGCTAACACTTCAAGAATTGAGAGAGGTATAGTCATGGAAGAGTTTCAACAAAAACTTGAAACCATCAAGATGTAAGAAAAAATGATGAGGTGTATAAAAAACAAAGAGATATTCTAGCAAAAGTAATAAGTAAAAGCATGAAAACCTCAACGGTTGTTATGTTAAGAGCTTACGGCTTTATAGATGAGCGTCTCAAAGAAACAATCAATCGACTTTATTGGAGTTTGACGGCCACAGACTATTGCCATTTACATATCGAAAAAGATATAAATTACGGTATTGACTGGTTTCAAAAATTTAAAGTCGCCTAATAGATACGAATTAGTTTAGCACCCCCATTCGGGATGCTCTGACCGCATAAACATATGTGGCTAGAAGCTCCCGAAAGGGACTCCTATGCCAAAATTTAAACATATGTTTATTTCTTTCATAGGAGTAAATTATGAATGCTAAAGAAATTACAATAAAAAACATTGAGGCAAATGGGTTTCGCATTGGAAAGGCTGTAAAAGGTAAAGGGTATGAGCTTTATGAAGCTCCATATCATTTTGTGTATGGCTGGGGAATATTGAAGGATGATAAAAAGAAAGCATTTATCCTTGATAAAATCTCTAAATCCAATATAAACAACCTGTTCGTAAAAGATATATGGATTGCAGCAGACTCCAAAAAACACTTTCAGTATGAAAGCAAAGAACAAGCGCAATCACAAATCAAATTACAAGAATTGATAGACAAAAAGTTTGAAGGTGTAAGTGAAATAACAATTTACTATGCTCCAGATAAGCTTCTTGGCTATTTTCCAATCACGAAATACAAAAGTGATATCAATTCTCAAGCAGAGATGATAAAAAATCTTTTAAAGTTTGACAAAAAAGAACTTTACAAAGATGAGCTCTTCGATTATGAGGATGAGTGGGAATATGATGACGACATAATTTCTTTCAACAGCAACGGCTATATTGGTGATTACTCACTGGTTCATGGCTCAGGCTATATGGAAGATAGATACAACTGTAAACACATCGATGGAAGGCTTGACAATTACAATGAAATGATTGTTGATGACTTCTGGCGAATGGATATTGAAGAGTGCATGAAAACACACTTTGAAGAACTTGATCCAAACGATAAACTCTGCGTCTATCACCGAAAAGGTAAAGATTGGCATGTTGGGCATCAATATGAATCCGAACAGATTATCTTGACCTATCGTGATGATGAGGGTGAAATTTATGAAGATGAGTTCTATGCTCTGTATTGTAAAAAAGATAAAGAGCTACAAGAAAAATTTGTCAAAATCATAGCTTCATGGAGAGATGATATTGATATGAAATCATATATTTACAATGAACTTGAGATTGGTGGATACGACAACAACTACTATAATGATAGTGTTGTGAACCAGACTCTTGTTGAGTTGATATATGAAGACAAAAATGATCTAGCAATCGAAATTGTTGAGAGTCTCCAATCTTGGGAACTTAAAACAATTAAAGAAGAGTTTGCAAAAACTTATTATGCAATCATTGGCAAGGCAATTAAAGTGAAAGATGACTTAACGATTCAAATCACAACAGTTCCTTGTCAATTTTCTTCAAAACCAAATGCTCCTCAAATAAAAACTTACAACCATTTGAAGCTTATAAAGCGATTGGAAAAAAGATATGACTATGAGCTTGTAAAAACAAGCATATCGGGTTCTTTAGACACCGTTCAATGGGCTATTAAGCAAGGTAACGAGGAGTACCATTTTGATATATGTGATGTAATAGCGCGCGATATTGATGGAACACAAACATTAAGAGAATTTATTGTTGAGGTGTTAGAGGCTTTAGAAAAAAGAAGACTTGAGAAAATTTCTCAAGCAGAACTTTTTGAAAAAGCTTCTCGTGTATTTATTGGTATTGCAGATTCAATACAAGCAGGAAACTGTGAGTATGGAACAAATCAGTTTATCGCAAAACATCATATTGATACAAGTAAGATTGGTGGCATCCGAGGTGATGTGCTGTTGGAAATGGAAAACTCAAGCTTTACAAAGCGAGCAGTAAACCATGCAATTATCGCGCACGGAGGATTGGCATCATGATTGATTATAAAAAAGTAAGAAACAAAAAATTTGTTTATGTTGTATCGTTTTACGATGGACGCATTGATGGCTGTAAATACAGTGTTGAAAAAATAAATGTATCCTACTCTGGCTTTATAGCAACCGTAGGTACAAAATATTTCGCAACTTTTGAAGCAGCGGATAATCTTGCAAAAAGGTTAAATACTCAAAGCCTTAATGAGGGAGATCAAAAATGAAACAATATACAAAAAAACAAATTCATGATGCAATGAAACGGTTTCTTGATGTTGATTTTGAACAAAGAACTACAGTGGACGGAAGAGACAGTCTGGTTTACGCGACAAGCAACGAAAATTTTAAGATATTTGTTGATTTATCAACAGGTATGTTTTCAGGCTTTGAAGTAGAAACTAGGAGAATTACTCCTCCACACGGTTCAATTCAGTCGATCAAAGGAATGTAAGATGCATACAGTATACGAAGGAACTCTTGAGAGCTGCTTGGCTTTTATTCGTTCCGAAGAAGAAAATGATGAAACCTTATGTTTTGATTTAGTTCAAAGCAATATATCCGATACGCTTTTTTATGTAAAAGAGTTGGATGGATATGACACATACGAAGGTTCATATTAAAAACGAAGTCATTTAATACTCAAGGGTGTTAAAATACTTCGCATTAGTTGCTACCAAGTAGCTCACAAACCCTATGCGGGAAGACACATCAAGTCATACCCGTAAGGGTTGGTGTGTTCTGAATTCTTTAAAGGATTAATTATGGCAACTGAAAATACAAACAATAAAGAAATTATAGAAATAAGATACATCCTGCCAGGACTGATAACTGCACAGAAGCCAGAAGATTTTGAGGCAATGAGCAAGAAGCAAAGAGAAGGTTGGGCTTTTGATATATTGTCTGATAAAACAGATTTTGAATTAGTCAAAGGAACTTACACTCTTGAAAATAATAATGGCTCAGACAGTTGCTTGCAAGATGCACACAAAGTTTATGATGAAACACCCTATGTTGAAGCAATAGCATCAGGATGTGGCGAAAAACTTCATTATACAACTTCACTGTGGAACACTTACTCTGAGCAACTTGGAAAACAAAAAAACGCAATAAGTGTTGAAATGTTTAAGGTGCTGTTGGAAAAGGCAGATGTAATTACTATTGATGGAAGTCCATATTGTTTCATGTGGGATTTTGAAGATGACTATTTGTTGTCTACAAAATATGAAGAAGATGGATTTTTATATAAAATCAATATAGATGAAGACAATATCCTTGGAATATTTAAAGAAAATGAAGAATATAGATTAGTTTGTGAAAACACAGATTATAAAGTATCTCTCCATACGCTTGGTGCTCTTTAGGATATGGTCATGAAAAGTTTAAAAATAATGCGTCTAACGCAACAAAATCTTAAATATGTTTCTGAAAAATTGGAAACAAATTGGAATGGCGATTTTGATGGAAGTATGATTGATATGTGTATCGACAAAGCTTTTCCAAAATGGGTTAGAATTGGAGTAGAAGAGAAAAAGAAAGAAGTTTTGTATTTTAACAAAGAACTTTTTACTGATTTCTTGCTCTCCAATCCAAAATACAAAGACTTGGCGCAAAAAGCATACACTGAGTATAAAAACAGTGATGGCTATGATGAGTATGAGTATTATTTGGACCATATGGAATCAATTATTGATGATTATCATTTATCATCTTGCACAAAATACATTAGCGCTTATGATTTTATTTTAGATGTGCTATTGCCAAAAAAAACAAAAAAAGTCTATTGTAGCTGTTGTGATAGTGCATATGCCACTGTTGTAGATGGAGGTCAAAATAGCTTATATATTTGTACTATGTGCAGAGAAAATGAGCCAAAAAGATTTCAAAACATCGACAACACCATCGACATTAAAAATGCAATAGATTATGGAAATGACTAAAACAGAATATTGATTAATTCAAATGAATGTTTTAGTAATAAAAACTTGCTCATAGAGCCAACCCCATACAGGGACAAGACATACCATGTCAAATCCCTGTAGGGATTGGTATGTCTTTTTTAACCTATAAAGGACAAATTATGACAGAAATAATAGTAACAGGTGAAGAAGTAACAACAGCGGTTTTGGAAGAGCTTAGAATTGATGAATATAATTCAGTAAGAGTTTTTGATAGAGACCGCGAGGTGATGCTTCACGATTTAAAAGTAGTTATCTATAACGAAGATGAAGATGAAGATTTGGAAAAATTTGAATGTGAAGATTGCGGATGCTACTTTATGGTTGAGGATAGAGATAGTTTTGAATGCCCAAATTGTCAAACAGATAACAATTCATTGAAAGAAGTTGCACTACAAGAGGTAACAGCCAGTAGAACTTTACATGGTTTAGAAAATGGATTGGCGTATTATAACTATGAAGGCGTTCACTTTAGAGTCTTTAAAAGCTTTAAGGATGGAGAATTATGGTTAGATACGGGTGATGACGATTATGTTATTGCTGAGTTTGACTGCGAGGATGCACTGGAAAACTATCTCATAAATAAAACAAAGGCATATGAAATAAAAGCCGGCAATAGAACATATTTTGTCAAAGAATATAAAGCTGGTGAGTTTGGGATATATGATGAAAAGGATAAGCTTCAGGCTGATTGTTTTGAGAGTATTGAACATGCCCAAGAGTGGTTTGATAAAGAAATAAAAATCAATAAAAAGCTCAAAGTTTTAAATGATGCAATTTTTGCAACACTTGATAACGATGATGCAATGATTGATATTAGGCCATGTGTCTATTGTAAAGAAAATAATTCTACCCATTTTTTGTGTGATTCTTGCGGAGCGGGAATGTGTGATGATTGTTACGATTCCCACAAAGAACATACAGAACATTATCATGTACCACTAGAGGAGTGCGAGGGCAAACATATAGACTTGATTAAGAAAGTTTGTAATTGTGATGATCCTCAATACATATGTGAAACATGTATGAAAAAAGCACTCTCTTTAACACCGGAAGATTTTGCAAAAGAGGCGAATAAAATCCTCGAAGGAACAAACCTCAGAGCTGTAATTATTGAAACATCCGAACTTTACGGTGAAGATGGTGATGTGGATGAATATGATCCATACTATATGCAGCCAATGTACGAAGGGTATCTTGAGGACATAACAAATGAAGAGGAGATTGATAATGCAAGAACAGGAAGATATTGTTCTCTAGAATCAGTTTCAAAAGAACTCGAAGGTTTTGCACAAGACAGAAAAATCGGTTTCATCGCAAATGAGAGCAAAAAGCTTACAGGCACTCGATGGAAAGATAAAGAAAGTCTTGAAAACCATTTAAAAGAGTTATTTAAAATAGATCCTATTTTAGATGATGTGGACGAAAGCGGACTGGTAAGTGATTATGCATTTATTGGCTCTATCTTTCAAGACTATGGATATCTTGATATCTATTATCTTAAAATCCCGTTTAATAAAGCAGGTAGAGAAGAAACGATATATATAACTGAAGTAAATGTATCGTTTGAATAAAATAGTTAGTCATTAAGACTCAAATCCACAAGGGAGTAAATTCTATCTCCCTTGGGGGATAGGTCTGCTTTCTTTTTGACAATAAGGAAATAAAAATGTACGAACTAGACAATATATTAGAACTTCAACGAGAGTTAAACATATGGGAAATGGAAGAGGCGTTTGCCGAAATCAATTCGATCTATATAGAAAACTGCGAAAATGTAGTTGCGGCTCAATTTGGAGGCAATTAAATGAATAATGTTGTAGCACAAAAAACTGAAATTAAATTCAGCATCGTTTTTAGTGTATACGCACTAATAAAATTTTACCTCAGAGGACTAAATAGCGTAAGTTATGCACATCCTCTTGCAGGCAAGCTGCAGCAAGCAAAAATTGGAGAGCGAATCGCTCTTGAAGTGCACGATCCGGAAGCCGGTTCATATACAGTTGTTGCTGTTAGAAAATCTCCAACAAAAGCCATTATTATCACTGGCTGGAGAAATGACACAGACAATAATATTATTCCAATGGCAAAAGAGCTTATTGAAATACTTTATAAAGTAATTTTCGGTAATGGATTGAGCTCATGGGACATTAAAAAGGAGAAGAAGAGATGGCTTTCCAAAAAGATAGCCGAGACTTAGACTCAGAAAGAATCTTTTTTGAGGATTTGAGTCCAGAAGCACAAAAAAAAGCTTTAGCTTTAAAAGGTATCACTGATTACAGAGATGCAAATTGGGACATTATGCCAATGGTATATTATTATGAACCAATCAGTAATCTTTCTCAATCAGAGATAGACGATGAAGCTTTATACTTTTTAAAAAATGTTGTATAATGGTATTAAAAAGAGGAGTTAAAAAATGACTGTAAAAAATACCTACGAAAAAGTATCTTTTAATCTTCCGACTAATCTAAAAAAAGAAGTTAGCAAATTAAAAGATGAATTAAAAGTTTCTCTTAATTCAATATACAAAACAGCGATTGAAGAGTATGTTGAAAAACAAGAATTAGCAAAATGGGAAAAGGGTGCAAAATTGGCCTCTAAAAACAAAAAGTATTTGGCTTTATGTGATGAACTTGGAGAAACTGGAGGGGAGTTGTATGAATATTAAACAAGGCGATATATGGATGATTAATTTTAATCCCAGTATAGGCAGTGAAATTCAAAAAGAACGACCAGCTGTAGTTATCAATAGCGATAGCATTGGACGATTTGGATTGAGCATTGTTGTGCCCATTACGGAGTGGAAAGATTTCTTTGAAGATTTTCCATGGATAATAAAAATTCAAAATTCCCCTCAAAATGGATTATCAAAGCTCTCTGCTATAGAATGCTTCCAAATAAAAAACTTTTCTCAAAAGAGATTTGTAAAAAAAATTGGAAGTATTGACAACGAGATGCTTGAAAATATCCATACAAAAGTGCTAAAAACACTCAACCCTACCTATAAAATAGCTTAAGTTTAACTTCCATATAGGGAGTTTCAATCATGTATACACATGAGCCTGAAATTCCCACTATGGGATTTTAGTGCTTTGTGTATTAAAATCCATAGGAGAATAATATGGGAGTTTTACAAACTATAAAAAAACTAAAAGAAGACTTTGAATGGTACCCGACAACGCGCGAAATTATTGAAGCAATGTATTGGGACCTACTTGGGGATAAAGTCGGCGAAGAAAAATATCGTGCCAGCGGCAAAAGATACACAATGCTTGATATTGGTGCCGGAAATGGTAAAGTATTTGATACCATTAAAAAGATTGCCCAAGAGCAACCGCTTCTTGGCGAATACTATTACCACGATATTAAAAAAGAGAGCAAATCATGGAGAGACGAGAACGAGAGATACGCTAATCGTGTGTTTATTACCAAATACATGGTCATTGAAAAATCTCAGATTTTAGTCGATATGATGCCAAAAGAAACACTTGTTGTCGGTATGGATTTTGAGCAGAATACTCTGATTGACAAGCAAGCAGATGTAGTGTTTTGTAATCCGCCGTACTCTCAGTATGAACAATGGGCAACAAGAATCATACGCGAAGCAAATGCAAAATATATCTATCTTGTTATTCCACAGAGATGGGGAAAGCACAAAGGTATAGCACAGGCGCTTAAAGATCGTAAGGCAAAAGTGAAAATCATTGGTAACTTTGATTTTTTAAATGCTGAGGATCGTAAGGCTAGGGCATATGTTTCGCTTGTAAAAGTAGAACTCAACTATATGAAATATGATAAAAGCAGATACCATCGAGGCGATTCTAAAGTTGCCGTTGATCCATTTGATTTATGGTTTGAGCAGACATTTAGAATTAAAGCACAGGAGAAGGAAGATGATTATTTTTCTTCCGTTGGCAGAGCAGAAAAAAAAGAGAGAGAGTTTCAAAAAAGAGTAGAGAATGAACTTGTATCAGGGAGAGACCTGGTCTCTGTACTGGTCCAGCTTTATAATCAAGAGATGGAAAAACTTATAGGTAACTATATGAAGCTTTCCGAACTTGATGAAGAACTTTTTGCGGAACTCAATATAAAGTTGAACGAGGTAAAAGAGTCATTTAAACTCAAAATACAAGGACTCAAAAACTTATATTGGGAAGAGATCTTTAATAATCTCACAGAGATTACAAAAAGATTGACTCGCTCAACAAGAGACAAACTCAAAAACAAATTAATGGCAAATGCAAGTATTGATTTTAATGAGAGTAACATTCGATCTGTTGTTATCTGGGTACTTAAAAATGCAAACCATTACTATGAAGAGCAAATGCTTGAGCTTTATGACACATTCACGACAGAGGAGGGGATAAGACTTTACAAGTCAAATCAGCATTTTGTGAAGGATACTTTTCGTTACAACAAGCGAGATAAAAAACTTGACAAATATGCACTTGATTACAGAGTCATTCTCCATTACTATGTGGATGACTGGGATAAAAGAGAAGGCAGAGTGGCTGACAAACAGTATGAAAACATCAGAGATGTTTCTGTAATTGGAAGAAACCTTGGTTTTGCAGTAAATGACGAAGAATTTCAAAATTCAAACAAATACAACGGAAAGTTGCAATATGGAGTGAAGTCCAATATCTTTTTTGCCGTTGCAAACAGAATTCTTCCAAAAGGCACCAAAACGCTTGATGGAAAAATCAAAGAAGTATATGTGCATACAAACAAGCCAAATGAAAACGGTGAGCGTGTAATGGAAAAAGATGGTGTGCTTTATGTTTATAGTGATAAAAACAAAACTGATTGGGTTCAATATAAAATCGGTGATGCATACTTCCATGAAAATACAATACTTCTAGAGAGTGATATTTTCACAACGGTAAAACCACACAAAAACGGAAACTGCCATTTTCAGTTCAATAAAAAGTTTATGCAAAAACTAAACTTGGAAGTTGGGCGCATCAGAGGATGGTTAAAGGATCCAAAACACGCTTCAGAGGAGATGGATATAAGTATTGAGGATGCAACAGAGTATTGGAAAAGCAGTTTTACACTACTTCCTGAAAATATTCAAAATTTGCTTCCAAATATGAACATAAACATATCTGCTGAAGATGAGAATGAAAAAAACCCTGTAATAGACAACAGCGAATCTGAAATCAAAGCCAAAGATGACGAAGTTAAAAAAGAGGAGATGGAGACATCAAATCTTTATGACGAAAATCAGCTAGAGGTTTTTAAGAATGGCACGCTGTTTGATGTTGCATAAAGGAGAAAAGATGTTTTTAGGAAAAACACAAAAAGAAGAGATCATAATGGAACTGAAAATTATTGGGGACGAAGCTTCAGTCGGTACGATTGAGGAAATTGAAAAATATGGTGTAGATGCAGAATGCTTATTGTTTACAGATGTGGACAATCAGCAGGTAGCTATCAAAATCACAGAAGATATTTGGATCTATTCTCAGCAAGATAAGTTCTTTTATGATTGGCATGAGGATAGTGAGCGAGATGCAAGAGAATATAAAACAGAAACTATCAACCTTGCTGATTATTCAGTAAGTGAAGTAGAAAACAATGTGAAATATTTTTATGACTCGTTAGAAAAAATGAAAAAAGAATGCAAGCAAGATTGGAAACAAATTGCCTGTGAATGTATATTTGAAAACTAAGGAGATTAAAATGCAAGCAGAAATTAGATTTTTACAACCGGGTTTAGTAAAAGCAGAGGCGCCAAAAGGATTTGAAGATTGGACGCCTTCACAAAAAGAAAAGTGGGCACATAAAGTTCTAATAGACCTTAAGGAGGAGAAAGGAGATATTGCATTGCTTGAAGCGATGGCATATCTGGTAAATCCGACTGAAACCGGCGAGTATTTTGATGAAGCTCCGCAGGTTGCAGCAATTGAAGCAGATTGTGGCGACACAATATTGTTTGAAACTGCAGAATGGAAGGCATTTAAACTACCAAATGACAAAAAATATCTGGTATTTACCAGCTACCATTCTGCAGGCGGTCAAACAAATTTCATTGCAAACGGAATGAAAGAAGTTTCTAGATTAGTCTACGCATCTTTTAAAGGAGAAGAAATATCTTCAAAACTAGAAAGTGAAATAGAATGGTTTATAAGCGAAGTAAACGACCTGAAAGCAATAAATGATGACATGTGGAATGAATTTAGTAATGACACATGGATTACTGTAACACTTGCAGAAAAGTAATTATCCCTCCGATGGGATATAAAGGATAAAAAAATGACTGACTTTATAAGAAATTTAATGTTAGAAGAGTATGCAAAAAAAGATTTTAAAGATTTTTCAAAAGAAGGCCTTCAATGGTTTTTGACAAATTACAATCTTACTCCAGAAATGAAGTTAAAAATCGAAAAAGCGCTCATTACATTAAAAAATTAAAGTTAAATATCTTTTACTCAACTCTAAAATAAGTTTAGCTCCAAAGGGAGTTTAGTTTTAATCGACTAGATTTCCCTTTGGGGATTTCTATGTCTAAAAAGTCATGGAGACTTATTATGAAAACAATAAAAGTAAAAAAAATGTCAAGCTTCGCCGCTAACTATATAGCTGATTTAATTGCTGCAGGAATTGTGGTAAGAATTATAATAGGAGAAGCATAATGTATTGCTGCACAGTAAAAAAAGAGACCGCAACAAATAAATATCTTGAAACATTAGAAAATAATTTTGATGAGGTCCTAATAACAAAAAAAGAGAAGTATCAACTCCTTACTATTAGAGACAAAGCAAATAAAACAAACTATGATTGGATTGTATGGCTTCAGTTAAAAGTAGCTTATGACAAAACAAACAGTTGCATGAAAACATCCGATGAAAAACTTGAAGGTGTTTTAAAGGCGCTTTGTGACTGGTGGCCACTTCTTAAAAATCCAAATGATTCAAAACCAAAACAACTTAGCTTGTTTGGAGATGATGAGGAGTTTGAGGAAGAAGAACCACCGGCTCCAACAGGAGGAGAAGACAACAGATGGGCAAAGTATTATCGCGAATGTGACCGCATAAGAAAAGCAAACATTTTAAAGAAATACAGCTTTTTTGAGGTGTTTCATGATGTAGGCGAATGGTGGCACTATGACGATACAGACTTTTCCCACATGCTCCCAAAAACACAGGAAGAGATGAAAGCTCTTATTAAAGAGTTTATATCCGGTGAAATAAAGAGCAAGATACTCCAATACAATAAGATCGAAAAAGAAAAAGGGTGTTTAAAAGATATTCCTTTATCTGACTATGAGCTTTACCAAAGAACAGTCAGATGGCTTAGTTTTGATCTTGTTCCATTCCGGAAATATGCCAATATTAGCATAGATAACGGCTATCATGTTCATGAATACGAAGAGAGATATTTTCATAAATTTCACTTTAGAGGTGGAAAGATTGAGGGCAGCTCCTGGGACAATAAGAGATATGGTCGTTTCGATTTAAGAAAAGACAAGGAGTTTATCTCCTGGCTTAGAGAGTTCTATGCTGCACCATATAAAGAGTCACTGAGTGATATCGAAGTTCTAAAAAAGAACATTGATGTTTTCTTTTGCTCAACACTATGGCATAAAGCAGATGAATATCAATGGCAAGAGAGAATTAATCGTTTTGAGAATTGGAAACAGTTCAAGAGCGATCTAAATTCTTTTTTAAAAGAAAACAATATCGACGGCAGCAATGGTGGTGGTAGTGGATATTCAGTTGACGGTTACGATGCATGGTACAACAAGTGGAAAAAGGGAAACATTAAAATTTCTCAAGACAAAGAGTATCGAGCAGAGCTTGGCCGACAAACAGAAGAACTTGAGATTGATGACTATGACAGAGTTGTAGTATTTGATATCTCAGGCGATGAGATTTACAAAAAAGCATATGAGCTGTTTTACACAAGTAAAACTCCGTCATTGTTTGATCTTGTAGCATAGGAGAGTTTATGATAAATCTATATCATGTGAGCAATCCAATATTTAGAAAAAAAATTCTTAGAGAAGGATTGTTGCCAAAAGTAGGGGATTCATATATCGCTCACTATGAAGAAAAAAATATAGGACCGGTAATTTTTGTTTCAACTCAAAACGATTACGACTCTACATACGATGATGACAGATATCTTATATCTTTGTCTGATGAAGAGTTTAAAGTTCTAGAGTTTAAGATAGACAATGAAGTTCAAAACGGACTTTACACCAGACATCCCATAGCAAAAGAGAAGCTCGAACTTGTCCATAGTGGTACAGGCAAGAGTCTTTTTTAAAAAAAGCAATCCAAATATCCCGTATTGTATGGGGGTAAAAAATAATTTACTTCCCATGCAATCACAGCAATAGCTATGGGGAAGTTTCGAGGACTTAAAAATGGAAATTATATTAATAAAAATAATTGGCGGTTTTTTCCTTCTTATATTCTTATTGCTATTAAGTGAACTCGGATTGCTAAAAAAATGGTATGAAGAGATATACACACACCCAGAATCAACAAAAGTTAAGATATTTTTTGCTGAATTAACAGCGGATATATTTTATGTTATTGGAGGTTCTGCAGTGGCATCCACAGTGTTTATGTTGATAACGACTAAAAGCTTTAGTGTTCCGGCGTTTACATTTGGATTGGCATTCGCTATAATAGGTAAATATTTAAAAGAAAAATAGAAAGGATACGATATGGAAACTTATGAGATTATTGCTGTTGTTGCACTGTTTATCGGCGTAGCACTGTCAATTGGTAAGTACCAACATCTACACCGCAAGAATTAAACAACTTTTGTAAATAAAATCCCCGATAAATACTTATTAGAGTAAAAATCTTAATACTGGTTTAGTCCAGAGGGTATTTTATTGCAAAATTTCTACTTATAGTTGCTATCCAGTAGCTCACAAACCCTATGCGGGAAGACACATCAAATGTCACCCGCAAGGGTTGATGTGTGCGATTTTCTTGAAGGAGAAATTATGACAACTTTTAATATAAAAATGGATTTTCACGGAAGCTACGACGCGGCAATTACAATGTTGACAATTACAAAAGAGCAATATGAGCTTATTAAAAAAGCGCAAAAAGATGTCTCAAACTCTAAAATAATTGACGAGGCAATATTGGGCTCAAATGTTATGTCGCATGAAGACTTGCGTGAATATGATGGAAAAAAAGATATTTCAGATATTACACTGTCTAATCTGCAGGCATTCGAGTTTAAATTAGAAGAAATGGAAGTCAAATTGTATAAAAATGAGCTTCACGCATATTTTAAATATAGCGATGATGACGATACATTATATGCAGCGAAATCTATTTCAATCAAAGAGCTTGACAACTTTTTCAATCCGGAAAACTCCGAGCTTGTTGAAAAAGACAGTAATACATATTACTGTGAAATTTGCTGTATGGAAACTACATTTGATGAACAAGATAATTGCGAAGTGTGTGGAAACCATCGAGGCTCAGAAATGAGTGAAAAAGACGAGGAGAATCAAAACCTTGCCTTTGAAAACAAAATGATGGCAGAAGCACTATCAACTCTTGGGTTTTCTCAAGAAGAGATAAGCAATATCTGTGCAGGTTCATTAAAAATACAAAAACCACTCCTTAGAGTTATGCAACTCAACAAAGATGAATGTATCAGTGATGATGTATTTCATGAGTTGGTTGAGGAATCTGGTGCATCATTGCACAGAGAAGGTACTGCTGATGAGTATGCAATAATAAAAGTATTAGCAAACGAAGTCATTTAATACACATTAGTGGTGTTAAAATACTTCGCATTGTCAAAAAGTCGCTCATAAGAGCCAATCCCACCAGGGACAAGACATACCATGTCAAATCCCTGTGGGGGGATTGGTATGTCTTTTTTATTCTCATAAAGGAGACATTGTGACAATAGTAAATTTAAAAACAAACGGAAAAACCTTCAACGCTTCTAATTTTGATACAAATTTTGACATTCTTGAAGCTTTAGCAGTCAAAAATAATGATGTTCTATCAATAAGATATGACTGCAAGACAAAAGAAGCAAGTTTGGAGATATTATCTAATCCAGAAAATGCAAATGATGATTTTTTGGATTTTGTCAACAGTTTTGAAGATAACTATAATCCAACAGAGTATCTCATTGATCAATACCAAAAATATCTATACCCTTTTTATAACGGGGATATTATGGAAGATGAGCTTGTTGAGTATATTGTATATAGAGATACAGATCAAACAATTTGTCTGCTGGACAAGGATAAGATAGAAATAAAAACATCAGAAGATACAGGAATCATTATTGATAAATTCAAAAATGATAAGTTGATAGATACACAAACTATATTTTTTGATGATTACGAACAATTTCCAAGATTTGTTATTAAGGTCTGGGAAACAGAAGAACTAAGAGATATCGGCGAAAGCATTGAGGTTGAATGCCACTACACTTTTGTTAGTGCAAAAGCTGCCGCTGAAACTATCTGGAACAAAAACAGTTATGCTTGCGTAGAAGTGCAAGACGAAATAAATTGCTACGAAACAATGTTGCATTTCTCGTAACAATTTTCCGTAAACAAATCTAAATAAAATAGTCGCTCATAAAGAGCTAATCCCAAACGGGGTAGAGACACACAAGTCATTTACCCCAAAGGGGTTGGTGTGTCTCTTTTGTATATCAGAGGAGATAATTTATGAAAACTTATTTAGTGCCATTTGAGGCAGAAGAAACAGTATGGAATAGTTGTGTTGCAAAAGTAGAAGCAGCTTCAAAAGAAGAGGCTTTTGCCAAAGTGCAAAATTCAATAGAAAGCGGAAATCCGTTTCGTGATTTCAATGCAGATTGGGATGGTGCAAACACAGCAACTTCTGAAGTTGTTGAAACCACAAGATATTGCATTGGCGATGAGTACAATTGCACAGTTGAAGATGTAAAAGAAGTCAATGAGTTGGAAGTAGAATTAACTTTTAGCGCGTTCGATCTTCTTAGACTCGAAAAAGATGCAATATATTCAGCTGTCGAACAACAGCTTGATGGTGTTGAAGTTTTAGATATGGAAATTATTCCAAGCAAAATATCCGGTACAGAAGTAACATACAGATGTATTCCAACGGATTACAAATTAGAGTTTCAAGTGCGTGCGTACTTTATGGATATGGATGAAGATCCAACAACGCCATATGAAGAGGAGACATACCAAATTCATTGCAAAACTGAAGCAGAAGCTTTGGTTGCTGCTAGAGATTTGGCATATGGCTCCGAAACAGCTTCAGGTGTTAATGTAAGCGTCGAAACCGAAATAGAGTAAAAAAGGCATTAGCCACAAAAGAGAGAGAAAATTTCTATAGTGGCTAATGCCATTATAGTATCCCTCGTTTTGTGGCTTTCGTAACGAAAATCAAAAAAAACAAAACAAGGAAAATATTATGACAAACGAAACAAAAACAATAGCAGCAGAACTACTAGGTGCAGAAATTGCAGACACAATAGAGATTAAAGATGTTCACTTTAGAGCAACTTATAACTACTGGAACGAGTATGACAATGCTGAAATTTGCAGCAATATCGTAATTAGTGCAAAAAAAGAAGATTTATCTTTTTATATTGTATTTTATTACGGTATAGGTCGCAAACAAAACGAAACCGAAAGCCGTATCTGGTTGATATCTGAGCAAGAGAGAGAATCCATTTCTATGGAAGCAATGCTCTCTCCGGCAATGTATCATCACAATCAAACTCTATCTGAAGAATTGGATTCTATTCGCTACGAATTGGATAAAAGATTTTTCAGCGATGATGAAGGTATTCAAAACGATGATCCTTTATTTATTGAGGATTATGCAGGAATGCTTGAGAATGCGGCGTTTATTAAAATCAACATGAAAATTAATAAGCAAAATCCTACAAAGGCAGATGTTGAAAAACTTCAGGGAAAACTAGAAGAGGTTAAAGAATTGCTGGATGAAAAAATAGCAGAAAATAATCTTAATGTTGTTTTAAACAGTCCATTGACTCCTCTTTTTGCAAAGTCTTTTTTACATGATAATAAAATCACTGCAATTAGACGAAATCAGGTAGTGGAGTCACCAGACTACACACCAGTAAAAGGAAACGTAATTGAGCTTATCTCCGAAGATAAAGATTTTGAGCCAATTGTTTATGAAATAGATGATGGTTTTATGAATCTTTACGGAGAGGGGATTTGCTCATATGAGGATTTTTCAGCCATAGAAAATATTGACATCAATGAAGCTGAAGCAATTTTTGATCTGTTTGACGAAAGTTTCAACAGAGACGGAGAGTTTCAGGTTAGAAAAATCACTATGCAACAATTAAAAAAAGACGAAAATGTTTTAAAAAACATATATTCGACTTGCTCTGAAGTTTGCGAAGGTGAGTTTGCCGACTATCTTTATGACAATATGGATGAGATGTTTGCGCAGCCGCATAATATAGCTTTAATTACAAAGGCTATTCAGGATTTTAGATCTTGGGGTGCTGCAGAAGATGACGAGGAAGTGTTTGCCGAAATCAGCTATGTGCAAGATGTTACGGTTACTGACATCAATTGGGATAGTGGTAAAAAGAAACTTCCAAACTCGCTAGACATCAGCGTTCCAATGCGAATTTTTGAAAACGAAGATCCAAAAGATTACGATCAAATCGCAAGTGATTATATTGGCAATTTAATATCTGATCGCTACGGATTCCTTCATGAAGGGTTCTCAGATACATTCGATAAAAATATGCATTTTATCAATGAATTTCATGATTATATGTATGCTGATGGCAAATTAGTCGAAGCTGGTGTAAGAATTGGTATTGAGAAAGATAAAAATCTACTCTTAGATAAAGGTATTTTCTATGCACATTTGCCTAGAAATATTTTTCTTTCCAAAGAAAAAACTGAAGAGTGTTCAAATTGCAAGAAAAGTATAGCACCAGAAGATGAGGCATATACTAACTTCTCTAACGGGAAAACACTATGTGATTCTTGCTCTGTTATGTGTGAGTCTTGTGGAAATTATTTTCATGAAGATGGCGGAAACAGGGATGGTGAAAATATTTTTTGCTGCTACGGTTGTTTGCAAAACAATCAAGACACTTTAAGATTAATCCAGCTTAAAGATGATGAAGGAGAGATATTGCTGGCAAGCACTAGCTTGACTTCAGATGAAATTATAAAAGCTGTTTTTGATGAAAGTGATAACACAATGGACTACGAAGAGAAGCTAAATGCTTATGCAAAAGCTAATTCTAAAGTATTTAAGCGTGTTTATGCTGAATTGGAGATAATATAATAATCACCCAAGTTGGGGAAAGCATTTGATTGCACTTCCCCAACAGGGTGAAGCATGCCATTGTTTTCCCTTAACAAATTATTTTTAAATAAAAAAACAAGGAAAACACAATGAAAAAAATTACTACAAACACAAAAACACTTTCAAATGCAGTTGCAATTGCTAATACATATACATCTAAAGATGGTGATTATGCAGGAGCTATTACTTTTGTTGGAAACGACGGGATGATTGAAGTTAAAGCAACAGACAATATGCAAACTATTATCTTTAAAAATATTAGCTTTGTGTCTGCGGATTTAACAGATAACAGCTTCGATGCAATTACACTTGATGGCAAAAAGCTTGCTACTGTATTGAAGGTAACAAAAAGTGATGAGGTAATTATAGAACTACACGAAGATCACATTGTTGTCAAAAGCAGCAGAAGTCGTGTGAAAATAAGTACACAGGCAAAAGCACAAGAGATTGAAATAGAAAAAGGATATGGAAAAACGCTAGAAATTGGCAACTCTATAAAATCTATTCATTATTTAGTGCATGCCATAGATACGAATAATCCAAAGTTTGAACTGAACGGATTGTTTATAAATGTAAAAAAAGGCAATGTTGATATGGTGGCAACAGATTCAAAAAGACTCGCAGTAGTTTCAAGTGAAACTTCTATGGAGGATATGCATCTGATTTTGCCTCGTCAAACAGTATTGACAATAGACAAACTCTTTAGTGATGTGGATATTGAAACGGAGGCAGATGATGTATTATTTTCAATACACTCTCCTTTTATAAGCTACTCCACAAAACTTATTAATGGTAAGTACCCAGAGTACAAAAGAATTTTACCAACAAGCTTTTCACAAACAGTGATGCTTAATGTAAAAGAGTTTAAAGAAACAGTAGAAGAGGCCTCAATGTTTGAGTCTGATATTTTAATTACTATCAAAAATCAAGCATTGGCTGCTTCTGATATTAGCAAAAACACAAATGTGCAAATGCAAAAAGATGAATCTATGTATATTCATACAGATTTGCAATTTGCAATTTACGCAAAATACATCTTAGATGTTCTTGCATCTTGCGATTCTGAAGAGATTCAACTCTGTTTTAATGACAGTAATATTCCAATTGCCTTAAAAACAGGGGAATTTCAAGAAGTTATAATGCCGATTGCACTTCCTGATGTGGAAGAAAATGAATCTAGTGATTCAAGAGAGGCAGCGTAATGACAAAGAAAGAAGCAAAAAAAATTGCAAGAGATATCGCGGGAGTAAAAATGCTCTCAGATGTAAAAGCATTGTATGTTTTATATGTAATGCAGGAGAAAAAAAGTTCTCTAAATCTTGATGATGCTATTGAGTGTTTGGAAAAATACTTATTCGGTGGAAGCAAAAGCGACGATCTCATTATTTTTATGAGAGATGAGAATAACAATATTGTCGAATCCGTAAAATGCACAAAAGAAGAGAGCTTCAGACAGCCATACCGTGCTTTAATTGACCAATGGGAAGCCAATCAACTAAAATCATTAATATATGACATGATTGAAAACGACCTGCTTCCATGGGAACAAGAACTGAAGCATATGGCTTTAAAAAGTAAGGTATAAAAGGAAATGTTTATGAAAAATGCAGCTTTCACATTAAAAAAAGTAGGAGAAGATGATTACTCTCTTTGGATGACCACATCTCCAGAAAATAGAGATTCCGGAATTTCCATACGGGGAACAAAAAAAGAACTTCTGGATGATATACCAGTAGATCTTGATATTCTTTTCTATATGGCGGATACTGAAAATCCAAAGGATGCTCTAAAGCATGTTGAACTAGGAAAAAGCATAATTGAAAGACTTGCGAGTTTTTTCTTTGAACTTAACTATGAAAACATAGAAGAGTATTTAAAAGCTGAAGCTGAAAGAACTGAAATAGAGTTTAATCCACCAAAAAACAAAGTGGATGCAAACTACTATGAAGATTTTATAGCAAAAGTTATTGAATATGATGCGCGTCATTATGGAAAAGATTACATCATTCAACTATTCAATGAGTTTCTAAAAGAATAGAAACTACTTAACAAAAAATTAGTTTAACTCCAAAAGGGAGTTCATAGCACGAGCAATCGTACAAGCTAGGACTCCCCTTGGGGACTCCTATGCTTTTTAGTCTGGGAGGACACAAAAAAATGAATGTAGCAAAATACATCGTATTAACAAAAGATAAAAAAGAGGTGCGTTTTTTCGCAGCAGGCATAGTGAATGAGTATGGTACTTTTACAGGTATCATACATGACTATACCGGCGGAGGAAACTATGAGGAGAAATTAGTATTTGAGGATAAATGGATTCCAGAAGTGGATTCAAACAATGAACCGTTAGAGTGGGATACGCAAGTTGAGATTTTCAATACGCTCTCATCTTTAACGGTTGATAAAATTGAAGATTCACTGGATAGATTCATTTGTTATGATACTGAAGTTTTCAACTATGTTCCTCAAAACGGAATGATGAGATACTTTGATCCTGATGGTGTACTGGTTGACAATATGTCACTTCGCACTCCTTATGGCCTGGGCAACACCTCTTTTGTAGATGGATATAAAATTGTTGATTCAATCGAATACAACATAAGCATGGAGGTCGCATAATGAAATCAGTTATGAGTTTTCCAAATAGAGGACCTTGGGGCAAAAGCAATTGGCGTGGTAACACAAGTGGTCATGTAATCCGTGAGATTATAGAACACTTTAGTCCAAAGCTGTTTGTCGATGCCTGTGAAGGGTCTGGAACTAGCGGTGATGTATGTCGAGATATGGGAGTTGAGTATGCAGGATTAGACCTTTATAAAGGTCAAGATTTTACAAAGGATTTTATCCTTGATCAACTACCACGACCTGCTGATATTGTTTTCACACATCCACCTTATGCAGATATGATTACATATTCTGGAGAGGTTTATGGAAATGAAGCAATAGCAGGAGACACATCAAGATGTCAATCACCGGAAGAATTTATCTCCAAGAGTCAAGTGATGCTAATGAACCAAAGAGAGGCTACGAGAGAGGGCGGTATTTATGCCACCTTAATTGGAGATCACAGAGGTGGCACACTCGGTCGTGGAAATTTCAGAAGTTATCAGAGTGACTTTATCCAAATGATGCCAAAAGATGAGCTTTTGAGTGTAACTATCAAGTTGCAACACAACTGCTTATCTGATAATCGTCAATATAGTGGAAGCTTTGTGCCAATTATGCATGAGTACCTTCTGCTTTGGAAAAAGAAGCAAAAATCGCTCTTTGAAATATCTTTTGATATGGCAAGCGAGATGACCAAAAGAGTTGCCACAACCTGGCGAAATGCAATACGCATAGTTATGATGAAGCTAAAAGAGGCAAGACTTTCAGACATCTACACAGAGGTTGAAAAAGTTGCAGCTAATCTTGTAGCTAATAATCCAAATTATAAAGCAAAGATACGCCAAACACTTCAAAAGCATTTTACAAATGTCGAGCGCGGTGTTTGGGCGGTAGCGTAATGAAAATCTATTTTGCATGCCCGACAGGACAAAGAAGAGATAATATTGTCAAAGACTACGGAGATAAATTTGGTGCTTGTTTAACACGAGACATTTTCAATAATGTAACTGCCAAACAAATGCCTTGGTTCTTTGATAATGGTGCTTTTTCGGATTGGAAAACAAAAAAACTTTTCGATTTTGAAAAATTCACTAAGCGTCTCTTGGAAATCGAAGGAAAAGTAAGATTTAAAATCTTACCGGATCCTGACTTTGTAGTCATTCCAGATATTGTCACAAAAGGAAATCGTTCACTTGTATACTCTAATGCTTGGATGGAATATCTCAATCACAATTTTCCATACTTCAAATACTATCTTGCAGTTCAAGATGGAATGAGTATTGAAGATGTTGAGAACTATATTCGAGAGAGAATGTATGACGGACTGTTTTTAGGTGGCACAAAATCATGGAAATATGAAAATGGAGAAAAATGGGTTCAACTCGCACACAAATATGGATTACCAATCCATTGTGGAGGAGTTGGAACAAGAAAAAATATATTGTGGGCTAAAATGGCAGGTTTTGATTCATGTGACAGTGGTGTCGCAATGATACATCCCATGCATCTCAATGATGTGCTGAATATGGATAGAGAACTGCTTTGGTCTGCATAATAAAAATCTAAAATATCCCGTATTGTATGGGGATAAAAACTTATTTCCCATACAATCAAAGCAAATAGCTTTGGGGAAATTTTAGAGGTAAAAAAATGATATATTTAACTTATTTGTTTTTCACTTTGGTATTTGTTTATAACACACCGCTTTTTGACACCTTTATTGACTTCATAAAGAAAAAACCTATCATTATTATAGTTATTGCCATTATTGGGGATGCATTATATATGATAGGAGGTGGAATTATTGCCGGACTTATAGTTAATGTTGGACTTGATAAATTTACACTTTTTGTGTTGATTAACAATTATGGTACAATAATGGTAATAATAGGTGCAGTTATAAGAGAATACTTCAAGGTATTAAGAAAAGGATAAATTATGGAATTACTAATAGGAATAGGAATGGTGGCAATGTTTATCATGATTGGTCTCGTGAGAAACCAAAAAAATGAAAACAAAAAAGATTGTTGTAAAATATAATCTTTCAATAGCCACAACTCTTTCTTTAAAACCCCCTCTAAATACATAATATTGTTTAATTGGAATTTTACTGATTCAGTTCAGAGGGTATTCTATTGTAAAAAAAACAGTTAGTCATTAAGACTTAAACCCACAAGGGAGTAAATTCTATTCCCTTGGGGATAGGTCTGCTTCCTTTTTAACAATAAGGAAATAAAAATGACATATAACAAACTGATAGAGTTAATAAAAGAAGAGAATACAGGAATAGCAAAAGGTTATTCAATTTCTTTCTTGCAAGATGAATTTTCTTTTGGAAAAACAGAAGAAGAACTTTTGGCTTTATTTAAAGAAGACTTGGCAATATTTAAAGGTATTGAAAATGTTTTCTTAAAATCAAAAGAGCCAATGGAAGGAGATTTTGTTGAATATAAAAAAGGGAAACTTGCTAGAATATCTCGTCTTCACAAAAATGACGATATACAGCTATCTAATAAAATTGGTGTATATGTTTCCAATACTGGTTCACAGGCAAGTGGATGCACTTGGGACCCGGAAGTAGATCATGAAAAAATAAACACATCAGACTTAATAGCAACAACAAGAACCAAAAAAGGTACTTGCTGGACATTTAGTCAAAACCTATCTGGTAAAGACAGAAGTGTCTATTTTGAAATCGAATTCAAAGTATGGAGCGTAAAATGAAAAACTCTATAAAAGAGATTCAAACTCTATACTTGAATCAAGAAAAACCTCTTTATGTTGCATATAGCGGTGGTAAAGACTCTACTGTAACACTTGATATAGTTGTTAAAGCTATCATGGAATTACCAGCAGAGCAAAGGCTTAAAGAGATAATCGTTATGTTTAGCGATACACTCTTGGAGATGCCACCTGTAATAGGTCAAATTCAAAATTCTATCGAAAGTTTTAAGACTTTTTGTGATGAGAATAAACTTCCGTTTATTTTCAAGCAAGTAAGTCCTGAATTACAAGACACTTTCTGGTCAAAACTCATTGGTATTGGTTACACATTGCCTCGTAGAGATTATAGATGGTGTACCGATAGAATGAAAATAAAACCTATGCAAAAAGCAATAGACGAGGTAGTTGAAGCATATGGAGGATATATAGCCGTAACAGGTGCTAGAAAAGACGAAAGTGCTGACCGAAAGGAAAGACTAGAGTCAAATGCTTTAGAGGGCTATTTACACCTTAAAAAGCATTCTGATAGCAGATGTTATCTATTGGCTCCAATAGAAGATATGACACAAGATGAGGTTTGGGACTATATATATACCAAATCAGAGTCTTGGGTTGACAAGAATGGTCTGGGTGTAATTTACAGTGAAGCTGCCGGAGATGGAGATGAATGTACTTCAGTTTTAGAAGGCGGTGAAACAGGAAATAAACCAGGCTGTTCAAAAAGTGCGAGATTTGGATGTTATATCTGTCCTCTTTTTGAGAAGGATAAAACACTCAATAATCTTGTGCAGGGAAATGAATATCTCTCATACCTAGAGACATTTAGAAATTGGCTAGTTCAATTTCGAGATGGACACTGGGATAAAAGAGATGTATACAATCATAGAAACTTTAAAAAGATTGAATACGATAGAGATACACATCGTTTAGGTATGGTCTCACCTGGTGGCTACACTTTGGAATTTCGTTATGAAATCTTTTTAAGATTGATGGAGATGCAAGAGAAAGTGCAAAAAACAAACCCTGAATTTCAAGCAATCTCAATTGCCGAACTTGAATTTATTCAAGACAGATGGCTAAAAGAGGGCGATTTGGAATTAAGAGTTGTTGAGTATATGGAGTATCACTATGGAATTGAAATCAAATACGACAAAAAGTTGTATGAAAATGCAATTGCGCTGCAGATACTTCAAGGCAAAGAAGATTCAGCCACTATAGGCTCACTTCAATACTATTCGCATCAACATCAAACTACTAGGTACTTCGTACAACTAGCACAACAACTTCAAGAAAAAACAGGTAATGCAAAAGAGTGGATATATGCACTTAGCGGGTTATCATTGAAAATTTCTCAAGAAGAAGCTGTTGCTTTTGTATTGGAACTGCCTGTTGAAACAAAACAATATCATCCGACAAAAGACATGGAAAAAATCTATCGTCAAGAATGGACAACAGACACAATTAATTTTGTGACTATTGAAAAGCTTGTCTACAATAAGGCAATTCAAAAGCCTTCAGAGAGAGATCTGTTTGGATATGTCGGAGAAAGAGCAGAGGAGTTTACTAAATTGGAAAGTGTTCAATCAAACAATTATAATTGGGAAGAAGATCCTAACTTGTCGTTTGAGGACAAAATTGCCATTTTAGAGGACGCTATAGATTATAACCGAGAGGAGATAAAAGCTAATCGCAGAGAGGCTTTATGTTATCAAAGGTTGGAAGCAATATAAAAGGAAAAAAATGAACAACATCATGCAACTGCTTGATGCAGAAATAGCGCAAGTCGCAAAAACAACAAAACCTGTTCACGTTCGATTGAAACATATGGGTAATGGAGTTTATAAAGGTTTTTTGCCTTTTAAGATTGAAGGAGACTTTATTCTTAATTCCAAAAAACTTGACAATGTGCCAGTATTGGTAGATTATCAAGAGGACCATGTGGTAATCGAGCTTGATAGCAATGAAGAAAATATCAATGCGTTTTTAAGCAAAGATGAGGCTTCATTGCTTAAAGCTGTCAAGGAACAGGTGCGAGGAGAACTGAAAGAGAAACCATCTTTTGTAATAGGACCTCCGGGTACTGGTAAAACAAAAGTTATTACCAAAATCTTGGAAGAGGCAATTAAAAACAATCTAAAAGTTCTAGTTGCATCTCCGACCAATATGGCCGTAGAAAATGTGTTTGAGCGCATTGATGCAAAAGCCATTGGGTTAAAAGATGGAGAAGTTATTTTAACCATAAAAACAGAACTTGAAGATTTGCAGGAATTTTCACCAGAAGCAATCAAGCGCAGAAAACTGCAGCCGATTGAAGATGAATTAGAAATCCTGCAGATGGCTAAAGCAGATATGGTTAAAAGAAAAAGAGACGCTCAGCCAACGCTAGAAGCTCAGAAAAATCTCAAAGAAGCTGCCGATACAAAATTAGCAAATTTTCAAAGAGATTTTAGAGAGTTATCCAAAAGACAAAAAGAGCTAAAAAGCTCTATTGATGAAACAAACAATAGGATTAAAAGCTTAACAGGTAATGCATTTCTTAAAGGTGTTGCCAAAGTCTTTATGGGTAATAAACTTGAGGAGCTAGAAGAAGAGCGAGAGAAAAAAGAAAAAAAGCTAAAAACTGTTCAAAATGAGATAGATGCACTTGAATCTAAAATACAAGTTGCTCAAACAGAAACAGAGGAAGCTAAGAAGTCTTTTACAAAAGAGCATGACGCCATATATGAGGCAACTGTTGCAATTGATAAAATCAATAAACGAATAAAACACCTGCAAGAAAAAGCCGAGGAACTAAGACAATTAAATCTTTACAGTTCAGCCAAGATTGTAGGTGCAACACTCGTGAATGCAACACTCAATCAAAAGTTACAGAATGCAGAATTTGACTTAATAATAGTAGATGAGGCATCAATGGCTTTGACACCATATATAACGATTGCAGCTCAAGCATTAAGAGAAAAAGCAAAAGGTATAAAAAAGATTTCATATATTAAATCTGATGATTTGTATGAAGCGCAAAACAAAGCTGTCAGTATGGCTCTTAATTCAAGACTTGTTCTTGTTGGAGATCCAAAACAGCTTCCGCCTATTGCAGAAACACGCGAGATGAAAAAAACCATTTTTGAAGTATATGGAGCAGACAGAATATTTGAAGGAGAAAATCCAGAAAATACAGTATTACTTGACATTAATTTTAGAAATCATCCAAAAATTACCGCATTGGCATCTAAGCTGTTTTATGGTGGATTACTTAAAAGTGGTAAAGAAGATGATGGAAAAGATGCGCTTTTTGTAAGAAAAAGCAACTCAAAAATGGTTTCAAGTGATGGTAGCTATATCAATAACATTAATATGAAAATAGTTGTCTCACAAGTAGAAAAAGCACTTAAAAGAGGGCGAAGAAGTGTAGGAATAATTACTCCATACAGAAAACAAGCCCTTTTAATAGAAGAAAACCTACAGTATCTTTTTAAAGAATATCCGGATGCGGATGTTCAAGCAGGTACAGTCCATAAGTTCCAAGGAAAAGAAAAAGACATCATTATTTACGATCTGACTTTTTCTCCATCAGAAGATGGGCGAATACCTGCGACATACGATGGTGATAAAAACTCAACAGCAGCTAAATTGCTAAATGTGGCAATGACACGAGCTGAAGGGTTTTTTATTATTGTCGGGGATGTTGAGGGTATCCTGAAACTTAAAAACCAAAATTTGGTTTTAAGAGAATGGGTAGAAGCAATAGCACAATAGTGCTATTGGAAAAATGATATAATAAGGAAAAAATATGAGCAATTTAATGAGCAAAACAAAAGTAGATGATTTTTTGATTGAAATGATTTCTCCAAAAGTAAAAGAAATTGAAGAAAAATTCACAAACAATCAGTCATTATCACAAGATGATATAAACACATTATTGTTAAAATCTCAATACAATCACATTAACCATCTTGATCAAAAATTAGATGAAGTAGTGGAAGATGTAGCTAGTTTAAAAAATGATTTTAAACTATTGGAGCAAAAAGTTGAACAAAGATTTGAGACTTTTGAACAAAGATTTGAGACTTTTGAGCATAGAATAGACGCTACGATTCAAAAGGCATTAAACAAAAATATGGTTTTAATTGTTAGTGCCGGTAGCATATTGGTTCTTGCATCAAAACTTATTGACAAAATATTTACATAGTAAATGTTTAGGCTGCTCTTTTAACGATTTTGTTAAGAGCAACCGTAAGATTTAGATATATTTTTTGTCAATGAAGCAAGTTCCCAAAAGGCAATTTCGACATAACAATTTCATGCTGATTAACATACCTTTTGCAGTTTTCTCCTCCAAGTTTTATCACAAACCTTTCAAAAAAACCCCGTTGTCTAACACGGGGATGAATTGAAAAAGCTATAAGCTTTTAATGCTTTCACGAAAAATCAGTAACAGAAAAAAGACTCATTCTAATTGTTTTATCATACAATTTCTGAAAGTTTTCTACAATTAATTGATTTTCTTTTGTATTGTTTTTTCCAAGTTCTGGATGTTTTTTATCCCTCCATAACCCTAGCAAATGTGATTTGGTTATCTTTTTATCGCTCTTGAGTATATCTCGAACATCTTTAACGGCTTTTAATAACAATTCTGAATCAATATAGTGTGTTTTATCTGCATATTGGATAGGATAAAGTGCATTCGAGAGTGCTTTTTTTGAGCTTAGTAAAACATGCTCAGGCTTACTGCTGCTAACTTTTCTCATAATCACAAATGGAGGTTTTAGCATATATGGATTTTTTATATAATCTTTAAATCTAAAACCTTCTTCTGATCCTGCTTGAGTAAGTTTTTTTATCTGTTTGTTTTGAACCAAAGAATCACCAGTAAGTTTTAAAACCGGTAACGTCATTCCCCACAAGGCAGTTTGTGAGATAAAATTGCTATTATTTATAAGATATGTAGTTGTAAATGTTCGCAATTTTGTGTTAACATAGGACCCCACTCCCTGTATTCCTTTTTTATCAACCTCATCACTAATACAACACCTCATCCCTTTTTCTCTATTGTCATTGATAACTTCCCATCTCTGTTTTGTTTTGTCTTCTTCGAGTTTTATACCTTCAATTTTTGGCAAACCAAGTTTTCCAGAAAGCAAACGAGCAACATAACCAAGACCAGATTCAAAACTCAAATCATCAAGCACTTTAAACTTTTTATTTTTGCTTGAGTTATCTGTGTATTCAATTAGCGCAGTAGATGGCATATAACACGCTACAAGGTCTTTGTTTGACCAATAAGGTGGAATTGCTCTATGAAATGCTATCTTCTTGCTATCAACAGCAAAACTGTCAACAGGAACTGGTTTTGCAGGAGTGGTTTTATTTAGAATGATAGATTTATCTTCATCCATGGCTTCTATTATAAAGCTGGACACTTTCCCAAACCCAATATTTCTTTTTTTTCCGATACCTTTGATGTTTTGCAATAGTGCAATTAGTCGTTTTTTATCTGCTCGAATATAGAAATAAATTTCTGGTGTGACAATAATTTCTTCACTCATCGCAAATGCTTTTGCAGTTGAAGATAGAAAATCATTAGATACTGGCTTTTTTGCAAATTTATCAGTAATATCGAAAATCTTTTTTGGTTCCGGTTTTTTATAAAAAGATGTAAAATCTAGTTTGAGCGGATTATCTTTAGGTATATACCAAATGGACCCACTAAAAACCCCGTTTTCTTTAGCAATGAAATCAATCATTGATAAGTCATCGCTATACTCCATGTGCTTATTCTTTCTGCGGACAATTTTAAAATATTCCGCAATAAGCATGCTATCTAATGTTGTATATCTATCCATTATGAATGGTGTTTCAAGCTCAAAAGTGACCTTGAAGTTTTCCAATGTGTTTCGATCTAGTTGTTGCATTCTTTTTCCTTTTTGAATTTTTAGGAAGCTCCGCCATTTATGGCGGGGTAGTTCACTCTCTGATAAAATCAGTATGTGTGCATCAGATGCTTTTTGAATGATTTTTGACTCTTTTGTTATAGCCACCCTACAAAATCAGTATGTGTACATCATTGAAATTTTTGATGAACTTCTATACTGGGTTATAGCCACCCTATAAAATCAGTATGTGTACATCTTTATATTATATTTTTCAATTCATTGTACAGTTATAGCCACCTTGTAAAATCAGTATATGTATAGCTTTTCAGATTTTACGAATGATAGAATGTAAATTTAAGCCACCCTATAAAATCAGTATGTGTACATCTACTGAGAAGTTGTTGAAAATAACAGAGGAGTTGTAGCCGCCCTATAAAATCAATATGTGTATTTCACAAGAAATAGTTGAGATTAATGAGGTAGTGCTATAGCCACCCTATAAAATCAGCATGTGTATATCTGCACTACCAAAATCTCCTACAATCACAACTCCTTTATTTTTTTTATTCTTCCATAACCCAAACCAAACTTATATCCAAGCTGTTGAGGTAAAGAGTATGTACTTACAAAACGCGCCCATATTGCAGGATGATACTCAAACGTTCCATTGTGATAGTATCTTGTAGTGAAATGCTTAAACTCCTTAAAGGTAATCATTCCGTCCATTACGGCATCAAAATCTTCACCAAAATACTCTTTTATCTGATACCTTACAGAATCAAGCATTAAGTTTTCAGCATATGCTTTTAAGCCTTCAATGTCGTTTCTGTTTTTGAAATCATTATAAATAGCATGATCTGTTTTTGAAGCACCAATAATAAGAGGTTTCATTGTGACATATTCAATACCACGAGTCTCTTTTATGATACCAAAGTGTGTATTCTTCCGAGGAACTACTCTATCAACTTTCAAATCCAAACCGTTGAGTTTTATTTCTGGATTGAGTGTAATTCTTGATATTAAATGCTCTACAGCATCCATGATTTCATCTTTGTGATCAACATATGTAGTTACCTCAAAATACTTTTCCGTAGGTTGAGTGTATATAAAGGGAGCAGGTCTATTGTCGTGCCATAAGAACAACGGTTTGTATTTGTCAGAAACAATACTGCCGATATATCTTCTTATATCATTTGAAAATAAGGCATCTTTGCCTTCTTTTTTTATGCTTCCTGTGTAGTAAACTGTAAGTTTCATTTTTTTCCTTATTAGTTTTGCAAGTCTCTCGTAAATTCAGTATGTATATTCGTTACTTGTTAATAGTACGAAAAACTTTAGGTTTGTAGCCACCCTATAAAATCAATACATATCTAGCTGAGCTTTAGTTGTTTGACTTTCATGAAAAGCTATAGCCACCCTACAAAATCAGCACATATATAGCGAAATGTCAAATCTACCTATCTCAATTGAGGTGTTATAGCCGCCCTATAAAATCAGTATATATAGCCAAATTCCACAAAACACTGTGAAGCAAGGCAGTGAGAAAGTAAATGTTAATTTACTTCTCATTAATCCTATCAAGCATTTCGCTAATTTGGATATTTTTTTCATCTATATTTTCAAGCCATTCCTCAAAAGCAGCTACGCATTTTGATGCATCATCGTCTAAAGACACGCTAACGGACGCATTGCTTAAAAAATCATTCCATTTTGAGCGAATAACACTTTTGCCAAAAGTAAGCTCATAATTCATCTTTCCTCTACCATGAGAGCCAATCGCACCAAGCTGTTTTTTTACTAATTTGATAAGTGAAGATATCAGCAGGCCTTTTTCGATGTCTGTAAGCTTGTCGGTGCTGACTATGCTTCCATAAAAATCTGTTCCGGCATGAACTTCTTCAGTGCTAATAACATGACTTGCATTGAGGTTTTCGACATCTTTGTTCTCTCTTGAGTTCTTAACAACTTCATCCCATTCTTCAAGCGTTTGGAAAGTAAAAATCTTACTATTCTCACTTCGTCTTTCCATATCATCTACTTTGTATTGCACTTTTATAGATGAACACTTTGCGTAATATCCTCCATTATCATTTTTGGATTTTGCTATGGGGTAAACAAGATTTCCATCAGGATCTTTCTCTTTTGGAAACAAAGGAGAAACGCTGACTTTTCCACTAACTGCAAGAGAAACACCAAGATATGAAACAACTGGATTTGCCTCTCTGATTTCTCTCTCTTTGCCTATTGGACAATTTGTATAGCTAACATTGCCACCTGCATTTTGAGCATGAAATGATTTTCCAATAACTATTGCATTTTTGCCAAGACTTATGTCTTTTTCTATTGCCTTATCATATAAAATTCTCGTTGAAACACGTCTCAATGCTCCTCTAAAACCATTTGCTGTATAAATAGGTAATTTTACAAACACTTTTTCATCGCCAATTGGTACATACATTGGCATTTTTTGGATTGCAGTATAGCTTACTTTTGAACCATCAATCATCGTCTCTTCGACACCAGATATTTGGCAAAGCGGCGTTACTGCAGTCGCTTTTATTTTGATTTCCATAATTTTTTCCTTCTTATGTGTATTTTAAATTTTTAGCATCTCTGTAAAATCAATATGTCTATTAACAATAATAAGTGAAATAACATTTTTGTGTTGAAAAGTATACTTTAATTCTGATACAATGTCAATTATTATTAAGTCTAAAAGGTCTATGTATGTTAAACAATCAAAAAAGAAATATCGTTCTTAGAGAAAAGCAAAAAGAAGCAGTTGATTACATAACAGGCAATTTTCAAAAGTTTCCGCTAATAGAGGCACCTACAGGTTTTGGGAAAACTATTGTCTTACTGGAGAGTGCTATTAAATTACAAAAAATGGGATATACTGTAGTAATAAGCACACCAAACAATAAGCTCACAATAGATGCATACAAAGAGGCTGCTTCTTTTTATCCCAATTTGCCAATAAGTTTTGCTATAGGAATAAACAACTATATAGATGTTGCTAAAGTGTATAATTGTAAAAATAGTGGTGCATTAGAGCAATATATAGATATGGACTCTTTTAGAGTATGGGAAGATAATTGCGACGAAAAAGAGGATTTGCTTTTTGATGATTTCAATGAAGTTATAAAATATAAAGACATTGCTTACCAAGATTTAGTAAAAGAGCTTATATGTAAAACAAAAAGAGAGGATGAGAGCTTTCCTGATAATTCAATAGTGTTTACAAATCATTTTTATCTTTTATCCTATGGGCGTTCTGCTAAGCGAGAGAACTTAAAAAATATTGTTCTTTTGGTAGATGAGGTGCACGAATTAGAAACAGTAGCAGAGACAATTTTCCAAAACAGTTTTTCCCCATTCTTTTTAAAGAGCATTACAGGAAGATTAATATCAGAGCTGAAGGAGTCTGATAAAGATTTTGTTGGTAAAAAAAGCATGGAAAAAGAACTTAACAAAACATATGCCAAGATCTCTGAAGAATTCTCCAAGATTATGAGTATTAGAAGCACATCAATGGTCGGGGAATTTGACTTAAAAAACAAAGAATTATATTTAAAATCTCTAAATAGCATCAACTCAGAAGCACTCAAAAGCTTATCTGCGAGAATAACCAAGTTTTTAAAAAAGAATAGTAATATCTCCTTTAGAAGCAAAGGTATATATCATGCTCTATTGAACGAAACAAAAGAGCTAAAAGGTATCACAGAGAGCATTAAAAGCGGTAATGATGTTAATGTCTTGCTTTCACCAAGCAAAGGGTATCCCACCTACAAAAGCACAAAAGGAAGAGCAGCGACATTGCTAAAGAATTTTCTATGGGATCATATAGTAGGAATGGCGGGTGTTTCTGCCACGTTGAATACTACTGTAAATCCACAAGATGAGGTCAATAAAAAATTTGCATACGGGAGAATAGGGCTAGACTACTTTGCTGCGCCAGAAATAATAACTTTTAAAAGAGAGTTTCCAAAAGAGAATGTAAAACTCATCACAAAGCCAATAAAGCAATACAGTATGGATTATGAAGCAGAGGAAGCAGGGGCAGACAGTGACCTTATTAGATGGGCCAGTGAAATAGCTGAGCATATAAAAAAGACATATGACAATAAAAACAGTATGGTAATTGCCGGTGGTTTTAAAGAGGTGGAATACATAGGCAGAGAACTTGAGTCTTTAAATCTTAAAAATATAATCACTGCCCACCCGAACGAAAAAACAATAACAACAATAAAGAGATTTACAAACACAGGTGGAATTCTTGTAGGCACAAGAAACTATGGTACAGGAATTTCTTTAGATGGCGAACAGTTAGAAAGGCTTTATATTGTAAAACTGCCTTATCCGCAGGTAACTGCTATAAAATGGATAAAACTTAAAGAGTTTAGCGAGCCGCTGTTTTGGATAAATTTCAACAACGAAATGATTATGCAATTGAGACAATTTTTTGGTCGGCTTCAAAGAACGAAAAAGGACAAAGGGGAAATTCACCTGCTTGATGCCAGAGGAATAAAGGGCGAAGATAAAAAATATAGTAAATCTATTGTTTCAAAAGTAAAACATTATATGCAAGAATATGGAATTTTTGATGAGAAGAGATCATCAATTGTTGTGAAGCCAAGAGAAAGATATTTTTCAGGAGAAATGAATATTGATGCAGAAGACCTGTTTTAAAATCTGAAATTTACTGGTTCGATTTTTGGGGTTCATTATAATCACTAATAATACTCCTCCTTAATATCATTAAGTGAAAACGTACTATTTTCTTTTAAAGAATACGGTAAATTAAAAACAGCCAATCCTTTTACGGTATCAAGACAGATAACACTTTTTTTCACTCCGACATAATCCAGAATATATTTGCTGCCAAACTGATCATATACAAAACTTTCATCTTTGCTAACATACAGCATGTTTTTAACACTTTCTCTAAAATCTTTAGAATAAGGGATTAGCATAAACAGGTCAAGCTCCTCATCGCTTAACTGCTTTAGTAATTCTTGCGGTAATTCTATATCTTTTGTGTCTTTTGTGTTAGAAATCAGATCAATAAACGCCTCAATTGCACCTTCTTCGCCTAGTGAACAGTCAATTGATGAGCATGAAAACTCTATGAAGTTTCCTGTTGTTTTGTTGTCGTATATAAAATTCATATAGATTCAACCCGTCGATCTTGTCCTCCTTTTTCTCCTTTAAGAGGATTGCGGATTATGGTTTGTTCAATTTTCGTACCGGTCATATAGTTAAAAACAGAACCCGTCATCATACCTATTTTATAATTATTTTTCTGGAGGATTTTTTCGTAAAACAAAACTAAATCTTCCCCTCTGATACTTTGCTCACTTTTATCGCAGATACAGATCGGTTGCATTATTATGCCATCCGTTTGAAATTCTTTTAACATCCAGTCAAAAAATCTCTTCCCGATTCCATTGCCTCTGTATTTTTCTATTATGGTCATTTCCAGCAGTGATAGAACAGAAACGCTATCGCGTTTGGTTTTACATTGAAAATAAGAAGCAATATCGAAGACTTCTTCGTCTCTGCAACTTCTGTGAATCAAAAAGCCATTTGAAGTACCTATCAGCTTTCCTTTGTGTTTAACTTCACAATAAAACTGATCTAACTTATCGCTTTCCCCTTTTAGCGTTTTGATAAATTGTATCTCTTTTTCCATCATTACTCCCCTATGTTTTTTACATGCTGATAGTAAACATCTCCGAATGCATGTGTATAATTTAATAGCACATCAGATATTGTACTACTGTCTTTAAGTTGAATCGGCTTGTACCACAAGACATTAACCACTTCACTTCGCAAATGAAGATGTTTTGTTTCTCTTTTGTCCTGGCAGGAAACAGTAAAACTAATCTCAGGATAAGGTGAAGCATGTTTGTAACTAAGTATTTTAATATCAATATTCTCTGAATCATCCTCTATGGCTTTTTTAAGAAAGTCATACTCTTGCTCCATTTTTTTTAGTTCCAAATCCCGTTTATTCTCTAATATTTTCTTGTTGATAGGGTCAAAATTATGTGTTGCAAACATCTCTCTGTAATTTTTATATATCTTGTTTTTGACTATCTCGAAGTGAGCAGGAAGATATTTTTCTATTGAGTGCTCCTTGGAGATATATTGATATTTTATTTTATATTCTACACTATATTTTGTAGCGACACAAGATGGATTTAAAAAGTTAACAATCTTGTTGAATTTAAGATGTTTTTTTTCCATAGGGGTACTAATGAGTTTTTGTAAAATTAACATCATCTTGTTGATATTTTCACTTGTTTCTTCGTCAATAAAATAGAGTTTCGCTTCATCAAATTCACGATAAGGATATTTTTCCAAAAGCTGATAAATGGCATCGTAAATATCACTAAAATAGAGTGCTGCCTCTCCAGGAAAACGAATGTTTTTAAGACCTGTCTGAAATTCAATCATTTCCTTAGAGGCTTCAAGAGAGTGTACTGCAAGAAAAGCAATGAAAGCACCTCGCAACTTAATAGAGCGCTCTATTGAATAATGCTTTTCGTTTTGAGTAAGTTCATCCGCTTCTTTTATGAATTTAGTGATTTCTTTTGGAACAGATTGTATTTTTTTGTCTTCTATTGTATTTTTGAGGTAAGAAGCCACACCGGCAATAAGTTTCTTGCTTGCCACAAAACCTTTTTTGTCACTCATGCTGAAGCCTTTTTGTTTTTTTGCTTTTCGATAAATTGCTGTGTTTTATAAGTAGCATCCATGGTGGTATTTGCAAGATGAATAATCTGGTCTGCTAATCCAATAAGGCTTGTTGTCGGTATTCTAAAAAGCAAAATTAAATCATTCTCTTTAAACTGAAAAGAGCTGTATTTTTCAATAATAGAAACTTCTATGGATTTTGTCATTTTTTGGCCACCACTGTATTTTTTAACAGACTGTATGCTTTGATACTGTAGTTCTTTGAGTTGACTTGCAAAAGACCGTAAAGAGACTGCGTCAAAAGCAACTGATATATATTTTTCATCTTTTGAAAAAGGGTGGCACTCCATCCAGAATACAGCATCCACAAAATCGGCCCCTTTCTCTACCTTGGCGTTAACAACAAGTGCACCATTGCTATCTGTTGCCGAAAATCTTCCAACATGAAATTTCTTTGTACTGTTATTCATAAGACCTTCCTGTTACCAAGACTTCTAACCCATATCTGTAAATGCTTTGCCATCCGCACTCACTGTTTAATGGTCTTGTTCTGTGTCTGGTATGAAGCGTCTTTATTTTAAACATCCCGTCCTCATAAATCACGACTCCGCTTTCTTCTAAAAAACCATCAATAAAAGATGAATTTAAAACATCACCCTCATATATTTTTTTTCCGTTGCTGTCAAAAAAACCACTAAAGAGCATAATCACACACTCTTTACCTTTGTATACTTTATTAAAAGAGAAACCGTCATCCAAAATATAGATATCTCCGTTTAGTGCTATTGCAAAAGAATCGTAATATGTCTTTCCGTTGACAAACACTCTCATGTCGAGAGAACTCCTGCTGTAGTTCTTATTGATGTCGATTTCTTTAGCAGCTTGCGACACAAGTTTTGCTCCTCTGATGAGACATGATTTTTTTATCGAATCCACTAAAATATA
The DNA here is from genome assembly GCF_009192995.1 of Sulfurimonas indica. Classification (GTDB taxonomy): domain Bacteria; phylum Campylobacterota; class Campylobacteria; order Campylobacterales; family Sulfurimonadaceae; genus Sulfurimonas; species Sulfurimonas indica. The sequence goes on along the minus strand of NZ_SDID01000015.1, from coordinate 7,699 downwards.
ATCGAGAGTCTTTTTTTGAAGAATCTCCTTTGTTAGAATCTGAATGTCTGGCTGAAGTTTTTTTATCTGAATAAGAGTATCAGAGCTGAATTCAGAACTAAAATAATTAACAGTGTCTATTATAGAATTAATAGTTAAGACCAAAGAAGATGCGGCATCTTTAGCAAGTTTGGTGTTTTTTGAGAGAATTCCTTCATTGAATCTGTTAATTTGTTTAAAATAATAAACAGTATTTTCCAAAAAGTTAATTTTATTGATTTTCATGCACTTGACTCCTTGAGCTTATTTTTCTTTGTGTAAATATTTTCTGTAACATCATTGATTTTTTTATCAATTGTCTTGTTAATGGCATCAGTCATTATTCTGGCTGCTTTGCAGCTTGAAAAAACAGCTCCAGTTTGTTTTGTTTTGTCAATTGATTTAAAAATCTCCTCTGTTAAACCGTATACCCTGCTTAATCCGTCCGAATTTAATCTATACAAGTTGTGCAGCGCTGTGTTTGCAGAAATCGAAAGATTTTTTGTGTACTTAACGGACTCCTCCCATGCAGCAATAGACAGGGCGCTTGCGTGGATGAACAAGTTGCATTTATGGCTGTATTTTTTCTTCTTTCCATGCTCAACATCATGAATCTGAACATGAAAGTTGTTGTGTTTTTTTGTAATAGTATTGTAAATTTTTGCAACACTTCCTATTCTCTCAATAGTGCTCCACTCATCAAGCAAGGCCAACATAAATAATCCAACAGAATAAATTTTAATAAGCTCTTTGTCATTCATTGTGCACCATCCTGCGATTTACTGGTATAACCGTCACATTGCATACCGTGCATGAGTGTTTTTCTAAGATTGAACTGCTCGTAATTGCCATCATTTGATTTTGCTGATCTCTTGCAATTTCTGCAGATGGATATATTTATATCCGGGTGATTGCATTTTGTGATTTCGTAACTTGCGATAATTTTATTCCTTTTTTCATTGTCTAAATCATAAACTGTCATTAGGCAGTTTTGGCAATAGAGTGCTTCAAAATTAAAGACGTAGACCAACTCTGTGTTGCAAGAAGGACAAAAAACAGATTTCATAGCTTCTTTTGAAATGTTCATCCTGAACCCCCTACTAATTTACATAATATAAACACCATTATATCACTATAATATTATCAAGTCAATCATATACAAATAGTAATATAACTCCAACACCTCAACAAAGACCCACCCTAAATACCTTCCTCCACAAAACACGAAAAACACAATTCTTCCAAACAGACAATTTTTCCAATTTTCCCAATGCAGTTTTTCTGCAACACACAAATCAGAACTGTTTCCATTCTTTCCAAATCCCCCAAAAACCCCCAATCCCTCTCACGACGGCTTGTAGGGTTGAGATTTGTTTTGTGTGAAGCCTGGTGGGAATGGAGTGAGGCAGGGTGGCTTGATTGTTGGTTTTGTGTTGTTGCTTGTTGGCGTTTTGATGAGGTGTGGGAGTTATATTATTAATATTAATATAGTGGACTACCACGTCATAAATGGCGGAGGTGGTTCACTATTTGCTCTATGATCTTCTTTTGTCTGCACAAAAAATTTCTGTTGTAAAGTGATAAAAGAAAGCCTCAAAGAACACAAAAGAGAAGTTTGGTTCAAGATGCTTAGTGTATTTTTTTGCTTTTAATTGTAAATATTGGCACATTTGTTTACTCCTTGCATTATTGTTTTGTCAATCGAAATAGTTTTTTCAAATACAGGATTGTAATATTTCAATATATAGTCCACTATTGATGTTATTGAGAAATGCCACCGTTTTGAATCATGATAGTATATATCATCAACAAACAGTTCTCCTTTTTTTCTAAGTTCGTCAATTTCATTTGTTTTTAAACACAGCAGTGTTGCTGTTTGATTTTTTGTAAGGTAAAAACCACACATATTGAAAAGTTCTTTTATCATTGCGTATCTTACATTCATTACACACCTTTTTATCTATTTTAAAAATTCTACAGCATATTAAAAAGAAAAACAAATTGCGAATGATGACACTTGCAGATACTTTACGGAACATTGTGAAACATGATGTAACTTGCTAATACTCCACCCTATAAATGTTTTTATAGTAGTGCGTAAAATCTACACACTCATAAAAAATACTGACTGCTATTTGCTATCTCTTAGTGAAAATTTTTCAATTCCGTAAATTTCCCCTCTAGCAATTAATTCTATAAAAGAAAAAATATCATCAATACTACTTAATTCATAGCACGAATTACCATCATCTGTGTCAATAACAATACGGTACCCATTTGAAAAATAAGGTTCAAACATTTTTAGGTGCTCTATTAAACCATTCCATTTTTCAGAACATTTTTCACAATTGCATCTCACAACACTGTTGGTATGACCGCATTTTTTGCAAGAAGTATCTACAGTAAGTCTATAAGGAACATCCGCCGGCAAACAAGAGTATATTAATTCAGAACTTTCTCCGCAAGAGAGGCATTTTGGAGTGAATGCAAAAACTTCCAAAGCACTACGAGGACCAATACTTGAATCATCGTAAAGACCTTTGATAATAAGCTCTGTGAGAACTAGGGACCTATCATTCTTATCTACCGTTTGATAAAAATATGTATTTCTGCTTTTATTTTTTTTAAAACTCTTTAAATTCTTGCTTATGTCTTTGATATCATATAATGCTAGTCTCGCAACTTGATCTTTTGAATATCCTTTGTTTTGCGTAGTTTTTACATATTCAAAAACATCCTCGTTGCTATTAATAGCCTCCATATAGCTTATTTTTGCGTCCGATAAAATCTTTAGCGCTTCAATTGGTATTGCTTCCATATGATTTCCTTTTTTCAGTAAATATCGGGGTTCTAGGTAATATTGAGAAAGAAAAATACCAGAATTGATATTCCAATACATCTGCTCTTAAATAGAACACATCCACAAATTCTTTATTAAAATCAGGCCACTATTTATAGCTCGAAATACATCATGTCGTCTCTAAGCATGTTGGAAATTTTCCCTGGAATATCTTTTCTTGTGAAAAAAAGATAACTATTTTCTTTCTCTTTGTCAAAATCAGAATAGTCCAAGTGCACAGGCTTTGTAAACACTCTTCCAAATACCTCACAACTCTGCAATATTACTTCTTTTAGCACTTGTACCATATCGAATTGTTCTTTTGTCATATTTTTTTTGGAAAAAGGGATTTCGATAGCAAGAGATGTAGATACAAAATAATCAGACATCATATAGTAGTTAATAAATGCGTAAATAACTACTTCAAAACTCTCCATCAAAAAGTTTTTGTTTTCATGTTCAATAAACTCAATATTATTAAGTACATAAAAGCTTATGTTTTTTGCATCTTCAATATTTTTTATTGAAGTAATATTCTTCTTATATTGATAGTGTAAAGCATTTGCTATTGTGCTGGAAGCCCCTATAGTAAAACAGTTTTTTCCGTTAAGTATCATTTTTTCAAGAGCTGTCTCCACAAAAGAATCCACTTCTTCTTTGGGGGTACCTACTTCTTTTCGCAATAAGCCATGATAGTTAAAAGATTGACACGAAAATGTAGCCGACATGTTGCCAGGTATTGCAAAATCAATTGTTTTGGCAGTAAACAAAAAACCTTCTGTTGCAAAAGATTTTCCATACAGAAGGCCATCTTGTTCAGAAAATGAAAAATCAATGATTTCATCAAAAAAATCACTGTCTATTTGTGCACTATAAAACCTATCATGAAAACCATAAATTTCTGCTTTTTTTATATAGTCAAGATCTTCTTTTGGTTTAGAATGTGGGAAAAGCAACTTCAAATCAAAGCTAGGTTCATTATTGCAAAGCGTTTTTAAAATAGCGTTATAGCTCTTATATCCATACTCTTTTGCAAATAAGTTTAGTTTTTGAGAATTGCTAATGTCTTTGTTTTGGTAGTTTTTTAGTGCTAGATGCTTAAAGCACTCTTTTGTAAGTGTACACATGTTATATCGCTCCTTAAGTGTGTCATTTGAATTATTCTTGCCCCTGTTAGAATACAAATTGCCTAAGTCGCCATATTGAAACATTTTACAAAAAAATACTTTTTCCATAGATGGGGCGGAAGGTAGAAATTAAACCTGCCAAATTTTAGGCAAAAAATACTTAAAGTTCGTTTAAGTTCTAGGAGGCTCTACTATTCAAGGCGAGGTAGTTTATAGTTATGTTTCCCTTTGATGCTCCACCCCATAAATGAGGTGGATTCTTACCCTAATCACTCATATTGTTAATCCTGTTGGTTTTCATCATCTCTTCAATATCTACACCTCCGCCACTCGTATCACCGCCGTAAGCCTGTTGTAACTGTTGCAATGAAGTACCTGATTCCAATATAGAAGCGTTGTTGCCGAGGTTCTGCATTAATCCTTGCATAGAATTCGTACCAATTCCATTGATTCCATAACTACTTAAATCGCTCTGTGCCAACATCTGAGAGAACTGCTCTCTCATTTGAGGGTTTTGCATAGCTTGCATATACTCTTGCGCAGGTACTTGTGTTCCAACGCCGCCAATAGTAAGCCTGCCACCGTTTGTTGTGATTGCTTTTTGACCGCCTACGGTTTGAATGACTGTGTTTGCAGGGTTTGTTGCAAGTGCTTGAGTGTTTACTGCTGCACTTTGTGTTATTTGCTGGGTTAGGGCTTGTCCTAGTGTGGCAGCTGGTGGAGCTACAATTGTTTCTCCTGCAACACCGTTATTGAGATGATTATTGTATCCTGCTACATTATGGGAACCACTAAATATGCCAGCCGCATTACTAGGGACATTTCCAAGGTCGTTAAATCCTTGCGTTACTAAACTGGTAGCTACTTGTGATAACCCAACGCCAAAGCTGTCTTTTGAGAGTTCATTAAAAGGATTTCCAAAAGGATTGATTTTATCTAGATGGTTTGCTGTCTGAGCAACAGCACCTAAGCCTACATCAAAAATACCATTGATAGCATTGTTAATACCTGCGTAAGCATTAGCTAATCTATAGGATTTTTCATCTATCGCTTGTTTAGGCGAAATATTCATTACCTCCCCTAATATAACTCCTTCAGCACCATTTTTTACATGCTCTGCTATATTGGCTAGTTTTTCAGTTCTCTTCATATCCTTGTTGATGTTTTTGCCATTTTTTGCTATACTATCCAGATAATCTTGGTAGGCAGAAGTTCTTCCGCCACTTTCAGTATTAACTTTGCCAGTACTGGTAGCTTTGGCTTTCTCTAAACCTTTTTCAGCCTCACTTAAATCGTATTCAGCATTAAACTTATCTCCTTTTAAGTCCTCTAGTCTGTCATGTTTTATATCTTCGCCAGAGCTAACTAAATCCATGGTTTTAAACCTTTTAGTTTTTCCAGTTTTTTTGTCTTTTATGACTTTTTCCGGTGTCTGAATATCATTTTTGTGCAATTCATCCAAACCGATACCGGCATCTTCAAAATCAGTTAAATCAATTTTACCGCCACTGTTGAGATTTGCTTTCAACTCTCTAAGTTTTCTCATCTCATCTGAACCCTTAGACGCTTTTTGAATATGTTCCCCAATCACATCTTTTAAACGTTCTTTAGCCAACTGAACAGGCTTAGCATCCTCCACTCTTTTGATATCTTTATTCACCGAATCCAAATTGTTTTGAGCAGTATTGACCTTTTCTTGGTTATTTGTTATACTTGAATTATCTGAATTAAAGGAATTATCATGTGGTTTATCACTAACTTTTTCATCGGTGTTACTGTTATATTGATTGTCTCCGCTATTGGTGGAGCTATCGCCGGGATTATTAGTGGGGTTAGAAGAAGTATCGCCAAACATAAGTCTATCAGATAAATATTCAGAAGTTTTACCAAATCCACTTTTCAATCCATCCCAAGCACCTTTCCCCATCTTAGTAACACGCGTATCCTGTACTCGCGAGGCTGCTTTCACTGCTTCTCTATCTTCTTTTGGAAAATCTTTTAAATTAAATTCATCCCCAGCATGTTTTATAATTGGATTTCCCTCTTTATCGAGCTTACCCGTATCGTAATCCTCAGTAAATACCCTTTTGCCCTGTCCGGCATTCAAAGCCTTTTCTCCTGCCATCCCTATAGCAGTTGCGGCTACAGGAGAGGCTGCTAATAATGCTCCATCAAGAGCGGTATGAAATTCATCTTTATTCATATTTTTAGGAAGCAAATTCATGCCTTTTAATATATTGTATACCCCATCGGCAGCTAATGCTTTTCCGTAGTTACCTTTAGACACTAAAGACATAAATTGTTCACTACCCGCAAGAGAATCAATTTCTTTATCTGTTGGTTCTTTTCCTTTATGCGCAGCTTTTAATATAGTTCTGGCTATATCTCTGTTTTGGAATTGAGCAAGAGAACTAGAGTTGTTCGTTTCATCATGATCTCCTTGTTTATTGTCCGTAGAACCATCAACATTGGCAATAGTTTCTCCTGTATTTGCATTTGTTGAAAAATTGACACGATTTTTACCTATCATCATTCTTGTATCTCTATTCATTGTTCCAGCTGTTGCTTCTTCTTGTGCGATTGCTGCATTCAGTCCGGATAATGATTTTCCATTTTTATCTGTCAATCCTGAAGTATATAAATCTTCTATTGCCTGTTTTCTTTTTTCTTTGGCATCAGCCCCTGTTGATTTTCCAACAACTCTTTTAATATAGGCATCTGCTTTTTCTTGTCCGAAGTTCTCAGATACCATTAGTTTTTTAGCTGCTCCTGCGGCTGCAACAGCGGCACTATGTTTTTCAAAACCTACATAGCCACCGTTTTTAAATTTATCGTTAAGCGTTTGCACTGTTGTTATATCTTTTCCGGTCTTAGCAGCAGCCTGAGAAAAAGCCAAACCCCCAGCACCAGATATAGCCTGTTTCATAAATTCAGCAGCACCTTTACCACCTTCCATGATAGCTTTTGCCATTTTGTCGGCAACTTCTGGTGAGTAGCCTCCACCTGCTTTGCTCTGAAGATATTCAGATATACTTCCTTGTGTACCCATTTGTTGCATTTTTGCTTTTAGTGATGCTTCTGCAACATCAGAACTAACTGCTTTCTCAACACCACCCTGTGTTTTTATTTTAGCGGCAGTTGATTGTTGTTTTGACATCTCCCCGTACATTGCATTTTGCGCATAATTAATACCGCTTTTATTATTTGCTTGAATTCCAAGAGCCTGTCCCATTAATGATTGCTGTTTGCTTTGATCACTCAAACTGTTTACATCGCCAAGAGTTAAACCTTTTTTGGCATCATGTAGTGCTGTTTGCAGACTTGCTTTCTTTTCATCAAGCGCCTTCATGATTTTTGCATTTTTTGCAGTATGTGCGCCTAATTTTGCTTTTTGATTGTCGATATCTTCTATTTCATTGCTAATTGACTGAGCAAGTGTTTTATCTTTAAATTTTCCATTCAAATCTCTTCCATAGTTTTTTCGTAGATTGCTTGAATGCTCATGCATTCCAGTTAATTTTTCTTCTTCACCGGTTTTAATATCTTTTTGATATTTTTTAAGGTTGCCTTTGTAGACACCTTTTTGAAACGCATCCCCTTTAGCAATCTCACCGGCAACACCCATAGCTCCAACACGCTTAATATCACTCATATCTGCTTTTATCTGCTCATCACTTTTTCCATCAAAATACATACCGACACCCATCATTTTGTT
>NZ_SDID01000014.1 GCF_009192995.1 Sulfurimonas indica | reverse complement strand
TTTGTGAGTTCTATGGCACTTGTACCTATGATATTACCTATCTGACACGAACTACAGTTTTTATACTGCTTTCCTTCATACTGTGCATAAAAGAAATAGATAACAATAAGTCCAAGCATAGAGGCCATCAGATAATTTTCTACCCTTGTAAGTGTTTGCAGTGTCTCTTCACTTACAAAAAAACTGCCGATAAGCCCAAGAATCGCAGAGATAAAAAAGACTCGAAAGACCTGCAGAATTCTGTCGCGTTTAAAGACTGTCGGACAGCCGTTATCTGTAATGGCATCCGTACCAAACTCCAGTTTTGAGTCAAAAAGCTTTCTCTCTTCATCAGAGAGTCTCACACGGAAGTTTGAACCAAAAAGATAGTCTATTTTACGCTGAATCGTAATGGAAAGATCTCCATCAGCCTCTAAAAACTGTTGTTTGCCTTCTCTGTCTTCATACATCACTTTTATCTTCTCATAACGTTTGGTCTTTGCACTAAGACCTGGGAAATAAGCAGTTGTTTCAATCGGCTCAACTGTTCCCTCACGCTTAATGATTCTTGGATTGATTATCTCCACATACGAACCATCTTCATTTTTAATAACGATTACAGCATACGCAGAGCCTATCTGAAAGGCTGCAAGTGCATTTAAATCATTGGCTTGCATCGTATCTTTAATATCATCAATCAAATCATATAACTCTTGATTAAAATGTCGTACATTTCCGCCGAACTCCAGACTCGGTGTTGTTGGGTATTTTATTATTTCTTTTATCATTATTATCCTTTTATCCGCCAAGTTGATAGAGCTTTTTACGCTCAGATGAACCGGCTATATTGAGTTGTTTCCTATACTTAGCAATGGTACGGCGTACCATTTTTACCTTGAACTTCTCTTCTATTTTTTCTAACAGTTTCATATCGCTGAGTGGTTTTACCCTATTCTCCTCTTTGACAAGTGAGACAAGGTACTCTTTGATGGCTGCATTACTGACATCTTCATCGATAGCTGTTGTGAAGAACTCTTTCATTGCAAGCACACCTCTGTCACAAGCAATGTACTTGTTTGCGATGGCACGGCTGATAGTTGAAGGATTGTGTCCAAACTCATCAGCAAGTGTTTTGAGAGTAAGCGGCATAATACGGCCACCGGTAAAAAACTCATACTGATATTCAACTATCATCAACCCTACTTTATAGAGCGTTGCCCGACGCATATCAAGAGCATCAACAAGAGATTTTGCCTCTTTTATCTTCTCTTTGACAAAATCATGCTCTACCCCATAGGAAGTATCGATATTGATAGTCGGGTAGTAGGCATCATTGAGCTTGACCTCTATCTCATTATCATCATTAAAGTATATCATTAAATCAGGTACAATCTGCGCAGAATCCTCTTGATACTCAATATTTGGCGGATTTTTAAAACTCGATATCACCTTCATCGCTTCTGTAAAATGGGGCTCTTTTGCAAAACTGTGAATATCTTGCATGTTTTGAATAATAGTTGCAGCAAGAGAATAGGCTTCATTACTTATCTCGGCATTATCAAGCTGAAACAAAAAGCTCTCTGCAAGATTTTTTGCTCCTATGCCAACAGGCTCTATAAAAGCAAAACGCAGACGAACTTTCTCAAAAGCATCCTCATCAATTGCATGCTTTTGACAAAACTCTTGAGTTTTACCTTCATAGTAACCGTTTTCATCCAGGTTTTGCACAACAAACTCGGCAATCTCTTGAGAAATCGGTGTCGGAAAGAGTGGTGCACCAAGTTGCTCGTCAAGTACTTCAAACAAAGAGCGAGATTGAATGGTCAATGCTTCTATCTGTTCTGTACGTGAGTTACTTACAGCACCGGAGATGATCTTTTTGGGAATCTTTTTCTCAAAATCCTCTTCATATCCGTTTTTAATTTCAACAACAGGGTTTGCTTCAACAAAAGGAGCCATCACCTCTGGAAGGTCTGAGAGCGAGGAGTGTAGTATCGGTAACCAGTTACGCAGTGTATTTGAGAGTTTGTGCTTTGTCTCAACCCCTTGCGTCTGCCTTAATGCTCCCATCTTTTTCTACAATCCTTACAGCTTAAAGCTCTCACCAAGATAGTGCTTACGGACATCAGGGTTTTTCCCAATCTCTTCACTTGTTCCACTTGCTAAAAGCTCACCTGATTTAATAACATAGGCTCTGTCACACACATCCAATGTCTCACGCACATTGTGGTCCGTTATAAGTACACCGATATCGTACGATACCAACTGATGGATTACCTTTTGGATATCCATCACAGCAATTGGGTCAACTCCGGCAAAGGGTTCATCAAGCAGTAAAAACTTTGGCTTGTTTACAAGTGCACGGGCAATCTCAACACGACGACGCTCTCCACCTGAAAGACTAATTCCTTTTCGATAGCGAATCGGCTCAATGTTAAACATATCCAGAAGTTCTAAAATTCGCTCTTCCTGAGCTTTTTTATCTTTGATGCCAACCTCTGCTGCTATCATCAGGTTATCTTCTACACTCAAATCTTTAAAGATGGAAGCCTCTTGCGGAAGATATCCAATACCCTTACGTGCACGCTGATGCAGCGGCATACCGATAAGATCCTCTCCGTCAAAAAAAACCTTTCCGTCACTCGCCTCTACAAGTCCACATATCATATAAAAAGTAGTTGTCTTCCCTGCACCGTTTGGCCCCAAAAGCCCGACAACCTCTCCGCTGTTTACTTCAAGGCTCATGCCCTTAACTATCTCTAACTCTTTTATCTTCTTCTTTAAATCTACTGCTTTTAATGTGTGCATATGCTGTACTCTCTTGCTTTATCTGAAATCTTTTTTATATCTATTGTCATTACATCAATCCCTGCGGACTCTAAAAGCTCAACCAGAGCATCATCACCCCACTCTATAAAGTGCAGTCCCTCTTTATCCAACTCTTCTAACATCCCTAAAGAGATGAAATGCTCCAGTCCATGATTATAGATGTCATAATGAAAAATCTTCTCACCATAACACTGCTGTAGGGAAAATGTCGGTGATGTCACCTCTTCATCACAGCCTAACTTTTTTGCGAAAGCTTTCACAAGTGTTGTCTTTCCAGCTGCCAAATCTCCACGCAAGATAATAACACCGTTTGAAAATGTATCTAAGACATCCTGCGTGAGCTTATTGAGTTCATGTAACTCTAGCTTATACTCTTTTTTCATAGCTTGTTTGACAACTCTACAATCTGTTTTAGCTTTTTCTTCGCACGAGCATTTGCAAGTGCTTCACGCCCCATCTCTAACCCATCTTGAATATCACGAGCCAAACCATCCACCATCAGTGAAGCTGCCGTATTTAAAAGTACGATATCACGCTGTGCATCTGTTGATGTATTATCAAAGATGTTAAACATAATTTTTGCATTTTCTCTGGCATCACCACCGGCTATTGCTTCAAGCGGAGCGCATTTAAGTCCATAATCTTCTGGATTTATCTCAAACTCTTCGAGCTTACCATCTTTTAGACGTGTGGCATACGTGACACCACTGATACCTATCTCATCCATCCCCTCCTGCGAGCTAACAACAAGAGCTGACGCGGCACCGTTTATTTTCAACGCTTCAGCCATCTTTGGTACAAAAGCTTTGTCGAAGACACCAAGCATATATTTTTTGATGTTTGCAGGATTTGTAAGCGGACCTAAGACATTAAACACTGTCTTTGTATCTATGGACTTACGCACCGGCATAATGAACTTCATCGCAGGGTGATGGTTCTGTGCAAACATAAAACACCATCCGGCTTCTTCTAAGAGTCTTGCATTTTGCTCTACAGAAAGGGCCAAGTTAATACCTAAAGCCTCAAGTACATCTGCACTCCCACTCTTTGACGTGATAGAGCGGTTTCCATGTTTTGCAACAGTTGCTCCACAAGCAGCAGTTAAAATAGAAGTCGTTGAAGAGATATTAAAAGAGCCTATCTTATCACCGCCAGTACCTACGATGTCAATGGCACGCTCACGCAACTCTTCACTTATTGGTAAAGGAATTGCAAAAGAACGCATCACATCTGCAGCAGCAGCTATTGTCTCAACAGGAGTATGTTCATTCAGCTCAAGTGAGAGTAAAAACTCACGCATCTGATCATCACTCATTTTATGTTCAAAAAGTTTTGTAAATTCTGCTTTTGCCTCTTCATAATTCATTATGAAATCTCCTTGATATACTCATGCTGGAGTGATTTTGGTGTTGATTTTGTTGTAGGAATCTGCAGTACTTCATACTTTTTTGGCTCTTTGAGATAGTTGATGGTTATGACACTCCCAACCTCGACATTTTTACTCGGTTTTACCACTACACCGTTTATCTCTACAACGCCATTTGCAAGCATATCCTGTGCAACTGAGCGTCGTTTTGTAATATTTACAGAGTTTAAAAATTTATCTATTCGCATTCTTTGAGTTTCCAAATAATTTTTAGTTATTGTAGAGTAATTAAACTAAAAGAAATCTAATAAAGTAAAAAAGTTGGAACATTTTTTGCGCTAAAGTTCTTCTAGAGATAATTTTTCATTTTATAATACTCTTCAAAATGCTCTTTTTTGAGTGGTTTTGAGAAAAGATACCCTTGGAAAATATCACAATTCAGTTCTGCAAGGAACTCTTTTTGATACTCTTCTTCCACTCCTTCAGCAACAATTGTCAGATTAAGGTTTTGTGAAATGTCTATAATGGACTTTACCAAAGATGCTTGCTGTACATTAGAGAGTTCTGAGATAAAAGATTTATCAATTTTGAGTTCATCTATTGGAATGTCACGTAAATAACTCAAAGAGGAGTATCCTGTTCCAAAATCATCTATGGAGAAATAAACATGCACATGTCTGAGTCTGTTAATAATATGAATAAGTTTTTTTGTATCATCATAGGTACTTGTCTCTGTGATCTCAAAAATGATCCTTGTATCAAAATTCGCCACACTGTACTTTTTAAAGAGTTCAAAAACACGCGGTACAAAATCTTTATGTAAGAGTTGACGCATACTTACATTGATAGATATCTGTTGCAAACGTACCCCTGCCTGTGTCCATTTTGCAAGTGTTCGGAGTGTATCTTCAAGAATGTAATCACCAAGTTCAATGATATAGCCATTGCTCTCAGCTATCGGTATAAAAACCTCTGGAGAGATAGTGCCTAAGTCACTACTCTCCCAACGAACAAGTACCTCACACCCGATTATTCTGCCCTTCACATCGACCTGTGGCTGATAGAGCAGGTCTATCTCTTGATTTTTTAAAGCAAAATGCAGATGTCTTTCAATATCAAGCTTCTCTTCAACAAGCTTGCTAAGCGCATCATTAAAGACTATAATGCCATCTCTCCCTCTATGTTTTGCTTCATACATAGCGATATCTGCCTCTTTTAAAAACTCATTCGCCTGTAGTTTTGGGTTATTGATAATACTTACACCAATACTTGCACTGATATAAAGACTACTGCCGTCAATACAATAGCTCTGCTTAATTGCATCAAGCAATTTAGTAGAAAATTCTTCCGCATCTTTACGACATGCTTCTTCAGTATCAAAACTGCACTTTCCAAGAACACAGAACTCATCACCACCAAGTCTCGCTGTGATATTGCCATATTCTACGGCTAGATTCTCCATCCTATGAGCAACTTCTTTAAGAAGTTCATCACCAACATCATGCCCCAAGGTATCATTGATAATTTTGAAATAATCTAAATCAATTAATAACAGATATGTATACTTATTAGCATTTTGTTTGCTCGAGCTCTCAAGCATCTCTATAAAATAGCGTCTATTTCCAAGCCCTGTCAAATAGTCATGATAGGCTTGAAAACGACTCTTTATAAGATAATCATGTGTATTTTTTGCAGCATACAGTAAGACAATGGCCAAAACAAGTGTAAAAAAGGCTAAAAGATAACTGTACACTTCACCAACAGCTATAAAATAAATGGTGATCGGTAACATCAAGGCTACAACGGTTGAGATCACAAGCTTTTTTTGTGAAGCTAAAATAGTCGAAGCAACAACTGAACTTCCTAGTTGTGTTGCAATGGCTATATAGTGAAGATTGATATTGTCTTTAAAAACATAATAAACAAACATCAATGTCCAAAGCGAAAAATAAACGAACATAAATATACGTACTTCCGTAAGCCAACTCTCTTTTTCTTCTATGGTCATATCATTTGAAAAGAGTCTATAAAGATAATAACCCCACCATGAGATACAAAGCACAATTATGTACCACATAATCTCCACATATAAAGAACTGTAAAGATAACCCATCAATATATAACCAGGTGAAGTACCAAGCGTCAAAGCCAAAGCCATGGCAACTTGTCTGTACATAAATTTATAAAAACTTATATTATTATTCATCTCTTCTCATTTACAACTATTTGAATTTGTAATAATTATATCACATTTTCATCACAAAATTGTGGAATAATTCTTGCAAGTTGGAATAGTATGATGAAATTACACACCTTACATTTATTTGAAATAATAGAAACATTAACAAAAGTCCTTAACTGCAAAAAACCGAAAGAGATCATAGAGTTTGTAGTTGTCAATCCAGATATTACAACTTCTACATACAATGGTACACATATAAAAATAGCTGATGAAGATGTTATCTACAGAGGATATAAAAGTTGGATTGATTTGGCACATGCTCTTGGTTGTAGAATGCTCACACCAAAGCCTGTAGATGAAAACTTCATCCTTATGAGATATGAAAAACTTACACAAGACAGCTTTCATGCAAGCAATGCGGACAAAGAAGATAAATATGGCACAGAATCTATATTCTCACAAATCTATAAAAACGAAGAAGCAGGATTTCTTCATTACTTCACGCAAGCTTTGCAAAATGTCAAACTCTCCTCACATAGACGTATTTTAAATCTTGGTATCAACAGCGGTGATGAGTTTGAAATAATCAAAGAGATGGCAAAAAATTTCTCAGAGTTGGAACTTGTAGGTATAGACTACTGTGCTTCAGCTATTGAAGCAGCAAAAGAGAAATTTGAAAAAGATGACAATATAGAACTGCTGTGTGCTGATATAAACCACTTAAAAGAACTCAACTTGGGAGAGTTTGACCTAATTATAAGCATAGGAACACTGCAAAGTTCTAACTTAGAGTACAATAAACTCCTTATGTCCATCGTTCAAAACCAACTCTCAAAAAGGGGTGCTATGATACTAGCATGGCCAAACTGCCGCTGGATAGATGGAGAGATGATTTACGGTGCAAAGATGAAAAATTATAACTTCAGTGAAATGTCCAATCTTTACAAAGATGTCAACTTTGCAAAAAAATATCTGCAACAAAAAAAGTTTCGAGTAACTATTACGGGAAAAGATTATATCTTTGTAACTGCTACTTCGATTCTAAAAGATTAAGAAGCAAACCCTGAGCAAAAGTTGTCTTTTTTCACAACTATCTGCTTTTGTTTCTCTTTACTCTTTGTATCTTTTTCTACAAAGATCTTCTTACGAGTTTTTGGGTCCATCTCTGTGTAGTACATGACTGCTGAGTATGTTGATGGTGTTGGTGTAAAGACTTGTGCCTGTTCGGGATTCATCTGTAGCTCTTCACTTGTAAAGCGTTTCAGTTCATGCATATCACTCTCGGTACATCCGGGGTGTGCAGCTATAAGATAGTAGGTCAAGAACTGTTTTTTACCCTCTTCTGCATTGAGTTTGTCATACATCTTTTTAAAATCTATCAGTGTCTGCTTACCAGGTTTTCCCATCAGTTCAAGTACATGTTGCTGTGTATGTTCCGGAGCTACTTTCATCTGTCCGGAGATATGGTGTTTGACCATCTCTTTAAGGTAAGTATATCCGTGCTGCTTATCTTCTGTAATGAAGTCATATCTCACGCCACTTGCTACAAAGGCTTTTCTTACACCTTCAACCTGACGTACTTGACGTAAAAGGTTGATGTTTCTTGAGTGGTCTATCTTCATTGTTTTACAGAGATGATTTGCATCGACACAGCGTTGATGGTCACAGGTACCGAGTTTTAGCTTTTTACCGCACTCATACCCATACATATTTGCCGTAGGTCCGCCAACATCACTGATAATTCCCTTGTAATCTTTGTACTTGTTAAACTCTTTTGCCTCTTCGAGGATGTTTTTCTCACTTCTTGTACGAATAGTTCTGCCTTGATGCACACCAATAGCACAGAAGTTACACTCTCCCCAGCATCCATGGTGTGTCATGATGGAAAATTTAATCGTCTCCAGACACTTCACTTTGCCATCTTTAGCATAGTAGGGATGCAACTCTCTTGTAAAAGGAAGCTTTGAATTGGCATCCATCTCATCTTCATTGAGATAATCACATGGAGGGTTTTGAATCAGGTAGCGTGTATCTACAGGCTGACAGAGTCCATTGGCTGAGATTGGGTCATTATTGTCATAAAAAGCATCGAAAAGATCGATATACTTCTCTTTATCATCCAAACACTCTTGATGACTTGGCAGTTGAATATACTCATATACAGGCTCTTTAGAGATATAGCATATTCCTCGAATATCACGATAATCACGTTTATCCTCTATGGCCTTTGTAAGTTGTTCTAAGGCAATCTCACCCATTCCATAGATCATCACATCAGCTTTAGAGTCAAAAAGTATGGGTTTTTTGAGTTTATTTGACCAGTAATCATAGTGACTCACACGACGAAGTGAAGCTTCAATACCGCCAAGGACAATCGGCACTGTATTTTTAAAATAGCGACGAATTAAGTTTGTATAGACAAGGACTGCTCTGTCTGGGCGTTTGTTGTTTTTTCCACCCGGAGTATAGTCATCTGAATTTCTAAACTTCTTTGTGGCTGTATAGTTTGACACCATAGAGTCAACACTACCACCACTAACACCCCAGTAAAGACGTGGCTCTCCAAGACGCATAATATCATCAGGTGAATCAATATCCGGCTGACCTATCATACCGACCTTATATCCCATTCTCTCAAGCATACGACCAACCATTGAAACACCGATAAATGGAGAGTCTATGTAAGCATCACCACTTACTAAAATCACATCACAATAATCCCATCCACGCGCATCCATCTCTGCGCGTGTTGTTGGAAGAAAATCTTTAGCTGTAAATGTTACGGTATTACGTTTTGGCTGTTTGCTTTTGTGTCGTCTGCTCATTGTTATGCCTGATTGGAATATTTTATGTATAATAATACTAAATTTATATACAAGAAGAGATTATATATGCTATATCCATATGAAAACTTAGAAAACTTTACACTTCCGGCACTGTTAAACCGTTCTGTCAAACTCTATGGAGAAAGAGATGTTCTCTCTAAAGTAGGTCAAGAACCTATGAGCTATAAAGAACTTTATGAAAATATCTTCAATATGATAAAGATTCTAAAAGACAATGGTATAAGAAAAGGTGACAAAGTAGCACTACTGAGTGAAAATATGCCAAATTGGGCCATAGCCTACTTTAGTGTTACCTATTTTGGCGGGATTATAGTCCCTATTTTACCGGATTTTCATCCATCTGATGTACAGCATATCATTCGTCACTCAGAAGCAAAAGCTGTTTTTGTCTCCAACAAACATCTGCAAACCATAGAAGAGCTTGAAGACTCAAATATGAAGTTTGTTATCAAGCTTGATGATTTAACACTTGTAGATGAGTTAACCAACCACAGCTATATGTCCAAACTCAAACAACGTATAGCTTCTAAAGAGCTGCCAAAGCCTGCAGAAGATGATATGGCGGCACTGCTTTACACTTCAGGAACTACAGGACACTCAAAAGGTGTTATGCTCTCACATAAAAATCTCGTTACAAATGCCATGAGTGCTTACAAGAATATAAACATTACTCCAGAAGACACTTTTTTATCTATCTTACCACTTGCACATACTCTTGAGTGTACTGTTGGGATGATAGTACCTATACTTCACGGAGCAGATGTTGTCTACATTGATAAAACACCAACACCAAATGTACTCATCAAAGCTTTTAGTGTTGTACAACCGACTATGATGCTCTCAGTTCCACTTATCATCGAGAAGATTTACAAAAACAAGGTACTGCCAAAGTTTACAAGCTCAGCTCCTATGAGATTTCTTTATAACATCCCGTTTGTAAGAAAAAAACTCAACAAAATTGCAGGGAAAAAGCTGATAGAAACATTTGGCGGAAAGCTTCGGTTTTTAGGAATTGGTGGAGCCGCACTCTCTCCTTTTGTTGAGAAATTCCTTGCAGAAGCGGATTTTCCATACATTATAGGATATGGACTGACAGAAACATCTCCACTTATTGCAGGTACACGACTCGACCATACCCCAAAAATCGGCTCAACTGGCCTCCCTATGGTTGGAGTGGAAGTTGAAATCCATGAACCAAATCCAAACAATGGTGAAGGCGAAATCTATGTCAAATCTCCAAGTGTAATGCTGGGATATTACAAAGATGAAGAGCAAACAA
This sequence comes from Sulfurimonas indica, assembly GCF_009192995.1. Classification (GTDB taxonomy): domain Bacteria; phylum Campylobacterota; class Campylobacteria; order Campylobacterales; family Sulfurimonadaceae; genus Sulfurimonas; species Sulfurimonas indica. The sequence goes on along the minus strand of NZ_SDID01000014.1, from coordinate 55,735 downwards.
AAGAGGTAATGGATGGAGAGTGGTTTAAAACAGGAGATCTTGGTTATCTTGATGAAGACGGTTATCTGTTCATAAGCGGAAGAAGTAAAAATGTCATCATCGGCTCTGGTGGAGAGAACATCTATCCTGAACAGATAGAAGCCATTATCAATCAAAATGAGACAGTTCTTGACTCACTTGTAATGGAAAAAGAGGGTAAACTTGTAGCTAGAATTCACTTGGATTATGAGCTCATAGACAAACTCTTTAAAGCGGATAATACACCGGACAGTGAAGTAAAAGAGAAGATAGACAAACTTCTAGAAGATATGCGAAAGGAAGTAAACGCACAACTTGCATCTTTTTCAAAGATAACAAAGTTCATAGAACAAATCGAGCCTTTTGTAAAGACTCCAACGAAGAAAATCAAACGCTACCTCTATACTGAGTAGCGTTTAATCTTTTAGAATTGTGGCTGAACGAAAGGAACGACCTGTTTTTTACGACTAAGAACACCCTTAAGCCATGCTTTGTTATTTTCTAGTTTTACATTAAAAGCAGCTTCTATTTTGCTTGCATCGTCAGATACTACAAGGAGTTTTGAGCCCTCTTTCATGATATCTGTCAAAAGAATAAGAACAGTATGCAGACCATTCTCCTCTTTCATCTTTTTCATATCTTCTAAAAGTTCATCCTCACGTGGCTCTAAGACTGTGATATCCACCATCTCAAGCTGACCGATACCTACTTTTGTACTGTTCATATTGAACTCTTTATAGTCACGTGTATTTAAATCACGTGCAGATGCACCATCGACTGCAGATTTTACAATGAACATCTCCATTGCAAGTTGTTTATAATCTTCTATGCCTGCAATTTGAGCTAGTTCCTTTACGGCTTTTGTATCTACTTTTGTACATGTTGGTGATTTAAAGATAACAGTGTCACTTAAAATTGCAAGCATCATCATTCCCGCTATCTCTTTTGGCACGTCAACACCATAGCATCTGTACATCTCATAAATAACTGTATTTGATGATCCAATTGGTCTTATCCACGCTTCAAGTGGCGTAGATGTGATGATATCACCAAGTTTATGGTGGTCAACAATACCAACAATAGTTGCTTCATCAATATCATCCTGGAAATGTGGTTTGTCAGTAGAGTCTACAAGATAAACCTTCTCACCTGCTACAGAAGTTTTTAAAGCCGGCTCTTTATCTGCATATCCGAATTTTTCTAAGATAAATGCAGTCTCAGCAGAAATATCTCCCTGTTTTACAGGAATATACTCTTCATTTTCTACCTGATTTTTAAGATATGAAAGTGCTATTGCACCAATAATAGAATCACTATCTGGATTTCTGTGTCCAAAAACATATACTGACATTTTTAGCCTTTGTAATTTTTGTCGAATTATACTATAGAATTTTTTAATCGAGAAACTTTTTGCTTGTACTGCTGCATCATATTGTTAATAGCATCAATTTCAAAAAGTTCGATCTTTACAAGAAGTTTATCGGCAAACTTGACCATATCCTCTATAGCACAGTCCAGTGCTATGCTCAAAAGCTCTTCGGCAAAAAGTTTTATGGTATCGAGATCGTGGGTTTTAAGGGCCTTATCATAGAGTTGATTCAGATTTTTTGATGTAAGTTGGGAAAAACGCTCTACTTGAGATCTTTGAAGATTCTCAAAACTCTCTTCATCTTCTGAGATTAAACTATATGCATGTTCATCTTCTTCTTTGAGAACATGTAAAGAGATTTTAAAAAGCTCAGATTTTGACAATGGCTTTTTCAAATGTCCAGCAATTTTGGCAGCATTAAATTTCAGACCAATGCCTCGTATCTGTTTCTCTGTTAAAGTGATGACAGGAGCATCACTGATACCTTTTAAGATTTTTGAAACAGCATTGTCATCACTTGTCAAGATGTCAATATCAATAAAAATCATATCTACTTTATTATGCTTCAAAGCTTCTATGGCATCTCTTGGGTTGTCGTATGAGAGTACTTTTAAGGCACTCTCAAAAAATGAATCACGAATGAGGCTTCTCACCTCTGCATTTTCATCTATCACCATAACTGTTCCACCGCTTGGTTTGATAAGTGAGAAATCGATCATATCTTCATTATACTCTTTAGAGTCAGCACTTAAAAGCACTACTTCCACACCAGTAAGTGCAAAAATAAATTTTGACCCTTTACCGACTTGAGATTCAACAAAGATATCTCCATTCATGAGTTTAGCCATTCTTTTATTTATAGAAAGGCCAAGTCCTATTCCCCTTAGCTCTTTTTCTTTGGAACTTTCAAAGATTTCAAAGATTTTCTCTTTATCTTCATCTGCGATACCAGAACCGCTGTCCTCAACAGTTAAAAGAAAGTTAATGGAGTTTTTGGCAATGTCTTTACCATCTTCTTCAAGTTTTACACATACATAACCTTTGTTTGTGAACTTAACTGCATTTTCTATAAGATTGGCAAAAATATCTTCTATTTTTGACTCATCCAGCATCAACGAATCTGGAATCTTTTCATCAATGTCTAGTGTAAACTCCAATCCTTTCCGGCTTGCCTCTTCTCTCTGTGTTCTGACAATATTTTGTATCAGTGCTTTGATATCTACAGGTTTTTCTTCAAGTACAAATGTACCCTTTTCAACACGTGAGAGTTCAATGATATCATCAAGCATTTCCAAAAGCTTTTTACCTGCACTGTAGATATTTTTCGCATAGTTTTGCAGTTTTGCGTTTTGACTTTCTTGAACCAAAAGCTCTGCAAAGACAATGATTGAGTTCATCGGACTGCGTATCTCATGTCGTATGTTTGAGAGAAATTCTGATTTTACGTTATGTGCTTCCTGTGCAATTGCTTTTGCGTCCTGGACACGTTTTTTATGTCGTTTTATCTCTGATTGCAGTGATTCAATCTTTTTAATCTGCTCCAATGCCAAACGACTCTGTGAACTGTTTTTTGCATATTTTATAATTTTTTCTTGGTCTATAATTTTTGCTTTTAACGTATATATCTCATCTTCAAGAGCCTTTTGATGCTCTAACTGTTTTTCTTTTGAAATTTTTAGAATTACAAAAAAAGCCATTATCAAAAAAATGATTGCAGCTCCAAAAACTATCAACTCATGATCATACATTTTTACTCTTCCACTAGCTCTTTAAATACTTCAAGATTACTTTCAAATAGGTGTATAAGCCTTGGATCAAATTTCTTGCCTCCAAGACTTATGATATAACGTACAGCTTTTTCAAAGCTCCATTTCTCTTTGTAGGAGCGTTTATGGGTTAATGCATCAAGTACATCTGCTAGTGCAACAATTCTACCATAAATATGTATATCTTCACCTTGTAAACCTTTAGGATAACCTGAACCATCCCAGTTTTCATGATGTTCATAGGCAATGACTGCTGCAGCTTTAATAAGTTCACTTTTGGATTTACTTAAAATGTTCAATGCCAAGACAGGATGCTTTTTCATCTCATAGTACTCTTCATCAGTAAGTCTATCATTTTTGTGTAATATGGAATTGTCAATCAAAACTTTTCCTATATCATGCAGTGGAGAAGCAAGATAGACTGTATGTATCTGTTCATGTGTCAAATGACCTTCTAAAAGTGCAAGCTCTTTGGATATGTTTGCCACACGTTTTACATGTTCAGCCGTTTCACCGCTGTCTGATGCCATAATCTCTGAGAGAATATAGATAATCTCTTTTTGCGCTAGCTCCAACTCTGCTAGGTGTTGATCACGTTCACTTTTTATATCATGTATCAGTTCCCTGTTACGATATTTTAAATTTTGTCTGTGTTTGTAGAGTTCAAGATGATTTGCCACACGGGCACGCAGTTCAACAGAATGGTATGGTTTTGTCACATAATCAACAGCACCAAGTTTAAAACCCTCTTGTATGTAGTCTATTTCAACAATTGCAGTAACAAATATGATGGGAATCTCTTTTAGTACCGGAGTCTTTTTGATCATCTTACATAATGTAAATCCATCAAGCTCCGGCATCATTACATCAAGCAGTATCAGATCAAAACGTTTTCGTTTTAAAATTTCTATAGCAGATTTACCACTCAAAGCATAAGAGAAGTTATAATTGTCATTTTTTAAAATACTAATTGCTAATCGGATATTTTCACTAACATCATCAACAATTAATATATCATATTTCTTTTGCATAAAACCTACCAATTTTTAACAATGTTTTATTATATCATTAAAAATTGATGTTTCTCTTTATTTATGAAGTGCCAGCTCTTTTTTGAGATACTCACCTGTATAAGAACCTGTTCTTTCATAATTCTCTGCCAATGCTTCTGGTGAGCCTTCTGCGATGACAAGTCCACCGCCACTACCCCCTTCTGGTCCCATATCGATGATATAATCAGCATTTTTTATCATATCAAGATTATGCTCGATGATAAGTACAGAGTTACCAAGCTCTACAAATTTATGAAGAACATTTGTCAGTCTGTCTACATCGGCAAAATGCAGTCCTGTTGTAGGTTCATCTAAGATATAGAGTGTTTTTCCAGTATCTTTGCGTGAGAGCTCTTTTGAAAGTTTGATACGCTGTGCCTCTCCACCTGAGAGTGTCACAGCATTTTGTCCGAGTGTGATGTAACCTAAGCCCACATCAACAAGTGTTTTCATCTTCTGATGAATCTTTGGAATCGGTTTAAAGAACTCAAAAGCTTCATCTACACTCATATTAAGCACATCAGAAATGGTTTTGCCTTTATAGTAGACCTCTAAAGTTTGGTCATTGTAACGGCGACCTTTACAGCTGTCACATTTGACCATAATATCTGGTAAGAAATGCATCTCTATTTTTATCTCACCCTCACCCTGACATTTCTCACAACGTCCACCTTTTACATTAAAAGAGAAGCGTGAAGCAGTATAACCACGAATCTGACTCTCTTTTGTTTGTGCAAAGAGGTTACGTATCTCATCCATTACACCGGTATAAGTTGCAGGGTTTGAACGTGGAGTACGCCCGATAGGACTTTGATCAAGATAGATGACCTTATCGACATTTTCAAGCCCTGTTATCTCGACACCTGCAACTTTATTGACCTTTCTGGCATGATTTAAAAGCTCACGTGCAACAGGCAGGAGTGTTTGAAGCATCAGTGAACTTTTACCACTTCCACTGACACCTGTAATACATACAAAATTATTGAGCGGAATTTTCGCAGAGAGATTTTTGATGTTGTTAATCGTTACATTTTTAATCTCTACCCACTTTTCTTGGCCACGTCTATAAAAGTACTCTATCTTTTTACGACCATAGAGATAATCTGCAGTGAGTGTCTTTGCTTTTTTGAGTTTATCAAGTGTACCACTAAAGACAACCTCTCCACCGAACTTCCCTGCTCCACTTCCGATATCTACAATAAAATCAGCATTTTCAATAGTCTCTTTGTCATGTTCAACAACGATGACGGTATTACCCTTTTTCTGCAGACTTCTAAGTGTTTTAATGAGTTTGAGTGTATCTCTCTCATGTAGCCCTATACTTGGCTCATCCAAAACATACATAACACCAGTCAGTCCACTTCCAATCTGCGAAGCAATGCGAATACGCTGAGCCTCACCCCCAGAAATCGTACGTGCATCACGTCCAAGTGTGATGTAGCCAAGTCCTACATCATAAAGGAAAAAGAGACGCTCACGTATCTCATTTAAAATCGGCAGTGCGATTTGCGCATGCTGTTTGTCAAGGTATGTAAAATTCTCTTCATTTGCAAAGAACTCGTATGTTTTTGCTATTGGCATATCGAGCAGTTCTGCTATGCCTTTATCTGCCACTTTTACAGCAAGTGATTCGAGCTTAAGACGGTGAGAATTACAAACATTACAGACCTTCTCACTCATATAATCACCAAGCTCTTTTTCATCCTTGAACATATCATAAGCGATGCGAATAATCCCCGGAAAAATTCGTTTTACCTTATGTTTTTTCCAAAGAAACTCGACCTCTTCTATACCACCATGAAGTATTGCTTTTTGCTGATGCTGCGGCAGTTCTGAATAAGGTACGGTGATATCAATATCATTAGCTGCACAAAAACCTTTTAAGAAGGTAAAGTAATAACCTTTGTTAAAACCATAAACAATCTTGACCGCACCCTTTTCTATCGGCAGGTCTTGATCTATTATCTTCTCTACATCAAGCGCATAGCGAAGTCCTAATCCGTCACACTCACTACATGCACCCTTTGGAGAGTTAAATGAAAAGCTGAGTGGCTCTAGTTCATCAAAACTGATTTTACAGTCAAAGCAGGCATTATGTTCCGAGTAGTGAATATGTTCAGAAATTCCTAACTCTTGGGCATTAAGTACATCGATCTCAAGCTCGCCATAGCTCTCTTTCAATGCTTTTTCAACCGAAGAAGCAATTCGCTCTTTATTCTCTTCTTTCACGACAACTCTGTCAATGACAACTTTAATCGTATGTTTTTTTGTTTTAGAGAGCTCAATCTCTTCATCAAGACGTACCATCACACCATCAATCATAGCACGAACATACCCTTTATGTACCAGTGATTCTAACAGATCTGCATAACTTCCCTTATTCTCACGCACTAACGGTGCCATAAGAACAAGTTTCGCACCTTCTGGTAATTTTGCCACTTCATTGATGATATCTGATGCAGACATCTGTGAGATAACCTTGCCACACTTATGACAGTGCTGAATCCCTACACGTGCATATAAAAGACGTAGATAATCATAAATCTCAGTAATCGTCCCGACAGTAGAGCGAGGATTTTTAGAAGTCGTTTTCTGATCAATAGCAATAGCGGGAGTCAGTCCTTCTATCTTATCAACATCAGGCTTACCGACACGGTCAAGGAATTGTCTTGCATAAGAGGATAGACTCTCCATATAACGTCGTTGTCCCTCTGCATAGAGCGTATCAAAAGCGAGTGTTGATTTACCACTTCCACTAAGGCCCGTCATAACGATAAGTTCATTTTTTGGTATGCTCAAGTTTATATTTTTTAAGTTGTTTTCACGAGCACCTGTAATTTTTATTAAATCTTTTTTTTTCAAATTCTGCCTTTAAAAAAATATTCTGTTTGCCAGATAAAGCACTACAAAGAGATAAAAGCCAACCAATAGTCTCTTTTGTAGACGATGTGATACCTTCTCTTTTAAGTGGATGCCCAGATAAACACCCAAAAGTGAAGCCAGTCCAATGATGATGCCACTTTTATAATCCACATGTCCCTCAATCGCGTGAGATATTAAACCTGCAACGGAAGAAAAGACCACAAAAAAGAGTCCGGCCGAGACCGCTTTTTTAAGTGATACATGCAAAAAACCCACCAGTATAGGAACAAGTAATATACTCCCACCTACACCTATTGTCATACTAAAAGCACCAAGCAAAGCACCGATAAGAAGCAGCAGAGAATAATGCAGTTCCTTTTCTTTAGCATCTTCATGCGTCTTAAAGAACATACGAAAGAGTGCAAATGTCGCAAAAGAGAGAAATAGTATCTCTAAACTTCTATCACTTAAAAATGCTGCGATATAACCACTCAGCAGTGCTCCACCAAATCCACCGATACCAATGACACTTACCATTTTAATATCAAGAGTACCTTTTTTATTGTTCAGATAACTTCCGTAAATAGAACTAAAGACCATCTGTACAACTGATATACCGATAGCTACTTTTGTTTCATAACCCAGCAGTAAGAGTAAAGGAATAAGAATCGTTCCCCCGCCAATGCCAAAAAAACCTGACAAAAGTCCGACAAAAGAGCCAAGCAGCATTAATGCAATCATAAATATCCATAAACTTTTTTGGAATTATACTCCATTATCAATAAGAGAGTCCTTGCAAAATTACAATTTAATTTTAGTTTGTGTTTCATTCAAGTATAATCTAATCATTACAAAACGGGAAAAAAAATGTTAGATACTATTAAAGAGGCGGCTGAAAACTTTTGTGTTCATCAGATTCGTGAACCTCATGAGTTAAAAGATGGCTCAACACAAAAGAGAACGCTTATTGCTTACATAGATATTGACACACAAGACAATAAAAAGCACAGGGTTTACATTGCTTCAGATAAAGAGTTTATGCAAAGAGTCTCCAAGCTCTTTTTGGAAGAAGATGAGAGCGATGAAGAGACACTCAAAGATATGACACTTGAAACTGCAAACCTAATCATTGGGAGTGCAAAAGTTATAGCTGAAGGGATCAGCAGAAACCCTTACACTATTGGGACACCAAAGTTTGAAAAGATTGGGGAGTTTAATTTTGATGTTGATGACTCAAAAACAATCAAAATCGGCAATGATGAACTTACTGTTGCAATTAAGGAAATAGATGCCTGATACAAAAAAAGAAAAAGAGAAATTAGAACAATCTCCTGATCTGTCATGGATGGACTACTCAGGGATTTTAGATATGGAAGTCGAATTTGTCTCTGACCTGGGTGAAACAGAACTGACTGTTCATGAGATACTGCAACTTGAAAAAGGCTCTATTATTGACTTAAAAAAACCTGCAGGAGAATCTGTAGAGTCTTATGTAAATGGGCGTATACTGGGTAAAGGTGAGGTTATGGTTTACGAGAAAAATCTTGCTATCCGTATCAATGAAGTACTTGATTCTTCTGCTGTTTTATACTACCTTTCTAAAGAGAGATTATGATTAAATATTTACTACTTTTCCTACTTCCTCTTTCACTCTTTGGCTCTAAAATTTTAAGTTATAACATCTACGACCGCACAGACAGAGCAGATGTAATGATAACTTTTGATACACCATACAGCGGTATCATCAAACAGAGTCGTGGCAAATCGAAGATAATTATCAAACTAGAAGATGCTACGATAGAGTCACCAAAGATAAAAAAAGTTGCTTCACGCTTTTTACAATCTGTCGCTATTACACCGCTCAAAGGTCAAACACAAATCATTGCCTCTGTACCACAATCTGTCAAACTCCTAGCATCAAAAACAGCAGATGGCTATGGGCTTAGACTACGCTTTACAAATAAAGCAGCAACAAGACAAAAAAGTCTCACTCAAAACAGTACTGCACAAACAAACAACTCCCTCTCTCCACTTCCAACGAAAAAAAGTGATGACCTTACACAGAGCTATTATATTGTTGTTGCAATTTTAATTATTGGGATATTGATTCTATTTTATATCAAGAAAAAAACAACGCCTGCACAACTCAAACAACTCAAACAAAACAGACAAGCGACAAAACAACAAAAGACACCATGGCTTTTCAATGCAAACACTACGCCTCAGCAACAAGCTCCACTGCAGCAAGAGAGCACTCAGAAAAGTACAAATGATGTCTCTATCCGCTTTCAAAAGGCTATAGATGCACACAACAGTGTCATTATGCTTGATTTTGGAGCTGAGAGTTATCTTGTACTGATGGGTAATAGCAATATCTTACTTGATAAGTTCCATGAGAACAGACCAAGCTCACAGCAGGAGTTTGAGACAATCTTGCAAAGCAGACATGAAGAGTTGGAAAACTTTTTAAATGGCCAGAATAATAAAAGTGTGCATACAAAAGAGCAGGAAAAAGAACCGCTGCAGGCTTATAAAGAGAGAGCTGCTTCTCTTTTATATAATGATGAACTCTAAGATTTTTTCTTCTTAGAGTTACTCTCAAAACGCTCTTTGAGCAGTTTTTTCATTGTATTGATATTTTGAAGATTTAGTTCATACTTCTCATCCATCAGTTTATTGATATGAAATACCTCTGTTACCGTAATACCATACGGGTCCTTTTTCTCTTTTGACTCTTTTCCTTCATCATCAAAACTATAAAGGTAGAGATTTTTGCGCGTTGTCTGAATGTAATATGTAAGGACTATCTCATCAGAGTGTTTTTTCTCTAACGCTACTACAACACGCTTATCTGGCTTATATTCATCATCTTTGAGGGTAAGAATCTTTTTTGCATTTTCCAAAGAGAGATACCCGATATAAAACTTATTATAGAGGTTATGATAACGTTGTATTTTAAAGTTATACAAAAAGCTCATATCGATTATATGTTTCGGATGTGAGCGCAGTTTTTTTGTAATCCAGCTCATAGTATTGTAGTATCTAAACGGATGAAGTTTCAGTGTATGGGCTTCTATCATCTTTTTAGAACCGATTTTGTCTTTTGGCTGCAGCTTTTGCTTATCAAGTTTAGTAATGTACTCTAATACCTCTTTTGCAGAGAACTCTTTTGTAAACCATACTTTACAATAGTCAGGGAACTGTTTTGTCCCTGTTGCCCCTTCATTTAAAATAATGAGTGATTTGATAGTGTAATTTGGAAAGATAATCTCTAAAAGTGCTTTTTTCTTACGAAGACGTCTGCGCAGTTTGAGTACTGACTTGACAAGTGTCATCTCTACAAAGTAGAGCTCATTGTTCTTTGTAATAAACATCGCATCAAACTCACTAATCTCACGTGACTTTGTACGGTAAACAATTTGTTCTTTTTCACTGATGGAGAGTGTATTTGCATAAGCTTTGTGCTTTGACTGATGAAAACCTTTTAAGATGAACTTCGTGATGTAATCATTCTCTTCTGCATATCGTAAAAGTTTCTCATAGAGAAAATTTTCATATACCTCTCCCTCAAAAGAACGATATGAACTCAGATATGAAGGATCTTCCGTATCGATCCCTTTTTTAATTAAAGAGAGGAGGTGTTTTGTGTTGTAAACATAATGCAGCAGATTATCTGATATATCATCTTTTTCAAGGTTTTTGATGGATTTTGATATCTCTAAACTCATGCCAACTCTGCTTTACCAAAAAAGTTATCTAATACATCACGAAACTCTGTAACATCACTGATACTGTTTACCTGGTTACGAAGCGTTGAAGCTCCACGGTAACCTTTCGAGTAGGTATGTGTATGTTTACGGAATAAAATTGCTCCATAATCACCATAAAACTCTATCATTTTATCAAAATGTTCCATTATAATCTCATGCTTTAGAGACAACTCCACATGCTCTTCACCTGTGCGAAGCTGGTGAAATATCCAAGGAGCTCCAACAGCTCCGCGACCTATCATCACTCCATCTGCACCAGTATGCTCTAACACCCATTTTGCTTTCTCATAAGAGTCTATATCGCCATTTGCAATGACAGGAATCTTTACTGCCTCTTTTATCTCACGGATTGCATCATAATCAACCGGTGCTTTGAACTTCCCAGCACGTGTTCTACCATGGACTGCTATAAAATCAGCTCCGCTGTCTTCAACCACTTTTGCAATATCAACATGATTTTTCTCTTCAAAACCAAGACGAATCTTTACGGAAGTAAGCTCTTTGTTTGAAGTCTCTTTGATTGTTTTGATAATCTCACCCATAAGTGGTAGATTTAAAAGTAGAGAACTTCCACTGCCATGGCCTACTACCTTTGGTACAGGACATCCACAATTTAAGTCAATAATATCAATGCCCTCTTGTTCATTTAAAACCTCTACAGCACGTTTGACAATATCAACGTCACTTCCGGCAATTTGAACAGAATAAGGGTCTTCTAGAGGGGATTTTTCAAGCATATGAAGGGTTTTTTGTGAGCCATGTGCCAAAGCATTTGAACTTAACATCTCGCTGACAGTCAAATCTGCTCCAAATTTTTTGACAACACTTCTTAAAGGCAAATCAGTAAAGCCCGCCAAAGGGGCTAGTACATAAAGAGGTTTATCAAAGGAGAGGTTTTTTATCATATCTATACAAAGAGGTAAATACTAAAGTTTTTACCACACTCTTTAAGTGCACGATATGCTCTAAAGTTTTGGAACTCATCCGGTTGTGCATTTTCCAGCACTTCATCAGCAGGGGCAAGCATCTCTAAATCAAAAAGTGTAAAGAGATAGGCATCCATTGCCTCTTCATGATATTCTTCACTTAAGGTCTCAAAAAGCTTCATTCTCTGCTCTGGAATCATACCACCTTTGGAGAGTGTAATAGAGAGCTCGATGTAGTCCTGTTTTGAAAGTTCAAGTTTATTCAGCAGTTCAATTAACTCTTCATTCGAGATACTCAGTGTATGCCCATCAGAGTTAATACGTGCCATTATAACATGTAGTGACTCTTTTGTTAAAAATGCTTTATACTTTAAAATATTTTGCAGCGATGCAGTTTTTACATAATCAGTATAAACAAACTGACATAACTCATCTGCATATTTTGTACAGTTTGAAAGGATATCTGCGACTTTAACTTCACCTTTTTTCACTCTGTTTTTCTCATTTTGAATAACTAAAGGATTTTCAGGTAAAAGATTGAATGGTTTTAAATCAACTACTTCACCATTTTTGATATCTTCAATCATTTTAAGAACTCTGTCTATTTTTTCATTTCCAGTAGCTCCAATTAATTCGCCGCTTGGAAAAACTGTACTTTTTTCAAGAAGTGTTCCAAGAAGTCTGTATCTATCAGTCTTAAAAGTATAGCTTCTACTTTTCTTACCAAGATATGCATCAATGATAGCATCAATGATTTTTTCAAAATCTTTCTCATACCCACGCAGTCTAAAACTACCGAGCATAGAATAAAATGCCATATGAAAGACACTCGCAAGATAGAGGACCACCAATGGTACTACTACCCATAACGCCACTGAAAGTGACGGCATTGGAATACCAAAAAGATCAATACTCATAGTCTCTTGAGTTACGTATGCATAAACATACCAACCAACAAGAGCTATCCAAATAAACGCAGCTATTGAGTATCTTTTTATATACATTGCAAATTCCTTAATTAGATTTTTCTGCTATTTCTCTACAATCAATGCAATAAACAGCATGAGGTTTCACTTTCAGTCGTTGAAAACCTATATCATCTTCACACATCTCACAGATCCCATACTCGCCATTTGCTATTTTAGAGAGTGCTTTTTCTATCTCTTCGAGTTCTTGAGTCTGTTGTTGTACTATAGCACTCTCAACCATTGAGTTATTGTTTACTGAAGCATGATCGCCCTCATCATTGAGTTCTAAATTACTGAGTTGATTCAACTCGCTGTTTACACTACTTATGTTTTTTTGAATCTGTTCTTTACGACTCTCTAATATTTCTTTAAAATAATTTAACTCACTTGTCTGCACGTATGCTTTCCTTATTTATGATATGGGTGATTACTCAGTATGGAAAAACCTCTGTAAATCTGCTCTAACAAAACTGCTTTTGCTATTTTATGACTCATAGTTATTTTTCCCAGGCTTATCACACTGTTGCTTTTTTTTAAAAAGCTCTCTTCAAAGCCGTAAGCTCCACCTATGAAAAATTTAATGGACATTTTATCATTTAATAGCTTACTAAATTCAAAACTGTCGATTAATTTTCCATCAGGATGTAAAGTTATACAGAAATCTTTCCCAATGTAAGGCTCTAAAACCTTTGTATATGCCTCTTGAGCGGCTTTTTGCGAAATAGTGTGTGCTTTTGTTACATCTTTTGTAAAAATCTCTGTATCTTTGACTTTTGCAAACCTGCTTATCATTTTTTCTAATTCTTTGTAGAGTGGATCATAGATGGATTTCTCTTTTTTTGCAATAGATATAATCTCTATATTCATTCAAATAACCTACTTCCTATGACATGATACGTAACATGTTCAAACTTGTCATCAAGTTTCACACCACCAATAGCTGCGACATAATGGTCTGAAAGTTGTGCAATAGCATCAAGCTTGTCACCCAAAACTGTCGAGACATCTTGTTTCGTCAATGTATCTCTATAAGCACCCAAACCAATGTAGTTGAGATCCATGCTGTTTGCTTGAAGCACCTCTTCTTCATTATGTGTTGAGACACCCAGTATCTTGTCACTTCCTATAACACTGCGCAAAATAGTCACTGCTTTGTTGATATCTTCATCTATCTCACGCAGATCCTCTTGACCCATATGGACACCATCACAAAACTCTATGAGTTCATAGGCATCATTGACAATCAAAAAACCGTCATACTCTTTTCTTATTGCTATGAGTTGTTTTTTAATGAAGGCAATATCTGCATTTTTTGCACGATATTGAATGATTTCTGCCTTATGTTCATTTGCTTTTTCTAAAAATATCTCTAAAGAGAGACCTTTTTTATCAAGCATATCCTGGTCACATAAAGCATAGAGTCGCATACTAGTCTTTTTTCATTAAAAGAAGGAGATCTGCAAGTGTTTTTTTGAGCTCATTACGATTTACAATCATATCGATAGAGCCTTTTTCAAGCAAAAATTCAGCTCGCTGAAACCCTTCAGGAAGCTCAGAACCGATTGTCTGCTCAATTACACGTGCTCCGGCAAAACCGACAAGTGCACCAGGCTCAGCAATAATAATATCACCAAGATTTGCAAATGAAGCTGAAACACCACCCATTGTAGGATCAGTAAGTACTGAGATAAACGGAAGCCCTTCATTGGAAAGCTTTCCAAGTGCTGCAGAAGTTTTACTCATTTGAAGTAGTGAAAAAGTTGATTCTTGCATTCTTGCCCCACCAGAAGCAGAAAGAATAACCAGACCTTCACGGTTTTCTATCGCACGATTAACTGCACGTACAATCTTTTCACCCTCTACTGAGCCTAAAGAACCACCCATAAAGGCAAAATCAAAGATAACAAGCTGAACTGGAAGTCCATTCATCTTACAGCTTCCAGCAACTACAGAAGATTTTCTTCCTGTTTTAGCCTCTCCTTCTTCAATTCTCTTTTTGTATGGTTTTTTATCAACAAATTTTAGTGGATCAACCGGCTCAAGCCCTGCATCATGCTCTACAAATGTTCCTTCATCAGCCAAGAGCTTGATACGCTCTTTTACACCTATACGGATATGGTAACCACACTTAGGACATACATAATTTTGATTCTCAACCTCTTTGTAGTACATTAAAGAGTGACAAGATTTACACTTAATCCAGTGAGAACCGGCTTCTGCTTTTTCAGGCTGTTTATTATCAAATTTTTTTGTAAAAAGGTTGAGTAAATTCAAAAAATATCCTTATATTATAATCGTGCGATATTATAGCAAATTTATACTAACATAAAAATTGTTTGAGACTTTTTTTGTAATTTATAAAATGAAAGTGAAAATAAAAGAGGGAAGAAACTACCTTTATCGAAAATAGATAAAGATAGTTTAGTGTTCTATCTCAATAAAGCGTTAGCGATGCTTCTAGCAGCCTCACGACCGTCATAAGCAGCCGTTACTACCAAGTCAGCTCCACGGAAACAGTCTCCTCCGGCATAGATACCGGCAGTTGTAGTCTCATGTGTCTCTTCATCGATAATGATACCGCCCCACTCATTTGTCTCGATGCCGTTTTCAGCTAAGAAAGATGGTACAGCAGGATCAAAACCAAGAGACATAATAATAACATCTGCATTGATTCTATGCTCACTTCCTTTTACCTCTTCCATACGCTGACGACCAGATGCATCTTTAGCACCAAGTGTAGTTTTAACAACTTCCACAGCTACAGCTTTACCTTCATCATTAAGTATGATCTCTTTTGGAGATACAAAGAAAGTAAAGTCAACACCTTCTTCCATTGCATTTTTATACTCTTTTTTAGACCCTGGCATATTCTTCTCATCACGACGGTACAAACATGTTACAGACTTTGCACCTTCACGTTTTGCAGTACGAAGACAATCCATTGCAGTATCTCCACCACCAATTACAACAACATTTAAGTCTTTAAAGTCAAACTTCTTGTCATAATCAAGCTTAAACTGTTTACGCTGAATAGCAGTAAGATAATCCATAGCTGCATATACATTTGGAGCATTTTCACCAGAAATACCGGCTGATTTTGCTTTTGTAGCACCAACACCGATAAACATCGCATCATGCTCATTAGCAATCGTTTCAAAATCGATATCACGACCAACTTCACAGTTAAGTACAAGTTTCAGCCCTGCTTCTTCTAAAAGACGAATACGACGTTCTACTACTTTTTTATCAAGTTTAAAATTAGGAATACCATATGTCAAAAGTCCACCAGCACGGTCACTTCTTTCATACATAGTCACAGCAATTCCACTTCTTAAAAGATACGTTGCAACTGAAAGCCCCGCAGGACCACTTCCGATAACTGCAACTTTTTTATCTGTTGTAATTCCAGGAAACTCTGGTTTGTATCCTGCTTTGAAACCAGCTTCAGTGATGTGTGTCTCAACAGAGCCGATAGTAATGGCACCATGTCCGTCATTAAGCGTACAGTCACCCTCACAAAGTCTGTCATGAGGACAAACTCTTCCCATAACTTCTGGAAATGGTGAAGGCTCATTAGAGAGTCTGAATGCAAACTCCAAATCTTTTTCAGATATCGCTTTTAACCATTGTGGAATATAGTTATGAAGAGGACACTTGTTCAGACAAAACGGATCCCCACACTGAATACATCTGTCACTTTGAGTAGCAGCATCATCACGATCAAATACCTCATAGATTTCACCAAAGTCTTTCGTTCTCTCAACGACAAGTCTCTTCTCTGGATCAATTCTTTCTGTTGTTAAATATTCTCTCATTATTAATCTCCATTCTCTAGGTTAAGAGGTAGTTTTGTTAAGTTTTTCGGTTTTACCAACCAGAAGTTTCTTACTTCTACTCTAAAGTTATCAAGCAGGTCTTGTGCTTTCTTACTGCCAGTCTCTACTACATAATCTTTAAGCAGACGTTTGAGGTAGTGACGTGCTTCATCACCCTCATCTGTATCGATTCTTACAGCCTCTACAAGCTCACCGTTTACATTTTCAATGAAACTGTGCTCTTTGTCATACACGAAACTGATACCACCTGTCATACCTGCACCAAAGTTAATACCTGTACGACCAAGGATAACAACGACACCACCTGTCATATATTCACAGGCATTGTCCCCTGTTCCTTCAACGATAGCAAATGCTCCAGAGTTACGAACGGCAAAACGCTCACCTACACTTCCTGAAACATAAAGTTTACCGCCAGTCGCACCATAAAGACACGTATTACCACCGGCAGAGTATGCTTCACCTTCATTTTTTGAAGTAATGATGATCTTACCACCGTGCATACCTTTACCGATGTAGTCATTTGCCACACCTTTGAGGTAAATAGAGACACCATTAATCAAGAATGCTCCAAGTGCCTGACCTGCAACACCCTCAAGATTGATTTTGATTGTATCAGGTTTAAGACCTGTATCACCGTAATATTCTGCAATCTCACCAGAGATAAGTGCACCAAAACTTCTGTTTAGGTTACAGATATCTCTTTTGATTCTAATTGGATGCTCAGGATGTTTGATAGCTACATATGCCTCTTTGAGCACATCTTTTTCAAAAGCATTATCATCAAACGGAGGATTGAACGGTTGTTGACAAGTATCTACACCCTCTTCTTTATGAAGCACTGCAGAGAAGTCGAATTTTTTTGCGAACTCGTCCTCTTTCACTTGAAGTAGATCAACACGACCTATCATCTCTTCCATTGTTCTGTAACCAAGCTGAGCCATGATAGCTCTTACATCTTCAGCAAGCAGTGTAAAGTAGTTGATAACCTGATCAACATGTCCTTTAAAGAACTCCTCACGCAACTTCTCATTTTGTGTAGCAATACCTACAGAACATTTATTGACATGACAGATACGAAGCATTTTACAACCAACGATTGTAAGAACACCTGTACCAAATGCATAAGACTCAGCACCTAAAAGTGCCGCTTTTACGACATCAAGACCAGTTTTAAGTCCACCATCAGTCTGAAGTTCAACCAATCCACGAAGATTATTCGCTTTAAGAGCATTATGCGCCTCAGAAAGACCTAGCTCCCAAGGGTTCCCCGCAAACTTGATAGAAGTAAGTGGTGCAGCACCTGTACCACCATCACCACCGGAAATGATGATTTTGTCTGCATACGCTTTTGCAACACCTGCTGCAATTGTTCCAACACCGACAGTTGAAACAAGTTTCACGGCAACACGTGCTTTAGGGTTTACCTGCTTCATATCAAAGATAAGCTGTGCCAAATCCTCAATAGAGTAGATATCATGATGAGGAGGAGGTGAAATAAGTGTAACACCTGGAACAGTATGGCGAAGTTTACCGATTAACGGAGTAACCTTATGTCCTGGAAGCTGTCCACCCTCACCCGGTTTTGCACCCTGTGCAACTTTGATCTGAATCTCTTCAGCTGAACGGAGATATGCCGGAGTTACACCAAAACGACCTGATGCGACCTGTTTGATTTTAGAGACTCTTTCCGTTCCAAAACGCTCTTTATCTTCTCCACCTTCTCCAGAGTTTGATTGACCACCTATACGATTCATCGCAATAGCGATAGTCTCATGTGCTTCAGGTGAAATAGAACCAAGAGACATTGCTGCTGATGCAAAACGTTTAAAGATTGCCTCTTTTGGTTCAACTTCGCTGATATCAATCGGTTCTCTGTCTGACTTGATATCCAAGAAGTCACGAATCATCTTCAGACCACGACCCTCAACAAGTTTTTTCAGCTCTGCAAAATCTTCAGGCTTTCCGCTTGATGCCATTTTATGAATAGCATGGATAACAGCAGGACCGAAGTCATGATGTTCTTGACCTGTATAGAACTTATAAAAACCACCAATGTTTAGTGGGAAGATTTTCTTAAACCCATCATTTTTAAATGCTGAAGTGTGATACTTCTCTAATCTTTTATCAATATCTTCATAAGAAAGACCCGGTACAACACAGTTTGAAGATTCAAAACACTCTTGCACTATCTCACGTGAAAGTCCCATAACATCAAAAAGACCAGAGTTTCTGTACGATGCAATCGTTGCAATACCCATTTTTGACATAATTTTCAAAAGTCCGCCATTAAGTGCAGTATGTACCGATTTGAGCGCTTCAGGAACTGTGATTTTACTATTTTTCTTACGCTCTAGCTGTTTAATAACCGTTGCAAACAGAAGGTTTGGATAGATTGCACTTGCACCATATCCGAGTAAAACTGCTGCAGAGTGAGAATCTACTACTTCACCTGTTACTGCAATGATTGATACCAAGTGACGAATTTTTGCACCAAGAAGTGCAAAATTAATACGACCGACAGCCATAGCCATTGGAATCGTCTTTTTATCCGGTCCAAATTCAGCATCATCCAAAATAACAATTCTTGTACCGTCATTTTTAACAGAACCGATAACTTGTGCTACAAGATTATCAAGAGCCTCACGCAAACTTCCGCTGTAGGCCGTTGAGAATGTCTCATTTTTATAGAATCTTTGGTACGAAGGTGACTTTTTATCTCCAAAAGATTTCAGTACCTCAAGCTTCTCCATTGTAATAATAGGAGAGATAGATTTGAGTCTGTGTGCGTGAGAAGGAATCTCATCTAAGATATTATGTACTTCACCAAAACCTGTGTTTAAACTCATAACTACTTTTTCACGGATCGGATCAATCGGCGGGTTTGTTACCTGTGCAAATTTTTGCTTGAAAAAGTCTGTAAAGTTTCTCTGTTTTTCAGAAAAAGCAGCAAGTGGCGTATCATCACCCATAGAACCAACAGCCTCTTTACCGTCATTGATCATCGGCTCAATAACCTGCTCTACAATCTCTTCAGTGATGTTATAGAACTTTTGTTTTCTGATGAGCATATCCTCTTCCATAGCTTCAGCTTCACTGTACTGCTCTTCAACGTGCTCTTGCAGATAGATCATATGCTCATTTAGCCACTTCATGTATGGGTTTGAAGATTTAAGGTAGTTGTCAATATCACAACTTTTAAGCACTTTCCCATATTTTAGATCAAGTCCTATCATTTCACCTGATTGCAGACGACCACGCTCTTTAATCTCATCTTCTTGGATGTCAATAACACCATATTCAGAAGCGATAAGCAGGTTGTTGTCATGTGTAATAATATATTTTGAAGGACGAAGACCATTTCTGTCAAGTGCACAACCAATATAACGACCATCAGTTACAGAGAATGCCGCAGGACCGTCCCACGCTTCAAATACAGTAGAAAAGTACTCATAAAATGCACGAAGTTCCGGGTCCATATGCGGTGCATTCTGCCATGCAGAAGGAATCACTGCACGTACAGCTTTAAAGAAGTCCATACCGTTTACAAGAAGGAACTCTAAAAAGTTATCAGCCGATGCAGAATCCGATGAGCCCGGCTGTAAAATAGGTAAAAGTCTCTCTATCTCTTGGGCTGAGAAAACTTCCGACTTGATAGATTCAGACTTGATAGCAACATTGATACGGTTCCCCTCAACCGAGTTGATCTCACCATTATGTGCAACTGCACGGAACGGCTGAGCCAAACGCCATTCTGGAAGTGTATTTGTTGAGAATCTTTGGTGAAAGAGTGAAAAAGAGATTTTAAAGCTTTCATCTTGAAGGTCTTCATAGAACTCTTTAATATGTGTAGGCATTACAAGCCCTTTATATGAAAGAACTCTGCTACTCATAGATGCGATGTAGAAATCTCTGTCATCTACAAGTTTATGCTCTGCTTCCTTGCGTGAGAGGTAAAGCAGTGCATCAAATCTATTTGTCGCCATAATCGAATTAGGAACGATAAAGAGTTGAATGATATTTGGAAGTGTTTCAAGTGCTTGCGCACCTAGTGCATTTGTATTTACCGGAACAACGCGGCGAAGTACAACTTTTAGGTCATTGTTTGCACAAATCTCTTCTACAACATCTAAATGTTTTAACTCTTTTGTAAATACTGAAGCAACTGCAAACTGATTTGCAAGTTCTACTCCATTTTTAGCAGCCTCTTTTCGGATGAACTCCTCTGGCATAGAGAGTAAAAGTCCACTACCATCTCCTGTTTTTCCATCTGCTGCAACAGCACCACGGTGCATCATACGCTCTAGTGCAGTAATAGCATCATTTAGAACCTTGCGTGAAGGCTTGTTGTCAATGTTTGCAACAAGACCAAAACCACAGTTATCTTTAAACGATCTCAATAAATCATGATGTTCAACCATTTTCACTCCCAAATTTTTAAATTCATGTAAAAAAATCTTACAGTTTAATCTCTTTTTAAAGAAACTTAGTCTATTTAGACAAAGTGGGTTTATTATACTGTTTTTTAGTTTAAGCAAGTATAATATGAAGGAAAATAATCAATAATTTTTATGAAGATGGGTATAAAGGAAGCACTAAGTGAAAGGTTTTATCATAAATCTTAATCGCGTCAAAGAGGAAGATTTAATAGTTACTATTTTATCAAGAGGGAGCTTAGAGACGCTTTACAGATTCTACGGAGCACGTCATGGAGTAATTAATCTCGGCTTTAAAATCGACTATGAGATAGAACCTTCTGCAAAAAGTACCATCGGACGACTTAAAGATGTTGTGCATATTGGGTATAGATGGATAAATGACCGCGAATTGCTTCGACTCTGGCAAAGTTTCAGTGGGCTCTTTTACAAACATCTCAAAGAAGCTGAAGCCCTTGGAGATTTTTACTTTGAACTTTTAGAATCTGCCTCAAATGAGTGGAGTAAGCAAAACCCAAAACGTGTGGCCATTGAATCCTATGTAAAGCTTTTAGAGCATGAAGGTCGTCTGCACAAAGATATGCACTGCTTTTTATGCTCACGCAAGATAGAAGAAAACATTTCACTCATCCGTGCTTACCTGCCGACACATGAAAACTGCTCTCACACCTACCCTATCAATCCAAAAGGGCTGCAAGAACTTTATGAGAACAAATCTTCCCTTTTTTTAGATGATAAAGAGATAGAAAGACTTTGGAATGTTTTAATGGAAGGACTATAACTATTGCAGATATTCTGTAAATGTCTCTAATACTTCTTTTTCATAAGGCAATAAAAAAGAGCCGACCTTTTGACTTCCATAGATATAAGCCCGTTGATTACCCATAACATATAGTTTTCCCATTATCCAGCAGACAAAAGCATCAAGTTCATCATCACTTCTAATTACTATATCATTAAGATTAAAAATCTCTTCTGCAAGAAAAATCATTTCAGCACTTAAACGTTCTCTTCGCTCTAGTGTCTCTTTTTTACGGTCGCCTTTATATTTCCAAGAATTTTGAAAAAGAACTTCATTGTCAAGCTTTTCTTTTAAGAACATCCACATTGAAAGAGCCGGATGAATCTCTGTAATATATTTTTTGTTATTCTGTAAATTTGTTTGATGCTCCATAACAAGCTCAAAACCACTTTTATGCTGCAATTCATCATTAAGCTGTGGCAATGCAAATATATATTGTGAGAGTGTCCAGTGCGGACACCCGGAAAACCCAAGTGTTGTAATACCTTCAGGAATTCCAAACTCTTTTGCATGTCTGCCAAGTCTGTTGAAAAAACGTTCAATCGGTCGAATTGTCAAACTGAAATACGCATCATCCAAAGCAGCACTCAAAGGTGCATCCCAACTGATAAAAAGTGGCTCTTGATGTGATTGAATGTAGGCTTTGAGCTCTTTTGGAAAAAAAGAGTGAAACTCTCTACCATCAAAGACAACAGACTCTTTTGCCGGAGCAGGATCAATGCCTAAAACCAGCAAATCAAACTCCATAAAGAGTAATGACTATCTTTCTACTACCGCCAAAATCTCTATGTTCTCCAAGATAGACACCCTGCCAAGTACCAAGATTGAGCCTTCCACCAGTAACAGGAATCGTAAGAGAGTGCCCAAGAAGAGAGCTTTTAATATGTGCCGGCATATCATCACTCCCCTCATAGGTATGAATATAGTGCGTTTTTTCATCTGCAAGCTCATTAAAAAAACTTTCCATATCCTCACGCACACTGGGGTCTACATTTTCATTAATGCTCAAAGATGCAGAAGTATGTTGGATAAAAAGATTTATCACTCCCGTAGTTACACTAAAAGGTTCTATGGCTTTTTCTATCTCTTTTGTAATAATATGAAAACCTCTTGAAAACGAAGGAAGCTTGAGTGTCGTTTGATATAGCTGCATCTATTTGTCTTTTTGCTTGTTGTACTCTACTATCATTCCATGAAACTCTGCAAATACCCTAAAAAGTTCATCCTCTTTACAATGCTCGCGTAGGCTACTTTCCAAAAATGTTTTATACTCAGCATATTTTTTAAATTCTATGTCAAACTCTTTGAGTAGTCGTTTTGTATAGCTGTCCACCACCATCTCCTCTCGCATGCAGCCATAACAAAGAATAGCATCTGCACTCTCCTCCCCTATACCTTTTTGAGACAAAAGCCACTTACGTGTGACATTTTTTTGGAAATGTTCAAAAGTAATAAACTCTTCTTTGATGTTGCGTGCAAGTTGCAGTAGTCTTGGAGCTTTTTGATTCTGAAATCCACTTGGTTTTATCCTAACTTTTAATGCATCCTCACGCAAGCTTACAAAAGATTCTAATTCTAAAAATCCTTTTAAATTTTCAAGTGATTTTTCTACATTTTTCCAAGTTGTATTTTGTGTTAGAATTGCTCCAACAACTACTTCAAAAGTTCCTGTATTTGGCCACCAAAACTCTGGAGATTTTTTCAGTAAATCAAGTTCGTCAAGGTAGTTGTAAATTTCATAAGCACTTTTTTGCATAAAACTCTCTAACAAGCTCTCTTTTTGGCTACAAGCGAGGCTACACGGGTCTTTTCTCCACGTAAATTAATATCATCTCGCTCTTCATAGTAGATAATATCAAGTCCTATAAAGGCATGCAAAAGTTCATTTTGACGTAGAAGATACTCAGGATTTTGCGGGTTGTCAAAATCTCCGTGAGCAATGATAAATGTCTCAAATATCAAAAGTCCATCCGGTTTTAAAGCCTCTTTTATCTGATGGTAAAAACGGCGATTGAGATAGTTCATATTGATAATGAGATCATACTTTTTTTTCTCTAAATTATATTCATCCAGATCAACTTCAATCTTGTGAATTTTGTCATTATCCATTACTTTTGAGAGTGCATAATCACTCAAATCAATTGCATCCACCTCAAAGCCACAATCAGCTACAAAGTGAGTATTACGACCTTGCCCACATGCAATATCAAGTGCATAACCTACATTTGCTTCATCGATATACTTCTCAACTATCGGTTCAACATAATCACGGAAAGGTTTTTCCTGATATCGTTTGTTCCAGCGCTCTTTATCACTTATCATTGTTTCTCCCTCAACTTAATCTATCTCTATAATCTTCATAACCAAACTCTTTTATCAACTCTATCGTACCATTTTTGCGTTTGATAGCAAGAGATGGGAGCTTGATACCATTAAAAGTTGTATTTTTCACAAAAGTATAATGAATCTGATCTTCAAAGATCATTTCATCTCCAACTTCTAGAGGCTTATCAAACGAGTAATCCCCCATAATATCACCGGCAAGACAAGTATTTCCTCCCAAGCGATAAGTATATTTTTTCTCACCCGCTTTACCGGCACCTCTGACCTCGGCACGATATGGCATTGCTAATGTATCTGGCATATGTGCTTCAGCCGATGTATCTAAGATGGCAATATCCATGCCGTTTTTAAAAGTATCGAGTACGGTTGACACTAGATAACCCGTCTCCCAGCCAACAGCTTCACCCGGTTCAAGATAAACTTCAATATCATTGTATTTTTTCTTGAATTCTTTGATTATCCAAATAAGTTTTTCTAAATCATATCCTTTTTTAGTGATATGATGCCCCCCGCCAAAGTTGATATACTTCAAATTTTTACAATATTTTGAGAACTTTTCATCAAAACTTTTAAGCACTTCTTCTAAAGCATCCACATTTTGCTCACAAAGTGCATGAAAATTAAGTCCATCGAGTTCTTTTAGGAGATTTTCATCAAAATTTTCAACTGTTGTACCGAGTCTTGAGTATAAACCACAAGGATTATAGATATCAACTGGAGAAGATGAGACTTCAGGATTAACGCGCAAAGAAACTTCTATTTTCGGATTAATCTCTTTGACTTTACAAACAAATCTGTTTAATTGATTTGGAGAATTAAAAACTATATGATCAGAGATACGAGCTATCTCTTCTATTTCATCCTCTTTAAAGGCAGGTGAATAGGTATGAACTTCTGCGTGAGGATTCCACTTGCAAAACTCCTCACGTGCAAGTCGTGCTTCATATAGTCCACTTGCAGTACATCCTTTAAGGTAGCGTGAGACCAAATCAAAAGTGGACCACATAGCAAAACCCTTCAAAGCCAAAATAATTTTAGCTCCACTCTCTTTTTGTACATAATCCAAAACTTTTAAATTCTGTTCTAATAGCTCCTCTTCACAGAGATAGTAAGGAGTAGCTAAAGATCTATGCTGCTTCTTCATACTTCTTTCTTATTCTTTGTGCTACTGTTTCAAAATATTCACTATCCAGACCTATCTCTTTTACTTTTTGAGTAGCTTTTGCAATGGAGTTATCAGTGAGAACCTCTTTAAGATTAATTGCAGTACGTATAACATCTATAGCTTTGATATACTGTGCCATAATGGCATCAACATCTTCCCCATACTCTGCTTCATCTTTATCAAGATTTTTTAGCACTATGGAGTAGATAGGAGTCAAATTCCAATGCTCAAAAAGCAGTGCACTCAAATTGTATGAAGTTGTATACAAAAACTCCTGTTCAAACTTTGGAATATCTTCACAGGCTAAAAAACCTTTTCTATACTCCTCTCTGTAATCACTTTCCATCAACTCTTTAGAGATAATAATCTTGCCAGACTCCATAATCAATGCCAATGAAGTTAAGATATGTGTATCATGCAGATCAATCTTTGCATACCACTGCATCATAAGTGAACTTTGCAGTATACACATCTCATTGAATTGTGCATTGTTAAAGCCATATATCGTAGTATCTGCTTGGAGATGCTTCGAGATGGCATAGTGAATGACCAAAGAGTACATCTGCTGTGTTCCTAAAAGCGTTACTGCTTGAGAGATGGAAGATATGCGGCTTTTAAAACCATAATAGGGAGAGTTTATCGTTTTTAATATATTTGCCGTAAGCATAACATCGGCTTCTATCATGCGAATCAACTTACGGACATCCACATTATGTGCCCCTCTTGCATACAGTCCTTGTATAACCGATGCCACTTTTGAAAGTGACGGCATATCATCAATATTTTTGACTAAATCTTCATAGGTCATACACTACTCCAGCTCTTTTATTTGCCAAGGAAGTCCTTGAGTATTGAGCTCTTCCATGAACGGATCCGGATCGAACTCTTCCATATTATGTACGCCCTCTTTATACCAGACTTTCTCAAGCATCAATTTCGCACCTATCATTGCAGGAACACCTGTTGTATACGATACTGCCTGGCTTTTTACCTCTTTATAACACTTTTCATGGTCACTTACCTGATAGATGTAGATTTTCTTTTTCTTACCATCTTTTATACCCTCTGCTACGATTCCAATATTCGTTTTACCCTTTGTACGAGGACCCAAAGATGCTGGATCAGGCAGAAGTGTCTTTAAAAACTCAATAGGCACTATCTTCTGTCCTTGATGTTCCACCGGCTCAATACCTAGCATTCCAACATTTTCCAAACACTTCATATGTGTAAGATAACTCTCACCAAAGGTCATAAAAAAGCGAATGCGTTTAAGCCCTTTAATATGCTTCACAAGAGACTCCATCTCTTCATGATAAAGCAGATAAGAGTCTTTGGGACCAACTTCTGGATAGTCCCATACCATCTTAATCTCCATAGGCTCAGTCTCTATCCACTCTCCATTCTCCCAGTAGCGTCCCTTTGCACTTACCTCACGCAGGTTTATCTCAGGATTGAAGTTCGTTGCAAATGGGTAACCGTGATCACCTGCATTACAATCTAAGATATCAATAGTATGAATCTCATCAAAGTAGTGTTTTTGCGCATAAGCACAGAATACATTCGTCACGCCCGGGTCAAAGCCACTTCCCAACAGTCCCATAATTCCAGCTTTTTTAAAATCTGCATCTTTTGCCCACTGCTCTTTGTACTCAAACTTGGCTTCATCGGGATGCTCATAGTTTGCAGTATCTAAATAATCTACTCCGGTAGCTATACAGGCATCCATAATAGTCAAATCCTGATACGGCAGTGCAACATTGATAACAATAGAAGCATCCACTGCTTTAATGAGTTCAATAAGCTCTTCTGTATTATCTGCATCGACTGCTGCTGTTTTAACTACTACATCCTTTATCTCACTTGCGATTGCATCACATTTGGATTTCGTACGACTAGCAAGAGTAATTTCACCAAAGATTTCTGCATTCATTGCACATTTATGTGCAACAACACGACCAACACCACCTGCACCGATTATTAAAGTTCTGTTTTTCAAAATTTTTCTCCTAAAGTAAGATATAGGTCTTTATTTTTCTGTGTTATTACCAACACCTATACATCTCTCATAACAATACCTAACAATTTTTTCCAAGAGCTTTAAAACAAATACTCTCTTTACTTCAAACTCTTCCCTTAGACTATTTCAAATGCAAGCAGTAAAACAGATGCCCAGATAAGAAGCATCAAAATAAGACTTAAAAGAACAAGGGTCGCACCTGCATCTTTTGCCTGTTTTGCCAAGATATGATAATCTTGTGTTACCAGGTCAACAACACGCTCCAGTGCGGAGTTTGCAACTTCTGCAAGGATTGGGATAAAGAGTGACAAAAAAAGTATACTTGCATACCCAAAGCTAATCGGTAATACCCAGGCAGTAGTACCTAATATAAAAAACATTAGCAGCTGCCACTTAAAAGAGGTCTCATTTTTAACAATATCCACAAAACCTTCTAGCGCATAGACACCGTTTCTAAAAAGATTATGCTTGGGTTTGTTGAGTTTCATACTGCTCCTTCATTTGTGTAACAATCGCTTTTAGTTCTTCACTCGTTGTCTCTTTTGGTAGTGGCTTGCCAAAATAGATTCTTATAACTCTACGTTTAAATAAGTTAAGTTTACCATTTTTCGGTTTATATTTTGAAAAAACAGTGCCAAAAATACCACTGTCTATGTAAAATGGCACAATAACACCATCATAATCTTTGGGTATCAGTTCAAAACCTCTGTGAAAGGTACCAATATTGCCATCTTTACTTATCCCGCCTTCTGGAAATATACTGACAATACGCCCCTCTTTAAGTCTTGCGTGAGCATCTTTAAAAGCATCCTTAAAAGCACGTGGAGAGAGAGGAATAACTTCACCCCTTTTAAAGAGAGGATACATCAACTTCCAGTGATAAATCTCTTTATCCATCATATAGTTTATCCGTCTTTCAAATGGCAACTGTAAGATGATCCAATCCAGCCAGCTTACATGATTTCCAAGCAGAAGTACTGCTTTATCTTGTGGAACATTCTCTAACCCATAATAGTCATACTTGTAGCGAAAAGCACTGAGCAGTCCCATAAAGGCCCAAAAAATATCTACATAGTACCTTTTAAACAAAAGGTAGACAAGATAGAGACCGACAAGCCCCATCAAATAAAAAAGTATCTCAGCATTCATTCCAAAGTAGGCAAAAACCGTAGTCAGCATTAGAAATGAGAACATAAAAATATTTTGGACGAAATTGTTTGCTGCGATAATAGTCCCAAGATGAATGCGCGATGCCAAATGCTGAATACGGGAATTTAACGGTACAAGAACAAAGCCTGAAAGCAGACCAAAGAGTATAAACATCACTGCTATTAGCATCATTGAGTCTATAAAAGGGATGCTAAATACAATAAGAGTAATCCCAATAACACCAATACCACTGAGTCCTAGATTAATGTAGTATTTTGAAAATTTTGCAGCAAGTATGGAACCTAACACGATCCCAATACCGGCAAGTGCCATAACACCTTGGACATAGATGGTATTTGTCACACCAAGTTCTGATTTTGCATACTCACCAAAAATAGCAAGAACAACCTGTGAGATGGACCAAAAAAGACCCAATGAGATAACAGCCTCATATATCTCTCTTTTTCGTGTTAATGTCTTTAAATTCTTTACAAGATAAAAACCACTAAGATATTTTTTTGCCTTAAAGACCTTTACACTCTTCTGTTCTGTCTTATTTGGAAGCTTTGCAGCCAAGAACCACTCTATCAAAGAAGCTCCGACAAGCAGCCATCCAAGAGGAGCAATCGCCTGCAGGATTTCGTCTTCAGTGACGTAGCTATCACTGTACATTCCCTCAAATAAAACAGTATAAAAGATGATACCACCAAGTATTGCAACTGTAGTGATAGCCTGAACAGCTCCGTTTGCTGCACTGATGTACTTATCTCCAAAAAATTCTTTGATATAACCATACTTTGCAGGCCCATAGATAGCACTCTGTAAAGCCAATACAAATGTCAAAGAAAATGCAAGCAGAAAATGACCATGATAGTAAGCGTAGGTAATTCCCAACGTAATAACTACAGCAAAAAGAGCAGCATACTCCATAATCTTGTTTTTGGCAAACCTGTCAGCCAAAAAACCGGATGGTGAGAAGATCAAGATAAAAGGAAAAAGTATCAATGCATTGACAATAGCAGTCAAAACTATCTGCGTTGAACCATCATAAACTTTAAAAATTGTATTTTGGATGATTATCTTATGCCCTAAATCTGTAAAAGCATTTAAAAAAACAACAAGAAGATAGTTAATGCTTCCTATGATTTTAATCATTAAGCCTCTTCATTAGCAAGTGTTGTACTCCAACCCTCATAATAACCATTCTCTTCTTTTATCATTGCAAAGAGCTCTTCAACAACTTCTTTAACACCATTTTGAGTCACAGCATGCTCTCTTACAAGTGCTATACCGTTTTCAAACTCATCAGAACTTATCTCATCTTTAAAAGTAAACTGTTTCTCGTTGAGTGATTCTAAAAAACGCTCTTTTTGTGTAGGCGTATCAAATGAGACATAATGTTCAACAGGACGTGGAAGTTCTAAGTCATCACCCTCTTCTTCCAAGAGATAGATTATCTTGTCACTCTGTATATGTGCAAGTTCAAGTTCGTTTGGTGTAAGGTTTTTATGATGAAAATCCCATTTTGAATCCCTGACAGTATGACTCTCATAAACATAGTTACTCGGTGTCAAGATATTGGCAACAAGTTTATCAAGTCCTTTTGAGTCATCCGCATAGAAGTAGAGTTCACTCCACCCATCAAGCATACGGCTTCCGACATATTTTGCCTTTTTATCATGTTCTAGAGCAATGATAAGCGACTCTTTTGTCTCTAAATACTCTTCAAAGCCCTCTTGTGTCTCATCTGATGCATCAAACTTGATAAAAACACTTAATAGCCAGGCATATTTGTTACTGTATCCATAAGCATTCAAATCTGCTTCTATAATGATTTCATTGCCATCTTCAATTCGTCTAAAAAATTCTCTCATAAATATATACTCTTCTTTATTATTTATGTGATTATAGCAAACTTAGCCTATAAGCTTTATTGTATCGATTTTATAAAAATCTTTGAGCTCATTATAAAGTTCCGGGAAATGCTTTTTAAGACTCTGGGGTGATTCAAAAAAACGCTCTGTAAGCACTGCAAAAAACTCTGCTTCATTTGTTGCAGCATAAGAGCCTAAAAGTTTGTACTTGCCCCAATCTCTGTTTTTTAAAGCCACATTGCTGAGTTTTTTAAAATCATGAAAAAGTACCCGTGTCCACTCATCATACTTTGAACGCTCAATCGGTGGAACACCATCAATTTCTCCATCCATAAAGTCTATCTCATGGGCAAATTCATGAATAATAACATTGCCATGACGTAGATGATAGGCCTCTTTTTTTGCATCATGCCAGATGATGACAACTGTATCATTTGCAGCCTGTCCTTCAAGAAGAAACTTCTCTTTGGTATAAATACCACCTGATGAGTGCAGATTTTCAAAGACTACCACACTTGGATAGATAATAATGGTCTTGAGATTATCATAACAGTTTGTTGTTGTTTTACGCAGCAATAAAAGACAGGCATAAAAAGCGATAATAATTTTCATCTCCTGCGTGAGCTCTATACCCACGCCGATAAACTCTTTTGTATTGGTAAATATGATAATGGAGCGTTCTATCTTGGCTTTATCTTCAGCTGAGAGATTTTTATAATGAGGTGTTTGTTCTAAGTAGGTTCTGTACTCTTCTTTAAAAGGCTCACTTTGTAATTGTTCTAAATGTCTCTCTTTTTTAAATCTTAAAACAAAATAGATTGCATAGACAAAGATACCAAGCCCACCAAAAAAGAGAAGCAGTACCTCATAATAGCTCACTAGAGATTCTCTTTGACTTGCTTTAGGAGTTTATCTTTTATGAGTACGTAAGTCTCTTCAAAAGCATCAAAATCTTTTCCATCCGGATCTTCAAAGCCAACATGAATTTTCTTCACCGGTTTTGGAAAAATGGGACATGTCTCTTTTGCATGGTCACATACAGTTACGACAAGGTCAAAGTCCTCATCAATGACACTATCAAGATGCTTTGAGTAGTAACTATCATCCCATGCATCATGCAACTCTAAAACTTTTTTAGCATTTGAGTTGACCCTGCCACTTGGTGCGACACCACAACTTTGAGCTTCTACACCATCTAGTTCTTTGTTAATAAGCGCTTCACCGATAATACTTCGGCAGCTGTTTCCTGTACACATAATGAGTACTTTCTTCTTAGAAGTCGTCATCGTTGTCAAACTCCTCTAACTCTTTTTGATACTCTGCCTCTTCTAGTTTTTGAAGCTCCTCTTCGCTCATCAGCATTACTTTTATCTTTTTGACAAGTACTGTTCTGTCTTCTAGTTTGGTCATATAGAGATAGGAACCGTAAGATATGGCAATGACGGTCACAATCAAGATAAACTTTTGTACAGGATCAAACTTCTGGACAGTCTCTTTTATACGCATCTCACAGACACCGCCAGGACAATGTGTCGGTTTTGCTTTTTTAATCAAATGAAAGATTTTACATCCAAGGCAGACTGAAAAAGCAGACTCAAAAAAGAGCAGTGCCATACAGATAAGACAGACAAGCACTTTGATGGGGTTTGGCTGAAAGTCGATAACAAGATAGTAAAACATCGGCCATGCGATCACCATGCCCAAAAGCCACGCAAAACGTTTTTGCTCAGCTCCTACATATTCAGGTGTTTGATTCTGTACAAAAAATCTTCCGAGTAAAAGACTTGGAGCATAACGTGGTTGAATCACACGAATAGTAAAGTCAAGTGCGAAAAAACTGACAAAATACTCTGAAAAAACAGCAGTACCAAGCATCACACCATTGGTCAACCCTAAAAAAGCCCCGATAAACAAAATTCCTGCAGCAGCACGCGCTTCACGCTCATTAAGAACACGAACATCATAACCAGGAACTTTCTCTCCGTAAGGAAAAAACTCTTTAAGTTTGCTCATCTTAATTTAGTACCTTTGATTTTTCCAGTGCTGCTTGAATCTCTTCAACCGAGACATCACCTTCAAGCGAGAGTTCAACATTCCCATCACTTCCCTCTACCTGCATATCTTTTATCTTTGCCTTTGTATCATCACTCATACACTCGCACTGTCCTGTTGCACAGTTTTGTACCATTGTTACAATATTTTGCTTTGCAACAGATCCTAAAAAGTTAATCTTCACACCATTTTGTGTTTTACTTACATTTTTTTGCATATTTACCTCTGTATTTATTTAATTGTGTAACTCTAACATAAATTTTTATATATATCAACATATCTTGATATATAATTCCTATTCTCTTTTCCATTTTAAGTAGTAAAACATCACTATCCTTCTTTTAATCTGTTAACAATCTCTTAATAGTATCTCCTTATAATTATACATCTTAATAGCAAAGGACTATATTATGTCTATAAAATCAACTCTAGGTCTTCTCTTTTGTGCTTTTCTCATTACAGCAACACTCACACCTGTAACACTTAGTGCAAATCCCCAAAAAAAGACCAAATCAAAACCATTTTTGATTCAAGGAAAACTGCCACATTTAACAATGATGATCAAAATGATGTGGGATGACAAAGATTTGGCTCTTACAAAAGCACAAAAGCGAAAGTTACTTAAGATCAGAAAAGCGACTGTTAGCGGAGTACAGAAACTGCAAAGAGAGATTATGGCCCTTGAGAGTAAAATAGTTCTCTCAAGCAACAAAGGAGCCAATCCAGCATCACTGAAAAAAGATGTCTATAAGCTCGCTAATCTACGTGCAAAAGCAACAATGATTCACCTTAGATGTATTTTCAATACCCGTAAGGTTCTCACACAGGACCAACGTGATATTTTAGAATAATCTCACGTAAATCGTAAAATAAAACAACTTCCTCTGTCGGAAGTTGTCACTTCAATAGTGATATCCATCGCAAGCGCCAACCTTTTGACAATATCCAGACCAATGCCTGTACTATGCTCGGCACTGTAAGAGCGCTCAAAAATCTTTTCAGGCTCTTTAATACCCTTTCCGCTGTCTTCAATATACAAAGCACCGTTTTTTTGATAAATCTTGACATAGCCGTTTTGAGAGTTGTATTTGCAGGCATTTGATATGATGTTTTGAAGTATCTGTTTTGTGGCATTAGGATTGAGTTTGACTTTTAAATCAGAACAGTCAACTTGAAAGTTTATACTGCTATAGAGCCCTTTTTGAATATCAACCACTTCATTGACAAGTGTACAGATATTGATACGCTGCATCTGGAAGGTCTCCTCTTGCAATAAGATATTAAGATTTTCATGCAACTCCGAGATATTATGGACACTTTTGTTTAAACGCGCGACAATCTTATCACCTTGCAGTGTTGGATTTTTTTCCAAAAGTTTCATATTAAGCTTTATTGACGTAACCGGAGTATTAAGGTCATGTATCAAATCTTTTGCAAATTTATCGAGTTTAGAGATACTCTCCTGCAAAGGTTTGAGCGCATTTTTTGCAAGCTTGTAACTTAAAAATGCAAACATCAAAAGCAGTAGTATCTGAACAGCTATGACCCTCTTTTTTAGATTCCAGAGATTCTCATCATAGCTGTGTTTCGACTTAAAAACCTGCAAATAGTATGTATTGTGATTCATTGGTATAATTTTTATAAATTCCCCGTTTAGAGCTTTAAAATTTCGAATATCTATATATTGTTGCTTGTCACGCAGAAAATCATGGTGGTAATCTTTACCAAATGTATCCAGATTTTCACCCATCTTTATATGTCTGGCATACTCTATGAGTGAAAATTCCTCCATCCGTAAAAGATAGCCTTTGGTCTGCTCAAAATAGAAAAATCCGGCCACCAGAATCAAAAGAGCAACACTGACAAAATATGTAATAAAAAACTTTAAAAAAGCTACTTTTTCATGATGACGCAAGGCGATATCCTATTCCCTTAATGGTTGTGATATTGAGTCCTGTTTTTCGTAGTTTTGCGATATGCACACGCAGTGCTCCTTCGCTCATCTCCCTGCCGTCTCCTAACTCTTCTAAAAGATCTTCTTTCAAAAGCGTTTGATTGAGATTTTTAAAAAATAGTCTTACGATTTGTAGCTCATAAGGAGAAAGCTTTACAAAAATATCATCTTTATAGAGTTCGTTCTTCTCAATATCAAAAGCAAAGTTTGCTACACTCAGGAGATTTGACCTACTGTGATATGACTTACGGATGAGTGCTTTGATACGAACTAAAAGCTCATCAAAATCAAAAGGTTTTTTAATGTAATCATCTGCTCCGATTTCAAAACCCTTTGAGAGTGAAGCAATATCGTTTAAAGATGTAATGAATATGGCAGGTGTCGTGTTCTCCGCCTCACGCAGACTCTTTAAAAGTTCAAAACCATTGAGCTGTGGCACATTTACATCAAGTAAAAAGAGTTCAAAATTTGCATTGAAAGTAGCATCAAGTGCCATCTCTCCATTTGTAACATGAACTACTTCAAAACCTTCATTCTCCAAGAGCTCACTCAAAGTCTCTGCTAAGACTTCATCATCTTCTAAAAGAAGTATTTTAGACATCTACACAATCTCCGCTTTATTGTCATCTCTATTGTATTCACACTGAAATATCACATGATTGATACCAAAGGTATCGGCTAATTTTTCTTCAAGTATATCAATAATTTGTGAAGCCTTCTCTAACGTAACATTCTCTGTAAAATCTAAGTGTGCTTCTGCATGGATATCATGGTCATTTAATCGCCATAGATGAATATGGTGGACATTATCTATGGCATCCAAAGATTTTATCATTGCTATGAGCTCCTGCACATCAATAGAAGAAGGAGTAAACTGCATTAAAATCGAAACAGATTCTTTCACAAGCTTAAAAGAGGCACTAATAAGATAGAGTGCTATAAGTAGTGATACCAACGGATCCAGCCAAAACAGATCATAGTAGTACATCAACAGACCACCACCGACAACGGCAACACTTGTCATGACATCTGTGAGCAGATGCAAATAAGCTGCTTTGATGTTCATATTTGTATGGGCATCATCTTTTACAAGTAGAACACTGACAGAGTTTAGTACGATACTCAGTACTCCAAGCCAGATAACATACAGAGAGTTTATCGCCTCAGGATGATAAAACTTTTGGAAGACTTCTACAATTAAAAAGACGCCGATAACTATGAGAACAGAAGCATTGAAGAGTGTTGCTAAAATCTCTGCCCGTTTATACCCAAATGTTCTGTTTTGTGTAGAAGATTTTTGAGCAAGTCTGTTAGCCAACCATGCAATAAGTAAAGTCAAAACATCACTGAAGTTGTGCATCGCATCACTCAATAGTGCCAAAGAACCAGAGAAGATTCCTCCTATGATTTGAGAGAGTGTAATAATAATATTTAAAACTATCGTAATAAAAAGATTTCTACCACTTACTGCATGATGGTGGTGATTATGACTACTCATTTTTTCATCCTTTGAAAACCTCTTTTTTAATGATATTGAGCTTCTCATTAAAAGCGTATACAATTATCTCTCCTGTTGGAATTTCAAGTCTCACGACATCCTCTTTACTTATCTTCTCCAGATACATTACTAAAGAACGCAGGGAGTTTCCATGAGCCGAGATTAAAACAGTGGAATGCTTTTGCAGTTCTTTTTTTATCACAGCTTCAAAATACTCCACAACTCTCTTTTTTGTATCTTTTAATGACTCACTCAAAGGTAAAAGCTCTTTTTGAATTGCGGCATATTTTTTATCTCTCCAGACCACTCTTTCGTCATCCTCACGTAGAGGTGGTGGTGGCACATCATAACCACGACGAACTGCCAAGAAGTTTGCTGCACCCTCTTGCTGTTTTACCTTCTTCTTATCTCTTCCCTGCCACGCTCCATAGTGTCTTTCATTTAGCTTGTAAGAACGAAGTGTATCAATGTGCTCCCACTCAAGCTCTTCTAAAGCCAAATTTGCTGTATGAATGGCACGTTTAAGCCATGAAGTAAAACAGATATCCGGATAGATTTTATGTTTTTTTAAAAGCACTCCTGCTTCTCTGGCCTCACGCACACCCTGTTCACTTAGCTCCACATCACTCCAACCGGTAAAACGGTTTTGTAGATTATAGACACTTTGCCCATGTCGCATTAAAACAAGTTTTGCATTCTTCATCTTCCCAACTCCTCAGCGAAATAAGAACTTCTCACAAGTGTACCCGAAGCCACAGCACAAAAACCCATTCTATAGGCTTCTTGCTTCATTACTTCAAAAAACTCCGGTGCATAGTATTTTTCAACGTTATGATGTCTTTGTGTTGGTTGTAAATACTGCCCTATTGTCAGTTCACTTACTCCAACATCTAATAGTTCTTGCATTGCCTCATACAATTCAGATTCAGATTCACCTAGTCCGACCATCAATGATGATTTAATCTTGGACTTGGAGTACTTTGCATAATATTCTAAGACTTGCAGTGACCTATCATAATCACTTTGTGGTCTTATAGTCTTACTTAAACGCCTAACCGTCTCTTGATTATGTGCAAGTTTGTGTACATCACTTACTATGATTGTATCCAAAGCTCCTTGAGAAAATCGAAAATCAGGTGTTAAAAGCTCTATTTTGATATCTGGATTTTTCTCTTTAACAGCACGGACACAAGAAAGAAAATGTTTTGATCCATAATCTTTTAGATCATCTCTGTCCACTGAAGTAATGACAACATATTTCAGCCCCAACGCTGCAATAGCTGATGCCAAATGCTCAGGCTCTTTTGCTTCAACTGCCACCCCATGCCCTGTTTTTACATTGCAAAAGCTGCAAGAGCGTGTACAGACATCCCCAAGTATCATAAAAGTAGCACTCTCTCTTTCATAGCATTCAGCTCTGTTAGGACATGCTGCAGTCTCACAAACAGTATTTAAACTGTACTCACGTAGAGTATTTTGCATCTTTTGTATCAACTCTGGATGTGGAGCTTTGACTTTAGGTTTGTAATGCATCATCAAAACTCTTCTCTAAAAAGTGTAGTATCTTACTGTTTACCTCTTCTTGCGTAAGCATCACACCTTCAGCTCTCAGTGAAGTTGGCTCTACACCTTCTAAATTACAGGGATTGACCTGTGCATGAAAATCCAAATCCACATCAACATTTAAAGCTACACCATGAAGAGAAACTCCTTTGGAGTAACGAAAGCCCAAAGAGGCAACCTTACGGTTTTGAATATAAAAGCCTGCCCTCTTTTTATCATAAAAAACTTCCGAGAGATGTTGTATAAAAAAATTCTCAAAAGCATTCAAAACTTTTTTATAGAACTGTACCGGATTATTCACTTGAAAACAGAAATAAAAAATATTTTGCCCTTCTGAGTGACAGGTGATGGAGCCACCCCGATCACTCTGAACAACACCGACACAAAAATCCTCATCTCTGTCACTGCCAACCGTAAAAATATTGGGATGTGAACAGAGGATGAGATGATTCTTTCCATCTTGCAAGGCTTTTGTATGAACATTCTGCATCATCTCTCTAGCTTTACCATACTCTACTTCGCCCCATTTGTGCAGTATCATAACTTATAAAATGTTCTCTCTAAGGCTTCGGAAAATGTAGGATGTGCCAAGATGGTTCGTTTTGCCGATGCAGCGTCCATCTCCCCTGCCAAACTTATTGCAACCGGTGCGATAAGCTCTTCTGCATTTGGAGCAAAAATCTCCGCACCCAAAACAAATCCCTCTCTATCAATATAACTGACCATTACACCATTACTTGCATGATTATAAACTGAATATGTAAATTGATTGAGCATTATAATACTCTCTTTGTACTCTAGCTTTTGTTCTTCTAAATCTGCTTTATTCTTTCCAACTCTAGCATACCTCATTGGCAAAGTATGGATAAACTTCACAACATGCTCTAAGTTAAGTATACGAGGTTTTTTTCCAAGAATACGTTCTGTGACGTTCAGAACTTCAGCTCGTGCTGCGTGAGCAAGTTTGACCTTGCCATTACAGTCTCCTATAGCATAATGCTTTTGCAGCGTTGTCTCAAAATGAGTGTCAGTTACAATTCCACGTTCCACCTTTATATCATCACAGGCAACGACATCGACATTTGGTCTGCGTCCGGTAGCCACTAAGAGCATCTCAAAATATTTACTGCTTTTACCTTCATATGTTATATGTACACCTTTTTTTGTACTCTTTGCACTTTTTATTGGATGATTTTGTAAAAGCTTGATACCCAGTTTCTCAAGCTGGTTTTTCAATGATTCGATGATTTTTGGATGCGCATTGAACAAAATATTTTCAGACCTGTCAATGAGAAAAACTTCAACTCCGGCAGCTGCAAAAAAACTTGCCATCTCAAGTCCAATAGCCCCAGTACCGTAAACAGCAACTTTTTTTGGAAGTTCTTGCAGTTGTAACACCTCATCGCTTACAATGATATCTTTTTTATTGTACTCAATACCTTCAGGAATAAAAGGCGCTGAACCCGTTCCCATAACAATATGCTCAGCTTCTAAAACCTTACCGTTTACCTCAACTTTATGCGGAGCAAC
The DNA here is from genome assembly GCF_009192995.1 of Sulfurimonas indica. Classification (GTDB taxonomy): domain Bacteria; phylum Campylobacterota; class Campylobacteria; order Campylobacterales; family Sulfurimonadaceae; genus Sulfurimonas; species Sulfurimonas indica. The sequence goes on along the minus strand of NZ_SDID01000014.1, from coordinate 16,785 downwards.
AACGCTCCCTTCCCCTTCAATCAGTTCAAAATGGCTACACTGCTTTTGCACAACTTTTGTTACACTTTTGAGCAATGCATCTTTTTTTTCAAAAAGTGTTTTTTGACAAAGTTCCAACTCCCCTTGCAGTATCTCGTTTTTACTCTCATACACCAAATTGGCATAATGTAAAAACATCTTTGAAGGAATGCACCCTTTTTGCAGACATACACCACCAAGCTGGTTAAGATCTTTTTCAATAAGCGCCACATTTTTCCCATTTTTTGCTGCAACAATGGCACCAGCATAGTTAAGTCCACCACCTATGTAAATTATGTCATACATCGTCTAATCCTTAAAATTAAGAGGATTACTCAGCTCTTTTTTCACATCTTGCATAAAAAGTGCTGCCTCATAACCATTTATCAGCCTGTGGTCTGCTGTAAGTGTTATAGCGATTTTACCATTCTCCACTGCACCGATAGCGACTATTGCAGTATCTTCTTTTTTATCATCGCATCAAACTGCTTAATGCCAAGCATACCAAGATTTGATATGCCAAATGTTGAGCCATGCATATCTTCTTGTGTAAAGCTTTTATTTTGCAGTTTTGACTTAAAGCTTTTAAGCATTGTATCTATCTCTGTAATTGTCAGCTTGTTTGCATCTTTTATAACAGGCATGTAAAGCTCTTTTGTATCTGCAACAGCTAAAGATATAGAAGCATTTGGATAGACAGAGAGACTCTCTTTCTGTAAACGTGAGCGAAATGTATCATGTCGCATCATAATGTCTGCAAAAATCTTGATAAACCAGGCTGTTATACTGTATTGTACATTCTGTTGTAAGAGTGTTGCATCAACATACTCATAAATATGAAATACCGGTTTCTTTGCTGAAGATGTTACATTGCTAATGATGGCTTTTTGCATAGAACTTATTGCACAAGGGAGCGGAATCTCATGTTCGTCGATATACTCCTGCAGTTCAACTTCATCTATTTTATGATTTAATGCAAAGAGTGAAGCCTCTAGTTTATACTTTAAAAGAAGCTTCTGTGCCTTTGGTGTAAAATAGTGCTCGTTTATATACCTCTCTACATCATCTGCATGCAGTTGAACCTTTTGTGTATGCTGCATGAGATTTTGGAGTGTTATGCCATATTGTGCTGCTTTGGCACGTGCTTTTGGCGAAACTCCATCTGCAGACTCTATTTTCAAGATTTCAATTTTTTCTTTTTCATCTCTTTTTGCTTCTTTTTTCTTTTGCTCTTTGAGCTCTTTTGGTTTACTCTGTTTTATTTCTTTTTTTTCTATTTTTTTCTTTACTGCCTGCTCCACTTTTTCATCTGTTGCGATCTTTGCTATAACGGTACCGACAGGCACTTCTGCACCTTCATCAACGAGCAGGGCTTCAACGATACCATCTTGAAAACTCTGCAACTCCATAATCGCCTTGTCACTCTCGATTTCAGCTATTATATCACCACTCTTGACTGTCTGACCAACATCTACTTTCCATGCTATAAGCTTTCCATCATCCATCGAGTCTGAGAGTTGGGGCATCACTATATCATACATCGTTTTTCCTTCCCCACTCTATAATATCATCCGCAATACTTTGTGGTGTTGGTATGGAAGCTAGTTCGAGTTTTCTGTTATAGGGTATAGGTGTATCTGCTCCGGCTAGTCGCAGTGGTGGAGCATCTGCGTATTCATTGTTTTCACATAAAAAGAGCAGTGGAAGTTTCTGTGTTGCAGCAATATTGAGTGATTCAAAAAAAGCTCCACCGTTTGTAGCCCCATCTCCAAAGATAACCATCACACCATCATCACTGCCTTGGTACTTTCTAGCATACGCACACCCTACTGCATTTGGAATATGTCCACCGACAATGGCATCCCCGCCGTAAAAGAAGCGTGAAGGTTCAAAGAGGTGCATACTTCCACCTTTACCACCGCTCACACCGCTTGCTTTTCCAAAAAGTTCTGCCATGACAGCTTTAGGTTCAATTCCCCTTGCCATGGCCATAATATGCTCACGGTACGTGGAAAACACATCTCCTTTTTCAAACGCTTTAATGGCAGCTACACTCAAAGCTTCCTGTCCGATATCAAGATGCAAAAAGCCTGATATATTTCCCTTCATATAGTTCTCTTTGGCTGCATACTCAAACTTACGACCCAGTACCATCAAATAATATATCTCTTCTGCAAGTAACTTATTCATACTTTTCAACCTTTATAAAACATTTTCATATACAAGTCCCAGAGAGATAGTGACAACACCTAGAACTGCCAACCACAACGCTGATTTATAACTTTTTTTGACACTGCCAAACCAGAGCGCATAGAGAGCTTTTAATAAATTATTACTTCCTGCTGCTATCATAATGGCTACTGTAATCTGTATTGATGTTATATTGAATTTTCCTGTGAGGATTGAGAGAACAAAAGGATCAATGTCTGTAAAACCAACAACAAACGCAAGAATCTCAAGTCCAACTTTTCCATAATCCTCTGTCACATACTGTGTGATAATCATCATCGCAACAAATAAAAAGGCAAATATAAATGCAGTTTTCAACTCTAAAGGGTTTTTATCAACAATGTCAGGGTGTTCTTTTCTCTCTTGTGTATTTCGTAGATAGAAAGCTGCTACAGTAAAACCAAATACCGCCAACACTATAAATGGTAACAAAAGCATCTTTCCAATCTCAAAATTAAACAAAAGTGCTATTACAATAAGACGCAGATACATCACCGAAGTCGCTGAGATAATGGCTGCATCTATGACATTACGCCCTCCAAGATGTTTTGCCTTACGAGCCAGGACAACCGTTGTGGCCGTTGAAGAGTAAGAGCCTCCAAAAATCCCTGTTAAAAAGTAGCCCTTTGATGGGAAAAAGTACTTTTGCAAGATATAGCCACCATAACTGATACCCGAGATTACAACAACGGCAAGCCATATTTTAAACGGGGAGAGTGGAATGTAAGGAATACTTTTTGTATCAGGGAGTAGTGGTAATATAACAGCAGAGAGCAGTACCATCTTTCCAAGTGTTTCAAACTCACTGATATTGATATTTTTTACATACTTCTCAATACCTCTGTTTGAATTGAGAATAAAAACAATACTTACATATAACAGTGCACTCATCCAAAGTGGTTGCGTTTGGATCAATGCACCAAAACTGTAAACCAGGAGCATTACAATATAAAGTAAGATACTGCGTTTTTTTTCTAAAAGATTTCTGCTGTATAAAATTGCATAAAGAAGTGTTATAGAAAAAAAACCTGCCAGATAAAGCAGTAAAGTTGTACTCTCCAGTAGAAAAAGAACATAACCCAAAATACCTACAAAACTGTATGTTCGGACATCACCAAAGAAATAATTCTCACTCTCTGCATTTGTAAACTGACTGCGGTATGATTTTACTTCAAGACCGATTAAAAAGCTAAAAACAGTTACAACGAGAAAGTGAAGTAATTCAGGATTAAGATTCATAGAGTGGTTTTCCTTGTTTTTTATGCCAAGAGAGTATATACTCCCAAGCTTCTTCAGCATTATCTACATAATGAAATACATCTATATCTTCAGGAGCGATTACGCCTTCATCTTTTAAAAATTCAAAGTCTATCGCTTTTTTCCAGTACTTTTTCCCTACTAAAATCACAGGTATATCTTTTGTTTTTCCTGTCTGAACAAGTGTCAAGGTCTCAAAAAGTTCATCAAAAGTTCCAAAACCTCCAGGATACACAACCAAAGCCTTGGCTCTGTTTAAAAAATGAAGCTTTCTTATTGCAAAATAGTGAAACAAGAAACATAAATCAGGGGTTATATAAGGATTTGGATACTGTTCATGCGGGAGTTTGATATTGAGTCCTATACTTTTTGCTCCAACATCATAAGCGCCACGGTTAGCTGCTTCCATGATACCTGGACCACCACCTGTCATTAAAGTAACACGACAATCTTCGACAGTCTCTCCGCTTTTTCCTACCAAACGCCCAAATTTTCTTGCATCTTCATAATAGATACTCTTTCCAACCATACGTTCAGCAACATACAGTTCCCATAAAAGCTCTCTATCATCTGAATTTTTTTGAAGCATCTCTTCAATGGTTCGCAGTCGTTTCAGTGCAGTCTCGCGCTCAACTATACGTGCACTCCCAAAGACAACTATCGTATGCTCGATGCCATATTCATTCATCTTCAGCTCTGCTTTTAAATAGTCGATTTCAAGACGAATTCCTCTAGCTTCATAAGAGTGCATAAACGCTTCATCTTGTTCAGCCATAGTATATGTAGGACTTTTCATAATCTTTTTAATAAGCTCTAACGATTTTGGATCTTCCGCTTTTAGTTTGGGATGTTCCCAAGGTAAACTTGTTTTTTCATTTTTCATATGATATCCTCATTATATCTTGTTCTATAATATTTAAGTACAGCCATTTTTACAGCATCATTAAACACAAACCACACAAGAGCATAAGCCCACATATAGCCAGCCCATCCCCAACCGATTGGCGCCATCAGATCAAAACCATATACGGCAATTATTGTTCCAGTAACACGACTTAAAAAAGTTGCACCAAAAAGTGTCCTAGAAGGCCATGGCCGTTTGAAGAACCAGTCATCTATACGCATATTGTATATTGTACCATGTCCGGCAATAACCAGTTTTGCAAAAAACAGACTTTGAACCAGTTCAAGTGGCAGATCCATATATGAGATTAATATCCAAAAGAGTAAAAAGGAAGAAAGCACTCCTGCTATTCCCAACCAGGAAGCCAGAACAAAAACCTCTTTCATATCCCAGCGTACAGGTGTCTCACGCAACTTTGTATTATCATAGGCTATACTCATAATTGGTATATCATTAAGAAGTGCAAGTATAATTATCATCAAAGCGGTAATAGGATAAAAATCATATACAACAATTGCAAGTGTCATAAAAATAATGACACGTATGGTTTCAGCAATACGAAAAATTGTATAACTTTTCATACGTTCAAAAATCTGTCTTGACTCTTTAATAGCATCAACAATCACGTTCAGACCAGGAGCCATAAGTACAATATCGGCTGCAGCACGTGCAGCATCTGTAGCACCACTGACTGCTATTCCACAATCTGCTTTTTTAAGTGCCGGTGCATCATTGACCCCATCTCCTGTCATACCGACAATATGGTCGGCCTTTTGCAGTTCATCGACTATAAAATATTTATCTTCAGGAAAAACCTGTGCAAAACCGTCAGCATACTCTATAAGTGCAATGATCTCTGACTCATGTTTTTTAACACTCCCTTTTGGAAGCGGCATATTATAAAGCTCTTTTTGAACTTTTTTAACAATCTTGGTTACCTCTTCATCTATCTTCTCCTGTGCTACATCAGGTTGTAATGACTGAACAATAGCTTTGGATAATATTTTTGAAAGATAGATATACTCCTCGACTGATTCTCCTTTAAGTATATGGATATCCTCTATCTTTTCTCCAATATCTAGCAAAGATGCAATATATTTTGCAACAGCAAGATTATCTCCTGTAATCATTTTAACTGTAATACCTTTTGCCTTGGCTTCGGCTATAGCTTCTACAGAATCTTCACGAGGTGGATCAAAAAGAGGAATCAGTCCTATAAAATGGTACAGATCCTCTTCACATTTTCTATAAGCGACACCCAAGGTTCGAAAACCCTCAGAAGCAAAATATTCTACTTTTTTATAAGCTGCTTCTTTGTCAAACTCTTTTTCATCACTCTGTTCTATAATAACCTGCGGGGCACCTTTTGTAAAGATAAGTTCACAATTTTCATCTTCATAAATCCCTTCTGTTCTTTTATGAACAGGATTAAATGGAAGAAATTTTTTCAATTTATGTGCTGCAATTTCACTTTGAAGGCTATATTTGTCTATATAATCAAAGATAGGCTTTTCAATAGGATCTTGATTCTCTTTTTTACTTGCCAGTGCTGCATAAAGCATCAGTTTTTCTTGCGTTGTATCCTTTACTAAATATGGTTCCGCCAGGCTCATTCTGTTTTGTGTTAATGTGCCTGTTTTATCGGAACACAATACATCCATACCTGCTATCTCTTCAATAGCAGCCAAGCGACTCACAATAGCCTCTTTGGCAGCCAGAGCTCTTGCACCTATGGCCATAGTAACAGTTAAAACTGCCGGCATGGCAACTGGAATAGCAGAGATTGTCAAAACAAGTGCAAAGATTAATAACTCAACTGTAGGCTGATTTGTTTGGATACCATGATAAATAATGATAGCAATCATAAAGAGTGTTAAAAAGATTAAAAAATTCCCTACCTTTATAACCATTTTTTGGAAATGGCTTACCTCTTCATTTTGGGCTTTTGCCACAAGTCCAACTGTCTTTCCAAAATAGGTATTTTTTCCTGTTTGTGTAACCCGTGCTACCATTTCACCCTGTTTAATGATGGCATTTGCATACAATGTCTCACCTGTTTTTTTTCGAACAGGCAAAGATTCACCTGTAAGTGCAGACTGATCAACAAGCAAAAACTCACTTCCTTGCAACAACGCAACATCTGCAGGTACTATATCGCCTATCTTTATTTTTATAATATCATCAGGTACTATCTCTTTTGCATCAATTTCCATCCATTCATTTTCACGTAATACCAATGCTTTTCGTGCTAATCTTTTCTTTAACACTGCTATTGCATTCAAAGCTTTGGACTCTTGATAGAAATCAACTATAGCATTCACGAAGAGTAAAATAATTATGATAATAAAGTCTTCCCATCTCTTCACAACTGCAGAAAGAATGGCTGCAACTTCAATCATCCATGGAATTGGTCCCCAAAATCGACGAAAAAAACGATGTAACCAACTCTCCTCTTTCTCATTTATCTCATTGTAACCGTATTTTTGCAGTCGTTCATGAACTTCTTCTTCGCTCAGTCCTGTCAGATTAGAAAGCTCATCATTTCCCTTTCTCATCTATAGTCCTTTTGACACGGCAGTTTTAAACAGTTGGGTAATGCCTCTGATGATAAAAATGCTTCTATATTTTTTAGAGAAATCTGCATGATTCTCTGCAGTGCTTCATTTGTGTAGTAGGCCATATGTGGTGTATAGAGAATATTATCTTCTTTTATATATTCTTGCTTACTAATAACATCCAAACAAAATATATTGGCTACTTTTTCATATACATTATCTTCAATAAGTTCACCTCGAGCAGTGTTTACAACTATAGCTCTCTTTTTTAGTAAATTACTATTTTCCATATTTAATATATGCCGTGTTGCTGGTGTGAGTGGAAGTGCCATCATAATGATATCACTCTCTTTGAGAACTATCTCAAGATTACAAAAATCTATTTGCAGTTCATCTACAATATCTTTTTTTGTCCGAGAATATGTCAGTACTTTCATACCAAAACCACAAGCGATACGTGCCATCTGGGAGCCAATCGTACCTAAGCCCAAAATACCGATTGTTTTGCCAAAGAGTTCGATTCCTTTTAGATCACTATAGTGAGAATCACCCTCTTTTGTTCGCCCTAGTGCTGTATGCGTATGCCGTGTAGCATTTAAAAGTAAAGAGAAGGAAAATTCTGCGACAGCAGGTCCGGCATATCCTGCCACATTCGAAAGAAGCAAACCTTTTTTATAAAGCAAGTCACATTTTATATGATCATAACCTGTTGAACGTGTTTGCAGATATTGTAACTTCGGAAGTTTTTCTAAAATCTCATCTGAAATTTTTGAATGCACAAATACAGAGACAATATCATAATCTCTATCTTCTAAAATAACTTCATTAATGGTATCTTCAAAGAAAAAGAGCTTCTCGGACACCAAAGCTTTTGTAAAAAACTCCTGTTCTTCCGGTTTTATCTCAAAAAATGCAATTTTCATTTTAGGCTCTTGTAAGTTTTTTTTCTAAAAAACCTATGTTCTGTATGGTTTTTAGAACACTGTCAGGGTTTAAGCTCATAGAATCCACACCAAGTCGTACCAGATATTCTGCCATTTCAGGATAGTCTGAGGGTGCCTGACCACAGATACCACTGTGCCGATTGTTACGTTTACACCCTTCTACTGCCATCTTAATCATCTCCTTAACACCCTCATCTCGTTCATCATAATCAAATGCAACGATTTCACTGTCGCGATCCACGCCAAGTGTGAGCTGCGTGAGATCATTGCTTCCTATACTAAAACCATCAAAGATTTCACTAAAGGCATCAATACTGATCACATTGTTTGGTATCTCACACATTACATAGATTTGCAGTCCGTTTTCACCCTGTTTGAGACCATATTTCGCCATTGTATCGATAACATGCTTACCCTCTTCTACTCTACGGCAAAATGGAATCATTAAGATTACATTTGTAAAGCCCATCTCCTCACGCACACGTTTCATCGCAGCACATTCTAAGGCGAACCCCTCTTCATAATTTGGATGCGCATATCGTGAGGCTCCTCGAAACCCTATCATCGGGTTATCTTCTTGAAGTTCAAAACTGCTTCCACCTAAAAGTGTTGCATACTCATTGGATTTAAAATCACTCATACGTACCACACAAGGTTTAGGATAAACACTCGATGCAATGGTTGCCACACCTTCAGAGAGCGTTTTTACAAAGAAATCTTCCATAGAATCATATGCCTGCGTGAGCTCCTGTAACTGCTCTCTAGTCCTATCATCAACACGCTCCGGATGTTTTAGTGCCATTGGATGTGCTTTGATATATTCATTTATGATAAATTCCATACGGGCAAGTCCAATACCATCTACCGGAAGGGAAGAAAGTGAAAAGGCCTGATCAGGGTTGCCAAGGTTCATCATAATTGCTGTTTTCGTTTTTGGCAGATTACTCAGATCTGTCTTTTGAATCTCAAAAGCGAGTCTACCTTCATAAACATAACCCTCTTCACCTTCTGCACAGCTGACAGTCACATCACTAGCATCTGTTAATAGCTCTGTAGCATTATCACATCCGACAACTGCAGGAATACCAAGTTCACGACTCAGTATCGCCGCATGACAGGTACGTCCTCCCTTGTTTGTAACAATAGCAGATGCTATCTTCATCACAGGTTCCCAGTCAGGTGATGTGGTATCAGCGACCAAAACCTCTCCGGCTTTAAAAGTATTCAGCTCACTGACATCTTTTATGTAGTGTGCCTTTCCCTGACCAATTTTTGTACCGATAGCCTGACCGCTAACAATCACTTTGCCTTTTTCTTTAAGATGATAAATCTCGAGCACATTACCTTTTTTTTGGGACTCTACAGTCTCAGGTCTTGCTTGAACCATATAGAGATGTCCGTCTATTCCATCTTTTGCCCACTCCATATCCATCGGTTTATGAAAACCGGCTTTTTTGGAGTAATGATTTTCCACTTTTATAGCATAACCTGCAAGTACCATCACATCCTCATCTGTAATACAAAAATGGCTACGTTCCTCTTGAGTGGTAGGAATATTTTTTGTATACTCAACTGCGATATTGTCAAGATTGATGGTATCTGTAAATATCATCTTTTGCTCTTTTGAGCCCAGTGAGCGCTTAAGTACTGCACGAAAACCCTCATTATATGTCGGTTTGTGAACATAAAAGGCATCAGGATTGATACTTCCTTGTACTACATTTTCACCAAGCCCAAGTGCCGCATTTATAAAAACAACATCTTCAAACCCAGTTTCCGTATCAAGAGAGAACATTACACCACTTGTCCCTATGTCACTGCGAACCATCTTCATTACAACAACAGAAAGATAGACTTTTAAATAATCAAAACCATTGTCATACTTATAATGGATAGAACGGTCTGTAAAATTGGAGGCGAGACACCTTTTGTAGGCATCTAAAAGCTCATCTTCCGTGGAAATATTCAGATAAGTATCATTTTGTCCTGCAAAAGAGGCTTCAGGAGAGTCTTCAGCAGTAGCAGAGGAACGAACAGCAAGCGAAAGCTCTTCACCATATTCCGCTTTGAGTTTTGCATAAGCATTTAAGATATCTTGCTTCAAATCATCAGGCATTTCACAACTATATATGATATCTCTACATGCCTTCCCATGCTTTTGCAAACTATCAACATCATTTATATCTAAATTATCAAGTTCTGTATGGAGTTTTTCCCATGCATTATTGGTATCAAGTATATATCTGTATGCACTTGATGTAACGGCAAAACCATTTGGAACACGTACACCTAGCTGCGTGAGGTTTTGATACATTTCACCCAACGAAGCATTTTTTCCACCAACTTCTGCAACATCCTCTATGCCTATTTCGTTAAACCATTTAACATTTTCCATCATTATTCTCCATCAACACGCTTATATTATACTCCTCTAAATGTAAATAAAATGTTGTCATATATCAACATTCTTTTCTTAAATATTGATATTAATTATCATAACTATTGACTTTATAAAAAAAATTTTGTACTATTTCAACATAAAAGATTTTGATAGTAAATATCATAATTAAAATAAAAGGAATTCATAATGAAAAAAACAAAAATCTCACTAGCTTTGGCTGGTATGTTACTCACAAGTAGTGCATCTTTTGCAGATGAGAAAGAGGATATTGTTAAACTCAAAAAAGAGATAGCTTCTCTAAAAGAGATAACACAGACGCTTATTGATGAAACAAGTGATTTAAAGACCGGATTTAATTATACGGTAGTTGATACAGAAAAATCACACAGTGGTCTTGGTGCTGCTGCATCAAAAGTTTATTACTCAAAATCACCATTAAGTATAGGTGGGTATGGAGAAATGTATTATGCAAACAAAAAACTTGCAAATCAAAGCGGTTCTACTTCAACAGTAGATGTCTATAGGTTTGTACCCTACATAGGATATAAATTCTCTGATAATATCATTTTAAATACAGAGATAGAGTTTGAACACGGTGGAATTGAAAATAATGGAGGGACATCTGTAGGTGGCGAAGTTATTTTAGAGTTCATGTATCTTGATTTTCTCATCAATCAAAATGCAAACATTCGAGTTGGTAACTTTTTAGTGCCTATGGGACTTATCAATGAGAGACATGAGCCAACACTCTTTACAACAGTACAGCGTCCTGAGAGTGCAAAATATCTTATCCCTTCTACCTGGAATGAAAGTGGTGTAATGGCGTACGGAGATATAGTTGAATCTCTAACATACAAAGCTGCACTCATAACAGGTTTAGATACTGCAGCAAATGGTGAAAAGTGGATACGTGGCGGACGAGGTGGCTCTTTTAAAAACACAGATCCAAAAATCGGTGGAACATTTAGAGTAGATTATACAGGTATCAATGGTTTGCTTTTAGGTGCTTCTTTGTATACGGACAATACTCTTACTATGTGGGACACCCATATTGACTATACAAACAGTGGTTTTAGACTCTATGGTGTTTATACAGAGACATCCCGTTCAAAAACAGATGCTTTTACAACACCATCGATAGCAAAAGAGGCCAAAGGAGGCTATCTCAATGCAAGTTTTGATATCTTGTCACTGACAAAAAGCAGTTATACTTTACCTCTTTTTGTACAATATGAAAGCCTGAATCCACAAAGTAAAACAGTTGGTACAGCTCCAGAGAATTTTGATACAGTGAACATTACAACAGTAGGTCTAAATTTTTATCCGCATGAGCAAGTAGTTTTTAAAATGGACTATGCAATGGCAGATAATGATTATGCAAACAGTGGTATAGATTCTGATACATTTAGTCTCTCTATGGGCTTTATCTTTTAGAGTTTTGCTATAATGATAAAAAAATTCACAAGAGTTAGCTTATGAAAAAAACATTTATCTTCTCTTTACTCTTTATCTTTTTGACAGCAAATCTATCGGCGAAAGTTCTTCTTTCACCGATAGATGCCATGAAAGAGAACTATGGTAAAAGTGTTACCATAAGTAAGAAAAACATCCTTCTTTCAAATGAGGATTTTAAAAAAGTACAGGCAGAAGCAAAAACAAAACTGACAACCAAAATTTATCGTATCTATACAGCAAAAAAAGATGGAAAGATTCTTGGATACGGAATTTTGATCAATAAAAAAGTACGCTCTAAAAATGGTGTTGTTATGTACCTTATCAGCGATGGAACACTTAAAGGTATCGAGATTATTGCCTTTAATGAACCACATGAGTATATTCCAAGTAAAACATGGCAAGAGCAGTTCAGAGATATAAAAACCAATAAAATGCTGCAACTCTCACGTGATATTCCCACTATCACAGGAGCAACACTCAGTGCAAGAAGTGTCACTGACAGCTCACGCATCGCCTTTGCAATCTACAATAAACTTTTAAAAGGGAAGTAATTGCGTTTTACTCTGATAAAAAATGTAAAACAAGACAAAATAATGAAGCCCTTACTCAATAGGCTTTTAATTTTTATACTACTTTATCTGCTTGTTGATGTCTTTGTAAAATCACATACTATGGGTATCACAACAGGTACCATTCAAACAACACTTTTTGGAAATGCCGATGAGTTCTTAGACCCGATGAACAAATCTGTCTTTTTAGAGTTTGTTCATATGCAAATCTTTTTTTTAATGATGCTTGTTCTTACACTGAGTGCCGTATATATTCGTCTTTTACATCATAAAACAAATACCATTTTAAGTATGAATCTTTTCGTCTTCTTTGCACTTTTGACTCCGATAACACTTACTGCTGCCTATTTTTATTCAGCTCAATTTACGACTATCTATCTAGTCGCCTTTTTTGCATGGCATATCATAGCACTTTGGATGACACTACGCTCTTTATGGGAGCTCAACCTTGTTACATAAAGCATATAGATATGCAATAGGCTACTTTTTACTCTTTAGTATCTTACTGCTGTTAAGCAGTGCCATGATATTTGCAGATAAGATTGGATTTTCCTATGAGAGTGTTCTGCACTATTACCTAGGAAATGAAGCTACTTTTACACCGGCAAAAACATATACAGGTCTTTTAAAGATCATCCTTCCTCACATCTTTGCCTTTGGGCTTTTTGTAATGGTCGTTCTACATTTTGTGATCTTTACTAAAAAACGTAATACAAAAGAGATTACTTTTATCATACTCCTCACATTTTTGAGTGCCTTTTTAGAACTTTTTTCACCTTTTTTGATTCTTATGGGCTTTTCTTTCTTTGTCTATATGAAAATTATCTCCTTTTTTCTTTTCCAAGTAACACTATTATATATTCTGTTTATACTTTTTAAAAGTATAATTTATGATAAATAAGGTACAATCTTTTCTATGAAAAAACTACTCCTTACACTATTTATCGTTCTTAATCTCAGTTCACTGCTGGCAAGTGAGAGTAAAGTTTGCCAAAAGTGTCATCCGCTTATCTATAAAGAGTACTACAGTTCCATCCATAGAAAATCCTCTCTTGAGAGTGATAAAATCTATAAAGCTGTCTTTGAAAAAGAAAAACAAGTTACAGATAAAAATGAATGTAAAGCATGCCACTCACCAAGTGCAAAAACACAAAAAGAGGCAAAAGAAGAGCCTATCTCATGTGTCTATTGTCATACCATAACTAATATTCAAGAGCATGACGAGCAAAATAAAAACGTGCTCAGTGACAAAAAAAGAGATTTTTACAGTGCCGAAGCCGATAAAAAAGAAAAAGCAAAAGTAAAGTATGAGACAACTAGCTCATTTTTCGGTCTTATCAAACGCTCTAAAAACTCACCATATCATCAAATAGAGTATAATAATGAAAACTACTATAATGGCAATGTCTGTATGGGATGCCACTCTCACGTGAACAATGCTCACGGCTTCGATGTTGTTATGCTTGATGCCTACATTGATAAAAAAGACAAAGAGACCTGTATCTCCTGTCATATGCCAAAGACAATGGGCTCAAAAACAACACTCAGAGATAGTAAGACACACGCTTACCATGGCATAGCGGGTCTGCATAAGTTCTCAAAAGATTTAGGTAAATATATTGATATTGATGTAACAAAAGATACAAAAGGTTTTACTGTAAATATTATCAACCAAGCCAATCATGCTCTTTTTGGTCAGGCTTACAGAGAAGGTATTTTGGAAGTAAAAATCGTCCGAGACGGAAAACACATTGCACTAAAACCATACATATTTAAACGCACATTTGGAAAAGATGGAAAAACAAGCATGCCTTTTGAAGCAACAGAAGTTTTAAAAGATACACTCATCTATGCGAAAAAGAGTATCAACTATGATACAAAACTGAAAAAAGGCGACCAGCTGATAATAACTCTAGGTTTTCGACTCATATCAAAAGAGGCAGCAAAAGAACTGCAACTTGATAAAGACAAAGAACTTACAAAGATAAAGGTCTTAAAAACAGAATCATTTGCGTTTTAGATCATCTACATAATCATTGATATCATGGCTGATATGTAAGCTCTTGTCTGATTCTAAAATAATATATGCAAGTGGCTGTAAATCCAAAAACATATAGGCTTTGTTCTTAGGCATGACACTTACAGCTGTCGCATAGGCATCAAGTGTTGCAGAAGGCAGTTTTGAAATGAGTGTTACAGACAAAAAGTTAGACGCAGACTCTTTTGTCTTTGGATTGATGAGATGGTTATACTTTTTCTCTTTTACATAACGATTATAATTTCCACTTGTACTCACACCGCTGTTATTTATCGTAAAGCTTGCTAAAGGTATATCCTCACGCAGAGGATTATTTACTATTACCTTACAGCCTCCGATACAGCGAATATCACCACTCAATGCAACAATGGCTTTTTGCACCTTATGCTTTTTTAAAAATGCTACTGTTTTGTCGACTCCATAGCCCTTCCCCATTCCACCAAGGTCTACTTTTATATCGTCTGTAATGATTGCTTCATCTTTGTTGAACTCAAACCCGTTCATATCTGTAGAAGCTGCTTTTAATTCTTTTTTCACAGCTACTCGCTCATCTTGGCCAAAACGATACAGATCTTTTGTTATTTTTCCAATGGCAATGTCAAAGTAGCCGTCTGTCTGTTTGTAATACTCCAAAGAAAGTTGAAGCGCTTCATAACTGTAACTATCAAGTTTAGCACTTTTGTTATGATTGAGTTTATAAATCGGAGAGTTTTCATCAAAACTGGAGAGAGATTTTTCAATATTGTTAAGCACTCTAAAAGAAGGCTCTATAAGCTCTTTATGCGCACTTTCAACAGAAAGCGTCACAAAGGTACCCATCAGTACCTTTTGACGTGTTACAAGCCCTTCATCTGCCTCTAACACAAGACACAGCAGTAACACTAAAAAAAGTCGAAGCATTAAATATCAATAACCTCATTGACCTCAAGACCAAAACCACTCAGTCCTACAAAGTCAGTTGGTTTTAAAGAAGTGATAAGATTCATTTTAGAGATACCAAATGACTTGATAATCTGTGCACCAATACCAAACTCTTTCATGGCAGCATTATCCTGGTGATTTGTTTTATTGATAAAAAGTAAAACACCACTGTTTTGTTTGAGATACTCTATCGATTTGATAAGGTTGTTATACTTCTCTTGGTTTAAAAGAAGCTCACAGTCAGGTATAACATTGTGCACACGGACATTTGCAACTTCTCCTGCACTATAAAACAAGATAGCAGTATGCTCAATACCATCATGGTCTTTAAAGGTATGACGTGTAACTTTTACACCAAAAAACTCTATCTCCTCTACATCTACTTCATTTACAAGACGCTCATTTGCCAAACGATACTCTACGATATCAGAGATAAAAACAGTATGCAGGTCATGCTCTTTTGCAAAAATATCCAGATCATCACGGCGAGCCATCTCTCCATCATCTTTGATGATTTCACAAATCACACCCGCTTCACTAAGCCCTGCTAAACGACAAAGGTCAACGGAACCCTCTGTATGCCCTGTACGAACAAGTGTACCACCCTCTTTTGCGATAAGCGGAAAGATATGCCCGGGTTTTACAAGTTCATCAGCTTTTGAGATAGGGTTTGCAAGAATCTTGATGGTATCATCTCTCTCTTTTGCAGAGATCCCCGTAGAAGCACTCTTAGCATCGACAGAAACAGTAAATGCTGTCTCATATGATGATGTGTTTGAACTTACCATAGGGTTAAGGTCTAACCTGTTTGCTATATCACGTGAGAGTGCCACACAGATCAGCCCTCTTGCATGTGTTGCCATAAAGTTTACATGTTCAGGAGTGGAGAAAGCTGCAGCATAAACCAAATCACCCTCATTCTCTCTGTCTTCATCATCAATCATGATGACCATCTTCCCTTTTTTGATATCTTCAATGGCTTGTAAAACTCTCTCAATCGGTGTCATTTTTTCTCTTTTTCATCAATATTTATTATTGACATATTATATAGCAATCTTCATTAAAAAGAGGTCAATAAAAAATTAACAATTTTTTTTAAAATACTCTTGACATTAAATACAATTTTGTCTATAATTTCGCTCACAAACACAGAGTTAAAGTGTTTAAAACACCGCGGAATAGAGCAGTTCGGTAGCTCGTCGGGCTCATAACCCGAAGGTCGCTGGTTCAAATCCAGCTTCCGCAACCAAATTGATATTTCGTCTATCAACTACATACATTGGGGTATCGCCAAGCGGTAAGGCCTCGGTTTTTGGTACCGATATTCGGGGGTTCGAATCCCTCTACCCCATCCACCCACTTTAAATACCCATAAAATAGGCACTTTCAAGCAATTGATTTAACAACTGTCAGCTGATTTTATAGGATTTTTACTGACAATACGACTGACACTTACAGTAACATTTTTACAACTTTTCACGCCCATTCAACCAA
>NZ_SDID01000013.1 GCF_009192995.1 Sulfurimonas indica | reverse complement strand
TCAAAATGCGCGGGGTGGCCAAATGGGATGCGTGCCTACAGGCATTAAATATACCTGCGAATAAAGCAAAGAAAACCATCGGATTCATAGTGTGGAATGTATTGTGTGTAAAAGAAAAAATTATAAATGTTATGGCAAATAATTTACTTATAATATTGTATTCTTTAGATTGAAATTTAAAATTTAATAATGAAATGATAATTAATAAAGATATAAAAACTCCTACAATACCTAATTGTACAGAAATAGTTAAAAATGCGTTGTGATAATCACCAGAGTTGGTATGATTTATTTTGTTAATATTGTTTTCTTTAAAATATTTGTTCAAATCGTGCATATGATAACTGACTCCTGTCCCTTGAACTGGATAGTCAATAAATGTACTGATACCTGCTAATGTTAAAGCTAATCTTGTTCCTGCACTACCATCATAATTTTCTTCATAAAGGATATGATAAATATCAGTATAAAGTTGATTTGATCTATCTTGAAAATTGGGACTTAAATTATAAGCTAAAAAGAAGGTGATTAATAGAATACTTGAAGATAAGAAAAATGCTTTTAATTTATGTTTAAATGACATAAATATAGTAATTAAAATTAAAATTATGAAAATAATTTGTCCTGTTCTCCCACCATTTATAAATAAATTTGTTGTAGCTGTTATAAAAAAGAAAATATAAAAGAGTCGATATTTGAGGTTTTTTTCATAAAAAAAGCGTACTAAAAGAATATTGATAGCAAATGCTAAAATTGTACTATAAGTCATATGACTCATAAACGGAGTAGGGTCTTCAGGTGAAATGTTTTTATACTTTATTAACTCAAAAAAGATTGCATAAGACATGATTTCACTAATAAACATTGCTAGAAGAAAAGCTGAAAGTATATGAGAAGTATATTTTTTATTAAAAGAAGAATAAAATACAAATATAATAAGTAAATGACGATATTTTGATACATATTTGAACGTAAGTTCTGGATTCCCATGCCAAAGAATAGATAAAAGACTAAAACCAATAAGTAAACCAATACTAATACTTAATAGATTATTTTTATAAAGTTTTAATTTAGTTTTCCAGTCACCTTCTAAAATCCATAATAGTATTGCTATAATTTCAAACAAGTTAGTTGCAGCTTTTGAAATAGGAAAACTAAATGCATAAGCAATCAAAGCATAATTTATATAGAGTGTTAGAGAGGCTTTATTTAAATCTAAAGTTTTCATAAATATTCTTTCAAATACCAATCCACAGTTTTAACAATTCCTGTATCAAAGTTCTCAACAGCCTTCCAGCCAAGCTGAGTCTCAATCTTTGTAGCATCGATTGCATATCGTCTGTCATGTCCTGCTCTATCTTCTACGAAGGTGATAAGCTCTTTATAGCTTTTTTTTCCTATACGCTCTTTTGGTAGAACCTTCTCATCTAAAATAGATGTAATTGCATCTACGATTTGAAGATTTGTTCGCTCGTTTCTTCCACCTATGTTATAGACATTTGCCTCTTTACCTGTGTGATAGACCAAATCTATCCCCTTACAGTGGTCAAGTACATAAAGCCAGTCACGAATGTTTTTACCATCTCCGTAAATTGGTATAGCTTCACCCGCAAGTGCTTTTCTGATGATAGTAGGAATAAGCTTTTCATCATGTTGTTTTGGTCCATAGTTGTTTGAACAGTTTGTGATGACTGTATTTAAGCCATAGGTCTCTTGATAACTTCTTACTATCATATCACTAGAAGCTTTACTTGCTGAGTATGGAGAGTTTGGAGCATATGGTGTCTTTTCTGTAAAGAGGTCAGTCTCATTTAATGTTCCATAGACTTCATCCGTTGAGATATGATGAAATCTACACCCTTTGTAATCTTCTTTATAAGTAAAAGGTTTCTCCATCCATTTGTTTTTTGCAACATCAAGCAATGTAAAAGTACCATTGACATTAGTTTCAACAAATACACCAGGGTTTTTAATAGAGTTATCAACATGGCTCTCTGCTGCAAAGTGAATAACACCTCTTATGTCATACTCCTTGAAGATAAACTCTACAAGCTCACGGTTACAGATATTGCCTTTGATGAATTTGTATCTTGGATGATTTTCTACTTCACTAAGGTTTTCCAAATTTCCTGCATAGGTGAGCAGGTCAAGGTTTACAATATTGTAATCTTCATATTTATCTAGAAAATATGGCACAAAGTTACTTCCGATAAATCCTGCACAGCCGGTAACTAATATTGTTTTCAATGATAACCTTTCAGTTTGAAAAAGTTATCGAAAATTTTAAATACATATTGGTATATTTCTTTGTTTAATCCTGGCCATACTCCTATCATGAATGTATTATTGGTAATATAAGAAGCATTCTGAAGAGAATATTTAGGTTGGTAGTGAAGCTTTTTATATGCGGGATGGTCCAACAGATTTCCTGCAAAAAAGTTTCGTGTTTGTATTTTATGCTCTTCTAGATAACTAACAATCTCAGCTCTTTGAAAGGGAGCATCATTTTTTATTGTGATTGGATAAGAAAACCATGATGCACTTGTTCCTTCTGGGGTATATGGTAATATAAAAAAATCTTTATATTTTTGCATATAAGAATGTAGAATTATATAATTTTCTTTTCTTTTTTTTGTTAGTGAGTCAAGTTTTTTCAATTGAGCCAAACCCATTGAAGCCTGTAGTTCTAAAGGTTTCAGATTATAGCCGATTCTATCATATACATAGCGATGATCAGTAATTACTCCTGTATCAAGCCAATCAGCAAATCTCTTATTACATGCTCCTTTTGATGAAAGAACATCTTTGCCACTACAGAAACAGGCTCTACCCCAATCTCGAAAGGATCTTGCAATATTAGCGGCATTTTTATTTGAAAAAGCAATCATACCTCCTTCCCCTGTTGTAATGTGATGGGCTGCATAAAATGATAAAGTTGCCGCATCTGAGTATTTTCCAGTTAATTCGCCATTATTATATGTAGAGTCTAGAGCGTCACAGCAATCTTCTATTAGAAAACCACCTTTATCTTTAATTAAATTATAATATTTTTTAGTATTTGCGATAGGTATACCAAGTGGATGTGCATAGATGATACCAATGACATCTTCATCATTCAGTGCATCAATAAGTTGATTTTCTATAAGATTGTATGTACCTAATTCAACATCAATAAATACAGGTTCAAAACCAAGTTGGATAATTGGATTAACTGTTGTTGGAAAAGAGGCTGCCGGTGTTATGATTTTATACTGTTTATCTTCTTTACAATAAAGTTCTTTCATAGTTTCTAATGCTATTAAATTAGCAGATGAACCAGAATTTACATAAACTGCATATTCTTTGGATAACCTTTTTGCAGTTTGTTGCTCAAAATTTGAAGCTTGTTGACCTAAACCAAACCATCCATCAAGAACAGTACTGATAATAGCAGTATATTCTTCTTTATCAAGTGTTGGGCCTGTATATTGAACAATAGACTCTCCTGGAATAAACTTTTTTTCTTGGTTGTCAATAAACTCTTCAACCATTTTTAATATTTTATTTTTCATTTTGATTTTCCTTGTATAGATTATATGTTTCTTCTAATCCTTCTTCAATAGAATATTGAGGTACCCATTGAAGCATATTTTTTGCTTTTGAAATATCAAGATAAGCTTCAAAAATTTGATTTTCTTTATAATCATTTTTTAAATGAATTAGATTTTTTTTATGAATCTTATTAAGAATATTTGTAATTTTGCTTATTTTAGTTTTTTTACCACTTCCAATTAAAATTTCTTCAAAAAGAGTTCTCTTTGAGTTTAGACATAACTTAATAGCTTGTAAAAAAGCAGAAATAACATCTTTGACATAAATAAAGTCCCACTCCTGTTCACCTTTCTCTAATATTACTTCTTGATTAGTCAGTATTGATGTAATAAGATATGGAATTAATTTATAGTTATCATTATATCCAAAAGGAGCCGATAATTTAAGAGAAAGAATATGTATATTAGATTGCCGTGAATATAGTTCTAGCATATGCTCAAATGAAAGCTTAGTTGCTGCATAGAGATTATAAGGATGTTTTTTACTGCTTTCATTAATAGGATTTGCAAATAAACTATATTCGAAAAATGTACCGGTATTAATAAAAAAATTAACATTATGTTTAATACTCAAATCTAAAATTTTTGTAGGAAATGTTATATTTGTTTCAATCATCTTGTCTATATCATGGGAAACATGTGTTTTTACATAAAATGTAGATAAGTGGATAACCCCATTGATTTTATGATTTTTAAATATATCTTCTAAAGCAATTTTATCTATATCATATACATGAATTTCATTGATAAGACTATTAATTCGATATGTATCTGAAGAAGACCGTTTTAATAGAATTATATTGTAATCACATAAATTGAGTTCTTTTAATAAATAACTACCAATAAAACCATTACCTCCTGTGATAAGTAATGTTGACATGTTCTAACCTTTCACTAAAATAAAATAGCATTTTTTAAGTTTGGTAACTTATTATCTTTATCAGATAGAATAATATTATTTTTCTCAATAGGTAAGTTTATATTTAATTGTTTATCAAAAATATTTACACCTGTATAATGTTCTTCTGAATAATAATCATCAAGTTTATAATGCATAATAACAATATCACTTAGTGATAGAAAGCCATGAGCATAACCTTTTGGAATTAATACTTGAGTGTGGTTTTTTGCATCTAATTCAAGTGTTATATAGGATCCAAAGTTTTTTGACTCTTTTCGTAAATCAACTATAATATCTAAAACTTTTCCATAACTTACACTGATTAATTTAGTTTGTGCTTTTGGATTACTTTGATAATGCAATCCTCTTAAAACATTTTTTTTAGATTGTGATTCGAATTCTAGTACAAATTGATTATAATTTATATATTTTTCTATTTTTTTGTATTGAAAACTTTCAAAAAAATAACCTCGGTCATCGGTATAAACTTCAGGCTGTATAATTAAAATATCTTGAAATATTTCGTGATTTTTAATAGTCATTACTATGTCCCAAAACACCTTGATGAGCTCTTTTTATTAAATATTTTCCATACTGGTTTTTCTTAAGCGGTTCTGCTAATTTAAGTAGTTTCTCTTTATCAATATAGCCCATTTCAAAAGCAATTTCTTCAATGCAAGCAACTTTTAAGGCTTGCCGTTTTTCTATAGTTTGAATAAATTGCCCTGCTTCTAAGAGGGATTCATGTGTACCTGTATCAAGCCATGCATAACCTCTACCCATTAATTCAACATTAAGTCTGTTTTCACTTAGATATAACTGATTGACAGATGTTATTTCTAGCTCTCCTCTTTTACTTGGTTTGATAGTTTTAGCTTTTTGAACTACATCATTAGGAAAAAAGTAAAGTCCTACAACTGCATAATTTGATTTTGGCTTTTTAGGTTTTTCTTCAATAGATATTACCTGGTTATTTGTATCAAATTCTGCTACACCATATTGCTCAGGATTTTTCACGTAGTAGCCAAAAATAGTTGCTTTATTCTCATTATGGGTACGTTTGGCAGACTTTAGCAGTATATTGGTTAAACCATGTCCATAAAATATATTATCTCCTAATATAAGACAAACATCATCGTTTCCTATAAACTTTTCTCCTAAGATAAAAGCTTGTGCTAAACCATCTGGAGAAGGTTGAACAATATATGTAAACTTCATTCCAATATCAGAGCCATCTCCAAGTAGTTCTTGAAATCGCGGTAAGTCTTGGTGGGTAGAAATAATAAGAACTTCTTGAATATTGGCTAACATAAGAACGGACAATGGATAATATATCATAGGTTTGTCATATATTGGTGTAAGTTGTTTTGAGATACCTTTTGTAATAGGATATAAACGTGTACCACTCCCTCCTGCTAAAATTATACCTTTCATTATTCTTCCTTTAATAGATAATATCTTAATACTGCCTTGATGAATCGAGGATCATACCAAGATGATGCTAATGCTTTGTTCATATATTCTTTAGTTGCTTGTTTATGCTGAGGTTCATATTTTGCTAAATTATAAAATGCCCTTAAATAAAATCGTTTTATAGCTTTTAAAAATATTGGTTCGTCCCTCCATGATAATAAAACATTCTCAGTTAACTTTAATGTTCTAAGCATATTAGAACTGACATTGTTATCATGGCTTCTATAGAATACTAAATCTTCATTTAAATATAAAACTTTATATTTATGAGCAATTTTTAACCATAATGGATAATCATCATATTCAAAGTTAAGATCGTATCCTCCCACACTTTTGAAAGCTTTTGTTCTCATCATTACAGTTGGTGCTGGTATAAAGTTTCTGATAAGTAGATCATTAAAGACATTTCCCGATTTTGCATATTTTGTTTTATATTTTTTTACAATATTTGAATTATCATCAATTCCTATCATATTTCCAAAGCATAAAGCATAATCTTGATTGTTTTCTAAGGCATTAACTTGTTTGGTAATTTTATTTTTGGTGAATATATCATCTGAATAGAGTATGGATAAATATTTACCATTAATAAGTGTTTCCATCTCTTTGAGTGTTTTTATTAATCCCTTATTTCTTCTATTAATATACTGAAACTTTGAAAATCTTGTTTTACAGATATTATCTAGTTCCATTATTACATCATGTGTATTGTCAGTCGACCCATCATTGGTGATAATAAATTCTATATTTGTGTAGTCTTGTTCAATAAGACTTTCAATAGCTTCTTTGATAAAACTTGCATGATTATAAGCAGGCATTAGTACTGTTACAAGTGGTTGTTCTTTCAAACTGTTTTATCCTTTAGTTTTTTTAAAATATATTTTTCAACTTCAATAAACTTATAATCATTTATATGATCTAAAAGTAACTGATTATTTGATATAGATACCTTTAATTCATCTTTGGTTATGGAGGAAGTTTTTATATTAATATTGTGTTTTCTTAAAAAGTCTAGAATAAATAAAACTGATTTTCCTATGCCTGTTCCAATATTTATAATTGGAATATTGTTTTTTTCTAATAATTTTTTATAGATTATAACTACATCATTAATATGAATAAAATCTCTAATTGCTTCACCATTATTTATGAGGGTTAGAGAGTGATTATTATAAGATTTTATAATTTTGTTTACTATAGAAAAAGAATCATTGTCCCCATACATATTAAATACGCGTGTTATAGTATAGTTGATATTATTTTCTTGTGAAAACTTTTCAATTAATTTTTCATTGGCTAGTTTTAATGACGCATGCAGACTTTGAGGACTAAGATTATCATATTCATGACAGTTTGTGTTATTACCATATACTGAACTACTACTTGTGTATATTATTTTATTGATTTTAAGGTTATTCTCTATGATATAGGAGAGAACTTTCGAAGTACTTACAATACTTCTTTGGATATAGTCTATAGGATCATCTAATGTATACAGTTTTGTAGACTTTTGAAATTGATTGAAAATTATATTAATATTTGGATGTTTTTTTAACTCAATTGAATTTAATGAATCTGTAATATTTAGAGTAGAAATTAATATTGAATCATGAAGATTTTTATTTAGGTTTATTGATAAGTTACTGTTTTTTCCAATAATTAAAGTAAGTGTATTTCTCATTTATCTACTCTTAATGAAATATTTCAAAATATGCATTTAACTCTTTTGTTTCAGAAAATTCATCTCTCATTATCTCATAATTATTTAAATTTTGATAGTTATTTATATTTTTTGATATTTCAAGTAAACTTTCAGCTAATTTATTTATATTCCTATCTTCAACTAATGTAAAATCCAGTCCTAATTCTTTTAGTTCAGGAAAGGAAGTATTGTTATAAGCTATACAAATCATATTTTTTGCTAGTGCTTCTCTAAAAGATAAACTGAGTCCTTCTCCGTAGCTCGGAAAAATAAAAATATCACCTGCATTTAAATATGAATCGACATCATTTGTAAAACCAACTAAAATTATTTTGTCTTTATAAGTTATACTATTATATAGATCTAAAAATTTATCTTTATAATCTTCTTCAAATCCCCCAATTATATAGAATTTAAAATCAATGTTGTTTTCAACAAGACTTTTACAAGCATAAATAGCATCTATTTGGCCTTTTCCGTCAGTGATTCTACCAGTGTGGACTAAAGTGAGTGTAGTTTGTTGGGTATGAGTTGGTTTTGAAAAATTCAAAGAAGAATATATCATTTTAGATTTTGAGTTTTTTCCGAAAGGGATGATGTATTGTACATTTTTTTCTAAATGTTTGGATGTAGAAACATGATAGTTTACATTACTGTAGATTAATTTATGGAACCAATCTTTCTTTGGTGATGATTTTGTAGTACTGTGTCTAATTATTAAATTTATATCTAATCCTAAGAAAGAGAAATATAATGATCTCAACTCACTAGCCCCAAAAAAAACAATATTTTCAATGTCATATTTATGTAGAATTTTTCGCATATTGAAGATTATAGAAAAACTAAACATTTTAGAAAAATTAATAGTTTCAAATATAAGAGATTCATGGCCTAATTGTTTATGTATAAAACTATTTTCTTTTGCTATTAGTATAGTTTTTACATGAGGATCTAATTTTTTTGCAAAAGATATAGCATCTAGTTCCATTCCCCCGCTATTTGGGGACAAACAAATAATAGCCACAGGCTTTTTCTGAATTGTCAAATTCTTAACCTTTAGTTAAATATAATTATGTAAGTGTACTTAATTATGTTTAAAATAGATATAATTATGGATAAAAATTAATAAATATGAGTATTAGATGGAAAAAAATGATGTTTACATATCCATAGTAGCCCCGTGTTATAACGAAGAGGCTGTTATAGATATTTTTTTAGAGAAAATTTTTGAAGTACTAGAGCGACTTGGTCGCAGTTTTGAGATAGTTTTTGTCAATGACGGGAGTCGTGATAATACTTTGGAAGTTCTCAAGACAAAGTCAAAAGAGTATGCCGGTGTACGAGTTATCAACCTCTCACGCAACTTTGGCAAAGAGGCGGCACTTACTGCCGGAATTGATGCTTCACGTGGAGAGGTTGTTGTTCCTATTGATGTTGACTTGCAAGATCCCCCTGAGCTTATCTTGGAGTTTGTTAAAAAGTATGAAGAAGGATATGATGTAGTTGTGGGTAAAAGAGCTGACCGTACAACTGACTCTCATGCAAAACGCATTAGTGCTGAGCTTTTTTATAAAATGCACAATAAAATCTCAGATATTGAGATTCCACACAATGTCGGAGATTATCGTCTGATGTCACGCAGAGTTGTGGATGAGCTGAAAAAACTTCCTGAAACACAGCGTTTTATGAAAGGAATCTTCGCCTGGCTTGGTTTTAAAACAGCTGTTGTTGAGTACAAGCGAGAAGAGAGAGCTGCAGGTGATACAAGTTTCAATGGCTGGAAACTTTGGAACTTTGCACTTGACGGTATTACGAGTTTTTCAACAGCACCGCTTCGTATCTGGCTCTATGTTGGAATGGTATTGGCATTTATTGCTTTTTTATACGGTTCATGGATTATTCTTAAAACACTTATATTTGGGGCAGATACACCAGGGTATGCTTCCATGATAACAGTTGTTCTCTTTTTGGGAGGTATACAGCTGATGGGTATTGGAATTTTAGGTGAGTATATTGGACGGATATATTTAGAGTCAAAAAACAGACCGGTCTATATCATCGAAAATGAGTATTAAAGGTCATATTCTCCAGTTGGCTAAATATGGCTTTTTTGGAGTAGTCGCTACACTGGTACACCTTTTTGTTGCATGGACAGTTATCTATCTGTTCAACAGTAGCGTCTTTGTATCAAACCTATTTGCTTTTTTGACAGCTTTTGTCTTTTCTTATGTGTTTCAAACACTTTATGTGTTTCAAAGCAGTTTTCATTTTATAAAATTAGCAAAATTTTTTGCAGTACAGTTTGGTACTTTTCTTTTTTCTTACACTCTTTCAGATATTTTCCCTATCGCAAACAGCTATTTACACACCCTTGTCATTGTTGCTATAATGCCGCTTGTAACATTTTTGATTCACAAATTTTGGACTTTTAAAGAGATATGATGCACTTAGAAAAAAACTTTACAACTTTACAGATTTTACTGCTTATGCTTGGGCTTGGACTCTCGCTCTTTTATGCGTCACACCAGATACTTACAGGTGATCAGACCCAGATGCTCTTCAAAGGTTATATGGCAGCTTATAAAGATGTTTGGATAAACTACGGTAACGCTGCCAGTGCAGTAGGTAATGTTCCCGGTAGTATGCTGACCTATGTTGTAGCACTGCCAGTGATGCTTTTTGACTCTCCATGGTCACCGATGCTCTTGTTGATCTTTTTGCATTTGGTATCGTATTTTTTACTTGACACTGTTATAAAAGATATCTTTAAAGCAGATATTCGTCTAGTATTTTTAATCATCTACTGGCTCAATCCTTGGTTTTTATTTGAAAATATACTCTACAATCCATCTTATCTCTTTTTCTTTTCAGCTCTGCATTTTTACTCAGCCTACAAGCAGCGGGAGAAGAGCTCTTTTTGGTACTCCTTTTTACATATGCTCTCAATTGGTCTCGCTATGCAGTTTCACTATTCATGGATTATTCTCTCTATCATCTCCCTCTATCTGGTTTATAGAAAAATAGTAAAAGTAAACTGGTTTGGAGTGGTTTTTGGTGTTATTGTTATTGGCATCTCTTTGATTCCATACCTACAGGCTGTAATGCAAAACAGCAGTATCACAAAACATGCTGATGATACTGGACGTTATATTGGCTGGGGTGGAGTACATGTATATCCGGTTTTAAAGTCTTTTATCTACTGGCTACGTTATGGTTCATTTTTCTTTCCAAACAAGCTTATTATGAGTGCACATTTTGATTGGATTAGTAGTGTGCATATGGTGCAGCTTATTTTGACGTATCTCTATAAAGCTCTTGTAATTGCTGTTGGTGTTGCAACACTTTACTTCTCTTATAAAGCAAACCGTCTTTTATATGATCGTCTTAAAGGGAGACTCTTTGTGCGTGAGGCAAGCAGTTCCAAAGGGGAGTGGCTTTTACTCTATGTTTTTGGAGCACTTTTAGGGGTTTTTATCAGCTCGATTCTCTCCCCGATAATCTTTAGTTACTGGCATCTTATAATTGTATTTCCGTTTGCAATAATGCCGTTTTTGATCTATTTTAAGCCTTATAGCAAGAACTATCTCAAAAAGTTTGTACTTTTTACTGTAAGCTATTTTTTACTTATAAATATTATGGGTGCAATTGACAGTAGAAAGTATGATATCAAAGTCAATTATGTAAATGATGTTAATGCCTACGTGGCTAAGAGTGTAACTGTTTCAAAGTAATGTTAGCTACCTCTTCACAAGAGAGTTTTTCTATATCTATGGTTTTGTTCTGTGCACCTAAGGCACCATAGACTGCAATATTTGTTTTGTTAAAGAGTGCCAATACCTTGGCACCCGAAGCTACAGCTAAATGCATAGGCCCTGTATCTGCACTGACATAAAGATCACAGGCTCTAAAAAATGCTCCCAGAACACGCAGGTTTTTGTTGGAATAAGATAAAACTTTATCATTAAGTTTTTCTGGAATATCAGGAGATAATATGTCAATAATGACAATATCTTTATCTTTTTGTAAGAGTAAATCCACCCACTCGCTCCACCATGCATCAGCTATTTTTTTATCAAAACGGGCATTTCGAAAGATAGTGATAACTTTTTTTTCTTTATCAATATCATTTTCTTCTAAAATTTTGTTCAGGTCAGTTTTTGCAGTGTTAATCTCTTCTTGTGTGAGCTTTATATCAAGCGAAGGTGCTTTTTGAGGTACTTTAATGTCAAAAAATCGTAGAAACTCTAGAACTTCAAGTCCCATATGAGGATGTGTCGGTCTACCTCGCTCTTGCACATGGGTAAAATCTGCCCAGAGTTTGTCACTGTAAAATGATGCTTTATACTTAGCTTTAACAAGGAGTGAAACTATTTGTGCACTTGTTGAGCCTCCCGAGATATTGAGGGCTACATCATATTTTTTTCTTCGAGTCTGCTTGATATACTCAAACATATCAAGCGGATGTAGCAGAAGTTTTCGTGGAATATCGATGACTCTTTCTACATTTGGCATTGGTTCTAAAATCTTTCCGGCAAGCTTCATTCCGACAATTATGTCAATTTTTGCATCGGGAAGATGCTTTTTGAGTTCATTGATAAGTGGTGTCAGAAAAATCAAGTTACCGATACGGTAGTTTGGACGGATAATAACAATATGTTTTATTTCATCTTTATGGATGGTTGTTTTATGGGCTTTTTTTAAAGAGAAGAATGATAACAAACCATTAAACAGGCTGGATACTTTTTTTCTAATAATTACGTGAAGAGGATATTTCATAAGACTCTTTATTTTTTATGTAATTATAGCAAATTAAGTACCTATCCAAAAGGAAGAGTTTTAGTTTTCCTTTTGGATAGGTACTTAACAATTAACCTCTAATTGGGTAAAATTGCACAGTTATTTACTGGAGAAACTTTGAAAGAGATTGTAAAAAGATTTTGGCCTTATATAAAAGAGTATAAACTTTACTATTTGTTAGTCATTTTTGGTGGCTTGTTGATTCTTATCTCAACAGTTGGAACTGCGCAGATTATGAAACCGATGATGGATGATATGTTCATCAAAAAAGATAAAACCATGCTTTATATCATTCCTTTTGGTCTGATTGCTATCTATGTTACAAAAGCAGTTGGGAAATACATCCAAACAGTATTTATGGAGTATATCGGACAGAGTATTGTGACGCGTTTTCGTGAGATACTTTTAGATAAGATGATCCATCTTGATATGGGGTTTTTGTATCAAAACAGAAGTGGGGAGCTTATCTCACGTGTGACTAATGATATTGCCCGTATTCAGTTTTTTGTCTCAAATATGCTGCCGGATATGTTTCGGGATTTTTTAACTGTCATTGCACTTGTTGGCTATATTGTTTATTTAAATCCTTTGCTTTCATTCTATACACTTGTTGTTGTACCGCTTATTATTTACCCTTTAATGATGATTGCTAAAAAACTCAAAAAATACTCACACCGTTCGCAGTCAAAAAATGCTGATTTAGTCTCACGTTTGACAGAGGTTTTTAATAACTCTGAGATTATAAAAGCCAATGCAACTGAGAAGTTTGAGATGAAACGTTTTAGTATTGAGAACTGGAACTTTTTTAAGATAAATATGAAAGCAATCTATGTAGGGGCATTGGTTTCACCTATTATGGAGATTATTGCAGTATCAGGGCTTGCGATGGTTGTCTATGTCGGTGGTAAAGAGGTGTTTGATGGCAAGATGACAGTCGGTGAGTTTACGGCTTTCATTACGGCTGTTGGGCTTGTTTTTGAGCCAATTCGTAAACTTGGCGGAACATACTCTAAGATTCAAGATGCTCTTGCTGCAAGTGAGCGTGTCTTTGAGATTGTCGATAAAGAAAATGTAGTGCTTGATGGCAAAAAAGAGCTGCGTGAGGATATCAAAGAGGTAGAGTATAAAAATGTTGTACTTCGATATGAGAACTACAATATTTTAGATGGAGTGAGTCTGAGTATCAAACAGGGTGAACATATCGCACTTGTCGGTGACAGCGGTGGCGGAAAGTCGACATTTATGAATATGCTGCTTCGTTTTTATGACCCTGATGAGGGTGAGGTTTGTATCAACGGCACAAACATTAAAGAGTTTACGCAGAAGTCACTCAAGCATCACATCGCTCTTGTTACACAGCGTATCTATATTTTCCAAGATACTTTGGCAGCCAATGTTGCTTATGGGCAGGAGGAGATAGATGAAGAAAAAATCATAGAAGCCCTCAAACTTGCAGATGCGTATGACTTTGTTATGCAACTCGAAGATGGCATCTATACGATGATGCATGAGGCAGGTGCCAACCTCTCCGGTGGACAGCGTCAGAGAATTGCCATCGCGCGTGCTATCTATAAACATGCTTCGCTGCTACTTTTTGATGAAGCAACATCAGCCCTTGATAATGAGAGTGAAAAACGTATTCAAGCTGCACTTGATGAATATACAAAAGATAAGATTACCATTACCATCGCGCACCGTCTTTCAACGATTGAAGATGCAGATAAGATTTTAGTATTGCAAAAAGGACGTATTGTTGCGAGTGGTACACACAAAGAGCTATTGAAAAGTTCAGGGGTCTATCAAAGGTTGGCTGGAGAGCTAAAAAAGTAGGAGTATCAGCTTATCCATTAAATGTCCTCCTAATTGGTTTTTGGAGGGCAAAAAAAAGGGTTGAGGCTCATGACTTCCCCAACCCAAATTGCCGCTCCATAAAACCAACTAAAGCGATACTCACAGCCAAAATTATAACATAAAACAAAAACTTTATCAAACTATAAACACTTTTTAGAGATAATCGCACATATACTATTTTAGGACATAAAGCAGATGGAATTAGATTTCGCAAAATTTACAAAATACTCAAAACCGGGACCTCGCTATACTTCATATCCGACGGCCTTGGAGTTTAGTGATGATTTTCAGTATGATGACTATATTAAAAAACTTGAAACACAGGACTCTTCGCGTCCTTTGAGTCTCTATTTTCATCTGCCGTTTTGTAAAAATGCCTGTTATTTTTGTGGCTGTAATGTCGTCTTTACTTCCAAAGAGGATAAGATGCTACGCTATATGGAGTATTTGAAGCGTGAGCTTAAAATACTTTCACAGCACCTTGATTGCTCACGAGAAGTGATTCAAATGCACTTTGGTGGGGGAACACCTACTTTTTTCTCGGCTGCACAGCTAGATGAGATTATTAAAGAGATTAAATCTTACTTTCCAAATTTTGTAGAGGGTGCGGAGATATCTTGTGAGATTGATCCACGTCATATCAATGAAGATCAGATGCGTGTTATGAGTGAGCATGGATTTAACCGCGTGAGCTTTGGTATTCAAGACTTTAATGAAAAAGTACAAGTCGCAGTCCACCGTGTACAACCATATAACATTACAAAAGATGCAATGGATCTGGCGCGCAAGTACAATATGCAATCAGTTAATGTGGATTTGATTTATGGTCTGCCATATCAGACTTTAGAGACTTTTAAAGAGACACTTTCTTTGGCACTTACACTTAATCCTGACAGATTTGCAGTCTTTAACTATGCGCATGTTCCTTGGCTGAAAAAGACGATGCGAAAAATAGATGAAACAACCTTGCCGCGTCCTGATGAAAAACTCCAAATTATGCAGTACACAATTGATTTCTTAACAGAAAATGGCTATAAAATGATTGGGATGGATCACTTCGCAAAACCTGAAGACGAACTTTTTCAGGCGATAGAAAAAGGTGAACTCCATAGAAATTTCCAAGGCTATACAACTAAAGGCGGAGCGGACTTAATCGGAGTGGGACTTACGTCCATCGGTGAAGGTGTGGACTATTATGCACAAAACTTTAAAGATATGCCGAGCTATGAAGCTGCCATTGATGCAGGAAAACTGCCGTTTGAACGTGGTGTAGTACTCAGTGAAGATGATATGATCCGTCAATATGTCATTATGGAGCTAATGAGTAACTTCAAACTTGATATCAAAAGATTTGAATCACTCTTTGATGTTGTTTTTGCTGAATATTTTGCAGATGCACTTCAGGCTTTGGAGCCTTTTGTAGAAGAAGAACTTCTTGTAGTGTGTGATGATAAACTTGAGTGCTCAGCGACGGGAACACTGCTTATCCGTAATATTGCCCAGCCTTTTGATGCATATATGAAAAAGTATGCACAAAGTGATAAAACATTTTCAAAAACGGTGTAGAGATGGATAAAAAACTGGAAGATATTTTTAGCTTCGATAAGATTGCTGATGATTGTGTTAAATGCGGGAAATGTATTCCTGTATGTACTATTCATAATGTCAATGCCGATGAGGTAACAAGCCCGCGCGGATTCATTGATCTTCTGGGTGCATACAAGCGTGGAAACCTAGAGCTAGACAAGACGGCTAAAGATATTTTTGAGAGCTGTTTTTTATGTACAAATTGTGTTGATGTCTGTCCTAAATCACTCCCGACTGATATGATAATAGAGCAGGCCCGTGCAGATATTGCTCAAAAGTTTGGTATTGCATGGTACAAAAAAGCTTTCTTTTTACTGCTGCGCCATAGATGGCTTAATGACTTGGCCTTTAAACTCGGTTGGGTATTTCAGACCTGTGGGTTTAAGATTAAAGCGGATATTGACTCTATGCATTCACGTTTTAATATTCCGATGCTAAAGGCAGACAGACTGCTGCCAAGTTTGAGAAAAACCTCTTTTTTAAATGCGCATCCCGAAAATATCAACAATGGCGGCAAGCGAAAAGTGGCGATTTTTATCGGTTGTCTGGGGAATTACAACTATAGAAATATCGGTGATTCTCTTTTGGAGATTTTAGAGCATCTAGAGATTGATGCCTTTTTGGCAAAAAGCCAGAAATGCTGTTCTGCACCTGCATACTTTACAGGTGATTTTGATACAGTTGATCATAATGCGAAATTTAACATTGAATACTTTGAGAAGTTCGCTGATGATGTTGAGGCTATTTTGGTTCCAGAAGCCACATGTAGCGCGATGCTTAAAATTGACTATGAGCATTACTTCCATGACCAACCGGAGTGGAAAGAGCGTGCAAGAGCTGTGATGAAAAAAGTTTTTATGGCAACAGAGTGGCTACAGTATCATACCGAGCTTGAGTCTATTCTTGCAAAGAAAAAACAAAACAGGAAGATTGTAACGTACCATGATCCGTGTCATGCAAAAAAGATGCAGGGTATCCATGAAGAGCCGCGAAGTCTCATCCGCCAAAACTACAAAATAGTAGAGATGAGCGACCCAAATCAGTGTTGTGGCTTTGGCGGGGTAACGATGCAGTCTGAGAAGTACCATTTTGCAAAAGCTGCTGGTGCTCCAAAAGCAGCGATGATTCAAGAGACAAAAGCTGAAATTGTCAGTGCGGAGTGCTCAGCTTGTCGTATGCAGATAAATGCTTCGATGAACTATGCGGGGGTTGAAACTGTCTTTAAAAACCCAATAGAGCTCATTGCTGATGCATTGCGAGCGTAGATGCACTATTTTGTATGGAATGCCAATCCGGTAGCGCTCTCTTTTGGCTCTGTTCATGTCTTTTGGTATGGAATTTTATTTGCTGCTGCGATTTTAAGCGGTTTGGAGTTTATGAAACGGGTATATCGCCTTGAGGGTAAAGATGAAAATACCATAGAGCCGCTTTTTGTCTATGCCATTATCGGAATCGTTGTCGGGGCGAGGCTTGGGCATTGCTTGTTTTATGACCCTGATTATTATCTTGCGCATCCGCTTAAGATTTTTGCTGTCTGGGAAGGCGGTTTGGCTTCTCACGGAGGAGGGGCGGGAGTGCTTTTGACCCTCTATCTTGGCGCTAAGAAGTATAAGATAGATTTTATGTGGCTGATTGACCGGCTTGTAATTCCAACAGCACTTTTTGGTTTTTTTGTTCGTATGGGTAATTTTATGAACTCTGAGATTTTGGGAAAACCGACAGATGTGCCGTGGGCCGTAATTTTTGAGCGCGTAGATATGTTGCCGCGCCATCCTGCACAGCTCTATGAGGCATTTTCCTATCTTGCAATCTTTTTTATTTTACTCTTTGTCTATAAAAAATCGTATAAAACTCTGCGTCCCGGCTTTATCTTTGGACTCTTTTTAGTGCTTATATTTACAGTACGCTTTCTTGTGGAGTTTGTCAAAGTAAGACAGGCTGATTATACGCTTGGGATTGATTTGACAACGGGGCAGCTGCTGAGTATTCCTTTTTTACTTGCAGGTGTTTTTCTTATCTTTTACTCTTTGAGAAAACGCATTTGATGCAGCGTGTTATTCTCTTTTACTTTCTTTTTATCAATCTGCTTACATTTTTGATCTATAGTTATGATAAATTTATCTCCCGTTATGGGAAAAAACGCAGAGTTTCTGAAAAAGAGTTACATACCTTTTCCATTATAGGCGGATTTTTGGGTGCATCACTTGCTATGGCACTCTTTCATCATAAAATTGCAAAAAGCAGTTTTCTTATTAAGCATATCGTGATTTTACTTTTATGGATAGTAGCTATTGCATACTACTTCACGCAGATAGATGTGATTAACTTTTTGCGTTAGTTATCTCTCTTTTCTATGACGTTTTCTATCTCGTTCAACAGATTTTTTCCATAAAAAATTAACAGCAAGGTATGCACTGATAGAACCAAATACAGAGTAGATGGCAGTTCCAAAATAAAGAGGAATAAAAATATCATCAAGATTGTCTTTAAACCACTTTAGTGTCATCTCGACTGGTTCTGGTTGTATGCCTAGGAAGAAAGACCCTGTAAGATATTCCATATAGTACATTGGTGGCATTGTGATGGGATTACTCAGCCAGCACATAGCAAGCCCTATGGGAACATTAAATTTTACAAACGGAACAAACAGTAGTACGGCAGCCATCTGCATCGGCATAGGGATAAAGGCTATAAAAAGACCGATAAGGACACCTCGAGTAATCATTTTTCTGTTTGTAGAGAGATATTCGGGTGGAATTTTGTATTTTTTGATAAAGTCTCTGAGTTTTTTATGTGAGGAAGTCTTTTTAAGTGTTTTTCGTATCATACCAAAGCTTGTTTTTCAAATTAATTTTCGAAAGTATATCGCTTTTATGGTAAATTTGGCTGAGGTTTGTCGAAAAAATAGCCTTGAGACTTATTAACACCAAGTTTGATGAGTTTATTGTGAATATCTTCATTTTCTACATACTCTGCAATAGTCTTTATCTGCATCTCTTTTGCAAAAGCAACAATAACAGAAGTAATAATTTCTGAGCGTTTGTTATGGACTATCTCTTTAATGATGCTGCCATCTATTTTGATAAAGTCAGCCTGAAGTTTCATAAGATGTTCAAAGTTGGAATATCCTGTACCAAAATCATCGATAGCGATTTTACAACCGTATGATTTGACCATATTGATAAAATCTTCTACCTTCTCAAAATTCTCAATACTCTCACTCTCTACGATCTCAAAGATAACTCTGTGTGAGATATTATAGTTTTGCAAAGTTCTCTCTATCATAGTTGTGATTTTCTTATCAAGAATGTCATCAATTGTAAGGTTGATTGAGAAGTCAAAGTCATTCTCTTTAAAGGCTTCAAAACTTTTTTGGATGACAATTCTTGTCAGTTGTTTATAGAGCTTTGATTTTTTGGCAATCTCCAAAAACTTATTTGGAGCAATGATGTTCCCCTCTTGGTCAATGAGCCGTATCAGCGTTTCATACTTACATATTTCATTACTCTCATTGTCCATAATCGGCTGATAAAACAGAACAATTCTATCTTCTTTGATCGCCTCTTTTATCTCTTTTATCCAGCGAATGTTGTTTTCGTACTCTTCATTTAAGGAGATCTCCTCTGTATAGAAGATAATACTTTTTTTAGAGCGTCTTGCAGCTTTGAGAGCCATATTCGCAGTAGGAAGCAGTTGTTCGGTACTTTCTGTAGAGATTCCGACTGTAATATGGAGTGCGATCTCTTGATCCTCAATCTCTAAAGGATTTTCATTGATATAATTGACAAGTTGAGCGATATTATTTGTCAATATCTTTGCATCTCTCTCTCCAGAGAGAATGACAAACTCATCACCGCTAAGGCGATATACCTCACAGTTTTTATGTATTTTGAGATTGTTCTTGAGCAGTTGACTAAAAGCGATGAGTACTCTATTTCCAAATTTTTCCCCAAAAAGGTCATTGATTTGAGAAAATCTGTCTATATTGAGCAGGATAAGTACCATTGAGTCTCTTTTGTTCTTATCTTCTAAGAGTGCCGTTCTGTTTTTAAGTCCTGTCAGAGAGTCTGTGTAGAGCATGGTTCGCAGCTCTTTTGTGTACTCTAGGAGTTGTTGGTTCTTTTCTTTGAGCTTTGTTGTGATATTTCTGTTCTTATTGTAAACAAAGAATTTGAGAAGATAGTAGATACCCGTCAGTGATGCAGAGATATTTAAAAAGAAAAAGATCTCTTTCGCACTCTTTGGCATAGTCTCTTTATGATGTGCGATAAGCCATGGATCGATTAAAACGGAAAAGCCCATCAAGGCTAAAAATGAAAAGAGCCAATACTTTGCTTCTCCTCGTTTTTCATGAATGATAGCGGCAATCGGAGCAAAAAATGCCCAGACCATGATATAGCTGCTATTTGCAAAACCGCCTAAAACCCACATCAATA
This sequence comes from Sulfurimonas indica, assembly GCF_009192995.1. GTDB lineage: Bacteria > Campylobacterota > Campylobacteria > Campylobacterales > Sulfurimonadaceae > Sulfurimonas > Sulfurimonas indica. The sequence goes on along the minus strand of NZ_SDID01000013.1, from coordinate 41,847 downwards.
AAAAAGGCAAGATAAGAACAAGAAGCATCTGTGTTTTTTGAATAGCGAGAAGATTATTGGTTTTTTTGTAGTGCCACAGATTAAATAGAGAGATAAAACTGTAAAACATAGGAATAGTTGCAGCAGTATACTGACCATAGATAAGATAAATAAGTGCCCATAAAAAACTGATAGGACCTATAAGTATCGGTACTATAATAACAGAGATCTCTTTAAGCTTATATGGGTTGAGATGAAGCTTATCTAGTTGTATAATGTCATTTAAATAATTTTTATATGTTGCCATCATTGTCTACGTGTCATTTTCTTATATTTTTGTGAGAATTATATCACAAAAGTATCACATCCTTATATTAAATTTTATTATCACATTTATAACTGTAATCTTTGAGTTAATATGCTAAAATACCGCTATATAAATATATTTATAAGGGTAAAAATGTCATTTGAAAAACTAGGAGTCTTTAAACCTCTGCTTGATGCCATAGAAGATTTGGCTTACACAAGGCCGACAACGATTCAACAAAGAGCAATTCCTTTAGTTTTACAGAAAAAAGATATTTTTGCTACAGCACAAACTGGGACGGGAAAAACAGCTGCTTTTGCACTTCCTATTTTACAGCGTCTTCGTAAACATCAAGAGAGTAAAGGGATTCGTGCAATCATTCTTTCTCCGACACGCGAGCTTTCTATTCAGATATATGAAGATATCAATGCTTATGCAAAATATATGGATATAAAAACAGATATTTTGGTTGGTGGAAAAGATTTGGAAAAACAGCGTAAACGTCTCAAACATGGTACTGAAATAGTTATAGCAACGCCTGGACGACTGCTAGAACATATTGAGAATGGACTCAATTTAAGTGATGTAGAGATTTTTGTACTTGATGAAGCAGATAGAATGCTTGATATGGGTTTTACGAAAGATATTAGAAAGATTCATCCATTGTTACCAAAACGTCATCAGACACTCCTTTTTTCTGCAACATTTTCAGATAAGGTGAGAAAGCTTTCAAAACTTATATTGACAAAACCTGCATTTATTGAAACTGCAAAGAAAAATACGACGGTTGATACAATCAATCAGATAGCCTATCAGGTTGATACTGCAAGAAAAGCAGAACTTTTGGCATATCTTATAGGCTCACGCAACTTTCCTCAGGTCCTTGTCTTTACACGCACAAAGGCAAGTGCAGATGAGCTTGCAGAAGAACTCAAAAAAGATGGGCTTAAAGTCGGTGTGATTCATGGAGATAAGACAAAAGCAAAACGTTTAAAAACGCTTACACAGTTTAAAGAGGGTAAATTTCGAGTACTCGTTGCAACAGATATTGCCTCACGTGGACTTGATATTGAGGAGTTACCATATGTCATTAACTATGAACTTCCTTCCATTTCTGAAGATTATGTGCATCGTGTTGGGCGTACCGGGCGTGCAGGGCGTGAAGGTGAGGCTATTAGTTTGATTGATATCTATGAGAAGTATGATATCAAAGAGATTGAAAAGCTCATCGGTCAAAAGATTCCGAAAGATGTTGTAGAAGGTTTCGAGCCAGACCCGAATATTCGTCGTAAAGATGTTGATGAAGTCAAATTAAAAGCAGAGCATAAACGTGAGGCAAAGAAGTTTGTCAAACATAAAAAAGAGCCTAAACGTGTAACGGCGAAACTCTTAAAAAGTGCCAAGAAAAAGAGAAAAACAACCAAGAGAGATGGATAATCAACTCTCTGGTGGATAGATCTTCATAGGTTCTTTAGGTGAAGTGCTTACTGTTTTTTCTTCTTCTATAGTCTCTTCTTCTATATCATTGTTATCATACTCTATCTCTTCATCATCAAAAAGTCTATGGTAAAGAAGTCCGTAAGTGATATATGCCGTTGGAACACTCCATATCAGTCCGATACCCATAGGAATTGCACCAAGCAGTACGATGATAAATATGGCAATTCCAAGGCCAAAAAAGCGAAACCACTGTTTTGTAACAGTCTTACGTGAGAGCTCCATTGCATTCCAGACACTCATATTTTTATCTGCTATAAGGGGAAGTGTATAAGTATATGCTACTGCAAGGTAGATACCAGGTATGACAAGAGCGATAAATCCAAGAATTGTAAAAAGCGTTACTAAAATATAACCGAGCAAGAGATATGGATAGCGTCCAAAATAGTCAAATATCTGTTTAACAGCCAGCTCTTTTTGTCGTGCACGTGAGATACCAAGAATGATAATTCCAACAGCAATAGGCAGTGTAAGTACATTTAAAAGAAGGTCCAGATACTGTTCAACTTCAGGCATAATCAGCAGGAGTGTAAAAGCAATAGTCAACTGAATAAGTAAAAAAAGAAGCAGTGAAGCGATAAATGTCCATTTAACACCATCTGTTCGCCTAAAAGCCTCTTTAATGACACCAAATATAGAGAAAGTATAGTCTTGCATTAGCGTAACCTTGAATAATTTTGAGTTATTATACTTTTACTTATAAAAGATTGCAAGCCAAACTGTTTTTTTATTTTCTACAGTCCAGATTACCTTATGCTTTTCATGTGCTTTTATATTGATAAAATCGCCTTTTTTCAGGTTTACTTTTTTATCGATAAACTCTAAAGTAGCACTCCCCTCTAAAACGATGACCCATTCATTCTCTTCCTGGTCATACCATCCCTCTTTTGGTGATGTATGACCATAGGAGATGATACGCTCTATACGGATATCATCTGCTTCAAGCAGTGTCTCAAAAACCTCTTGTGATAAATCTGATGGAATATTTGTAAAGACATTTGATGTTTGCATAGCAGTATTATATGATATTATTGCACTATGTTTGAAAATTATGAGTTAGAGATTCTTTATAAAGATGACTATTTGGTGGCTATCAATAAACCAAGTGGACTTTTGGTACACAAGTCTATGATAGATAGGCATGAGATCTATTATGCGATGAAGATGCTGCGTGATCAGATAGGTGCATGGGTATATCCTGTTCATAGATTAGACAAACCGACTTCAGGGGTTCTTCTTTTTGCACTGGATTCTCATACGTCAAAACTGCTCAATGAACAGTTTAAAGCGCATGCAACACGAAAAAAATACATTGCAGTCGTTCGAGGCTATACAGATGAGTCAGGTCTGATAGAGCATGCCCTTAAAGAGAAGCTTGATAAAATCAGCGATAAGGATGCACAAAAAGACAAAGGTGCCCAAGATGCTATAACAGAGTATAAGAGAGTGGAAACTGTCGAGATTGACAGACCGGTAGGACGTTATGAAAAAACACGTTATTCCTTAGTAGAACTTTTGCCACAGACGGGCAGAAAGCATCAGCTTCGCCGTCATATGAAACATATTTCGCATCATATTCTTGGTGATACAAAGTATGGAAGAGGGGAGCATAATAAATTTATACGTGCAGAATATGGAGTACATAGACTTTTGCTTCACTGCGTGAGTCTTGAATTGCAACATCCCTATAGTGGTGCAAATCTGATATTTAAAGCAAAATTAGATGCAACGTTTCAAAAACTCTTTAATGAGTTTGGATGGCAAGATAAGATAGAATTTTATAATTAAAAATAAAAAGAGAATAGAGATGAGTGAACAACCAAAAGCGATATATCTAAAAGATTACAAAAAACCCTCTTTTGCCATTAAAAGTGTCAATCTAACATTTGAGCTTTATGAAGAAGAGACCATTGTTACCAATGTTATGGAGTTTTTAAAACTTGAAAATGTGACTGACTTACGACTTCACACTGAAGAGTTGGAACTTTTGGAGATTGAACTCGATGGTATGGTACTCTCAGGTGAGCATTATAACATTGATGCAGAATCATTAACGATTAGTAATGTACCAGAAGCTTTTAAACTCAAAATCATCAATAAAATCTATCCGCATAAAAATACCGAGCTTGAAGGTCTATACAGATCAGGAGATATCTTTTGTACTCAGTGTGAACCAGAAGGTTTTCGAAGAATCACGCCTTATCTTGACCGTCCTGATGTTATGAGTCTCTTTACTACAACGGTTATAGCTGACAAAGAGAAGTATCCAGTACTACTGAGTAATGGAAACAGATTGCAGTGCCATGACAGCTTTGACAGTCGTCATGGAGTGACCTGGCATGATCCACATCCAAAGCCTTCCTATCTTTTTGCTTTGGTTGCCGGAGATTTGGGGGAGGTAAGTGACAGTTTTATAACAATGAGCGGCAAAGAAGTTGCTCTTAACATTTATGTAGACAGAGGAAATGAGTCCAAATGCTCTCACGCAATGAGCTCACTCAAAGAAGCTATGCTCTGGGATGAAGAACAGTATGGAAGAGAGTATGATCTTGATATCTATAATATAGTAGCAGTTGACAGTTTTAATATGGGGGCCATGGAGAACAAAGGGCTCAATATCTTTAACTCTGCCTATGTTCTAGCAGACAGCGATACGGCAACAGATGCAAATTTTATGGGTATTGAATCTGTTATTGCCCATGAGTATTTTCATAACTGGACAGGAAATCGTATAACCTGTCGTGACTGGTTTCAGCTCACCCTTAAAGAGGGGTTGACCGTCTTTCGTGACCAGTGCTTCTCAGCAGATATGAACTCAAGTGAGGTACAACGCATAGAAGATGTAAAAGGATTGCGTGAGCGTCAGTTTGTTGAAGATGCATCGCCTACACGTCATCCTATCCAGCCAAAATCATACATCTCAATGAATAACTTCTATACTTCGACCGTCTATGAAAAAGGTGCTGAGGTCATTCGTATGATGTATACACTGCTAGGAGAAGAGAAGTACCGCGGGGCTATGGATCTGTACTTTAAAAGTTTTGAAGGTGAAGCAGTAACGACAGGTGACTTTGTCTGGGCAATGAGCAAAGCAGGTGAGATTGATTTAGAGCAGTTTAAACTCTGGTATCACCAAAGTGGTACACCTCGTCTTGTCGTTCAAGAGCATTTTGAAAATGGTAGATATACTTTAAAGCTCACGCAGAAGATTCCTGATGACGTTGATGGCTCAAAGCAGGAACCGATGTACTATCCTTTAAAGATGGCATTGATTCATCAAGATGGCGCAGAGGCATTTGAGGAGATGCTTATCATCTCAAAAGAGCAAGAGACATTTACCTTTGAAGGTTTTGATGCAAAACCGGTACTCTCCATTAATAGAGATTTTTCTGCACCTATTATAGTAGAACAGGAACAGATAGATTATGCTTTTTTAATGAAGTATGATACCAACAGTTTTACGCAGTATGAAGCAGCACAAAACTTTGCTGTTGCAACATTGGAAGCAATGATGGAAGGTCATGATATCAATAAGGCTTACATCGAAGCTTTTGGGTATCTGCTTGATCTGGATATCGATCTTTCATATAAGGCACTTCTTTTAGAACTGCCATCAGTCTCTACATTAATGCAGCGACAGGAGATTGTTGATTGTCAAAAAATTTATGCTGCACAAGAGGACCTATTAAAAGAGCTTGCACTTACTTTTAAAGAGAAGCTTTTAGAACTCTACCGCGAAAATCACTCTACAAGTGCTTCTTTGGACGCAAAAAGTATTTCTAAGCGTGCTATCAAAAACAGAGTCTTAAAACTGCTTTCTGCTTTAGAGAGTAAAGAGATAGCGCTCATTGCAAAAGCCCAGTATGATAAATCTCTTACGATGACAGACAGAGTGGTGGCCCTTGATGTGTTAGAGCATACTGACGAACCGTTAGCTGAAGAATCTTTTAAAGATTTTTACAATAAGTATAAAGAGAACACACTTGTGATGAACAAATACTTTGCTCTGCTTTCATCTTCATTGCGTGATGATATTTTGCATCGTGTAAAAGCACTGCAGAATGATGAGGTATATGATGATAAAGTGCCAAACCTTGTACGTTCTTTAGTAGGAACCTTTGCTCGAAATCATAAACATTTTCATGCAAAAGATGGAGAGGGATATAAATTTGTTGCAGATAAGATCATTGAGATTGATAAAATCAACCCACAAATGGCCTCTGGGCTCTGCTCAACATTTAAAATATATGATAAAATGAACAAAGAAAACCAAAAATTAATGAAGCGAGAATTGATGCGTGTAGTTTCTACACAGTCACTTTCAAAAAATTCTTTTGAGATTATAGAGAAAATTTTAAAATCAAATTAGTTTTTTTGTTTAATGAACTTTTTATCTCTCCTAAAATAGGGCAAAAATAGCATGTATTTCTTAAATTTATCAAAATTATAAGTAATTGTAATTACTTTTTGTGATACAAATGTGATTATTTTTTGATAAGATTTTCTAGAACTTGAAAATAGGATGAATATATGGCAAGATTAGTAGTATTAGGTGGTGGTGTTGCTGGACATACAACAGCAACATTCGCTGCAAAATGGTTAGGATCTGGGCACGAAGTAGTAGTTGTCACTCCAAATGCAAAATGGAACTGGATTCCATCAAACATCTGGGTTGGCGTTGGACAAATGACAAAAGAGGATGTTACTTTTGATTTGGCCCCTGTATATGCAAAAGCTGGAATTACATATCATCAGGCTAAAGCAGTATCAATCAATCCAGAAGGTAATGAGTCAAGCGATAAGCCTTTTGTAACTATTGAATATACAAGTGCAGATAAAGCAGGTCAAAGTGAAACTATTGAATATGATTATTTAGTAAATGCAACTGGTCCAAAACTTAATTTCGGTGCAACACCAGGTTTAGGTGAAGGAAGTCAATTAGGTGAGCATACGGTTTCAGTATGTACTGCAGACCACGCTGTTCACGCTTCTGAAAAATTAGCTGAAGCTATTGAAAAGATGAAAGCTGGAACACGTCAAAAATTCCTTATTGGTACAGGTCACGGTATGTGTACATGTCAAGGTGCTGCATTTGAGTATATCTTCAATATCGAACATGAGTTAAGAAAAGCCGGTGTACGTGATATGGCAGATATGAAATGGATCTCAAATGAGTCATTCCTTGGTGACTTTGGTATGGGTGGACTTCATATGAAAGTTGGTGGATATGTTGTATCTTCTAAGCTTTTTGCTGAATCACTTTTTGCTGAGCGTGATGTTGAATGGATTATAGGTGCGCATGTTTCGAAAGTTGAAGAAGGGAAAGTTCATTATGAGCTTCTTGATGGTTCAACGGGTGAAGAGGAGTTCGATTTCTCAATGCTTATTCCACCATTTGCAGGTGTAGGTCTTAAAGCTTACAACAAAGCAGGTGAAGATATCACTGATACTGTGTTTGCTCCAAACGGATTTATGAAAGTTGATGCAAACTATAATGCTGGTGCTTATGAGAACTGGAAAGCATCTGACTGGCCAAGAACATACCAAAACCCTACATATAAAAATATGTTTGCTGCTGGTATCGCTTTCGCACCACCACATATCATCTCTAAACCTATGAGTTCTCCAAATGGAACTCCGATTAACCCAACACCACCAAGAACTGGTATGCCTTCTGGTATTATCGGTAAAGCTGTTGCACACTCTGTTTGTGACTTAATGACAAAAGGTGAAAATGCTCATTTACATGAAGCTTCTATGGCTGAAATGGGTGCTGCTTGTGTTGCTTCTGCAGGTAAAGGTATATTTGACGGAACTGCGGCTGCGATGACAGTTTACCCTGTTGTTCCTGACTTTGAAAAATATCCTGGAACAGGTCGTGATACAGACTATACATTTGGTGAAATCGGTCTTGCTGGACACTGGATTAAACATATTTTACATCACCTGTTTATCTATAAAGCAAAACTAAATCCAGGCTGGACTTTAATTCCAGAATAAAATATAAGGAGACAACATGAGCGAGAAAAAACTAGTAGAAGAAGAAGTAAACTTTCAAAAAAGTGATGCATTTAATCTTACAATGATTCCAGGTGCATTCGCTAGAAAAATGAGAACATGTCTTATCTGGCAATTTATCAGATTTGTAGTGATCAATATTAAAATGATTATCGTGGTAGGAAAAAGCCACTAATTTTATAACTTTGGGATTTATCCCAAAGTGATTCCCCTTTAAATATTTCCCAAAAACGATATAAAAGGCGCTTTTATGGTTAAAGAGATTATCACATACCCAACTCCACTTAGTGTCGAATATGCAACTGATGTAAGAGTTTTTAATGACGAGTTATTTGCCTTGATAGAAGATCTCAAAGATACTATCAATGAAAATAATTTGGATGGTCTTGCCGCTTTTCAGATTGGGAGCTATTATAATGTGATTGTTGTGAAAAATGAGGATGGTGAACTTATAGAGATAATCAACCCTCGTCTTATCGCACACAGCGGCCGAGTCACTACCGAAGAATCAACTGCATACTATCCAAACCAAACAGCAGAGATAACACGTTATGAAAATATCAGTGTGGTTTATCAAGACCGAGATGCAAAAGATTGTTCTCTCAAAGCAAGTGGGTCTATGGCTATTGTAATCCAGAGAAAAATTGATTATACCTTTGGTGCGACATTCATTCATAAGATGTCCAAAGAGGCAAAAGAGGCTTTTGAAAACAGACTTGAGTATGGTGGTGAAGTAGGAAGTGCAGACTACTGTCAAACAAGTTTTAAAAGAGATAAAATTGTACTGATAATGAATGTGATTATGGTATTTATGGCACTTGGTTTTGTTGCATCTCTTTTTATTGAGGATAGCTTACTGCTGCAAAATATTTGGAAGTATCTTCTGTATGGTTCTATCGGGGTTGTTCTTCTTGATGTAGTCTATTTCTTTTATGCACAGTATGAGGGAAAACAACAAAGTGGATGTAGCAGTTGTCAGATAGGGAACATTATTGGAACGGCACTGATAGTACTTTTTAAATTGAGTATTATTATGCTGCTTTCTTATTTCTTTGTATATCAATAGAAGTAGATAGTATGTTAGAAAATATCCCGACACTCATTAAACATCAGGCACTTTTTGTAGAATCAAAAGATATTATCTTAAGACAGTGGGTCTCTTATGACTCACCAAAAGAGATTTTAGCGCTTCATGACATTGATGAAAACTACTTTATAGAGAAGTATGCAAGTGGTGTGTTTGATTACTTTATGGGTGTTATCGCCGGAGAGGTGGAGATAGGAAACTGTCCTGTTATGCAGGAACTCTTGGCATATTTGAAGTTTCGTGAAATTGGTGCAGATGAGCTTTTTGAGATATGCAGTCATTTTCGCCGCTCTATGGTTGATGTTTCTTATGATGCAGGGATGAACTCAAAAGAGCTCTTTGATGAGATATCATATATATTTGACAAAAATTTCCGCGGAATATTGAAATTTTACACAGATACCATCTTTCAAAAACTTGTTGATGCAAGACAGGAAGCGATTCGTGCAGGACAGGCAAAAGAGTACTTTCTCTCAAATATGAGCCATGAAATCCGTACACCGCTCAATGCTATTTTAGGTTTTGTAAATCTTTTAATTGATGAGAATCTACCGAAAAAGCATCGTAATTATCTTGAGATTATTTTAAACAGCGGAGAGAATCTGCTGAGTATCATTAATGATATTTTAGATTTTTCAAAACTCAGAAGTGGTGAGTTTACAATCGAGCCAAAGGTCTTTTCTCTACATGATGAACTCAGTCATACGATGGAGCTTTTTGTTGCAAGTGCCAATGCTAAAGATATCACAATGACCTCTTTTATCAATCCAAAGATCCCACGTGAGCTCTATGGAGATGCCCTGCGTATCAAGCAGATAATATCAAACTTTATCAGTAACGCTATTAAGTTTACACCTGAAGGTGGTGTGATTGAGATAGAGGGAAGTTATGAAAATGGCATACTCAAGATATCTGTCAGTGACAATGGTATCGGTATTGATGTGGCTGACTTGAAAAAAGTTTTTACGGCATTCGCTCAGGCACAGTACAGTGACAACAAAAACATAGAAGGTACAGGTCTTGGACTCTCAATATCGTATCAACTTGCGGAGTTGATGCATGGTAAAGTAGAAGTAGCTTCAGTCCTTGGAAAAGGAAGTACTTTTTGGATGGAAATTCCCATAGAAGTAGCTACAAAAGAGTGCAAAATCATTGATAACATTCAAGATTTTCAAAAGCTTAGAATGGTTTTATATGCGAATAATAAGCAACTTGACTTTAAACATAAGTCATTTTTAAAGTATGCAAAAATATTTGATATGAACATCACTGTTGTTGAGAAGCTTCCAGATGATTTTGATGTATGTATATTTGTTCATGAAGATGTTGATCTGGAGTTTAAACGTGAGGTCCTGACATCAGAGAAAAAATTTATTGCTCTGATGAGCCGTGAATATGACAATTATGATAAATATAGACATATCAATGCAATGTGTTTTCCACTTTATTGTTCGAAAATTCATATGTCGTTCAATGAGCTGATGAACCCTGAAGAGTTTGCAGAGTATGACAAACAGATTTCACAAAAATTTAAAGGGCATATTTTAATAGCGGAGGATAATGAAGCAAATCAGGAACTCATTAAGATCATTTTGAGTAAATATGGTTTGACCTTTGATTTGGCAAGGAATGGCCTTGAAGCCTATGAACTCTATAAAAAGAACTCTTATGATCTGATCTTAATGGATGAACAGATGCCTGTGATGGATGGCATTGAGTCTGTGAAAAAAATCATAGAGTATGAGGAGAGTCAGGGGTTACGTCATACACCTATCTCAGCACTTACCGCAAATGTTATCAAAGGAGCAAAAGAGCGAGGACTGCTTATCGGTTTTGATGCATTTTTAGGAAAACCGGTAGTTTTAAAAGAGTTAGAACGTATTTTTCTCTCTTACTTGCAAGTAGATACCTTTGTTAAAATAGAAGAGAAGAAAATAAAAAATGATGTGGGTAAAGAAGTGATTGAGGGACTTGACGCAGATAAACTCTCAAAAGAGTTAATGCTCACGCAGGATGAACTGGTTTTACTTTTACGGCTTTTTATCAAAAAAATGCATACGACACTGCCAGAGTTGCAGGAAGCTATCGATAAAAGAGACCATAAACAGATAGCTCTAAAAGCACACAGTATCAAAGGCTCAAGTGGAAACTTCCGTATAGAGGAGTTGCTCAAGGACTCTACAGAGATGGAGCAGATGGCAAAACATGAGATGCATGAGTATGACTACGAGGAGGCATATCAAAGGATAAAAAAGAAGATAGAGTCGATAAAGATTAGCTGAGTATCTTACTCTTCGATATAGTAACCAATACCAGAAGCATTTTTAATGATATCAGTCTCAAGTTTGTTTCTCAGTCTCCAAACAAGTGTTCTTACACTATTTTCTGTTGCTCCGTGTTCATCCCAAACATAGTTCATAGCCTGTTCAAAACTTACAACAATACCCAGTTGTGCCACTAAAAGACGTAAAAAAGCATTCTCTTTTTTTGTCAGTTTTATCTTTTTACCTTTGTAAAAAGTTTCACAGATACTGATATCTAGATGGTAATCTTTTCCAAATGGAACAATCGGCTTGTCTGAGACTCTTTTAGAGTAAAGCAGTTTTTCAAGGTTAAGCTTATCAACTTTTAAAGAGTTGATATCCTCTTTTCTTTCATTTTCCATCTGGTACTTAAAAAGTGCCATCTGAATGGTTGCATGCAGTGAACCCGGATCAAAGGGTTTTACTATGTATCCATATGGTTCTGTCAGTTTTGCCTGAGAGATGATGTCATCATCACTGTAGGATGTCAGGTAGATAAAAGGTATATCATATTTTTGTTTGATGGTTTTTGCAAGTTCAATACCGTCATTGCTCTCTTGCAGAGAGATATCAATAATGATAACATCAGGCTTGTGTGTGGCAATTTTACTTTTGGCTTGCGTAGCATTGTCACACATTGCAACAACACTGTAACCGTGTTTTTGTAAGGACATATTTAAATTGAGTGAGGTTATTTCATCATCTTCTACTATTATTACTTTATGTTTTTCCATAGTTATGTCCTGTATCAAAAAAATATGACTATTTTGTGATAAATATGTTTATGATTATAATATAACTTTATATTATTTACAATAGTTGGAGAGAAGATATAAAAACATTGTTACAAAATGATACGAATGTGACGAAAAAAATTAAAATTTTAGTGTAAAATTAGAAAGATACTAAGGGAGTGATATGGACTATTTTGTTTATATATTATCGTGTAGTGACAGTAGTCTCTATACAGGAATCACAACAGATTTAACAAGGCGTATAGATGAGCATAACAGTTCAGATAAAGGAGCAAAATATACAAAAGCAAGACGTCCTGTAGAGCTTCTCTATTTTGAAAAATATGAAGATAGAAGCAGTGCGACAAAACGAGAGTATGTAATTAAAAAACTCTCACGAAAAGAGAAGCTAAAATTATTGCACAAAGAGTGCACATAGACGAGATATAATTGAATGAAAATAAAAAAAGAGAGAAGAATTATGAAAAAGAGCATATTAATATTGTTGTTATTTGTTATTTCTTTACTACATGCAGATGGAAATAAGTTACAACAACTCAAACTTAACAAGCTTACAGAAGAAGAGCAGCAGGTTATTCTTTTTAAAGCAACAGAGAGACCCTTTAGCGGAAAATATTATAAATTTAATGAAGAAGGAGTATATCTTTGTAAGCAGTGCAATGCACCACTCTATAAATCAAGTGATAAGTTTGATGCATATTGTGGATGGCCGAGCTTTGATGATGCCATACCGGGAGCCGTTAAACGAGTCAGAGATGCTGACGGATATCGTACAGAAATCCTTTGTGCACAATGTGGAGCACATTTAGGGCATGTTTTTTTAGGTGAAGGATTTACACAAAAAGATACTAGATACTGTGTCAATTCACTCTCTTTGAATTTTCAAAAAGCAGATGCAAAAGAGAGACTTAAACAAGCATACTTTGCAGGAGGATGCTTTTGGGGGTGTTGAGTATTATCTAGAAAAACAAAAAGGTGTGAAAAACGTAGTCTCTGGGTATATGGGTGGTAAGATGAAAAATCCGACATACAGAGATGTCTCACGTGGGAACAGTGGTTATTTGGAAGTTGTAGAGGTGACCTATGATCCACAACAAGTAAGCTATGAGTCTTTGGTAAAACTCTTCTTTGAGATTCATGATCCAACACAAAAAGAGGGACAAGGTCCTGATATTGGTTCACAATACAAGTCTGCCATTTTTGTATCAAATGAGAAAGAGAGAAAAACAGTTCAAAAACTCATAAGGCTTTTGGAATCGAAATCTTATGATATTGCTACAGAAGTCAAAGAGAAAAAAGTTTTTTATAAAGCAGAAGCGTATCATCAAAACTATTATGAAAGAAAAAGGAAAAAACCATATTGTCATGCTTATGTTAAACGGTTTTAAGCTGAGATACTAGACTAGATTGATTGAAAGCTACTTGCATAATCTAAATTATAACACTCTTTGGGTATGATTACAATATGATAAAATATAAACTAGAAGATGAATATATAGAACTCTATAAACTTTTAAAGGTTTTAGATTTGGTTGACAGCGGCGGACAGGCAAAAATGATCGTTGCAGAGGGGTATGTTTTGCGTAATGGTGAAACAGAGACACGAAAACGTGCCAAAATAATAAAAGGCGATGTTTTAGTCGTCGGTGATGACGTAACTATCGAAGTGGAGTAAGACTTTAGAGGACAAAAGAGCTTAAAAGTCCTATAAGTCCACCAAAAACACCACCCCATACTACAAGCCAGTCTAGATGCTCTTTGATGAGTTTTTCTACAATCTCTTTGACCATTTGCGGTGTTAATTCATTGAGTCTTGCTTCAATTACTTTCTCGATTGATTCAAGTAGGTCATCGCTTAAGGATGAGTTGTGCAGATGCTGTTGCAGTGTTGCATCAAAAGCTTTTGAATTTACTATTTTTATGACAGCTGACTTCATTTTCTTCGAGAAAGGCTCACGCAGACCCTCTAACGCTGCTTCTCCACCAAACATCCCAAGCATACCGCCAAAAGAGGACTCCATAACTGTTTTGGAAAGAGCATCAAATGCAGGTGAGAAGTCAGTCTCTTCTATGATGGGAGTAAGGTTGAGTTTTTTCTCCTCTTTGGCAAAAAAGTTTTCCAGCTGTTCATGAGTAAAGAACTGCTCCATCATGAGATCTTTAATGGCTTTTTTAAAGGCTTCAAATCTCTGAGGTATAACGCCTGAACCATAGAGAAAGGGTACCTTTTCAAAGAGCATATGGATAGCTAACTGATTTGTGAGAGCTCCGGAGAGAGCAAAAAGTCCTGTATATAAAAGTGCATCTTTGTAAGCTGAAAATATAAAAGAGAGCCCGACAAGAAGTAGAGCAATAAGGTTAGTTATAAAGCTTTTATTTAGTTTCAAAATATATCTCCTTTTTAAAAATGAAATTATATACTATGAATCTGGAAAATTATACAAATATATGGGAAATTATAATGAAACAAGAGAGTTATGAGCTATTTGAAAATGCAGATGGTGAGACAATTGTAAATGTCATAGATAAAGAGTTACAAACAAGAAATGAGTCTCCTTTTTGGTCTGATAAGGTTGTTCCTTTTTCTCGTGCTATTCTTTCGGTGCTTGTGCCACTGCGTGAGATGGACCTGCTTTTTACCCCGGAAGGGAAGCATGTTGCAAAATTGACACCAGAACTTTTTTTGGATTGGAGTGATTTTTTAAGTCTCAAGACTTTAGCATTTACTTTGGCAAAATCAAATGACACAGGAGAACTTCTACGTACCTCAGTCGATAGAGAAGCATGTAAACGATATAAGCCGATTGATCTGAAACTCTTAGGGGAGTATCTTTCACGCTATACAGTAAATCTTGAACGTGAAGAGTTGGACTTTCCAATAGCGAACTATAATCTGCATCAAGGTGTAACGAACGTTATAAAATCACTGCTTTAATAAAAGATAGAGTAAAGCATCCACCAGAGTAAAAAGATGAAAAATCCCAGCACTGCAAAAGTTATAGCGATTCGCAGTGTAAGAAAAAAGAGAAATCGTAACCAGTGAGGCATTATTTGTTATATGGTACTGGTCTGATTCCAAGAGCCTGCGTGGCATACATCATGCCACCTTTGAGGTTTGTTACATTGTAACCTAACTCTTTTGCAAGCCATGGTCCAACCATCGAAGTTCTGCTTCCTGTTCGGCAAATTATGGCAAAAGGTTTTTTCGTATCGACTTTTGCATTAAGCTCACGCAGGAATGCATTGACATTGTAATTACCTCTCTCATCAAAAAACATGATAGGAATGGCCCCTCTTAGTATTCCTGTTTCACGCCACTCTCCAGGTGTCCTGATATCTACAATAGGAATACCGGACTTTAAAATATTCTGCGTGAGGTATTGGCTTTTATACTCTGCAAAAAGTGAAACGGTTAAAATCAGTAAAGTTAAAAATATTTTTTTCAAAATTATCTCCGTGAATTAAGTGTATAATTATAACAACAGATAAATAATAGGTAGAAAATGGCAGCATCAAAAAAAGCTATAGAAAATTCAAATAGACTTCGCTATGTGCGTGCACTAGAGCGCTTTCACAAAAGTATAACTTCTTATCTCAGTAACACTCCTGAACTGACGAAAGAACGTTACAATAAAAAGATTGATAATGCTCTTAAGGTATATAATCGTGTTGACGAAATTGCTCTTTATAAAGGAGAACTACAAGATTTACAAAAACTTGTAAAAAAGATGATTGCCTATAAAGAGAGTGACGAGACAATAGAAAATATTAAAGAAGATTTACTCTATAGTTCAAATCAGTTAGATAAAAGTAAAAATGCCAGAAGGTATAAAAAAGATAAACACTCTAAAGCGAAGTACGAAGAGTGGGAGTAAAAAAGTCAAGAAGCAAAATTTTATGCTTCTTTATTGTTTGAGTTATCAAGCTCCACTTCACGCAGCATTTGATCAAGAAGTCTAAAGAGCTCTTCTGATGCAGCTTCCATTTTATCAAAACTTTCAATGATATCATCAGCATGTGTGATAACTTCGGCTTCAGGGTCTTTTGCATCAATATATGTAAGGTTTTTGTTTGCATTAGTATGGACAATATTATGTGGGAGAGCCATCTGTGGATAAGCAGTAGTAGATGCAAATCTCTCTTTCCCTTCTCCATCATACCATTTTCCAAGATTACAAGAGTGAGAATCAACAGCTTTAAGAATTTTGTTAAGTGATACGAGCGAGTTATAGGCTCGAGATTTGTAAAGAATATGGTCTATTTTTGCAAGAACAACGAAGATTGAATTTTCCATAAAGTAGGATTGATCAACAATTCTATTTGAACCGTTGCTAAGCTCAATAAGTGTATCTTCGAATTTTTCTATCTTTTGCGTTGAAGTATCTACAGTGACTTTCATATTTTCTGAGCTCTCTTGAATCTCACTCATACCCTGCTGTAATGACTTGATTGATATTGCGATCTCACTTGTCGCTTTATGTGTACGCTCTGCAAGTTTTCTTACTTCATCTGCAACAACGGCAAACCCACGACCATGCTCACCCGCACGTGCAGCTTCGATTGCGGCATTAAGTGCGAGTAGATTTGTCTGGTCTGCAATGTCCGTGATAAGTTCAATGACAGAAGTAATATTGTTGGTTTGTGATGCTAACTCTTCAATGTTAGTATTGTTCATACTTGCTTGTTCGTTGAGGTTGTGAAGTTCATTGACAACATTGTTGATGTTCTCTCTTGATTCATTTGCAAGATTGGATGCAAAACGTGTTGCTTCTGTAATCTCTTTAATTGCAGAGATATTCGTTTTTAGATCTTTTTGAATGACTGTAAGCGATTCAGAAACATTCACACTTTTTACACTTAGTTTTGAGTTAAATGAATCACGAAGAGATTTTTTATGCTGTTGTTGCATAAAGTCAATACTTTTTGCAACATTGTTAATTGCAATGACAAATTCACCTTCCATACCTTCAGCAGAGATCTTTTTCGAGAAGTCACCTTTTGATGCATTTGTAATGGTTGTGTTGATTTCATTGATTAAAGATTGGACATGACCAAGAAGATCTGCCAGATGTTTCCCCATTATACCCAGTTCTGTCTCTTCGCTGTTTTTAGTACATTTTTTAGAGAAATCACCTTTTGCAGAGTATGTTATAAGCTCTGTAAACTTCTCAATGCCAGAAGTGATAGATTTTCTAATAATTATTGCCAAGATAAAGACAACAGTTGCAACAAAAAGACCGGCAATCAGTACTAAATATTTGTAAAATGATATTTTTGTTTGTAAAAACTTTGAGTTCTCAGCTAGTTCTTTTTGTTTTAGTACTACAAGTTTTTTGAAGTATTTTCTTGACTCTTCTGCCAAGGGTGTCAGAGTTTTACGATATTTTTGAAATGTCGCTTCGTGATTGCGAATATCTTCTGATGTCAGAGACTCCATCATGGAAAAAGCTTTGTTTAAAAAGCGCATAGTGGAGCTTTTTGCTTTTGTAACTAACTCCTGTGTTTCTGTACTGTTTTTGAGATTTTCTAATATTTCAAAGTTTTGTTCAATAGTAGCAATATCACTTTTTATCTGCTGCAGGTCTTTTTCTTTCGGACCTCCAAGCATGATATCTCTGTCGTTTCTGCTTACATGGTTCATATGCTTTTCAATGACAAGTGTGCTCAGGCCTGCTTTCATAGAGTTTTCATAAAGATTGTCATAATCATTTTCCAGGTCACTCATGGCGCCAAAAACAAATATTGCAGCAAAGAGAATGGAGATCGTAGCTATGGCTACAAGGTAGTTCATCTTCTTTTTAATACTTAAACTTTGAAACATTGGTGAAACCTTTTTTGATTAAATTGTGATATTCTAGCATAAGATAGGGAGCATAAATATAAAAAAAATGAATATTCTTTGGATAAAGTAAAAAAATGTAACTTTTTTGCAATGTAGTTGTTTTCGTATAGTTGTGGTACAATTTTAAAAAATGATAATTAACATAGATAGAGGTCATATATGACGATAGCGGAAAAAGAGATAAAAAAATTTGAAAATACTAACTGTGCTGAAAACGCAGTTTTTTATCAGGCAATGGAAGAAGTTATCTACTCTATCGCACCACTTCTTGAATCAGATGACAGATACAGTAAATATGCAATATTGGAGCGGCTGGTGGTTCCTGACAGAACCCTGAAGTTCAAAGTAACGTGGCTTGATGATAATAATAATATTCAGGTAAATACAGGGTATCGTGTACAGTTTAACAATGCTCTGGGACCCTATAAAGGTGGACTTCGTTTTCATCCGACAGTAAATGAAGGCGTTTTGAAGTTTTTGGGTTTTGAACAGATTCTGAAGAACTCACTGACGGGTCTACCTATTGGCGGAGCAAAAGGTGGAAGTGACTTTGATCCAAAAGGTAAAAGTGATTTTGAAGTGATGAAGTTTTGTAATGCTTTTATGACAGAACTGCATAAATATATAGGTCCTCGTATGGATGTTCCAGCAGGTGATATCGGTGTCGGATCTCGTGAGATAGCCTATCTCTTTGGAACATATAAAAAAGTAACATCAAAGTATGAAGGTGTGCTTACCGGAAAACCGTTTTTCTTCGGTGGTTCACTTATGCGTCCTGAGGCGACAGGCTACGGGGCTGTCTACTTTACTCAAAGTATGTTGGAGATCGAAAATAAAGAGCCATTGATGGGTAAAGTGTGCGTTGTCAGTGGTGCAGGGAATGTCGCAGTGCATGCCATAGAAAAATTGACACAAGTTGGAGCCATTGTAGTAACATGCTCGGACTCAAGAGGGACCATCTATGACTCTCGAGGCATTGATGTGGAACTTTTAAAAGATATCAAGTTAAATAAACGCCAATCATTGGAAAAATATGCAGAGGTCCATCCCGAATCGAAATATATTCCAGTTTCGGATTACCCAGAAGGTGGACATGCTGTATGGGAGATCCCATGTTATGCGGCTTTTCCATGTGCAACACAAAACGAATTGACAGAACTTGATGCGCAGAACCTTATAGAGAATGGTTGTGTAAGTGTCACAGAGGGTGCAAATATGCCATCAACTCCGCAGGCTATTACTCTCTTACAGTCTCATAAGATCTGTTTTGCACCGGCAAAGGCAGCAAATGCCGGTGGTGTTGTTGTAAGTGAATTTGAAATGAGTCAGAATGCTTCTATGAGTAGATGGAGCTATGAAAAAGTAGATGAAAAGCTTAAAGATACGATGCAGAAAATCTGTAAAAGGGTAGCGCTTACTGCAAAAGACTATGGGGTTGAGGGCAACTATGTTGATGGTGCAAATATTGCCAGCTTTAAGAAAGTTGCAGATGCAATGATAGCGGAAGGTATTTAAAGTATGAAAAAGATATTTTTTCTCTTTCTTGTTGTTCTCACGCTAACAGCTCATGCGGGTGTGAAATATTCGGAGTTTATTGACAGCCAGATCCAACTGGTCTATAAGATGAATGATGCCAATATTTCACAAGAAGAGGCTTCAAAACTTGTCAAAGAACAAGAAGATATGTATGAGGATGCATTTTATAAACTTATGGCAGATAAATCATACTATGTTAATAATCTGAAAGATTTCAGTTCTAAGGTTTTTTCGCTCAAAAAGATTATATCTATTAATAAAAGAGCAGGAAACTCATATGCTGTCATTCGTGATGAAGCACAGATAAAGTCCTATCTGATCGTGCGTAATATTAACAATATGATTAAAAATGTTTTAATTGCGCTTGACAGTAATGATATAGAGACTTTTGAGAGTAAGCTCAACCAGTTGACAGCACAAAATCAAAAACAGCTCAGTGTAATAGTGAAAAACAGTAGTAAATATGCAAATATTTTGGCATTGCAAGGGAGTTCAAAAGTATTACGAGCAGCGCAAAACAACATCAAAGAGTTTTATGCACTGCAAGATATCAACAATGATATGATTGCATACCTTTATAAGTTTGAGAACAAGATGTACAGACTCAATATGTTTTCAAAATATCATCTCATCAAACCTGCCGTCTACATCAATTCACTCGATATTGTACAGGTATTTGACAGAGTGTTGGATTCCTTTGGTCTTAGTGTTATCAAACTGATAATTATCTTTACGCTTATCTTTCTTATCTATCTCTTTAGAAAGCTCTTTTACATAGTACTTGAAAAATACCTTCTCAAAAGTGATTTTTTAAATGAGTATGCAGAAGACATACTACTGAGAACTCGTAAAAGCATAGAGTTTTTAATTATTGTCATCAATATCAATATGGTGGCATATGTCTATAATGACTTTAGCACTGTAGAATTTATATCGAGATTTTTTAATATTATCTATACGATGATTGTGACCTATATTGTCTACATCGTTATCAACACCGTTGCAGCACTCAATCTTAAAAAGTTTGAAAAAGACAAGACAACTGTCAAAGGTGAGCTTATCAATGTTGGTATTAAAATTATCAACTTTTTCATCTTTATGATAGGTTTTTTATTTATTCTCTACTTTGCAGGAGTTAATCTTACAGCAGTTCTTTCTGGTCTTGGAATCGGGGGATTTGCTGTTGCATTTGCTGCAAAAGATACAATATCTAATTTCTTTGGAACACTCTCTATTCTCTTCTCTGATGTCTTTTCTCAAGGGGATTGGATTGAGATAGACGGGCGTGAGGGAACGGTTGTAGAGATTGGTCTGCGTGTGACCACGATTCGAACATTTGATAATGCACTCATTGCCATTCCAAATGGTACTTTTGCTTCTAAAGATATCAAAAACTGGAACAAGCGTAAACTTGGTCGTCGTATCAAGATGAAACTCGGTGTGAAGTATGATTCTAAGCGAGAAGATATTAAAAAGGCCATAGAAGAGATAAGAGAGATGCTGAAAAATCACCCTGATATCGCAACCAAAGAGACAAAGTATGAACATGTTGCTGGGAGGCGTGGGCATGTCGCAAAGCTGGTCTCAAAAGATGATCTTGAAGGTATTAAGCGCATCCTTTTGGTTTATTTGGACGAATTTTCAGATTCAAGTATCAATATCCTAGTGTACTGTTTTTCCAAATCTGTAATGTGGGAAGATTGGCTTAGAACGAAACAGGATGTTATGGATAAAATCATGGAGATTTTTGAGCAAAACAACTTAGAATTTGCATTTCCTTCACTCTCTATTTATGATGAGACCAAAAGAGCTGAAAATAGCTAAATCTATTTTCAGTCTTTTGTGATAAAATCATCAAAAATTTTTAGATATAGAAAGATAGATAATGATAAAACTAAATGCAGGACTGTGTGTTCGATCACTAAGTGTGGAGAGTCAATGTAATAAGTGTGAAGTGGTCTGCCCAACAAATGCTATCTCATTTATAGATGCAAATCCTCTGCCCGCTATTAACTTTCATGAATGTGTGACATGTGGTGCCTGTGCGGGAGTTTGTCCAAGTGAAGCATTAGAGCTTGAAGAGTTCTCAGCAACAAACTTCTTTTTTGACTTTATAGAAGATGAGGATAATCTTCTTTCCTGTCGAAAAAATGTTCCATGTATTGCCGCATTGAGTGTTGAACATATTATATCGATGGCAGTGCTTAAAGGTGAACTTGTTTTTGATATGGGTTACTGTAACAGCTGTGAAATAGCTGCAACCTGTAAACTACAGATAGAAGCAAACTATGAAGAGGCAACCTATCTGCTTGAAGCGATGGAAAATGATGCTCTCATAAAACTTGAAGATGTAAAATATGAAAATGACTCTGAAAAACCAAGTGACAGACGTGATTTTTTAAGTGCATTGAACCTTAAAACCGTTGCAAAGGTCAAAAAGAGTTTTGAAGATGAGGTACAAAAAGCAAGTGATGAATTGGTAGAACATACGCTGCAAAAGAGAGATATTGCGCTACTAAAGAAAAAGAGCATACCAAACAAGCGCAAGATATTCTTTACAGCTATTAAGCGTGTAGAGAAGCCTTCTGTATTTCATACAGTTGATGCTGATGAAGTGAGCTTTACTTCGCAGAAGATGATGGATGAAGAGGCTTGTACGGCATGTCAGATGTGTTACAGAGTCTGTCCAACCGGAGCACTCACAAGTGATTTAAAAAACTCAAAGATCGATTTTGATCCGTTTTTGTGTATCAAATGCCATATCTGTCATGATGTATGTGAACCAGATGCCATTACACTTTCCAATGCGTACAATATTAAAGAGTTCTTTGAACCAGAAGTAGTAAATCTGGTAGCTTTTAGTGTAAAACGCTGCGATGAGTGTAATATGGTCTTTAGTTCAAACAATCCAGACGATACCTTGTGCAGACGTTGTCAAATAGAAGAAGATGAAGCAAGAGCTTTATGGGGGATAAGTCCTTAATTAAGAGGAATCCCCATCTTCAGAACTTCAAAAAGAGGGCTAATTCAAGGCGAAGATATGAAGGAGCTACTAGTAGCTTCAAATGTTTTCAACGAAGAAGTAGCCCTCTTTTTGAAATTCCCTTTGGGCGACAAATAAAGAGTCCTAATTCGTCGTTAAATTTTCTTGAATTAGTTAAAACTAGTCCTGCGAAAATTTGCCTAGAACTAGAACTCTTTATTTGTCGCTGAAGTTGGGGATTCCTCTTAATTAAGGACTTTATTATGATGAACAATGAGAATAAGATTTCCAAAGAGACACGTCTTTTTGGTTATATTGGTGAGCATGCAGGAGCGAGCAGTTTTTCTGCAAAACTCAACAAACTTTTTAAACAAAACGGTGATGATGTGATGATAATCCCGATGAACATTCGCGAAGATGATCTCTATTTTACCGTGACAAATATGAAGAAGTCTCATGTAAACGGTGCAGTGATTTCAAGTGAATATGTAGCACAGATGCCTGATATGATGGATGAGATGAGTTCTATTGCTGCTCGAAGCGGAATGTGTGATATTGTCTATAAAGAAAATGAAAGCCTGCGTGGTGATATTTTTACTGTTCGGGTGTTAACAGAGTATCTCAAGGACCTGTATGCATCTAAAATCGCCATTATTGGAATAAACCCTTATGCAAAAGCCTTTTCATTTTTAGCATGTGGTTTTGAAGTGAGCTATTTTCATGACAATCTTGAAGCGTTAATGGCATTTACTCAAGAAGTAGAGATATCTCACGCAGATATAAATAGAATAGCAGTTGATATGCCAGTTGACTTATCAGGTTTTGATGCTGTTCTTGATTTTTCAGATTTTGAGACGCTCTCTATGATAGAAAAACTGCCGAAAAACTCTTTTGATATGAAAAACACAAAACAGTTCTCAGCACTCAGACAGCGTGCAAGCGAACTGGAGTCTGCTTACACATCATATGATGATATGCTAGATAAACTCACGCAGAAGGCTTACGAAGAGATAAAGCGTTCTAAATAAGATCTTTTAGATAGAGCCATCCTTGCCAAAGTGCAGCCGAAGAGATTCCTGCTGCAAATCCGGCGATAATATCATCACCCATAACACCAACACCGCCTTTTGCTTCACTGTCGATTCTTCCTATGATAGACGGCTTTGTAATATCATACACTCGAAAGAGAACAAAAGAGAGCAGTGACTGAATCAAAAATCCGTTTTGCAGATCAAGAACCTGATGCATAGCAATAGTTGTTGCCGGCGCAACTGAGAGTGCAAACCACATTCCTGCCAGTTCATCAATAACGATTTTTTGATTGTCATGTGTGCCTGATTCTTCTTCATACTGATTAATGATCTTGATAGCAAGAATAGAGACGAGTGAAGCCGCCAAGAAAAGTGTTGTCGCATCAAAATAGATAAGTATCGCCATACCAAGTGGTAGAGAAACAAGTGTCCCCATAGTCCCGGGTGCTTTTGGTGAGAGGCCGCTGTAGCCTACAGTAAGAAAAAACCAGTTCATGTATACCCTTATGTAAGTGAAGTTGTTTGGTAGAGCTTCATCAGCTCAAGGTAGAAATCTTTTTCCGTATGTTCTTCTAAAAGACCTTTGACAGGGAAAGTGTCATAGTATAGTTTTTCCAGATTTTTAAATCTGTTTGGAAAGAGTTTTGAGAGTAAAAAGGAGCTTATCTCTTTACGAATAAGTACAGCTGGTGGTAAAAGGCCGGCTTCAAGCAACTCGAGTATTGAGTCTGCATGGTAAGAGATTTGATGATGTTGCCCGTGAGGACAGGTATTTTTACTTACCAGTGTTTTACACTCATCACAATAAACATACTCACTTGCCACTGTTATCTCAATATCGATACCGGTTACTTTGTCAATAATAGACTTGTTTGAGTTACAATCGTAAAACATACCAAGACCTGCATGGTTTCGTCCGATTGTGAGTCTGTCACAACCATAGTTCTTTGCAACAATAGCATCAATGATGATCTCATTATAGCCTGCAAAGATGTAACTGTTCTCAAGTGGTACGATAACCACACGGTTTTTAGGTAAAAAGTTATTTATAAAATATGATAAAGCCTCATATCTCACATCAAAAGCAATATTTGCACTGTCATAAGGCTTTAAGAGAAAAATGATGAGCAGGTCTGTAGTCTCTAAAGTTTGACGGATAAGACGCTCATGTGCACGATGCAGAGGATTAACACCCATCACAAGAGAACTTGTATGGTTGGCACCTATGAGCTCTTTTGCTTTGGCAATATTTTTCTTGTTGATATTCTCTTTTTTGTTCAGTATAGTATAGTTACCACTTACTGCCCATCTACCGATACGCTTGATGGTTGCCATAACACCAGGGTGAGAGAGGTCATCTGTGCCATAAATGTGTTTTACACGCTCATTTGGGTCTATTCTAAAAATCTCTTCAACAATAAGTGTTGCGAACTCCTCTTTATCACAGATGATTGTGATCTCTTCACCTACTTCAAGGGAAGAGATTATTTCTTCATTTTTCTTTCCAGAGGGTGCTAGTATAAAAGGGAAAGGAAAAGATTTTCCATCGATGAGTCCAGTTTTTAAAACTTCTGCAGACTCTGCTTCATTCATTAGTTTTGTTACCGGATGCAGTAATCCGTCATCTACAAGTTCTAATGCTGAAGCTGCCTCTTTATCGATATAGAGCGTTTTATTTTTTCTTGACGATGTCATATTTCTTTCTTTTTTCCCAAAGGCTTTTACGGCTGATACCTAGTTTTTTGGAGAGTTCTGTATCTGGATATTTGTCTTGGTAATTGAGTACAATAAATTTTACATAATCTTCAATTGGAAGGATTTCCCCTTTGTCAAAGACATTGCTCTCACTTTTAATCTCAATAACAGGATGCTCTACATCTTCAATCTTATCACTGCTGACAATGATAGCCTTTTTATCTGTTATTAGCTCACAAAAGATTTTTTTGTCTGATTTTTTGAGTGTTTGATAGTCGATAATGTAAATTATGGAATTTTGCGGCAGTGATTCTATTTCACTGAGTGCTTTTGTATCACTGAGTGAGATAAAATGAAGTGGAAGATTCTTTTTTTGTGCATATTCAAAGGCAAAAGCATCCGCATATTTTTGAAAGTTTGATGAGACAAAGAGAGGCAGTTCGATATTTTCTAAATCCTGACCATGTTTTGCATTTGCAAATGTGTGTGCAAGATATTTCTCATACGCCTCATTTCTTTTTTTGAGCTTTTCATAATCTTGATAGTGGTCAATCTTACGGACAAGCTCTTCTATCATAAATGGTTTTAAAATGTAGTCTTTTGCCCCTGCTGATAGTGGTTTTGATACTGTGTCATTTGAAATGTATGAGACCATCAAAATAACGATGGAGTTTTTAAATGTTTCTATAACCGGATTAAAATCTTGCCCATTTATATTTGTAGAGAGGAGTACCACATCATAACTAACGCCACGAATGGCATCTTTTGTTGAGGTACACATTTCACATATATGCCCTAATTCACCTAATTTTGTTGCAATACTCTGTGCCAAATATACTTCATTTTCTATAATTAATATCTTCATACTATCCTATCATCTTCCAATCTAAATATTTTAAGTTTGCATTGGCAATGACGCCAACACCTTCGCTTCTTCCAATGAAGCCTAGTTTTTCTGTTGTAGTTGCTTTGATATTCATACGCGATGCATCAATACCTAAGATTTCAGCTAAAACTCTACGCATTTGCAGTTTATACTTTCCTATACGAGGCGTTTGTGCTGCTATGGTTATGTCTGCATTGATGATGACAAAACCAAAGCTATAAATTTTTGCTACAACATTTTTGAGTAACTCTTTTGAATCGATCCCTTTATACGCATCATCACTATCAGGAAAAAGCATTCCTATATCACCCATTCCTGCAGCTCCCAAGAGGGCATCTATGAGCGCATGAATGGCTACATCACCATCACTGTGCGCTTTAAATCCAAAGTCAGATTCTATTTTTACACCACCTAGCCACATTGTACCTTTGTCATCAAAGGCATGGACATCAAAACCGTTCCCACTGAGCATGTCACTGCTTGGTGCACTCAGACATGGGACTTTGTTTAAATCTTGTGGGTATGTAATCTTGTGGGCTTCATCTTCACCTGTAACAAACTCACGTGAGCCCCCATTTGCAACTATAGCACTACTCTCATCTGTAAATGTTTGATTTGTATCAAGTGCAGCTTTGAGTGCTTTTGTTGTGGAGAGTTGTGGGGTTTGGATTCTTTTTACTTTATCTCTGTCAATGGTTTCGTTCTCATATACAATAGTATCGGTTACATTTAAAAAGGGTACGATAACATCAGCCGAACCCTTGCGTGAGATAATGCGTTCTAGTAAATTTGTCGAGATACAGGCACGTGCTATGTCATTTACAAGAACATATTCATTTGTAACAATTTCAAGTGCATTTTTAAGAGACTCTTGTCTTGTCGCTCCACCTGCTACAAACTGGTATGAGGAGTATAGTTTCATAAACTCTATTTCATCAGCAGAACCTACGATAATAATTTGAGAAAAAAACTCACTTTTTTTCAAATTATCTGCTACAAATTGCCACAAAGGCTTATGCTCGATGCGAAGCCACTGTTTTTTGACATCTTGGGCAAAGCGTCTAGAAGTTCCAGCTGCAAGTAAAATAAGTGTCAAGTTGGACAAAAAGTCTCCTCGTGATTAAAAGTGTTACGAAATTATACACATCAAAAGCTTTTTAAATCTTAAAAGAGCAGCTTTCCTACTGAGAGTTCCTTTAGCTCACCAATAAATCTATCCACTTTATATTAGATTAACTTTATTTGATTATATTTCCATCATATATATAAAGACAAAGATAATTTTGAGGAGAGACTTATGAGATCTTCATGGGTAAAAAAGCGTGAGAATGATCCTGTTAGAACACAGATGTATTACGCAAAGCAAGGCATCATCACAGAAGAGATGGAGTATGTCGCAAAAATAGAAGATTTGTCTCCTGAGCTCGTTCGTAGTGAAATAGCAAGAGGAAGATTAATTATACCTGCAAATGTAAATCATACATCATTAGAGCCGATGGCAATCGGAATCGCTAGTAAATGTAAGATTAATGCAAATATAGGTTCATCGGCAATCGCTTCTGATGTACAAGGTGAGATAGAGAAAGTTCAAGTGTCACAACACTATAAAGCAGATACAGCGATGGATTTAAGTACAGGTGGAGATCTTGATGAGATCAGAAAAGCTGTTATCGCAAACTCTAAGATCCCAATCGGTACAGTGCCAATCTATCAGATCTTACATGATGTTGGTAATAAGATTGAGGATTTAACTATTGATGTAATGCTTGAAGTTCTAGAACGTCAAGCAAAGCAGGGTGTTTCATACTTTACAATTCATGCAGGCTTCCTGTTAGAGACTATGCCAAAAGTTGCAAAACGTAAAATGGGAATCGTATCTCGTGGTGGGTCATTAATGGCTGCGTGGATGATGCACTATCATAGAGAAAATCCTTTCTATACAGCATTTGATGATATCTTGGATATCTGTGCAAAGTATGATGTAAGTCTCTCTTTAGGTGATTCACTGCGCCCTGGTTGTTTGGCAGATGCATCTGATGATGCACAGCTTGGTGAGTTGAAAGTTCTTGGAGAGCTAACACTTCGCGCATGGGAGAAAAATGTTCAGGTTATGATTGAGGGTCCGGGACATGTACCTCTTAATCAAATCGAGCGTAATATGAAGATTCAGCGTGAGCTTTGTCATGAAGCACCTTTTTATATCTTAGGACCTTTAGTAACTGACATCGCAGCTGGATATGACCATATCTCATCTGCAATCGGTGCTGCTGTTGGTGGATGGCATGGGGCTAGTATGCTTTGTTATGTAACACCAAAAGAGCACTTGGGACTGCCTAATGCAGATGATGTACGTGAGGGAATCATCGCGTATAAAATTGCAGCTCACGCAGCTGACATCGCTCGTGGTCGCAAAGGTGCACGTGATGTTGATGATGCTATGAGTGATGCTCGTTATACATTTGACTGGGAGAAACAGTTTGAGTTGGCACTTGATAGTGAACGTGCACGTGAGTATCATGATGAGACACTGCCTCAAGATGTATTTAAAGAAGCAGAGTTCTGTTCTATGTGTGGACCGAAATTCTGTTCATACAAAATTACACAGGATATTATGGATAATCCAGAAGGAATCCAGAAAATCATCGATGAGTCAAAAGCAAAAGAAGAGGCTGAAGCCTTAGCTTAAACGTTTTTTTGAAAAAATTGATCTTAAATAAGACAATATTTGTCTTATTTAGATATGATAAGCTTCGAAAATAACATTTATAAAATAAATTAAAGGAAAATACAAATGACTGAAGAAATAGTAAAATCAGCATTGTCAAAAGTTATGTACCCTGGTTTTACCAAGGACATCGTAACATTTGGTTTTGTAAAAGATATTGCAATCAATGGTAATGATGTGAGTCTGACAGTAGATATCACTTCATCAGCACCAGAAGTTGCACAGCAGATTAAAGATGAAGCAACACAGGAGCTAAAGCGTGCAGGTGCAATAAATGTAACTCTAAATATTAAAGCACCAGTAATGCCAAGAGAGAGCTCTTCAAGAGGTAAAAATATCGCACCGCAAATTAAAAACTTCTTGATGGTAAGTTCTGGAAAAGGTGGCGTTGGTAAATCTACAACATCTGTAAACATTGCTATCGCTCTTGCACAGCAAGGGAAAAAAGTAGGTCTTTTAGATGCAGATATCTATGGTCCAAATGTTCCTCGTATGCTTGGTGTTGCTGATGTAAAACCAGAAGTAAACGGAAACAAAGTGCTTCCTATCAAGGCTTATGGCATTGAAGTAATGTCTATGGGTTCACTCATGGAAGAGGGACAATCTTTAATCTGGCGTGGTGCTATGATCATGAAGGCAATCGAGCAGTTCTTACGTGATATCTTATGGTCAGAGCTAGATGTACTTGTAATTGATATGCCACCGGGAACTGGTGATGCACAGCTTACACTTGCACAATCTGTTCCAGTAACAGCTGGTCTTACAGTTACAACGCCACAAGGGGTATCTCTCGATGACTCACGTCGTTCACTTGATATGTTCAAAAAACTGAACATCCCAATCGCTGGAATCGTTGAGAATATGAGTGGATTCATTGCACCGGATACCGGTGTAGAGTATGATATCTTTGGTAAAGGAACTTCTGAGCCTATGGCAAAAGAGTTCGATACAAAAGTTATCGCTGAGATTCCAATCGAGCCGGCAATCAGAACGGGTGGTGATGAAGGAAAACCTATCACTTTCGTAGCTCCAGATTCTGAGTCTGCAAAACGCTATATGAAAGCAGCAGAGTCTATTTGGGCAACTATCGAAGAAATCAATGCTAATGGTGGAGTGGACAATGAAGCTGTTCAGCCTACAACACCTCCAGGTGTATCGGCTTGTTCTACTGGTGGGGCGTCTTCAGCACCACAGAGTAGCGGCGGCGGATGCGGCTGTAGCTAAAAAAGTATAATAGCAACGCTTCTTTTGCGTTGCTTTGCTCGTCACATACTATTAAGTATGTTTCCTCTAACGTAAATCTTTATTTTCACTCATCTCTTTTGTATATTCTACGATTTTATTTCTACCTGTTGTTTTTGCAACATATAGAGCTGTATCTGCGAGCTTTATACATTTCCAGATAGTATCACCATTATAAGGGAATTTTGCTATGCCGATGCTCATTGTTTTTTGTATAGTTTCGCTATGACCGACATCAAAAATAAGTGCGGCAAATGCTTCATGAATCTTTTTGGCAACCATGAGTGCTCCTTCATCACTGGCATTATGAAGCAGTACTAAAAACTCTTCACCACCATATCGGACAGCTAAGTCTGATTCACGGATATTTTCCTTTAACACTTCACCAATAGCGACAATAACTTTGTCACCTACATCATGGCCATAAGTATCATTAACCTGTTTAAAGAAATCAACATCGAGCATTAAAAGACTATAGCTCTCTTTACTTCTTTGTGCCTGTTTCATGAAAGTGTCGATAAACTCTTCTAAAAATCTTCTGTTATAAAGTCCAGTCATACCATCTTTTAAAGAGCTTTCTCGTAACTTATCTGTGAGAATTCTACTCTCAATTACCGGTTTTGCAGCTTCCAGATAGTTTTTTATACTTGGAATGTAAGAATTTATTTTACTGATTTCTGAACTCTCTTTTGTTGTGATTGAAATGACGAGTGAATATTCATCATTGATATCAAACGGAATACAAATATAATCAAGATCATCAGAGGAACATGATTGACATAAATTGACAAACTCTGTAGATATGACATCCGATTTTGTTCGATATGCACGACAGAGAATAGCATCTTCTTCTACTTCCAAATCACAAATGCTTTCACCCGTGGATATATAGATGAGCTTTCGAGAGTTATTATTGGTATTTATTTCATAAAAAGCAAAATGAGTAAAATTATATTTAGTTCTTAATACATCAATAATTCTGTCATATACTGCATTTTTTGAAAGGTCGAGTTCTATCGTCTTTTTAAATTTATAGATATCTGAGAGCTCTTTTATGATCATCTTTGCTTCATAGAGTGGATCAGTGGAAGATACAGAACCTTGGGGAATAAAGGTTGCAAGATTATATTTGATATCGCCAAAGGTATCTTGCATTTTTCGAAAAAGAGTGTTGAGTTGTTCTACGATTTTTTTAGCATCACCCTGAACGGTTGTTGTGAACTTATGCGTAAAATCACCACTATAGGCTTTTTGTATGCCTTCTTGCATGTTGGAGAATAGGTGCATATAGGGTGTAATATAATGATTTATAAGCAATAATACTACGATTATAAATACGAGGTTCATACCAAGAATCTTTAAAATAGTAATCAGTCCTGCATTTCGCATATTTGTAATATCAAACTCCATACTGATAACACCAAGCGTATCACCTCGTTGGACATCATGACAGTTTAAACAGTTTGGACGACCTATTGCTGTTGCCTTATATGGAATGGAAACTCTTAGGGTAATAGCATCTGTAGTCTCATGTATCTGTTTCGTAGTTTTTCCTGTTTTTAAAACCTCTTTATCCAGAGAGTCTCTGATGGTTTCACTGTTAAAACCAGGTCCGAACTGTTTGATAACATTAGGTGAACGTACCAACCAAAGAGATTTGATGTCAGTATTATTGGAAGATATCTGTTCTAAAAAGTATTGTCTTTTATCCATAATGCCGTTTACCATATGGGCAGTAAGACCATCTTTTACAATTGCTGCTGTAGTAGTTGCTTTCTCTGTGGCACTTTTTAGGCTGTATTCTCTAAAATTCAAAGAGATATTAACAATGGTCGCAACTCCTAAACCAAGAAGCATTAAGGTGACAATAATTAATAGTTTTAATTTACTTTTCATCTTATTACTCCACCGTTACACTTTTTGCCAAATTTCTTGGCATATCTACATCGTTACCAAGACGTACAGAAATTTCAAGTGATAATAGTTGAACAACAACCATCATCTCAAAAAATTCCAACATATAATCTTTTTGTTTTTTTGTTTGGATAAAGTCATCTGCTTTCTCAAATGCTATCGGACTAATGGCACAAATTGTTGAGTCTCTTGCACTAAGCTCTTCTACATTTGATTTGGACTTTTCATATAAAAGGTGTTCCGGAAGCAGGGCAATAGTAAAAAGCTCAGGATCTGCCAAAGCGATAGGTCCGTGTTTCATCTCACCACTTGGATAACCCTCTGCGTGAAGATAGCTTATCTCTTTGAGTTTAAGTGCACCCTCTAATGCAAGTGGGAAAAATATATCACGTCCGATAAAGAAGAATCCATGTCCGTGAAGATAGCGTTTTGAGAGTCGTTTGATGCGTTCATGCATGCTGTCCTCAACTTTTACAGATGTTGGAATGGTGCGCAAAAGCTCAAGTTGATGCATAATTTCTTCTTGCGTGAGAGAGCTTTTTATTTTTGCCAGATAGAGAGAGAGCATCCAAAACAGAGTGACCTGTGTTGCAAATGCTTTTGTTGATGCGACACCTTTTTCTACTCCTGCTCGCGTGAGGATTGTTGCATCTGCAAGACGCACCATAGAAGAGTTGTCAACATTACATATAACAAGTGTCTTAAGAGCTGCTTCTTTCGCCATTTTTAATGTTTCAAGTGTATCTGCTGTTTCACCACTCTGGCTGATAACGACGAAAAGAGTATCTTTGGTCATAATCGGCTCACGATAGCGGAATTCTGATGCTATTTCTACCGATGTTTTTATTTTTGAGTAGCGCTCAAACATATAAGAAGCTGTAAGTGCTGCATGGTAGGATGTCCCACATGCACAGAGTTTTATCTCATTGATGCCTTCAAACAGCTTAGAATCGAGCTCTTCAAAGATGACCTCTTTTTCCGTAACACGTCCAAGCAGTGTATCGGCTATGACATCGCTTTGCTCATAAATCTCTTTTTCCATAAAGAAGCGGTAGCCATCCTTTTGAGCAGAGAGTTTGTTTGTAGAGAGTTTTACAAAATGAGGTTGTTTTTGCTGGTTGTCTTTGTCAAATATAAGAATATCCTCACGTGAGACATACCCATAATCTCCATCTTCAAAATAATTTACATCTGTGCAGTGACCGATAAGCGGTGTATCTGAAGAGGCAAAATATTTCTCATCTTCAGCATTGATACCGACAAGCATAGGTGAACCGTGTTTTGCAAAGAAGATTTTGTCATTTTCTGCTTTTGTCACAAGTAAGATGGCATAAGCACCTTCAAGTTCTGCTATTGTCTTCTTAAAGGCATCAAATGCATCATCACTGCCTTTAAGATTTTTCTCAAACTGATGGACAATGACTTCGGTATCGGTCTGTGAAAGAAAAGTTACACCATCATCAATGAGTGCTTTTTTTAATTCTGCATAATTCTCTATGATACCGTTATGAACAACATAAGAGTTTTCTCCTACGTGAGGGTGTGCATTGAGTTCTGTTGGTTTTCCATGTGTCGCCCAGCGTGTATGGCCGATACCTACAGCAAATTTGTCTGTAGTGAAATCTTTTGTCTTTTCCTCAAGATTGACAAGTTTTCCTGTTGCTTTAAAACTTGAAAATACCCCATCACTCAGTACTGCAATACCTGCTGAGTCATACCCACGGTACTCTAACTCTTTAAGCCCTTCGAGTAAAATCTCTTTTGTATTCTTTTGACCGATATAACCAACTATTCCGCACATAAAAAAAGTCCTCTACTGTTCATTTGATAGCATTTCATAAATTTTATCGACATTATCGCATATGTCATGTTGTTTTTCCATTAAGAAGCTGTCTCGCACTTTATATTTGCTTGAATGGATTTTTGCTGTAATGATATTGATATGCATCTCTTCAAATCTATGCATGACATAAGCCAGCAGTCCCATCTGATTTTGCGTATGAATGCTCAGTTCGGCATGTGTTTTTGAATGCTCACAGTCGATTTTTATCTCATCACGTTTGATATTGACCTTTTTCAGTGGGACTTCTCTGCTCATATCAAAGGCATTATCAATGATATCTTGCACTTCGATGAGCTCATTGCCTTGTACATTTTTAATAAACTCGATTTTAAAGTATTTGATATCGTCAAAGAGTGTAAAAATCTCCATAGAGGCAACATCTAAATGAGAGAGTGTTGCAAGCAGGTAGCCGACATTGAGTGGAATACGTCTGTAGATTTCAATCGTAAGGGACTCTTTGTTTTTTGTCGTAAAACTGTACTCTTTAGTAGCATTTGCTTTTTTTGCAATCTCAATGATATCTTGCGGTATGTGTTTAAAAAAGAAAAGATTGGACTCGACAGCGAGGATCTTTTTCTGTAGAAGACGTGGCAGCGCTTTAAAGGCTTCAAGGTTTTTGACACGTCTTTCTATGATAAGGCGTTTTTTCGCATCGGTGATTCTCTCACTGTTTTCTGCGATTTCAAGGGCACTGTTATAAAGATCATAAAGCAGTTTTGCATTAAAGGAGTTGTATGTATCGCCACCGACACCGTTAATGTCTGCATAGGTCAAGATATAAAGGAGCTTGAGGTTTTTCGTATCACCGACACTTGACATAAACTTATAGAGAGTTTTTTCATTATGAATGTTCTCTTTAAAGGCAACATTGCTCATTAATATATGGTGTTTGACCAGTGTTACTGCACGTGAGCTCAGCTCTTCGCCAAGCCCTATGTGCTTTGCAAATTGCAGCATGAGTTTTGCACCCACTTCACTGTGGTCTTGTTTTCTGCCTTTTCCGCTGTCATGAAAAAAGACAACGGTTTTTAGAAGCAGTTTCTCTTCTTCACTCAGTTTATCAAAGAGTTCTTGTATGAAGTCTTCTTTGATGTTTTCCAAAGCCTGAACACACTTAATGGAGTGGATATCGACAGGGTAGTGATGATAGCCGTCAAATTGTGGCAGGTGCATCACTTTTTTGAAGTTAGCAAAGAGCTCAGCCAAAATACCTGCATCATAGAAAAGTTTTAAAAATGATGCTATATGTTTTTTGTAAAAGAGCTTTTTAATAAGCGTGTATGTTTTTTTATTCAAAGGGTGTGAGATTTTTGTATAGGTAAACTGGTTTAAAAAACCTGCATCAAAACGGTAATCATTATCTTCAAGAGAGATGAGCAACTCTAAAAGTGTATTGATCGGCAGAGGCTTGAGATTGTAAGATGCGAAGAGCCTGTCGTTTAAGAGATAGACACCTTTACGAAGTCTCGCATGACGGAACTTTGTTATATATGCTGGATCGACAATGAAAGGACGTACCATTTTTTTGATAAATATCTGCGTGAAGTTATTGATTCTCCATCCGGCTTGAAGGACTTTTGACGCAAACTTCTCCTGCTTTTTAAAACCAAGCATAGAGCTGACTTGCGGGATGTGTTCTAAAAGAAGTTTGTCTTCTTGTTTCCCTGTGATGAGATGCAGAGCAGAACGGACACGATAAAGAAGCTCTAATGCGATGCGAAACTCTTTATACTCTTCGTCTGAAAATATTTTGCCACTGAGTTCTTTAATGTTGTTGACATTGTAAATGGTCTTTGCCACCCAGAAGATAAGTTGCGAGTCACGCAGTCCGCCAACTCCCTCTTTGATGTTAGGCTGCATTGAGATAGGGTACTTTTTCCGTCTTTTTTGCGCCTCTTCAATTTTTGCCAAGATAAACTTTTTTGGCTGATATGATCTGATTTTACCCAGTTCTCTCTCTGTTGCATGCCAGGTAAAAGGAGAACCGGTAATAAAACGGGATTCCATTAGTGATGTACGAATGGTGATCTCCTCATTCGCGGCTTTAAAGAGATCTTTTGTCTCATGGACACGATGCCCGAGTTTCATTCCTGCATCAAGGGCAAGATAGAAAAGTTTTTCTATGATGAGTTCAGTCTGATACCCTTCAACTCTTTCATAAACGATAAGCAGGTCAATGTCACTGTGGACACAGAGCTGTTCACGTCCGTAACTGCCGAGTGCTACGATTGCTATCGGAATTTGACTTCGCATAGGCAGATAGTTTCCAAAAAGACGGCGCAGTACAGTTTTGTACATCAGTGTAATGATAGAGTCGAGTTTCTTCGTATGTTTAACAAGAAAGTCTTTTCCCTGATTCTCTTTAAAAAGTTCTGGAAGTGACTCTTTGTACTCTTTGATATATTGCTTAAAAAGTTTTGAGAGTTCAAAGTCTGAGCCGTTATTTTCTATGATATCTTCAATATGTAATAATAAGTCCATATATGATTATATTGAATTTTTGCTATAATCTCTCTTTAAAACTAAAAAAAAGAAGAAGAGAGAAATAAAATGACAATTACAAAAAGGGTGACATTCATCGCGAAAGAGGGTTGCGAAGATAAGATGAAAGAGTTGCTTGGGGCAATGGTCAAGCCAAGCAAAGCTGAAAAAGGGTGTATCTTTTATGAGATATTTCAGTATGAGAACAATCGCCGTAAATTTATGGCAGTAGAGACTTGGGAAGATGAAGCCGCACTTGATGGACATAAAGCTTCTGCTCACTATGCAGTCTATAAATCAAGTTATAAGCCATACTGTGAAAAGAAATACACAGATGAGCTGGAAGTATTAGGCTAGTGTTATGGATAATTTATGGATAGATAAACAGGCTGAGGCTTGTAAAAATGACTTGGAATTGCGGGTATATACATCAAATTTACTTGGTGAAAATGATGAACTGGTTCTACATGGCGGTGGTAATACTTCCGTTAAGAGCAAAGTAAACGGTGAAGATGTTCTTTATGTAAAAGGGAGTGGTTGGGACCTGGCAACGATTAAACCGGAAGGTTTTTCTGGGGTCTATCTTGACACGCTGCTTGATATGGCAAAGAGAGAGCATTTGAGTGATTCGGAAATGGTAGCACTGCAGCGTGAGGCGATGCTTGATGAAAATGCTCCAAACCCTTCGGTTGAAGCTATACTGCACGCACTCATACCCTACAAATTTGTGGACCATACCCATGCAGATGCAATCGTGACTATCTCAAATTCAGTCAATGGAGATGAGCACATTGTCAAGCTTTTTGGGAACTTTTTGATAGTTGATTATGTGATGCCGGGCTTTGAGTTGGCGCATAAGATTTATGAATTGACAAAAAATATGAACTGGGATGAGATAGAGGGTATCATTTTACATAATCATGGAATTTTTACCTTTGATGATGATGCAAAAGCTTCGTACTCTAAAATGATAGATGCCGTGAGCCGTGCAGAGGAGTTTTTGGATGAAAATGCCATTGTTCATATAGAACATAATTATGTACACAGTGATTGTGATATTGCACGGGTTATAAAAACGATGAGTGAGTATAAAGGGCATGAAGTTCACATTGCTATCAACCAAACACCACTTGCCGCTTTTTATGCATCACAACCAAATCTGCGTGAGTTCGCTTCACGTGGGGTTTTAACACCAGAGCATATTATTAGAACAAAACGTGTACCGCTTATTATGGAAGATACGGACCTTATTGGTGGGATAGAACAATATATTGCAGCTTATAAAGAGTACTTTAACAAGTATGCTACGGATGAGGTAATGCTCAATCCTGCACCAAATTATATGATTATCAAAAATTTGGCGGTTGTCTGTTTTGGTAAAAGTCGTGAAGAGGCAAAGATAATTTATGACATTGTAGAACATACGATGTTGGCAGTACTTCGCGCCGATAAACTTGGTGGGTATCAAAGCATTAGTGAGAAAGATAGTTTTGCGATGGAGTACTGGGAATTAGAACAGGCAAAACTTAAAAAATGAAATACCTACTAGCCATAGATGCAGGAACAGGAAGCATCCGTGCGGTGCTTTTTGATACCAAAGGAAATCAACTTGCAATGAGTCAAAGAGAGTGGACACACTTAGAAGAGGATGGTATTCCAAACTCTATGAGCTTTGATTTTGAGCAGAACTGGTCTCTGGTTTGTAGCTGTATTCAAGAGGCTATTCAAGATGTCAATGCTGATGATATTTTGGCACTCTCGGCTACAAGTATGCGTGAGGGGATAGTACTTTATGATGCAGATGGGAATGAGCTTTGGGGTGTGGCAAATGTCGATGCACGAGCAGCTGATGAGGTGAAGTATTTAAAAGAGAACTATCCCGGCATCGAAGAAGAGTTTTACAAAAAGAGTGGACAGACTTTTGCTCTTGGAGCCTTGCCTCGTCTTTTATGGCTGAAAAATAATCGCCCTGACATCTATAAAAAAGTAGCTTCTATCTCGATGATAGGGGACTGGATATTAGCAAAACTCAGTGGAAAAATAGCAGTGGATCCAAGTAATGCAGGAACAACAGGCATTTTTTCTCTTGTCTCACGCAAGTGGGAGAAAGAAATGGCAAAGAGAGTTGGACTTAAAGATGATATTTTTCCTGCGGTTTTAGAGACAGGTGAAGTTCTAGGAAACGTGACACAAGAGGCATCTCACGAAACAGGACTCAATAAACTCACGCAGGTAGTGATGGGTGGTGGAGATGTGCAACTTGGCTCTGTTGGACTTGGTGTAGTAAATGAGGGTGATGTAGCAGTTCTTGGCGGGAGTTTTTGGCAGCAGGTAGTAAATATTAAAAGTGATGTGACACCTCCTAACGATATGGGCATACGTGTTAACCCCCATGTAGTAGAGGGCCTCTCTCAGGCAGAGGGGATTACATTTTTCTCGGGACTTGTAATGAGATGGTTTCGAGATGCTTTTTGTCAGTTAGAAAAGCTTGAGGCAAAAGAGCAGGGGTGTGATGTATATGAGGTTTTGGAGAACAAGGCACAAAATGTTCCTGTTGGCTCATATGAAATCCTCCCAATATTTTCAGACTCTATGAAGTATGGCAAGTGGTATCATGCATCGCCATCTTTTTTAAATCTCGGTCTTGATAGCGAAAAATACAATACTATCTCAATATTTCGAGCTTTAGAAGAGAATGCAGCAATCGTCTCAAGTATCAATCTTGAAAAGATAGAAGCTTTCTCTGGCATAAAGATAGAAAAAATCGTCTTTGCAGGTGGAGCAAGTAAAGGAGAGCTTTGGTCACAGATACTCGCGGATGTAACAGGATGTGAAGTGACGATCCCAAAAGTGACAGAGGCAACAGCACTTGGTGGGGCAATGGCTGCTGGTGTGGGTGTCGGTGTTTATGATACGCTTGAAGATGCGGCAGAGAAGCTTGTCGTTTTGGACAAAAAATATATGCCAAATAGAAAAAACAAAGAGGTTTATGACAAGTTAAAAAAGAAGTGGCAAAAAGCGTATGAAGTGCAACTTGGCTTGGTTGATAGCGGTGTGACACAGAGTATGTGGATGGCACCGGGATTAGTGTAGTTTCGGAACCCATCCTTTAGGGTGGGAAGAGAGTGCAGAAAAACTTTATTTTCTAAATTTTTTAAAAACTCTCTCAAAATCAATAGAAGCTTTGCAACTGCTCTCTTCAAATGTGTAGCTCTCAGTAGTGAAGTCTCCCTGTTTGTCATACTCTTTGCCATCGAGTTTATAGATTTTGGCTTTTAAATCATCAGGATAGACCAAGAGGTAGTACTTTACCTTCTCTTTTTCATAAATCTCAAATTTAAACTTCTCATCGCGTTTTGCAGTGGAGTGGCTGATGACCTCGACGATGATTTGTGGTGCTTTTGTCAGGTAGGCGTCATTTGTTTCATTGCATGTCAGTACAACATCAGGGCGTAAGATGGTGTCATCATTGATTTTATAGTCAACTTCATGTAAAACTAAACACTCCTTGCAGTTGTCTGATGAATTTTTTAGTTCATATGCTATGTTTGTTGCTAATGCCTGATGGGTAATCATGGGCGCTGGACTCATAGCAAGCGGTACACCGTTGATAAGCTCCCAGTCTCCTTCCCATTTGACATAGTCTTCATAAGTGTAGTATTCAATGGCACACATAAAACGACTCCCTTACTTTAATATGCACTATTATAACACAACAAAGATTAATCTCTTTTAGATATAATTTGCGAAAAAATTGAGGCTGGTGGGTATGAGCATAAGTGAAAAAATTGCAGTGGGTGAACGACTCTCTTTGAGCGATGGTGTAGCGCTTTATGAGATGGACCTTTTTGAACTCGGAGAGCTTGCTGATAAAAAGCGTCAAGAGTTTCATGGAAAAAAGACATACTTTAACATCAACCGTCATATCAATCCGACAAATGTCTGTGCAGATGTCTGTAAGTTTTGTGCTTACTCTGCAACACGAAAAAATCCAAACCAGTACACAATGAGCCATGAAGAGATTATGCAAATTGTTGACAATATCGTGGCAAATGATGCCAAAGAGGTTCACATCGTCTCTGCACACAATCCCAGTGTGACACTTGATTGGTATTTGGATATTTTTAAAAAGATAAAAGAGAAGTACCCTGAGCTTCATGTAAAAGCACTTACTGCTGCTGAGGTTGACTTTCTCTCACGCCATCATGGTCTTAGTTATGATGAGGTACTTGACTTGATGGTTGAAAACGGAGTAGACTCTATGCCGGGTGGTGGTGCTGAGATTTTTGATGAAAAGGTTAGGGATTATATCTGTAAAGGTAAAGTGACATCGGATCAATGGTTTGAGATTCACAGAAAATGGCATGAACGTGGAAAAAAGTCAAATGTTACGATGCTCTTTGGTCATGTAGAGTCACGTGAGAACCGAATCGATCATATGATGCGTATACGTGAGCTGCAAGATAAAACAGGTGGGTTTAATGCCTTCATTCCTCTGGTCTATCAAACGGAAAATAACTACTTAAATATTGACAAGCCAATCACTGCTAATGAGATTTTAAAAACCTATGCTATTGCAAGATTAGTTCTTGATAATGTACCAAACTTAAAAGCCTACTGGGTGACATCTACTGTAAACTTGGCCCTTGTTGCACAGGAATTCGGAGCAAATGATTTAGATGGGACAATTGAAAAAGAGTCCATTAACTCTGCAGCAGGTGCAAAGAGTGCAAACGGTGTGGATGTCAATGAATTTACGGCACTTATTAAAAACAGTGGATTTATTCCTGTAGAGAGGGACAGTGTCTATAATGAGATAAAGGTTTGGTAGGCGTTTAGAGGGGCAGGGATAAATCCCTGCTTCCGGAGAGGTTGGCAGTTTTGTCGGATCCCGGGATTCATCCCAGGCAAAAATAGGAGAATAGATTGGATATTACAGTCATTATCCCCACATACAACCGCTATGAACTGTTAAAAAGGGCTATCACTTCAGTATATGCCCAAACGCATCCACCAAAAGAGCTTATAATCATTGATGATGGCTCAACTGATAATACGAAACAAATAACAAAAGATTTCCCAGACATCATTTACATATACCAAGAAAACAGAGGTGTATCGTGCGCTAGAAATGTTGGCATAAAAGCAGCAAAGTATGAATGGATAGCTTTTTTGGACTCTGATGATGAGTGGGATGAAAAGAAACTTGAGAAACAAGTAAGCTTCCATGAGAGTAATCCAGATATTTTGATGAGCTATACAGCAGAGCAGTGGGTTCGAAATGAGCAGGTCATCAAAATACCTAAAAAATATAGAAAAGTAGGAGATGATATTTTTATGGAAAACCTCTCTTACTGTAACATCGCACCATCTTCTGTAGTTATGCACAAAAAACTTTTTGAGAGTGTTGGACTTTTTGACGAGAGCTTACCGGTGTGTGAAGATTATGATCTGTGGTTGCGAATACTACTAAAACACAAAGTAGGACTCATTAATGAAAAACTCATCATAAAACATGCAGGACACGATAAACAGTTGGGTTTTTCGAAAGATTTGGACAAGTACCGTATGTATGCTTTAGAAAAACTACTTCAATTTGTTGAACAAAAAGAGATGAAAGAAGAAATAGCAAAAGAATTGGAAGCAAAAATGAATTATCATGGAATTTCTACTTTGTAAGGAACTATTCAGTTAAGTATGATTATAATTCCAACTCTTCAAAA
>NZ_SDID01000012.1 GCF_009192995.1 Sulfurimonas indica | reverse complement strand
CACTGTGTCCTTGGTTCGATTCCGAGACAGGCCACCACTTCAATACAATCACAACAATTTACCACCTCTTTTTAATTTCCATGAATAACATAAGAAAACATAATTTGCCATTTGTAAGAAAAAAAGCTACAATACTACAATCATTCAATAATTGAATTTTATATTATACTTTTTTAGGAAACAAATATTGCAAAATGAAGAACTAACACTCAATGTGCTTAGAAAAATTGAAATAACAAAGAGCCAAAAATCTCTAGCCGATGAACTGAGCCTAAGTGTCGGAAAAGTAAACTACGTCATCAAAGCCCTCATAGAAAAAGGTCTCATTAAAGCTGAAAACTTCTTTGAAAACAAAAATAAAAATCAGTATAAATATCTTCTTACAAAAGAGGGTATAAGTGCGAAAATAGATCTTACTCAGAAGTTTATAGAGAGAAAAAAAGCTGAGTATGAAGAGTTACAGAAGGAGTTGGAGTATTTGAAAAATGACTAATATTATTCTTTGTGGAGGAAGTGGAACTCGTCTTTGGCCGATAAGTCGAACACTTATGCCAAAGCAGTTTGTGAAGCTTTTTGACGATAAGTCACTGTTTCAATTAACAGTTGAGAGAAATTCTAAAGTTTGTGATTCTCAATTTATTGTTTCAAATGTTGAACAATATTTTTTAGCACTTGATCAACTAGAAGAACTGAGTAAAGAAAATAATAAGTATCTATTAGAACCAGAAGGTCGTAATACTGCACCTGCTATTGCTCTTACATGTTTTGCTTTAGAAAAAGATGAGATAGTCTTAGTAACTCCTTCAGATCATCTCATAAAAGATGAAAATGAGTATGCTAAGGTTTTAGAGCAAGCAAAAGCGTTAGCAGAAGATGATAATTTAGTGACTTTTGGAATTATGCCTACATTTGCCGAAACAGGTTTTGGATATATAGAAGCTAATAATATGGATGCAAAAGCTTTTCATGAAAAACCGGATATTCAAACTGCACAAAAATATCTTGATGCCGGAAACTATTATTGGAATAGCGGTATGTTTATGTTTAAGGCAGGAACTTTTTTGGAGGAACTCAAAAAATATTCTCCAGAGATATATACGGCATCATTAAATGCATATAATAATGCTAAAAAAGCTGATGTAATCCGTATTGGGCATGATGATATGCAAAATATTCCAGAAGATAGCATAGATTATGCTGTAATGGAAAAAAGTACTAGAGTGAAGGTTGTCCCATCAGATATTGCATGGTCAGATGTAGGAAGTTTTGATGCACTTGCCCAAGAGTTACCAAATGATGAGAACAATAATCTAATAATTTCGCAAAAAACAGTTAAAACGATTGATATAAAAGATAGTATCATCATAGATACCGATGATGCACTTTTGGTGGTAAAAAAAGGCTCTTCTCAAAAAGTAAAAGAGATTGTTCAAGAGTTAAAGAAAGCCAAGTCAGAACTTCCAAATATTCACTTAACAGGGCATAGACCATGGGGTACATATACTGTCCTTGAAGATAGCAATGGCT
Organism: Sulfurimonas indica; assembly: GCF_009192995.1. Lineage (GTDB taxonomy): Bacteria > Campylobacterota > Campylobacteria > Campylobacterales > Sulfurimonadaceae > Sulfurimonas > Sulfurimonas indica. The sequence continues at coordinate 29,546 of NZ_SDID01000012.1, read as the reverse complement.
ATAAAATCAAGCGAATAGAAGTCAAACCGGGCAAAAGGCTTTCGCTGCAAAAACATAAGTTTAGAAATGAGCATTGGGTGGTTGTCAGTGGTAAGGCAACAGTCACCATCAATGAAGCAACTTTTATGCTTGATGAAAATGAATCTACCTATATAAAAGCGGGTGATGTACACAGACTCTCCAATGAAACTAATGACGTGTTGGTTATAATTGAAGCACAGGTTGGAAGCTATACCGGTGAAGATGACATAGTGAGATTGGATGATGATTTTAGAAGGGAAGAGTAAAATGGCAGAAAAAAAAGTAGCATTAATTACGGGAATTACAGGGCAGGATGGAAGTTATTTAGCGGAGTTTTTACTGAAAAAAGGGTATGAAGTTCATGGCATCAAGCGAAGAACATCACTTTTTAATACAGACAGAATTGACCATCTCTACCAAGATCCACATGTAGAAAATCGTGACTTTATTCTTCATTATGGCGAAATGACAGACTCTATGAATCTCACCCGCATCATTCAAGAGACACAACCAGATGAGATATACAATTTAGCAGCTATGAGCCATGTAGCGGTAAGCTTTGAGACACCAGAGTATGTAGCAAATGCCGATGGAACGGGAACACTGAGAATTTTAGAAGCTGTAAAGCTTTTGGGTTTAACTGAGAAAACAAAAATTTATCAGGCAAGTACAAGTGAGCTTTTTGGAAAAGTTCAAGAGACACCACAAAGTGAAACAACACCATTTTACCCTCGTTCACCTTACGCTGTAGCGAAGATGTATGCCTACTGGATAACGGTAAATTACCGTGAAGCGTATGGGATGTTTGCATGTAACGGCATTCTTTTTAATCATGAGTCACCTGTTCGTGGTGAGACATTTGTAACAAGAAAAATCACACGAGCAGCAAGTAAAATAGCTTTGGGCTTGCAAGATAAACTTTATCTTGGTAACCTTGATGCCAAAAGAGACTGGGGACATGCAAAAGATTATGTAAAGATGATGTGGTTAATTCTACAGGCTGATGAGCCAGAAGATTGGGTTATAGCTACGGGTGAGACTACTGCGGTAAGAGACTTTGTAAGGATGGCATTTGCCTACGCAGGGATTGCGTTGGAGTTCAAAGGTGAAGGTGTGGATGAAAAAGGAGTTGTCAGTTTTGTAGATAAAGCAAGACTTGTTGAACTTGGCATTGAAAACAACAGCTTGCAAGTCGGAGATGAAGTTGTGGCAGTTGATCCGAAATACTTCAGACCGACTGAGGTTGATCTGCTCTTGGGCGATCCGACAAAAGCAGAACAAAAACTCGGATGGAGACGAGAGTATAAACTCAAAGAGTTGGTAGATGATATGATGAAGAGTGATTTAAAACTTATGACAAAAGATCAGTACTTAAAAGATGGTGGTTACACTATAATGAATTATTTTGAGTAGGATTGTAGATGTATAAAGATTTTGATAATTGGAATAATATAAAAAAAGTTATCCATACACAAAAAAATATAATTAAGTTTCAGCAAAGACATATAATATTTATGAAGATGGGGGTAAATGTTGGATACGAACAAGATGGAAAAGGAGAAGATTTCCTTAGACCGGTTTTAGTGTATAAAAAGTTTAATAATAGAGTGTTCTTAGGTATTCCACTAACATCAAAGTCAAAAAATGATAAGTTTCACTTTAAGTTTGAATACAAAAAAGGTAAAAACAGTTATGCCATACTAAGTCAAGTAAGATTGTTTGATATAAAAAGAGCGAAATATTATGATGGAAAGATATCAAAAAGCTACTTCAAAAAACTTCAAGAAAAGTTAATAAACTTGATAGTTACCCCACTCCAAGAGGAGGGGGAGTGCACGAAGGCAATTTGTAACCCTATTTTACCTAAAAATAGAGATGATGTCAATAGAATAGGGAAAAATAGCAAAATTTATGTAGCAGGACATCGTGGCTTAGTTGGAAGTGCAATCGTTAAAAACCTTCAAAGTAAAGGTTATAATAACTTAGTACTAAAAACACATGATGAACTAGACCTTATAGACCAAAAAGCAGTAGCAGAGTTCTTTGAAAAAGAGAAACCAGAGTATGTAATACTCGCTGCTGCAAAAGTAGGTGGAATTGTAGCAAATAATACCTACCGTGCAGACTTTATCTATGAGAACCTACAGATTCAGAATAATGTCATTCATCAAAGTTACCTCAATGGTGTAAAAAAACTTCTCTTTTTAGGAAGTACTTGTATTTATCCAAAAAATGCTCCACAACCAATGAAAGAAGATAGCCTTTTGACAAGTGAACTAGAATATACAAATGAACCTTATGCCATAGCTAAAATAGCAGGTATAAAGATGTGTGAAAGTTATAACATCCAGTATGGTACAAACTTCATCTCTGTAATGCCGACAAACCTCTATGGACCAAACGATAACTTTGACTTAGAAACTTCACATGTACTTCCGGCACTACTTAGAAAGATGCATGAAGCAAAACTAAATAATGAAAAACAAGTAGAGATTTGGGGAAGTGGAAAACCAAGACGTGAATTTCTCTACTCAGAAGATATGGCAGATGCTTGTGTATTCTTACTAGAGAACAGAGATTTTAAAGATACTTACATAGAAAATGATGGAAGTAATGATAATTGTACTCCATATAGTATAAAAAACAAAGAGATACGTAATACTCATATAAATATTGGTACAGGTGTAGACATAAGCATAAAAGAGTTGGCACTTACCATTAAAAAGATAGTGCGATATGAGGGTGAACTCTATTTTGATGAGAGTAAACCGGATGGAACTATGGTTAAGCTAACTGATCCTAGTAAACTTCATGCACTTGGATGGAAACATAAAGTAGAACTTGAAGAGGGAATTAGAAGAGTTTATGAGTGGTATTTGGAGGATATAGATGCTAAATAAAATAGAGAGAAAAGATATAGAAAATATAGCTAAAAAAGCAGGAAAAGCCATTTTAGAAATCTACAAAAAAGATTTTAGTGTAGAGTACAAAGATGATAAATCACCCTTAACAGAGGCAGATACAAAGTCCAATGAGATTATTTGTAAAGCATTGGAAGAACTCTATCCCAATATTCCAATACTATCAGAAGAGAATAAAACCGTAGAGTATGAAGAGAGAAAAGATTGGGAATACTACTGGTGTATAGACCCAATTGACGGTACAAAAGAGTTCATCAAAAAAAATGGTGAGTTTACTGTTAATATTGCCTTGGTTCATAAAGATAAACCAGTGCTTGGCGTCGTATATGCTCCAGTTCTTGATGATATGTACAGTGCCAAAGAGGGTGAGGGTGCATTTAAAAATGAAGAGAGATTACCTCTAAAAACAAACACTTCTCCAAAAGAAAAGCTCTACGTGGTTGCTTCCAAATCACATCTCTCTCCTGAAACCCAAGTGTTTATAGATGCACTTGATGCTAAAGAGATAGAGCAGATAAGCAAAGGAAGCTCTCTCAAACTCTGTATGGTGGCAGAAGGTATAGCAGATATATACCCAAGACTAGCACCTACTATGGAGTGGGATACAGCTGCAGCTGATGCAGTAGTGCGTGAGAGTGGTAAAATGACCTATCAGTTTGATAGAGATGAACCACTGCTCTATAACAAAGAAAATCTCTTAAACCCTTGGTTTGTAGTGAGATAGTATGGTTAATAATATTGTTTGGCATCAAAGTCACATCACGAAACAAGACAGAGCAAAGCTTACACGACAAAAGCCTTGTATATTATGGTTTACAGGACTCAGTGGAAGTGGTAAATCTACGATAGCCAATGCTTTGGAAGAGATTTTATACCATAACGGTAATTTTACCTATCTATTTGATGGTGATAATGTACGACATGGACTTAACAGTGATCTAGGGTTTGATGATAAAAGTCGAATAGAAAATATTAGAAGAGTAGGTGAGGTTGCCAAACTCTTTGTAGATAGTGGGCTGATAGTTCTTACAGCTTTTATATCTCCTTTTATAAAAGATAGACAAATGGTACAAAGCCTAGTAGAGAATGGAGAGTTTGTAGAAGTATTTATAGATACTCCGCTAGAAGTTTGTGAACAAAGAGATCCAAAAGGACTCTATAAAAAAGCAAGAGCCGGAGAGATAAGTGATTTTACAGGAATCACTTCACCATATGAGGCACCACTAAACGCTGATATACATATAAAAAATGACAATATTTCAATAGAGCAAGTCTGTGAAACAATTATAGATTATTTGGTGAAAAATAACTATATAACTTGGAGAGATAAGTAATGATACCAAAAGAGAGACTAACCCACCTAAAACAATTAGAAGCAGAGTCTATTCATATCTTGCGTGAGGTAGCAGCAGAGTTCTCTAACCCTGTGATGATGTACTCCGTAGGAAAAGACAGCTCGGTGATGCTGCATTTAGCTATGAAAGCATTTGCCCCTGCCAAACCTCCTTTTAAATTTTTACATGTAGATACATTATGGAAATTTCATGAGATGATAGAGTTTCGTGACAATCGTGCTAAAGAGTTAGGATTTGACCTAGTAGTGCACTCAAATCCTGAAGGTATTGAGATGGATATCAATCCATTTATTCATGGAAGTGCTGTACATACCGACATCATGAAAACAGAGGCACTCAAACAAGCACTCAATCAAGGTGGATACGATGCCATTATAGGTGGAGCAAGACGGGACGAAGAGAAGTCCCGTGCAAAAGAGAGAATTTTCTCTTTTCGTGATAAACACCACAGATGGGATCCTAAAAACCAAAGACCGGAACTCTGGAATGTTTACAATACTAAAATAAACAAAGGTGAGTCTGTAAGAGTTTTTCCAATCAGTAACTGGACAGAACTTGATGTATGGCAGTATATCTACCTAGAAGATATTCCTATTCCAAGCCTCTACTTTGCTAAAGAGCGAGAAGTAGTAGAGTATGAGGGTACTAAAATCCTTGTAGATGATGAGAGAATGCCAGAAGAGCTTAGAAAAACTGCTAAAAAAGAGATGGTACGCTTTAGAACACTAGGATGCTATCCACTTACAGGTGCTATTAACTCAACGGCTTCAACTCTGCCGGAGATTATTCGTGAGATGTTACTCTCTACTTCAAGTGAGAGAGAAGGTCGCCTTATAGACAAAGATAGTGAAGGTGCTATGGAGCGTAAAAAAATAGAGGGGTATTTCTAATGAGTGTACAAAACGAAAAAATCTCTTTAGATATTGAAGCATATTTAAAAGAGCATGAAAACAAAGATATGCTCCGCTTCTTAACTTGTGGTAGTGTTGATGATGGAAAATCTACACTCATTGGTCGTATGCTTTATGATTCTAAGATGATATTTGATGATCAATTAGCAGCTGTTGAGAGTGAAAGTTCTAAGTATGGTACAACAGGTGAAAAGATAGATATGGCTCTGCTTGTTGATGGCTTACAGAGTGAACGAGAACAAGGCATTACCATAGATGTAGCATATAGATTTTTTGCAACTGAGAGAAGAAAGTTCATCATCGCAGATACCCCAGGACATGAACAATATACACGTAATATGGTAACAGGTGCAAGTACTGCAGATGTTGCCATCATTTTAATAGATGCTAGAAAAGGAATCCTTACACAAACACGTCGTCACAGCTTTATAGTAAACCTCTTAGGTATAGAGCATGTTATTGTTGCTATTAACAAGATGGATTTAGTTGACTTTAGTGAAGATGTTTATGAAAAGATAAAAGCAGACTATAATGTACTGGCAAGTGAACTTGGTATGAAAAACAGATATTTCATTCCTCTGAGTGCACTTGATGGTGATAATGTAGTTGACAAAAGCAACAAAACACCATGGTATAGTGGTAAACCTCTCTTAGAGCTTCTTGATACTATGGATATAAGTAAAGAAGTAAAAGAGGAAGAGTTCCGACTTCCTGTGCAGTATGTAAATCGTCCAAACTTAGACTTTAGAGGTTTTTGTGGAACTATCGCTGCTGGAAGCGTAAAGGTAGGTGATGAGATAACAGTACTGCCTTCTGGAAAAACCACAAAAGTAAAAAGTATCATCAATGCAGGTGATATTACGGAAGCAAATCGTAGTGCGACAACAGATGAAGCCTATGCTCCTATGGCTGTTACTATCACAACAGAGGATGAAGTAGATATCAGCCGTGGCGATATGCTGGTACATACAAAAAACCTGCCAAGAGTTTCTAACGCTTTAAAAGTGATGCTTGTATGGATGGATGAGAAGCCGATGCAAGTTGGCAAGAGTTATGACATCAAACGAGCAACGAGTGTCATAAGTGGAAATATAGAGCATATAAATTATAAAGTCGATGTAAACTCTTACAAACGTAAACAAGTCAGTGAATTACAACTCAATGATATAGCATCATGTAAAATAACACTCACACGACCAATAGCAGCAGACAAATACAAAGAGAACCGTCAAACGGGAAGCTTTATTATTGTTGATAGAGTTACCAACAATACTGTAGGTGCTGGAATGATTGTGGATGTGGCAGCACGTGAGAGTGACAAGCATATAAACGAAAACATGTTTGATGTCTGGAATAAAAAGAAACAGTCTATAGAGATAAAAAAAGCTTTAAAACACTTTAACGAAAGAGAAGTTGTTTTTATAAATATGGGAAAAAATATAGGGTATGAGCAAGATGGCAAAGGGGAAGAGTTTTTAAGACCTGTGCTTGTTTATAAAAAATTTAACAAAGAACAGTTTTTAGGATTTGCTTTAACATCAAAGAAAAAAGATAATCAGAAATTTTATGTAGAGGTTCATCATGGAGGGAAAACTAGCTATGTGATACTTTCTCAACTCAGAACATACTCAGCAAAAAGAATAAAATATAAAACTGAGAAAAAAATCACTAGTAAAAAGATGAAAGAAGTACATGAAAAATTTGTTAGATTAGTAACTCCCCAATAAATGGGGGAGAGGTCCCTAGTGGGAATATAGATGAGTATTATAACCTAAAAAATTAAAAAAGGCAAGGCAAGTTGTATAAAGAGACAAACAAAAGAAGCATAGTAAAAGGTATTAGCTGGCGAATAGTTGCTACTACCACCACCATCATCATTGTTTATGTATTCTTTGGAAGACTTGATTTGGCAATTGCCGCTGGAATGATAGAGACAGTTTTAAAAATTGCACTCTATTGGGCACATGAGAGAGTGTGGCAAAAACTGAGATGGGGTAAGAAAAAGATAGAGCCTTTTAACCTTTGGTTTACAGGTTTGCCACTCTCAGGAAAAACAACCATAGCAGATAGAGTTTATGAAGAGCTGCAAAAGCTCCAAATACCATTAGAGAGACTCGACTCAAAAGATATACGGGACTTAGTACCAGACATAGGTTACACAAGAGAAGATAGAAACCGTCATATGAAACGAATAGGCCATCTCATAAAAACCCTGCAAAACAACTCAGTCTCAACTGTAGCTTCATTTGTCTCTCCCTACAGAGAGAGTAGAAAAGCGATAAGGGAGATGGTAAAGAACAATGTAGTGGTCTATGTAAAAGCAGATATTGAAACTTGTAAAAAAAGAGACTACAAAGGTGTTTATGAAAAAGCTCTTAAAGGTGAACTACAAAACTTCTCAGGAGTCAATGATGTCTATGAAGAACCACAACATGCTGAAATAGTTGTAGATACGACAATAACTTCTGTTGATGAAGCTGTTGAAATTATTGTTAAGTATGTAAAAAAAGAGTGTATAAAATAGATGAACCATACAAAACCAAGTAGAAAAAAAGCTTTTATTACTCAGGCAGTTGGAGGATATATTCTTACTGTAATTGCTATAGTTAAAGGGCTGTTTTTACTACCTTTATACTTTAAGTTTATATCTTATGGAGATTATGGTTATTGGGTTACGATATCTAGTATTGTCGCATTGTTAAGTATTATAAACTTTGGAATTGGCACGATGGCAACACAACGGATCTCACAAGCATATGCTAGAAAGGATTTTCAAGCAGTAGGTGATTATTTTATAAATAGTGTTGTTATCTATGTGGTTATTAGTATAGCATTTTTATGTTTTGGTTTTGTTTTGTCATTTTGGTTGGAAAATATTTTGAAAATACCAATAGAGGAATTAAAAGTTTTTAAAATAGCATTTTATATAGCATTAAGTACAACTTCTCTCTCTTTCTTTTCAAATTCTTTTAGAGGTTTTGCGGGGTCTTTGTTAAAACCATTATTTGGTATATATGTGATGATAGCGTCAAATCTTTTTGGGATTTTTTTAGTGATTGTATTATTATACAATGATGTAGGGATATTGTCTTTACCTATAAGTTTATTGGCAACAGAATCTATAATAATGATTTTGTGTGGTTTTTATATTTTTGTTTTATATAAAAAATTTCATATAAAATCACAAATAAAATTAGGTGTTTTGCAAGAATACTTGAAATTTACTCCACATCTTTTTGGCTTAGTAGTTGGTAATAGATTGGTTGAGAATATACATCCAATTATTATTACAACATTTTTAGGATCAGAACTAACTACAGCTTATGATATTACAAGAAAGGTTATTGATATTACTCTTAGAGCATTAAATGTATTAAATGCTTCTTTGTTAGCTCCATTTTCTCATTTAGTTGGAGAGGGAAACAAAGAATTAATTCAAAAAAATACTAAAAAGATAATTTTATATAGTTTTTTAATAGGTATCGTAGGATATGGAGTTTATATTAGCAGTAATATAATGTTTATACATTTTTGGATAGATAATGATATTGCTTTAAATCAAAGTATTGTTACCTTTATTGGATTAAGTGCATTTGTTTTTAGTATGAATAGACTCCTGAGAAGTTTATTACTAGGATTTGATGAAATTAAATTTGTATCCAATACTGTACTTTTAGAAGGAATCTTTTATACAATGTTTTCAGTAATACTTATAGGTCGATTAGGTATTATTGCTATTCCAGTATCATTTTTAGTGGTGAGTATTTTTTTTAATATATATATAGGTAAAAGATTATTAGAGAAAGTTGATATACAAATAAACAGAACTTATTTAATACGACTTTGTATGATGATTGGATTGATTTCTATATCTTTATATGTTATGAATACATTGTTTGTCGGCAAAAGTTGGTTTAGTTTTATTTTTAATGTTTTATTAACAAGCTTGGTGTTGATAGTTTTAGAAGTTTTATTTAATTATAGATATATAAAAAGTCATTTATGATGATTAATATAATTATGTCAATTAAAGGAATAAAAATTGTATAATGATATATATGTTGTAGGATATCCAAAGTCTGGTAATACATGGTTGGCTAGGTTACTATCTGAAGTTACAAATTCTCCAATCCAAGCAAATGATATTATCAATACTGCTGATAATGATAAACGAAATGGAAATTTTAAAATTCATAAAATTCATGATTCTAAAAATTTTGAGAGTATCGTAAAATCAAACAAAGTTGTATATATAGTTCGTGATGTTAGAGATGTGTTGATTTCTGGATTTTTTTTTAATTATCCTATGTTTACTGAAGAACAAGTTAAAAATAATTTTTTCATCAGAAAGTATTTCAACTATGAAATAAAAAGACTAAATAAACAGTGGCAAGGTAATATTTTAGTACAATTGATAAGAAATACAGAGATTAAAATAAATAATTTTATTGGTAAACAAGACTCAAAAGCTTTGATTGGGAGTTGGAGTGAACATATAGAAAGGTGGACGAATAATCCAAACTGTATAATGATTAAATATGAAGATATGCTTAATGATACATTTAAAGAGTTAGAGAAAGTAATAAATTTTTTGAATTTAGATATTAATCCTAATATATTAGAACAGACCGTTAAAAATCAAAGCTTTGAAAAAAAGAAACAAGAGTTTATAAAAAAAGGTGATACTGTTAATGCAAAATTTATGCGTAGTGGAAAAAGTGAAAAATGGTGTTCTTTATTGAACTCTTCCTTAGAAAACAAGATTATTCAGAGACATAAACATTATCTGAGTTCTTTAAAATATATAAGGAATGAGAATGAATAATTCAATAGCATTTATTTTTTGTTATGCTAGGTCTGGTGGTACTTTTTTAAATAGGTTTTTGAGTAATATAGATAGTTTGGTAGTGCTATCAGAGGTACACCCTATTCATAATAAAAAAGGTGGTATTTATTCTGTCAAAGAGCAAGCTAAAGAATGGTATGGTATAGATGTTAAGTCTGAAGATTATTTAGAACAGATTAAAGAAGTAAAAAGATGGTGTGATGAAAATAATAAACATCTTGTTATACGAGATTGGTCATACATTGATTTTACAAAAAGTTATCTAAACAATAATAAACCAATATATCAATCGACAAATTTATTATTATTAGAAAAGTGTTTTAATGTAAATAAAATTGCTTTTATAAGGGATGCTATAGATATATGTTTGTCTCAAAATTTAAAACCTTCAGATTTTTCTTTTGACTATTTACAATTTACTCAGTATATTGTCAAAAATAATATTAAATTTTTTAAATATGAGAGCTTTAGGGATAATCCGCTTGATGTTTATAACAAAATAGCACTAGAGTTAAAAATACCATTACTAAATAGTTTAAAAGCAGATATGTTTGCATCTCAAAATGTAGTAGGCGATTTAAATCTTTCAAGAGGAAATGTCAGTACTGATGTTGTTAAGTTAAAAAGAAGATATGCCTCAAAAAATTTGCAAAAGTTAATAAATGATGATAAGTATTTAAACAATGCAAATAAGCTATTTGGATACAGTTCTATTTATGAAAGTATTGATTCTGAGGTATTTAGAGAATTTATAATATTTAAAATTAGAAAAATAATAAGTAAAAGCTATAAAATTATAAAGAAATTAAAAAATGTTTTTCACTAAGATAATAAACAAGTTAGTTTCTCAAATACTGAAAAAGAAAAACATATCATTCCGAGCTGACTTAGATGATAATGTTGTTATTGGTGAAATGACTACTATTGATATGCATACAAGAATAAAAGCTTATACTTATATAGGTAGAAATTGTAATATAACTAAAAGTCAAATAGGAAGATATTGTTCTATTGCTAATAATGTTTCTATAGGTCAAGGTGAGCATGATTTAACAAAAATTTCAACAAGTTCACTTTTTTATGATAATGCTTATGATATGTTAACAATAAAAGAATGTGTTATCGAAAATGATGTTTGGATAGGAACAGATAGTGTTATATTAAGGGGTGTAAAAGTTGGAAACGGAGCAGTAATTGGTGCAAATAGTGTAGTTACTAAGGATATACCACCTTATGCTATTGCTGTTGGAAGTCCTGCTAGAGTTATTAGATATAGGTTCCCAGAAGATAAAATCCAACAATTGATTAAATCTAAATGGTGGCAACTAAACTTAGGGGAGGCTAAGGTGAAGATAAAGGAATTAGAAAAATGTTAACAGCTTCTTTTATCCAAACATATAACCTTGGAAATAAGATATTTGATATAGCAGACAATACAATAAATAGAGATAATTATGGATTTTTTTATTTTAAATTAAAAGAAATATTTAAATATAATAGTATTGATTTATCAACATATGATATTAATAAACCAAATAAATCTGACATTATAATATATAATGGTCTTCAACAAAAATTTATAGCTTATGATTATAAAAAAAGCTATTTATTGCTTTTAGAAAGCCCACATGTAGACATTGGATTAGTAGATAAATCAAAGCATAAATATTTTAAAAAAATATTTACTTGGAATGATGATATGATAGATAATAAGAAGTATTTTAAAATAAATTATGCATTTGATATACCTGAAACAATTCCAAAGGAATTTCAAGATAAAAAGCTGTGTTGTGCAATAGCTGGAAATAAATTTGCAAATCATCCAGATGAACTTTATACAAAAAGAGTTGAGTTTATAAGATGGTTTGAAAAAACTCATCCAGAAGACTTCGACTTATATGGTACAGGATGGGATCAGTATAGATTTGGTCATAGTTTTTTAGGTAGAGTTTTAAACAAGTTTAAATTTTTAAGAAAAAAGGATTTATTTCCATCATATAAAGGTATGGTTGACTCAAAATTTGAAACTATGCAAAATTATAAGTTTGCTATTTGTTATGAAAATATTAAAGATCAAAATGGTTATATAACAGAAAAAATATTTGATTGTTTTTTTGCAGGGTGTATCCCAATATATTGGGGTGCGAAAAATGTTACTAATCATATACCAAAAGAATGTTTTATAGATAAACGAGAGTTTGATACTTTTGAAGAGTTGTATGAGTATATGATAAATATGGATGAGAAAAGATATTTTGAATATTTGAATGCTATAGAATATTTTTTAAACTCACCTCAAGCAGACCCTTTTCGAGCAGAAGTATTTGCCGAAACGATAGTTAATGAAGTTATGAAGGATTTACAATTACAGAAGGATATAATATAATGTTTTTTTTAAATAAAATACAGCAAAATTTAGAGTTTATAATTATAATAAATTTCTTAGTTTTTCAAAAACTTTATAATAGGTTTAAAATAATTTTATGATTATAACGAAAATTACAGGTGGATTGGGTAATCAAATGTTTCAATATGCTATTGCAAAGTCTATAGCTTTGAAAAATCATGATAAGTTTTTATTAGATATTTCATTTTATGCTAAACAATCTCTTCGAAAGTATGAATTGAATTTATTTAACATAGAAGAACATTTTGCAAAACCAGAAAGTTTTTTGAGTAAGGTAACTAGGAAAATTGGTTTTGTTTCAAAAGGCTACTATATAGAAAAAGAGATAGCTGTTTTTGATAAGAGTGTATTTGAATATGATAATATTATTTTAGATGGTTATTGGCAAAATGAAAAATATTTTAAAGATATAAGAGAAAGTATTCTTAAAGATTTTACACCTAAAAAAGAACTTAGTCATAATGTAAAAGAAGAATATCTTGACATAATAAAGGGATGTAATAGTATTTCGATACATATACGACGAGGTGATTATTTAGAAAAAGGGACAAATGAAATCCATGGAGTGTGTGATTTACTGTACTATAAAAAAGCTATTGAATTATTAGAACAAAAAATTGATAATCCAAAGTTCTTTATATTTTCAGATGATATTTCTTGGTGTAAAGACAATTTGAGTTTTTTAAATAATCCTATTTTTATTGATAAAACAAAAAGTGCTATTGAAGATTTAGAACTTATGAAGCATTGTAAACACAATATAATTGCAAATAGTACTTTTAGTTGGTGGGGAGCATGGCTTAATGAAAATGAGGAAAAAAATGTTATCGCCCCTAAAAGATGGTTTATAGATAAAGAGATGAATAATCAGAGTATAGACATTGTTCCAAGCAAATGGAAGAGGATTTAACAAATGAACATACTTGTAACAGGCGGTGCAGGATATATTGGTAGTCATGTCGTCATGCAGTTACTACAACAAAAAAAGCATCATTTAGTAGTTGTAGATAATTTGCAAACAGGTTTTAGAAAGACCATAGATACTTTATTGTTGTTTGGAGATTTTGATTTTATAGATGTTGATATATTAAACAGACAAGAGATTGAAAAAGTGTTTCAGCACTATCATTTTGATGTTGTTTTTCATTTTGCGGCAAGTTTGCTTGTTGGTGAATCTGTAGAGAAGCCTTTAAAATATTATTTGAACAACACATGTAACAGTGCGAAGCTAATTGATTTGTGCAATAAATATAATGTCAATAAGTTTATTTTTAGTTCAACTGCAGCTGTTTACGGTGAGCCAAGTGTTGAGAAAATACCTTTAAAGGAGAATGAATTAACAAGTCCAATAAACCCTTATGGTTCATCGAAACTCTTTACAGAACAAATCATACAAGAGAATGCAAAAACAAATAGTAGTTTTAAGTATGTGATACTTAGGTATTTTAATGTTGCAGGGGCAGAGAGTACTCTACACATTGGAGAGTGTCATGAACCTGAAACACATTTGATACCTTTAGTGGTACAAACTGCACTTGCCAAAAGAGAAAAGATAATGATTTTCGGTGATAAGTATGATACTCCGGATGGCACATGTATAAGAGATTACATCCATGTAGAAGATTTGGCATCTGCTCACTTAGCGGCTATGGAGTATTTAGAGGAAAATAAAAGTGATATATTTAATTGTGGATATGGACACGGTTTTAGTGTGAAAGAGGTGGTAGATACAGTAAAAAAAGTAAGTGGAATAGATTTTACAGTTGAAGTTACATCCCGAAGGGAGGGAGACCCTGCTGTTTTGATTGCAGATAATCAGAAAATACTGAACTATACTACATGGAAACCTCAATATGATGACTTAGAGTTGATTTGTAAAACTGCTTTAGAGTGGGAGAAAAAGCGTGATTGAGCAAAATATTTTAATATCTGTAGTGATGCCGGTTTATAATGCAGAAAAGTATTTAGATGAAGCTATACAGAGTATTTTAAATCAAACCTATAAAAATTTTGAGTTTATAATTATTAATGATGGTTCCACAGATAAGAGTTTAAAGATAATAGAGAGCTATGCAAAAGAAGATAGTAGAATAATTTTAGTTAGTAGAGAAAATAGAGGGTTGGTCTATTCTTTAAACGAAGGTATAGAAAAAGCAAAAGGAAAATATATTGCGAGAATGGATGCTGATGATATTAGCCTTTCACATAGGTTTGAAGAGCAAATAGTTTTAATGGAGAGCAATAAACTTGATATTTGTGGAAGCCATTATTTGTTAGTAGACCAGAACAATAATATTAATGGACTTAATATTACTCCGTTAAGTCATGAAATGTGTTTTTTATCACTAGCTGCTAAAGTTCCTTTTGCGCATCCAAGTGTTATGATGAGAAAAGGTTTTTTAACAAAGCATAACTTATTGTATGGACAATCTCAATACACAATAGCAGAAGATTTTGATTTATGGATGAGAATGTATGAACATGGAGCTAAGTTTGGGAATGTGAATGATATACTGTTGAGGTATCGTATTCTTGATAACTCTTTGTCTAAAGTAAATAGTGTAGGATTGGCAAGAGATACGAAAAAGATGTTAAATACTTTTTTAAAAAAGAATAAAGATAAATTGTTTAACATTTTAGAAAACTTACCGCAGGGTTTAAACAGTGAGGAAAAAGCATTAGTTGTGAGAACTGTTTATAAGTTGCTAGTAAAGAACTGCAATCTCTCCTCTATACGATTTTTAAAATTAATAGATAACAAAACAGTTGTATGTACTGTTCTATCTGAAATGGTAAATAGATAATATTTATGCATATTCTTCTCAATGCTCTAGGCATACAAGATTCAGGAGGAATAACAGTTCTTGAAAAAGTGTTGGATGAATGTCAAAATTCTCAGTATAATTTTTTTATTTATTGTAATGATAATGAAAATATTGAAAAATTAATAAAAAAATATAAAAGTATAGAAAATTTTCATTTTAAAAAGATGAAAATTAAGAATTTTTTTCATAGACTTTTTATAGAAAATATTTTTTTTAAAAAAGTAGTTCAACAATACAATATAGACTTAGCCTATAATTTCTCTGGTTCAGCTCAGTTTTTTCTTCATGTACCACAACTAACAAAAGTTCATAATTTACTTTTTTACTCGAAAAAAATAGATAGTGTTTATTTGCAAAAACGAGAATATTTGAAATGGTTAAAACAAATATTTTTCAAACGGATAGTTTTTCATGCTATGTTACGGCAAGTAAAGTATGTTGAGGTACAGTCTATTCATGTTAAAGAAGCAATTAGAGAGTTTTTAGATATAAGTCACAAAGAGTTTTTTATAAAAAGTGATATAGATATTACGCCACAATCTTTCTTAGAACCAAAAGTGTATGATTTTTCAAAAAAAGTTCGATTTTTATATATTGTAGGTCCGCACTTTGAATATTTACATAAAAATTTTTTAGATTTTACAGAGGCTATGTCTGTTCTACACAATAATAATCTCGATTTTGAAATTGATGTGACATTAACGAAGGAGCAACTTCAAAGCTCTCATTTGTGGAATAAAGAATTGAACTATAAAACAAATTTTTTAGGATATATAGATACTAAAAAAGAAACTTCAAAGATTTTTCGAGAGAACACTATTTTGATTTCAACATCTGTTGTTGAAACATTAGGACTGCATGTCATCGAAGCTATTCAAAATGGAGTTATAGCTTTCGCTCCCAATGATTCTTATGCAAAAAGTGTATATGGTGATGATATAATTACATATACATTATTTGATGTTAGCTCATTAGTGAGAACAATTGAAAAGCTGCTTTCATTAGAACCTAATGAAGTACAAGATATAATAAGAAAAAATCAACAATACATCATAAATAATGAAAATAAAAAATATCAAAATGTTGTAGATATTTTTAAAAAGGTAGAGAATGTTTAAAGATAAGGTATTGTTAATAACAGGCGGTACAGGTTCTTTTGGAAATGCAGTGCTGCGTAATTTTTTAGATACAGATATAAAAGAGATTCGTATTTTCTCTCGTGATGAACTGAAGCAAGACGATATGCGTAAAAAGTACAATAATGAAAAACTGAAGTTTTACATTGGTGATGTTAGAGATGTAAACTCACTTGAGGATGCGATGCGAGGAGTGGACTTTTTATTTCATGCTGCAGCACTGAAACAGGTGCCTTCTTGTGAGTTTTACCCTATGCAGGCAGTACAGACAAATGTTGTTGGGACTGAAAATGTTTTAAATGTAGCTATAAAGCATAAGGTGCAAAAAGTAATAGTACTCAGCACCGACAAGGCGGTTTATCCTATCAATGCTATGGGAATTAGCAAGGCGATGATGGAGAAAGTCGCTGTTGCAAAGAGTAGAAACTTAGGTGATGAAACGACAATCTGTTGTACCCGTTATGGAAATGTAATGGCTAGTCGTGGTTCTGTTATACCGCTTTTTATAAAGCAGATAAGAGAGGATAAAGAGATTACTATCACAGACCCGAATATGACACGTTTTATGATGAGTCTTGATGATGCGGTTGATTTAGTAATGTTTGCTTTTGAACATGGTGAAAATGGAGATATCTTTGTACAAAAAGCACCGGCTGCTACCATAGAACTTTTGGCTAATAGTTTAAAAAACTTATTAGGTTGTCCTGAACATACTGTAAGAATTATAGGTACGCGTCATGGTGAAAAACTATACGAAACACTTTTAACACGTGAAGAGATGGTGACGGCAGAAGATATGGGTGGGTATTATAGAATACCATCAGATACAAGGGATTTGAATTATAACAAGTACTTTGTAGAGGGTGAAGTGATTACAGAAGCCCAAGATTATCACTCTCACAATACACGACAGGTAGATAAGAAAGAGATGATGGAGATGTTGTTATCATTAAAAGAGATAGAAGAAGATTTAAAAGATTTTAATATAGGAGAAATATAAAATATGAAGGTAATGACAATCGTAGGAACAAGACCGGAGATTATTAAACTCAGTGAGGTTATGAAAGAACTTGATAAGTTTACAGAACATACTATAGTCCATACAGGACAAAATTATGACTATGAACTTAATG
Organism: Sulfurimonas indica; assembly: GCF_009192995.1. Taxonomy (GTDB): domain Bacteria; phylum Campylobacterota; class Campylobacteria; order Campylobacterales; family Sulfurimonadaceae; genus Sulfurimonas; species Sulfurimonas indica. Next base: position 11,991 of record NZ_SDID01000012.1, on the reverse strand, counting down.
AACTTTTTTTTGAGCAACTTGGTGTTCGAACACCAGATTATTTCTTAGAAGCAGTGAAGGGTACGCCGTCTGAGACTATTGGCGATATTATTGCTAAAGCAGATAAACTTTTTGAAGAGGTAGAACCAGAAGCACTGCTTATTTATGGTGATACAAACAGTTGTTTAAGTGTTATTCCTGCAAAAAAGAGAAAAATTCCCATTTTCCATATGGAAGCAGGCAATCGTTGCTTTGATCAACGCGTACCGGAAGAGATCAACAGAAAAATTGTTGATCATTTAAGTGATATAAATCTTCCTCTTTCAGAACATGCAAGAGATTATCTAATAGCAGAGGGAATCAAGCCAGAAACTATCATAAAAACAGGCTCTCCAATGACAGAAGTACTCAAAGCCAATATGGAAAAAATCTTAAAGAGTGGTATCTTAGAGCAAGAAGGCCTGAAAAAGAAAGCTTATATAGTTATGAGCATACACAGAGAAGAGAATGTCGACTCTCCAAAGAATTTTAGCGACTTGCTAGAGTCTATTGATGCTCTCACACAAAAATATAACATGCCTATTATTGTCTCAACTCACCCAAGAACAAGAAAAAAACTTGAGGCTATAGGGTATGAAAATACAAACCCTCTCATTCGTTTTTCTAAACCATATGGTTTTCATGAGTACAATCATTTGCAAATGAATGCATTTTGTGTTATTTCTGACAGTGGAACTATTGCAGAAGAGGGTTCAATTCTTAATCTTCCTGCTGTGACTATTCGTCAAGCACATGAGAGGCCGGAAGGTATGGATGAAACAACAGTTATAATGTCAGGGTTGAGTAAAATAAGGGTATTAGAAGCAGTAGAGGTCGCTACAAAACATAATGAACAAGAACCACGTCTCATAAAGCCGGTTCAGGATTATGAAGTAGATAATGTGTCTAAAAAAATACTCAGAATCATACTCTCATATACGGATTATGTAAACAGAACAGTTTGGCATAAAGAGATTTAACCGTGCAAAAAAAAGTTTTAGTATTAGGTGCAACAGGTTTAATAGGGCATCAAATATATAATTATTTAGATGCTAATAGTGAATATGATTTATATAATATCACTTATAGAAAAAAATTAAATGATAGTTCTATATTACTCAATATCCGAAATGAAGAGGTATTTTTAAATAAGATTCGAACTATAAAGCCTGACATCATTATAAATGCTATAGGTATACTTATAGAGGGGGCAAATAAAAACCCTGAAAATGCAATATTTATCAATGCATATATGCCACACAAACTTAAGCATTTAGCAGATGAACTTGATGCAAAGCTTATTCATATATCTACAGACTGTGTATTTTCCGGTGAAAAAAAAGAACCGTATATCGAAACAGACTATAAAGATGGGAAAGATACCTATGCTAAAACAAAAGGGCTGGGGGAGATTATAAATGATAGACATCTTACATTGCGTACTTCCGTTGTTGGACCAGAGCTAAAGCCTGATGGAGAAGAACTTTTTCATTGGTTTATGATGCAAAACGGAACTATACAAGGTTATACACAAGCCATTTGGTCTGGTGTGACAACACTAGAGTTGGCAAAAGCAGTCAAATGGGCTATTGAATATAATATTACAGGACTTTATCATATCACCAATAATGATTCAATAAACAAATATGAGCTATTGTCTCTTTTTCAGAAATATACCAAAAAAGATATAAGTATTCTTCCTGTTACTGGTAAAGATATCGATAAAAGTTTTGTAGATACAAGAAAAGAGATTAACTATACTATTCCTGATTATGAGACGATGATTGCATCGATGGTTGCATTTATGCAAAAAAACAATTATATGTATTCACATTATAAGGAATTTTATGAAACTATATAATATATTGTGGAGTCTATTTATACTTTTTGTATCTGTACTCACACTCTTGGCTATGCAAGAATATACAGGAAAAATATTTGTTTATTTTCTTTTTTCTATTGTTTCAAATTACTATCTTTATTACAGTTTCCGCGATAAAGCTATTTTTTTTGATACATTTTTAGCGGTATTCTTATGGTTGGGAATATGGTTGAAGATTACCATTCATGTTGCATTTTATCATAGTGAGTTTTGGGAAGGCTTACACAATACCGCTTTAAATGGTTCGGACTTTGATGAAGCATTATATGTAGCCATAAGCGCTTTTGTCTCTTTAATGATTGCAAGTAAAATAAGAGAGAAGTTTTTTAGTTATTCTAGAAAAGAAAAAACCTTATACGATGGTATGTACTTTTTTTATAAAAATCATAAAGTAAAAATAGTGATTGTGTACATATCTTTGTTTATATTTATTGGAGTGAGCAACTTTTATTTGGGAATTTATCAGAGGGGGGAGATAACGCAAACTTTTTTGCCATTTGGGCTCAATGGTATTTATAAATGGTTATTGCTGTTTGGACTCTCATCATTTGCTGCCTTATTGCTTACTTATGAGTTTATGTTGAAAAAACAAACATCGTATTTTATTCCTATATTGGTGTTGATTGAATCGACTGTGACAAATATATCACTTTTGAGTAGGGGAATGCTACTTAACTCAAGTGCTTTAGGCTATGGGATGATAAAAGAAGTTTATTATAAATACATTGCTTCAAACATGAAGTTTTGGGTTACGGTAGTTATAAGTTTTATATTTTTATTTTTAGTATCGGTTGTAGTTGTAAATAATTTACGAAAACACACTGCTACTAAAACAATAAGTATAGAAAAAAATGTTAAGGGTGTCATTGGATTGGTTGTAAATCGTTGGGTTGGTGCAGAAGGTTTACTAGCTGTTTCTCATAGTGATAAAAAAAGTTGGGAGTTGTTTAAAACTGCCATACATGAAAAATACAATGAACACTCCACAAGTTTTTATGATTTAAATCTTATAAATTCACCATATAGAAATATCGATACAACGAAACATCATTACATGTCACTACCTGGTTTCATTGCATTTTTTTACTATGCAGGTTCTATTGTTTTTGTTGTTTTTATGATGATAATCATCAGTTTTTTTGCCTCTATAATAGAGATTTTAGCATATAAGCTCAATGGAGGCAGTTTTATAATCGCTTCACTTTTTGGCGAAGTTATGGCGTACCGTTTTACTCATTTTGGATACGTTCCTGCGCAAAGTTATTTATTATTTGGGACTATTATTGCAAATATAATTATTATATACTTGATGCAAAAGTTTTTTAATCGCATATATAAAGAAGAGATAATAAGTGCTAAAAAACAGTAGAGTTATAGTTAAGGGCTTGTCATTTAGTTATATCTATATATTTGTATATCTTTTTACAGGTGTGCTAACTACCCCTTTGTTGCTACATCATTTTGATGCTGACTATTTTGCTTTATTAATGATTATTTATACATTGATTACATATTTAAATAATTTGCGTTTTGGTCTTCCTGAAAATTTAGCTGTAATGTTGGCAAAAAGCTCCAACAAGACTTATAAGTTCACTTTAATACAAAAAACATTTCTTCTGCTATGTTTCATTATTTTGTTGGCTTTGATAATTTTTTACATATTGGATTTTATTATTGGAGACTGGCGAATTTTATTGGGAGATGTGTATGCACTGAATCTCCATACCGTATTGAGTGTATTTTATATTCTCATTATATTTGCTTTGATTAAAATTCCATTTGAAGTATCTCTGGCTGTTTTTATAGGCTTTAATGAAGTTTATTATGAAAAAATTTATAAAATTGTTACTCTTCTTGCCAATTTTCTACTTGTACTTTATATAGTTTACTTTGATAAAAGCATTCTTTTTTTTGTAGTTGGTGCAGGATTTTTAGACTTGTTCGTTGTTTGTATAGCATTTTTTCATGCTTTTTCCCGCTATGAGGTGAAGTCTGTAAAGGGGGGGCAAGTCAAAAGCAGTGCTTTACTCAAAGATGCTTTTCTATTTTTTCAACTATCACTGACACAGACATTTATCTGGGGTATGGGAATTTTTGTAGTTACTCATTTATTGTCATTAGGAGATGTTACAATTTATAGTCTTACGATGAAAATATATGTATATATTCTGTATGCATTTGTGATAGTAAATAGTGTAATAGCCCCTGTCTATGGAAAATATTTTGCTGATGATAACTGGCAGGAAATCAAAAAAGTTTTTTTTGCTTTATTGTTTCTTCTTCCTATTATAGGAGGAGTTATTTGGATGGGAACACTCTTCTTTTTTAAGGATATTATGACTCTTTGGACAGGTTCAAAGAATTTTTATATTGGTCCATGGTTTGTGCTTTTTATGGGAGCTTTCTTTTACTTAACGGGTTTTGTAAATACTTATGTTACTTTATTATACAGCATAGGAAAAATTAAATCAATTGTCTTTTTAAAGTGGAAAGAAGTTTTTATAAGTTTTTTCTTAATAATGGCATTGACTTATCTGGCAGGTTTGGTGGGTGTAGCGCTGGGATTAATGATTGCAACATTCTATATTTCAATCCGTCTGCTGCCAAATATTATAATGTCTGTAACAGAAAATAAAATTATATTTGATTTCTCGATGCATATTAAACACTTTATATATGTTCTTGTACCAAATGTATTTTTTGCTTTTATTGTAAACTTCAGTACAGATAATATTTTTATAAAAACTCTACTTTTTAGTCTTACGTTTTGCGTATATATTTTTTTCTCATGGAAATTTATTCCTTCGAATCAGCAAAAATATATACTATCAAAGATAAAAAAAGGGCTGTAAGTGTTAAAAAATAAAAAAATTCTCATAGTTACCGAATACTTTTACCCCGAAGAGTTTAAAATAAATGAAATTGCTATAGCTTGGATGGACAAAGGGTATGAGGTGGATATCCTTACACAAAATCCGACATATCCTTATGGTGAAGTTTTTGATGATTATCAAAACAGGTGGTATGTAGAGGATAATTACGAAGGAATGAAAGTTTACCGTGTAAAAGCAGTTACAGGGTATAAAAGCAGTCTCTTTAAAAAACTACTCAAGTATTTTACTTTTATGTTTTTGGGAAGTTTTGTAGCTTTAAAAATTGGCAAAAAGTATGATTATGTTTTTGGTTTTGATGTTGGGGCATTGAGTGGAATGGTGCCTGCGGTATTACTGAAAAAGTTTTATGCTAAAAGAGTGGTGTTATGGATTCAAGATGTATGGCCGGACAGTGTTTATGCGTACGGTTTTAAAAAAACAAAAGTTTTAGCGTTTTTTTTAGATGCTTTTGTCCGCTTTGTTTACAGAAATTGTGACGCTTTTGGCGTCTCTGGCAGGGGTTTTATCAAGCGAGTAAAACCATATGTTTTTGGTGAACAAGAGATAGTCTATCTGCCAAACTGGGCGGATGAGTTACGTGAGGAATTTGAACCTTTTTCATTTAGTGAGGATGCAAAGGTGCATTTTACATTTGCCGGTAATGTTGGAAAAGTGCAAAATTTGGATAATGTTATCGAAGCATTTGGAAGCTTGGATGATGAGTATAAAGATAAAGCACAGTTAAATATCATAGGTGATGGTTCACATTTAGAAGCATTAAAAATGTTGGTAAAAAATAGAGAAATTTCCAATGTTGTGTTTTGGGGCAGAAAACCACGTAATGAAATGGCTAAATATTTTCAAGCAACTGATTTTTTAATAGTTTCATTAGTAGATAAGCCAATTTTTTCTTTGACAGTTCCAGCAAAAGTACAAACATATATCGCAGCAAAAAAACCTATTTTAGCAATTATCAATGGGGATGCAGCCGATATAGTAAGTGATAATCATCTTGGTTATGTAGCAAGACCTAATGATGTATCGGAAATTACTGCCATCTTTCAAAAAGCAATAGAGACTAAAGAAGAGGAGTTTAGGTTGTTTACACAAAATTGTGAAGCTCTTACGAAAGATACTTTTAATAAAGATAAGATTATTGATGCTTTATTAGGTTTACTGATAGGAAAATGAGTACATGAATATTTTATTAACAGGTGCAAGTGGATTTGTCGGGAGTTATTTTGTTTCTCATTACTCAGATCAATACAATATACAAACATTTAGTTTTTTACGTGATAGTTTTGACTCTTTGTCCCTAAAGGAAATAGATGCCGTTGTGCACCTTTCTGCATTGGTGCATCAGATGGGTGGAGCAAGTGAAGAAGAGTATGAGAGAGTCAATGTTACTCAGACATTGGATCTGGCACAAAGGGCTAAGGAGAGTGGCGTGAAACAGTTTGTTTTTATGAGCACAGTAAAGGTATATGGGGAAGAGACAGATGTTGCTTACACGGAAGCGTCACTTTGTAAACCTGAAGATGCCTATGGTAAGAGTAAATTGAAAGCTGAAGAGGAGTTGTTGAAGCTTGAGAATGATGGTTTTAAAGTGAGCATCATTCGCACTCCTATTGTCTATGGCTATGGTGTCAAAGCAAATATTAAAAATTTAGTCTCTTTGGTGCAGAAAGTACCCGTTTTACCTTTTGGAAGTATAAAAAACAGAAGAAGTATGGTCTATGTCGGTAATCTGTGCTACATTGTAGATAGCATAATTCAGCAGCAAAAAGTCGGCATATTTTTAGTGAGTGACAGTGAGCCTTTGAGTACAACTAAGCTTATAGAGTTGATAGCTCAGGCTTTGGGTAAAAAGGTTTATCTGATTCGTGTGCCGTTTTTTGAAGCTTTCTTGAAAATGGTGAAGCCCTCTTTTCATATGCGCTTGTATGAGAGTTTAGAAGTTGATAATCATGATACTATGAAAAGACTTTTTAGCGAGGTTAAAACCTCACTTCCATATTCCGCGGAAGATGGTATTCGCTTGATGATTAATGGTTGACAAAAAGCATGAAATAAAGTACAATTTTAAATACTTAAAAAAGGATTTTAAATGCAACCAATTTTAGCAAACTATACTGCAAGTATTACAGAACTCAAAAAATCACCGACACAATTACTCAGAGATGCAGGGGATGAAGCAGTGGCTATTTTAAACCACAATGTGGCAAGTGCTTATCTTGTGCCTAGTGGTTTGTATGAGAAGATGATGGAAATAGTGGATGATTACTATTTGGCAAAGCTTGTAGAAGAGAGACTAAATTATAATGAAGATGAACTTATCGAAGTATCTTTAGATGACTTATAAAATAAAATTTACACCAGTTTCAGACAAAGAGTGGAAAAAAATTACATCTACAGTTCGGACACAATTTAAAAAAAAGCTTGAAAAAATTGTAGAGAATCCAAGAATACAGAAAAATAAACTGAGCGGATATAACAATATATATAAAATAAAACTAAGAAGTTCTGGTTTTCGACTTGTTTATGAGGTAAAAGAGGAGGCAATAGTTGTTTTAATTCTTGGTGTCGGCAAACGAGAGAATAACACTATTTATAAAAATTTGGAAGAAAGAGCAAAATGATATATATCTTTCTTTTTCTTTGTTCTTTTGTGCTTACATATTTTATAAAAAACTACGCTATTAAAAAGTCTTTAGTAGCTGAGGTAAACGAGCGGAGTTCTCACTCTGTGCCTACGCCACATGGTGGGGGAGTTGCTGTAGCCGTTACATGGTTTGTAGGGATTTCTTATCTGTACTTTACGAATTCTATTGACTCTCATCTCTTTTTTGCTTTGCTTGTTGGAGTGATTATTTCTGTTGTGAGCTATTTTGATGATCTTTTTGAACTTAGTGCAAAAGTTAGGCTTTTCACACAGGCTTTTGTAGCTCTTTTTGGGCTCTACTTTTTAGGTGGCTTTCGAGAATTAGATCTCTTCTTCTTTAGTACTCAAAATCAATTTTTGACAAATATTTTTGCTTTTTTTATGATTATTTGGTTTATCAATCTCTATAATTTTTTAGATGGGATTGACGGCTATGCAGGAAGTGAAGCTCTCTTTTTAGCAATAGCTGGATTTTTACTTTTTGGTGGAGCACATTTTTTGGTTTTAGCTGTTGCTGTGTTAGGATTCTTAGTTTGGAACTGGCATAAAGCGAAGATATTTATGGGGGATGTAGGCAGTACATTACTCGGTTACAATGTTGCTATTTTTACGATCTACTATGCTAATCAGGATGCTCAAAACTTTTGGATATGGATAATTCTTTTTGGTCTTTTTTGGTTTGATGCAACACTTACACTTTTAAGAAGAAAGAAAAATGGAGAAAAACTGAGCCAAGCACATAAAAAACATGCTTATCAAAGGCTCACACAAGCTGGATGGAAACATGATAGGGTAGTACTGTTTGCTATGGGTGTAAATATTATGCTCTTTTGTGCTGCTTATTTTATCTCTACACCTTTAGTGGCATTTTTACTCTCTTTGGGGTTACTTTATGTTATCATAAAATTTGTAGATAAAAAGAAGGTATTTTAGTGTTACATATAGATAAAAGAGTATTAAATTTATATCTGTGTGAATGCGAAAAAAACAAAGGCTTTAATCGTAAAATATTTGTACGGGATGAGTGCCGATATAGAAAAAATTGTTGAAATTTGTAGACTTCATGGTATATATCTCATAGAAGATGCAGGGGATGAGGTTGTGGCTATTTTAAACCACAATGTGGCAAGTGCTTATCTTGTGCCTAGCAGTTTGTATGAGAAGATGATGGAAATAGTTGATGATTACTATTTGGCAAAGCTTGTTGAAGAGAGATTGAATAATGATGAAGAAACTGTTAGAGTTGAGCTAGATGACTTACTAAAAAGAGTAAAATGATATCTTTCATGATATTATAATGCCCCTAAAAATCAAGGCAGGTTATTCGCATGACAGGGTTGTTTTGATGGCTATGGGTGTGAATGTGGTTTTATTTGCTTTGGCGTATATGATTATCCCGCGCTAAAGAACAGGCTTTGTGTATTTAAGACTAAGGCCTAGATTAAAACCTAGGTTCCAAGAAAATTTTAATTAAAAATAATATATACTGTGAATTACTTTAAATAAGAGGGGTTAAAATGAAAATTTTAGCAATTTTGGTGATGGGAATCACTTTGGTATTTGGTGCAGTGGATATTAACAATGCTAGTAAAAGTGAGTTGATGAGTTTAAAAGGTGTAGGCAGTAAAAAAGCTGATGCAATCATTAGCTATAGAAAATCGCATTGCTTTAAAAGTGTAGAAGCATTAACAGAAGTGAAGGGTATCGGTGAAAAATTCATTGCAAACAATAAAGCGAATCTTTCTGTAGGTAGTTGTAAAAAATAGGGTATTAATTTATAATGGTAAATGTGTTAAAAAATAAACTGAGTTCAATGGATACTGTTGAGTTTGCTTATTTGTTTGGTTCATATGCAAGAGATGATTTTACAGATAGTAGCGATGTTGATATAGCAGTTTTTTTGCAAGATACAGCATTAGATATACGTTTACAAATTATTTATGAACTTTCAAAAAGCCTACAAAAAGAGATAGATTTAATCGTTTTAAATGATATAAAAAATATTTTCTTACTTGAAAATATCTTTAAGGATGGGATAGTTATCAAAGAGGGTGAAAAAAGATTTGAATATGAAGTTATGCGCCAGCATGATATTTTAGACTATAAAGCTTTTAGAAAGTACATAGATGCTGCCTAAAATAGAAGCAAAGATAAATAAACTAGAGTATTATTTAAGTTTATTGGATTCCTACAAAGAAGATTGTAAAGAAAGATTTGTGAAGGATCCTATGTATGAAGGAGCCCTTCTGCATTATCTTTATCTTGTTAGTGATGGTTGCATTGCTTTGGCAGAAATGCTCATTAAGTATAAATCATTAGCAACACCCCAAAGTTATTATGAAGCAATAGACATTTTAGGGATGAATGGTATAATTCCGAAAGAATTTGCATATAGCTTTGCAAAAATAGCATCATTTAGAAATTTTTTAGCACATGATTATGAAAAGATTGACTATCTACTTATATGTGAAGATAGTCTAAAAAAACTAGATGAAGTTAGAGAGTATTTGGAATATATAAAAAATGCTTAACGGATCAGTAGACAAAAGAATACTAAATTTTTTAGTGATTATACTGCTTTCAGTCATTACCTTTTGGTGGACTTTTTTTATCTATCATCTCCCTTTTGAATTTGAAGTTGTTGCGAGTGTCATTGTTATTCGTATGCTTGCTTCTCGTCTTATTTTGCGTGATTATTCGCTCTCTTGGTCGAAAGCCTCACAAAAGACTTTTCTTATTAAAAGTGTTGTTTATATTGCCGCATTTTTTGTCTATCTACCAATTTTTTACGGTAAAGTTCGTTTTTCGTTTTTGGTATCAGAGCTCTTTTTATATCTTTTTAGCATCAACTTTTTGATGTATGCCTATTACTATTTCATAAATAAATCAAAAGTAAAAAAGACAAAATCAGTTGTTATATATGGCGCAGGGAAAGCGGGCATAAAACTTGAGTCCGAATTTAGTAATTCGGCATACAAGATAGAGTATTTTGTAGATGATGACAAGGTTTTACAAAATCGCTCTATTGACTCTGTCAAAGTGCTCTCAAAACAAAAACTCAGAGAGATTATGGGTGAGAGAAAGTATGACTTGCTGGTTATTGCCATGCCAAGTGCACCTAAAGAGCGCATAAAAGAGATATATGACAATTTATCGGAGTACTTTAAAACCATACAGGTTTTGCCTTCCATTGATGAAATATTAACAGGAAAAAGTCTTGCTACACAGTTAAAAGATCTCTCCGTTGAAGATCTGCTAGCACGCCATCCAAAAGATCTCGATAAAGAAAAAATTGCTTCTTTTATAGAGAACAAGACTATTTTAGTCACTGGTGCCGGTGGTAGCATCGGGAGTGAGATATGCAGACAGTGTGAGAAGTATGGTGCTAAAAAACTTATCTTGCTCGATCACAGTGAGTATAATCTTTATGCTATTCTAGAAGAGCTCAAAGATGTGGACGCGGTTCCCGTAATGCAGAGTATTGTCAATAAAGAACAGTTACAAAAGACTTTTCAAAATTACAAACCGCAGATTGTTATTCACGCAGCGGCTTACAAGCATGTGCCATTGGTTGAGTATAATATGCAAGAGGCCATTATCAATAATATTATGGGGACAAAAAATGTCATTGATGTCTCCATAGAAAACGATGTAGAAAAATTTGTGATGATCTCAACAGACAAAGCAGTACGACCTACAAATGTCATGGGAACAACAAAACGTATCTGTGAACTCTATGCACAAAATGCTGGCATTTCTTTAGAAAATTCCAATGGAAAGGGTACAGACATTGTAGCTGTTCGTTTTGGAAATGTTTTGGGCTCAAGCGGAAGTGTCATCCCAAAATTTAAAAAGCAGATAGAAGAGGGTGGACCTATTACTGTAACACATCCGGATATTACTCGCTACTTTATGCTCATCCCCGAAGCGTGTGAACTTGTACTGCAAGCCGGTGCCATTGGAAGCGGTGGTGAGATATTTATCCTTGATATGGGTGAGCCTATTAAGATCGTAGATTTAGCAAAAAAGATGTTGGAACTGAGTGGTCGAAATGACATAGAAATAGTTTTTAGTGGATTGCGTCCCGGTGAGAAACTCTATGAAGAGCTACTTATCGATGAGAGTGATGCAAAGACGGAGTATGAGTCCATCACTGTTGCAAAAGCAACAGCATATGATTTAGAAAAACTTAACAAAGATATAGAAGAATTACTTATCAGTAGTGATAAACTTGTAAAGCTAAAAGAGATTGTACCTGAGTTTAATCATCAAATGAATCTCTAAAAGGACATTCTTTTAGATTATTTTAAAACTTTTTGGGTAGAATTTCGCTACACATTCCGGATTAGCTCAGCGGTAGAGTAGGTGACTGTTAATCACTTGGCCACTGGTTCGAATCCAGTATCCGGAGCCATACAACTTACCCCTATATTTAGGGATTTAACCCCATAATTATTTTTACTTTAAGCTTTCAAAAATTTATCAAAGTCCGTGATAAGTCCGTGCGATAATATCTTTCGCCCATTCAACCAATAAATGCAATTTCCACCTCTTAA
>NZ_SDID01000011.1 GCF_009192995.1 Sulfurimonas indica | reverse complement strand
GTTAATGCGTACGGGTGGCCAAGTTGATGCGTATCTACAATCAACTAATTCTAAGTCAGCACCACCAACAAAAACACCCATTTTGATGTATTGTCGTACAAAATAGTTTTTACCTGCTTTGGTATCAACAACAAGTTTATTTGGAGAGAATTCAGATTCAGTTGCAATAGTATGTGGCATATTTCCTTTAACACTCTGATAAAAGAAAATACCGTTAGCAGTTTCACCAAGACATTTATTATCGACCCAAATATCTTTTTTTAATGCTTGTCCTACAAAAGAGTCTCTGTAAACATATAGTCCTGCTTTTCCTTCAGGAGGAGTGTTAAAAGCTTTAGCATTTTCAGACATCTCTTTTGGTTCTAGTGGTACAGTACTACATCCGACCATCAAAAATAAGGCGAAAGGCAATAGTAATAAATATTTATGCTTAGAAAGCATAATTAATTCCTATATAAGGTTGAGCTCCTGAGTCAGTTGTTGAAACTGTATAAGTTGTGGAACCAACTGTATATTGTACGTCTTGCCATTTTCTACCAACATAATCAACCCCACCTATAATATACAAATGTTCCACTGCTTTATATGATATACCGATACCTATATTAAATGAAACCTCTGTAATTGATGAGTCTGAATACCCATCAACATTCATAGAACCGACACCTAAACCAACTTTTACATAAGGATAAAGATTTTTTATACTGTTTAAAGAAAATTCCTTAATAACATCTCCACCAAATTCTGTTAAAGTCTTATGCGAACTGTCAAATATTGCCTTATCGTAAGAGATACGCGAAAGTCTTAATTGCCCTTTCCAATCACCATCTTGACCTGAACCAACTTTAATAGTGGCATCTTTGTATTTGTTTGAAACATCTACACTTACCCCTAAAACCTCTACTGTTGTATCATTTGAGTTTGCTCCATAATCAATACCAACATATATATCTGCCATTGCACTTGATCCTGCAAGAAGTAATCCTGCTAACAATAAACTTTTTTTCATTCTTCATCCTTTAGTAAATTATACCTATAGAAATGATTTCTAAAGGTAATTGATAAAGCACTATACTAAAAGTATTCTTATAGAAAAATTACCTATAGGAATACTATGCTAAATTTGCCTGATATTGTTACAAAAAGTGAAATAGATGCATATTTCCGCACTATTTCTAAAAACGTAAAACGAATCAGAATAGAAAAAGGGATGAGTCAGCTAGAAGTAGCCTTGTCTATAGGGCAGAAATCTTCAGGATTTTATGCAAATGCTGAAAACTATGCGCATGGAAAGCGATTTAATTTAGAGCATTTATTGAAATTAAGTATATTGTTAAATGTTGATATATGTGATTTTTTTAAACCTATAGATGATTTATAAAAAGATTGCAGTTTTTTAAATGTAGTTGATAGAGTAAGCCAAAATTTTGTTCCATATTTTTGCTGGTTGTTAAAGATTTTTTCCGGGATGAATCCCAGATTCCTGATATATTTTTGATTTGACAACTCTTTTGGGAGAAGGGATTTATTTCTGTCTCTATAGGTTCAATACTTTAGAACTTAATTATCAAGATAGTAGTTAATGGAGTAACGCATATCATCATCAAGATTTTCCATATTTCCCAACATCCATCGTAGATATCCTGCATCTTCACGTGCTACTTCTTCTAAAGTCTTTCCTCTGTATTTTCCAAAACGAAATGTCTTTACCAAAATAGGTGTGTTTGTCAGGTTAACCATCTTCTCTACAGGGTTTTCTCCTGGAAATTTCTCCTTGACAGCTTTGCGTAGTTTTGTCAAAAAGAGTTTGAGCACCAGTACATCACCGATGGCATCATGGGCTTTTACTTCGATGCCAAGAGCATCTGCCTCTTTTTGTTCCTCTTTGTAAAGTTCCATCTTATAGCGAAAATACTGCAGGCGGTGCGCCTCTTCATCTTCGAAGATATGCTTTGCAACACGCAGGGTATCGATAACTTTCATAACAATCTCAAAACCCTCTTTTTCAAGCATCTTCAAATCAAACGGAGCGTTATGGATTATCATATAGTTCTCTGGAGTATTGAGCTCTAAGAGACGTTTATATGCGGGTATTTCAACACATTTTTGTTTGCCCTCGATCATCTCAGGGGTAATGCCATGAACCTCCATCGCTGCAAAGTTTATGGGTACATCAGCCGAACAAAACTCATTATGTACCTCTACCTCTTTGCCACCAAGTACCATGTACCCAAGCTGGATTACCCTGTCTGACTCATCTGTCCCTGTTGTCTCTGTATCTAAAATTATGTACTTTGCCATCTATCTTCTTTTCGTTATAAATTTTGCTCTAAAGCTCTGCTTGGAGTTTGCTTTGACCTGTAGATGAAATGTTAGCAGATTTCCCTTTGTAAAACTATATTTCTCTTTGGAAATGACCTTTGAATCACTCTTTTTGTTAAATGGAATCTCTACAGTGATAAACTTGTCTTCATCAGAGTGGTTTGTCAGTGTATAGGCTATGGTAACATTAAAGCGTAGGTTCGTATCTTTGCGTGAGATGACCTTCTGTGTTACTTTTGTATCGAAATCTTTGCCGACTTTGAGAATGATAGGACTCTTTTTTGGTGTATTGGCAATATTCGTTTCCCCTAAAAGTAGAGGCTCTTCATCATCTTTTGTATAGATACGCACAACTCCTGATGGAAGTTCTCTGTCAAGATTACTGATTTGAAGTTCACGATTTACACTGCTTGAACGCTCACCCATAAGATAAAGAGGGTTGTTCATTCTCGCAATATAACTGTTTTGTATTGGGATATCTTTATACTCGAAGAGTTTGACACGCCTTTTCTCATAACTGTTAAGGTCAACCTTAAAAGGAACCGTATACTTGTGGTATCCTGCAACTGCCTTGTGCGTGAGAGCACTCTTATCTGCTGTGACCATACTTCTATAAGCAACAGCTTCTCTTTGATTGTAGGCTCTGTTGATATCTCCGGCTATTAAATGAACTGTTGCATCTTTAAAATCTTTGCCTGAATTGTTTATGATATCTACCCATGCCTGAAGATTGGCTCTGTTTTTTTTAATTTTTAAAATGTAATCACTTGAGAAAGAGATATTTTGTGCAAGATAGCTGATATCTATCGAAGTTTGTATGTTTTTTCTTGCTTTTATCTGAAAGTTGAGTGTATTGCTTGCTTGTAGATCCGTAGGAAGGTATGGAAAAATGATATCTGAGATTTTAGTGATAAAGAGTTTCTTTTGGGGGCTTTGAACGATGGCATTATTGCCACTGATACTTAAAAGTTTCGCTTGTGAAGCGTTGGAAAGCTCTACATCTTTGCCTACAAATGCTTTTGCCAAATCATGTTGCGTGAAGTTCTTTCTTTTGTGTACCTGTGAGTAGAGTGTGAGTGATGGTGGCAGGTCAAGATTGACAGAGTTGCTTATCAGTGTATTTGGAATATTATTATAGACAAAAGTATCATCGCTCTTGCTGATTTCAAACTCTTGAGATTCGTTTACAAGCGCAATGTTTGAGTTATAGATAGTGAGTGTTGTCGCAAAAATAGTCTGCGTGAGGACAAATGTTGAGAGTAAAAAAATTCTTTTCATAGTCAATTCCCTTGCAAATATGATACACTTATAAAAAAAATGGAAGGTAACCGTTGATAACTACTCCGCTACTCTATCTTTTTGTCTTAGCACTCATCGTTACCTTCTTTCATCTGCTCGCTAGTAAGACAAAATGGCAGATCTTTGAGTACCTTCCGGCAGTTGTTCTTATCTATGCTTTTGCAATGTTCCTTGCCTCTTTTGATGTTTTTGCCGATAATGAGGCCATCACACATATCTATAAGCTGACAAAGACAAACCTTCTACCTGCAATGCTCTTTTTAATGTTGCTTGAAATTGATTTCAGACACTTTATAAAACTTGGAAAGTCCCTCATAACAGCTTATGTCCTAGCGGTGTTCTCCATCGCTTTTGCTTTTATAGTTGTAGCAAATATTTTTGATTTTGGCAAAGATATAGCAGGTGCATTTGGTGCACTTGCTGGAAGCTGGATGGGTGGAACGGCAAATATGGTAGCAGTAGGGAGCGCTCTTGGTGTAAATGAAGATGCCTTTGCCTATGCGCTTGTAGTTGACAGTGTAAACTATACACTTTGGGTGATGCTGCTGCTCTTTTTGGTTCCTTTTGCAAAGGTTTTTAATCGCTTTACAAAAAGCCATGAGCGTTTGGCATATTTGAGTGAGATAGGCTGTGCCTGTTCTATGGGTGCGAAACGTTACTGGCTACTCATCGCCTTAGCACTTTTTGTCTCTCTTACTTCACAAATGCTTGCGCAATATTTTGTCATTTTAAACACTACAACAAGTATGGTTATTTTTGCCACACTCTTTGGGGTAGCTGCCTCTTTTACCCGCTTGCGTGAGATAAATGGCTCCAATGAGGTTGCCACGACAATGCTCTACATTCTCATAGCTCTTATAGGTTCACGTGCAGTGATTGAGAGTTTCAGCGGACTTGGAATGTATGTTTTGGCAGGTTTTTTGATTTTGCTATTGCATGCACTCATCATGGTAGCAGGAGCAAAGATTTTCAAACTTGACCTCTTTAGCATTTCTGTTGCTTCATTGGCAAATATAGGTGGCGTGGCATCAGCTCCGATTTTAGCAGCAACTTATGATAAAAAATTGGTATCTGTTGGAGTGCTCATGGCGATTATGGGCTATCTTATCGGTACTTTTGGTGGGCTTTTTGTTGGGAAGATTATACTTAATTATTAATGTGTGCCTGTAAAAGCTCAAGAGCATCATGTTGTGTAAGTGGTTTTGAATAGATATACCCTTGTATATAAGTAGCTCCAAATTTCTGAAGCAGTTGAAGTTGTTCCTTATCCTCAACACCTTCTATTATTGTATGCATACCTAAGTTTTCAGCCAATTCTATTGTTGCTTTTACGATGAGATAATCTTTTTTATTTGTGCATATTTCATCGATAAAAGATTTGTCAATTTTTATTTTATCTATCGGTAAATTTTTTAAATATGCTAGAGAAGAGTGACCTGTACCGTAGTCATCTAAAGATATTGTGATACCTATAGCTTTAATAGCAACAAGTTGTTGGATTGTATCTTTTATATTCTTCATGATAGCACTTTCTGTAATTTCAAATTCTATATAACCGCCTTCTACCCACTTCTTGTCAATGTGATTTTGGACTTGTTGAATAAGATTGTTTTCTTCAAAATGTCTAGCGGATATATTGATAGCAATGCGAAAGTTATTGGAAATTTTACTGAATGCTTCACAGCTTCTATTAATTTCTCTAAATATCCATGCTGTTATATCTATGATGATACCACTTTCTTCAGCTATTGAGATAAAATTACCAGGTTGTATAAAGCCTTTTTGAGGATGATTCCATCGAATGAGTGCTTCAAAACCATCTATTTTTGTACCATCTACGGTAAATTTTGGTTGATAGTAAAGTTCAAACTCATTGTTTTTTATCGCAGATTTAAGTTCATGTTTCATAAGAACTTTTTGAACAGCCTCTTTTTGCATATCTACTTGAAAGATTGTACATTTGTTTTTTCCTTCTTGTTTGGAACGGGAGAGAGCGATATCGACAGCTGCTAGAAGCTCTTTGGAGTTTTTCCCATCATTTGGGTAGAGCGCAATACCACCGCTTATACTGATATTGATAGTGTGATTATCTATAATGAGTTCTTTCCTTGAAAAATCAGTAATTTTACATCCTATTTCAAGAGCATCTTCTGGTCTTGTAATATTATAAGCCAGTATAGCAAACTCATCCCCTCCAAGTCTGGCTATGATATCTTCATCTCGTAGGTTATATTGCAGATATTCGGAAAAATTCTGAAGAATAATATCTCCGGCATGGTATCCTATAGTCTCATTGACTTCTTTGAAATTGTCTATATCAACAAAGAGTAAGGCAAATTTTTCTTTTTTTCTTTTTTTGATGAATTTATTAAGAATATTTATAAAATAGCTTCTGTTGGATAACCCTGTCAAACCATCATAATAGGCAAGATGTTCTATCTCTTTTTGTTGCGTTATCAAATCACTAATATCTTGACTTAAGGCAACATAATTTGTAATTTTATCTGTTTGTGGGTCTTTTAATGCCCAAATTTTTTGCCATACTACATAATCTGTGCCATCGTGTTTTCTGTCGATGATTTTTCCTTGAAATTTTCCATAAGTAGCAAGTTTATACCACATATCTGTATAATAGTCATCACTCATTAAATCCGATTTAATTACATCTTCCGGCTTTTTTCCAATCACTTCATCTTTTGTAAATTTACTGATATTTTCAAATGCAGGATTTATGAAAATAATATTTTTATTTTCATCTGTAATCAGTATGGCATCACTACTGTACTCTATAACACGTGACATGACTTCAAACTCTTGCGTTATTTGCACAATTTTTTCAATAAGATCATTAATGCACATAGAATTTTTAGGAGTTTTTTTCTTGGTAAAGGCTGATGCAATATCATAAATTTTATAGAGTTTTAGTAAGAAATTTTTATAGTAAAAATAGAATAAAAGTATAATAATAAATAGTAGAAGCATAAAAATAGAGAATAATTCTTGAAAAATATTTTTTTCTCTCTCTGCAATAAGATCATTTAAATCATAAAGCATTATGATATAGCCATACTCTAGTTTATTGTGTAAACTGTTGTATAAAGGGTCTACTTTGATAGTAGCATCTATGGTTTTCCCCCAAATATGGATATGTAAATCATTTATAGTATTTATTTCATCTTCATAATGTTGCAGTCTTTTATGGGAAAAAATCTCTTTTAGTTTTTTATTTATAGTTTTTTGTTCACTTGCATAGAGTATAGTTTTATCAGGGGCTACTAACAGAACATACTTTGTATTAGCCTGAGATGATAATTGTAGGAGTCCTTTTTGTATAGCTGTTTGCTTTTGATTTAATGAGAGCTCTTCTATAAGAGTTTTAAGGAGATAAGACTCTTCTTTTGCTTTTTGCATATAACTTTCTAAGATTGCCTCTTGACTTTCTGAGACTGCATACTTAAAGAACCCAATCATGGAAATGCATAAAAGTAAAATGGCTATTATTGGGTAGAGTAATGTTGCTGACATTTTATACATAAGAAATTTTTTCCTGTAATTTTTGAATGATTTGCAGTTGCCTGTTTGATATAAATGGCACGAGAGACTCTTGAACAGCTGGTGTCTTCTTGAGATGAATAATAAGCTTAAACTTGCTATCTATAGGTATTATTTTATCTACCTTGCCTAAAAATTCTTCTTCTTTTTCATGGAGCTGAACCTGCATTGTCAACTCAGAATTAATATCGATATCATAGAGATGATGTACATAGACTACAAAAGTAGTTATGGAAACTGTATGGAGCATTTCAGGAATTTGTGTTTTTTGTGATTTTATCAAAATCTCTATTGGATCTTTTAATTGCACATGTATATATCTTCGATCTAAGGGAGAAGTCTCCACCGCTTGAAACTGTTCTAAAATAACATAATTTTTTTCTATGTCGATAGACTTTACATATGCTTTTATATCTGGTTTTTTTGGCATTGTAATATAGATTCCGTCATTTGGTTGTAGAGATATTGCCGATATTTTTCTTATACTTATGGTTATGTTATTTTCTGTAATATCTATAATCTTTGCAGAGGATTGTAGAGGTATCTCCATATAGTAGCTTGTTACTGGTATTGTTTTTTTATCCTCTTTGTAGTGCTTCATAAGTGATAAAAATCTATTTTGTTCTTCTAGCCGTTTTTCCTCTTTTTCATCAAAAATCTTCTCATCTATTATGGCTGTTTGTGTAGATTTTTGAATAGTATTTAGCAGGATTTCACCACGTTCTATGATGCTTTCTGAAGAATCTTTATCGTGCAAGAGAATAAGGGCAGCATTGCTCTTTATGTGTTGAGTATCTGGGTTTGCTGTCAGTGTGGCATCTATTTTATCTATAAGTTTTGTGGATGTTTCAAGGCTCAATGTGTCACTTAAAAGAGCAAACTGACTACTTCCAATACGGGCTGAATCAAGAGGGTACTCTTGTTGTATTATCTGTGCAACATTTTGTATGATATTGTCACTTTCTTGTTGAGAGTGCCGTTTGCTGTATTCACTAAAGCCTTTAAGAGAAAGCATTAAAATTTTTATATTGTTATTTGGTAGACTTTTAAGCTTTTGTTCAATAAGCTCTTCAAATCGTCTTAAATTATTCAGACCTGTTAGTGTGTCTTTATATGCTAAGTTCTTGAGATTATCTATCTCTTTTTGCTTGTTTATATAAAGCTCATATGAGGCATTGCTAAAATTTTTTATAACCCCTGCTAAATTTGTATCAAAGATTTTTAACATTGCAAGTATGGATGTACAATCATGTCTAATCTCAGGGTGGGCGTCTAAAAGATGATTAAAAACAGTGATTCGTAATATTGTGCATATAGAATAGATCTCGTCTGCCCGTATCTCCTTTTGTAGCATAAAATCTACAAACTTATTCATACTTGGGCAGTCTTGCATTTTTTTTCTCTCTTGTATAACATCAACCAAATGAGCAATGATTCCCACAGCAAACTTTTTGGAGAATTTTTGATGACTTATTTTATATTTTTTGAAAATCTTTTTGATGTTTGGATTGTATAGCCATTGAGTAATGATGCGTTCACTGTCTTGGGTAATCCAGTCTCCGATAGCATATAATGTTTGCATAGAATTTCTGTACACCTTTTTATAGGATTAAAATTATAAGACTTATTGTATCACAATTATATCACAAAGCAGAAGTTCTGCTATACTTTTGAAAATCTTTGTAAGAGTGACAAAGGAGTTCAAAGAGTGTTTTCAGTATATATTGCTATATATATAGTTTTAGAGCTTTATGAAGTGCAGTGGCAAAAGGCACAGACGATTATGGGAATGCTTGCTAGAATGTATGAGCAGTATCATAAAAGCATCTTTTTGTTTTTGATTATGCATCCGACCTTTTATTTTGCTATCTGGTTTGCTTTTGAGACAAACTATAATGGTTATGCTATTGCGCTGCTTCTGTTAAAGTCAGCTGATATTTTAACAAAGATGGTTTTGATTAAAAAGGTCTTTATTGACAGAGATTTGGATGAGCAGATGCAGCTTTCACTCTTTACTCCCATAGGTCCGTATTTGCCTTACATAGGAGTTTTTCTTTATCCATTTTTTATCTATATGGCTTTAACATGAAGATAACAGATATCAGCCTCACGCAGGAGAGGATAAAGTTAAAAGTCCCTTTTATAACCGCTTTGCGTGAGGTGCATTTTGCAGAGTTTATTCGCGTGAAAGTCTGCTGTGAGGATGGGTGTTTTGCTTATGGTGAAGCACCTGCTACCAAAGCCATTACCGGTGAGACACTTGTAAGTATAGAAAAGGATATCAACACTGTAAAAGAGCTTTTTTACGGATATAGTATTGATGAAGCCATGCGACTCCTCCATCTACAAAAGATAGGTTCAAGTGCCAAAGCAGCTCTTGATATTGCTTTTATATCACTTTATGCAAAAGAGAAAAAGTTCTCACTGCGTGACTATTTTGACATGCAAGATATAAGCTCGATAAAAACAGATGTCACCATCAGTTTGGGCACAAAAGAGCAGATGCTCTTAGATGCAAAAGAGGCGCTGCGTGAGGGGATGGATATTTTAAAGATAAAACTTGGAAGTAATATCGCTCACGCAACAGAAGTGACAAGAGTTTTAAGTGCTGAGCTTCCTCACGCAAAGCTGCTTATCGATGCAAACCAGGCTTGGAGTGAAGCCCAGACACTGCACTACCTCAAAGCGACTGAAGATTGTAAGCTGGAGCTTTTAGAACAGCCTGTAGCTGCAAAAGAGCTAGGGGCATTACAGAGAATAACGAAAATGTCAAAAGTACCCATTCTTGCTGATGAGGCACTCTTTACACTTGAAGATGCAGAGTATGTCATACAAAACAGAGTTGCAGATATGATAAATATCAAGCTGATGAAGTGCGGAGGTGTTACAAAAGCAGTAGAGATTTTAGAGTATGCCAGAGCAAAGGGTGTAGGTTGTATGCTTGGGTCTATGATAGAAGGACCATACTCTATAAATATCACACTCTATCTTGCTTTTGCGTACCGTGATGTAGTGCAGTTTGTCGACCTCGACTCACCGCTGCTTTATGAGAAGCTGCCAAGTGAGTTGGATTTTATCTATAATGAGGCTGTTATCTCTTTTAAAGAGCAGTAGCGGGCTTTGCAATAAAACGCAGCCATATATAGCCAAGTGCACCGGCAAGCAGTGATGCAGTCAAGATGCCTATCTTTGCTTGAAAGATAAGTGCAGGAGCATTTATAAATGCAAGGTCAGCCACAAAGATACTCATCGTAAAACCGATACCGCCAAGTGCTGCTACACCAAATATCTGGCTTATGGAGCTGTTTTGTGGCAGTTTTGCGATACCGCTTTTTATGGCGACAAAGGCAACCCCCGCAATGCCGATAATTTTACCGCCAATCAGACCAAAAATGATGCCGAGTGAGACAGGCTCAAATATGACATCATTGATAGAACTGAAGTTGATACGAATACCTGCATTTGCCAAAGCAAAGAGAGGAATGACAATTAAACTTACAGGAAGATGCAAAGATTGTTCAAGTCTTGTAGCAGGAGAGCCGACAGCATCGATGCGATCTTTGATGTTTTGCAGGAGTGCTTTTTGTTTCTCATGCATTGTATGGTCTGTAGCCACTGGGTAGCTGTCATACTCATCAAGCAGATTTTTTGTATGTTGTGTGAAGTCTATCGGTGGAATTTTTGGTTTTGAAGGGATGGCAAACGCGGCAATCACTCCGGCAATAGTCGCATGAACACCGGATTCAAGCATAAAGAACCACATAAACAGACCTACGATAAAGTAAGGCAGTGTTGCATGGATACCAAAACGGTTAAAACTTACCATAATAAAAAACATTCCGCCTGCTAGCAGTAGAAAATTCAACTGTATCTCTGCGGTATAAAAGAGAGCAATGACCAAAACTGCACCAAGGTCATCTACAATGGCAAGTGCTACTAAAAATGTCACAAGAGCAGGTGAGACGCGATTACCAAGTAAGACAAGAGCTGAGATGGCAAAAGCGATATCCGTTGCCATCGGAATTCCCCAACCGTTTACCCCAATACCTCCTGTATTAATGCCTAAATAGATAAGAGCAGGCACAAGCATACCACCAATGGCAGCAAGAATAGGTAAAATGGCAACTTTGATGTTTGAGAGCTCTCCGACTAAAATTTCACGTTTGATCTCAAGCCCTATCATAAAGAAAAATATTGCCATCAGTCCATCGTTTATCCAGTGATGCAGAGAGTTTTTTATCTGCAATGAACCAAAATCAAACTTGATGAGAAGATGAATAAAATGTTGATATGCTTCATAGAGGGGTGAATTTGCAACAACAAGAGCAACAATGGTCATACCCATTAAAATGAGACCTGTCGTTGTTTGGGCATGTAAAAAGTGTTCAAAAGGAGTATATACTTTTTTAAAAGCTCTCTCCCAAGGTGCATAGAGTATCATGAAACTTTGTCTCCCTTTTTTTGAGGTGAATATACTAACATATCTAAAGAGAAAGAAAACTGAGAGCAGTTCAGTTTTTGAAATCCTTAATCTTAGAAGTTTTGAAAATTGAGTATAATCTCTTTTATGAATTTAGCACCACTTAACAACCAGACTATTCTTTTTTTAGGAAAACCAAGGGCTTTTAGTGAGGAAGAGTTTGCCGCACAGATAGAAGCACACAATATAAGTACGACAAAAGAGTTAGATGATAGAGTCATCTATGTTCTAGAGGGGCGAATGATGACGCCGTATGAGCAAAATCTCAGCGATGAACTCTATGAAAAAGGTGGATATACTTTTTTAACTATTGATGATTTTGAAAAAACTTTGGCACAAGAGATAGATGATGATGTTCTGCTGATGAGTCTCAAACTCTCCAATGACAAAGAGCGCCTCAAAAGCTTTTTGCAGAACTCCTGTGTGAGCAATGCACTCTTTTTCAAACTACTGCAGATGTACAAATGGAGTGGAGAGGATTTTTTTGAAAATGATGATAACCGTGATGTAACAGCAGCACTTATTGGAAGATTTTATGAAAATATTGAGCGCAATCATAATGTGCAGTATGCAACAACAGGAGTGATTCATCTTGTTTCTCAAACACAAAATCCTGAACTTTTGGAAGCTATCAGTAACTTAGAACCTTTGAAATTTCATTTTAAACTCTCCATCTTACTTGCACGCCATCCTCAAACACCAAAAAAAGTTTTAAAACGGCTCCTGCGTAAGGGAGAGAAGCATGTTTTAGAAGCAATGTGTACAAACAGTGCTTTGGATATGAGTATCATAAAAGAGTTGGCACAAGAAGAGCTTTATGCAAAAATTTTGGCACAAAAAGTAAAGCTCACAGAGGAGAGTTTCGAGCTTTTTAAAGTATTTACAAAAGAGTTGGCACAGAACGAATCACTTGATGAAAGGATGCAAAGAGCATTATTGGCTTTAGCAGATAGTACTGTAATGAATGAACTCGCTCAAAATGCAGCATTAACGCAAGAGAGTATTGAGAAGCTAATGCAATATGATGAGAGTAAGCTCACGCAACTGCTTTTAGAAAATCCAAATATAGATGAAAAGTATCTGCGTGAGGCATATACAAAGAGTCAAAATCATCTATCGCTTGCCAAAAATCCATCACTTCCAGAAGATTTGGCAACAGCACTTTTTGACAGTGCTGAGGGGGTCGTTTTAGAAGCCCTTGCAAGAAATGAAGCGACACCGGTAGATATTTTGTATCAGTTGCAGCTTGACAGCAGGTTTGAGCGAGCGGTCAAGACCAATGCGGCCTTTACAAAACATATTCAAAGCCAAAATATAGGATGGTTAGTATGAGAGCAAGTGAAGTTACAAAGAGTTTGAATGCTTTGGTTAGCAAAAAGGTACCAACATTTCTCTGGGGTGCACCGGGTATTGGAAAATCTTCCATTGTCAAGCAGATAGCCAAAGAAAAAGGAGTTGATTTTATCGACTTGCGTTTAGCCTTAATGGACCCGACAGACCTCAAAGGCATTCCTTTTTATGATAAAGAGTCCCACAGTGCACTCTGGGCACCACCTGCATTTTTGCCACGTGAGGGTGAAGGCATTTTGTTCTTAGATGAGCTCAACTCCGCTGCACCTGCTGTACAGTCCTCTGCTTATCAGCTCATTCTCGATAGACGTATTGGCGAGTATGTTTTACCTGAGGGCTGGGCGATAGTAGCAGCTGGAAACCGTGATGGTGACAGAGGTGTGACATACAGAATGCCCGCCCCGCTTGCAAACAGATTTGTTCACTTTGAGCTTGATGTAAGCGTGGATGATTGGCGAGAGTGGGCTTATAAAAAGAGTATTGATAGTCGTATCATCGCTTATATATCTTATAAAAATGAGCACCTTTTTACCTTTGATGCAAAGGTTCAAGCAAAGAGCTTTGCAACACCAAGGTCTTGGGAGTATGTGCATAATATTCTTCAAGCAAATGTAGAAAAAGAGTTGTTGCTTGATGTACTGAGTGGTGCAGTTGGACGTGAGGTTGCTGTAAGTTTTCTCTCCTTTGTTAAGGTGATGGACAAGCTACCGGATATTACGATGATTATGCTGGGAAAATCAGAGGAGTACCCGGAAGAAATTGATGTTTTATATGCACTCTCTTCAGGGATAGTTAGCAGATATCTACAAGATCCATCAGATACAGCACTGGAGCATATTTTAGAGTATACACTCGATCTCAAGAGTGAGTTTGCCGTTTTAATTGTGCAAGATCTACAAAAAAATGGTGTGACGATGGAGCATTCACAAAACTTTAAAGCATGGGTAAAGAAGTTCGCGTACCTATTGGCATAAATGATGAACACTACAGATAAAATCTCTCAGGCAAAGGCGAAGCTTTTAGTAGACTACCCTTATTTTGGGACACTTGCATCAAGACTTGAACTTGTGGTCAATGATGATATTGAGAGTTTTAAAAGCAGTGGGGTGAAGCTGGAGTATCGTGAGGAGTATCTGCGTGAGCTTGAGCTCTCTGAGGTAGAGTTTATTCTGGCAAACGGAGCGATGCACTCTGTACTGGCCCATGATATGCGTAAAAACAATCGCAGTGGCTGGCTCTGGCAAATGGCAACGGATATTGCCATCAATGATATGCTTTTGCAAAATGGACTTGATATGCCCTATGGTGCACAGTATCGAAAACGTTTTGCCGGAATGTATGCTGAAGAGATCTATGCCCAGCTCAAAGATGACATCCTGCGTGAGGATGAGAATCTGGAGTATGAAGCAGATGATGCTGATGATATTGAGAGAAAAGATGAACAAAATAAGAGTCAGGAACGCACACAAGAGCAGTTAGAAGAGGAGATCTTGAGTGAGCAGCTTTTGGCAGAGGAGGCCATCTCTCTTTTAGAGTCAAAAATCAAAATGGGCGAAGCTCCTGAGGCAATTGAGCGTTTCTTTGATCTGGGTGCATTTTCAAAAGTGGATTGGCGAGAGGTGCTACGTGAAGCGATTGACAGATACTTCCGGGATGACTATGTTGTGATGCCACCTTCGAAAAAACTGCTTTATAAGGGAATATATCTTCCTTCAAACACTTCACAGACCTTTCGTCTTGTTATTGCCATTGATAGTTCCTCCTCAGTAGATGAAGCACTGCTCAATCTCTTTTTGAGTGAAGTGAGCTTTATTATGGAGCAGGTACAAAACTACGTGATTGATATCATAGTCTGTGATGACACGATTCACTCGCACAACATTTTCTATAGCGGAGAGGCTTTGGATGTGCAGTTAAAAGGTGGAGGAGGAACTGATTTTCGTCCTCTGTTTGAGTTTGTTGAAGCAAATTTTGATGATCTGAAGTTACTGTTGTATTTTACTGATTTGGAGGGAAACTTTCCAAAAGAAGTACCTAATTACAGTGTAAAATGGATAACGTCAAAGGAAAGAGAAACTCCTTTTGGTGAACTTATAGTACTAGAGGACTAGGCTTCAAAAACAACCTGATTACGTCCACTGTTTTTTGCTTTATAAAGCATCAAATCTGCTTCATTGAGTGTCTCTTCCAGATTGTTATCATTGTGATGAACAACTGCACCGATGGATATAGTAAAGTTGATATGTGTCTCTTTTTCCACGGCAAATGTGTATGTTTCAACCTCTCTCCGGATTCGCTCTAAAATATCAAAGGCACTGAATCTGTTGATGTTTTTGAGTACAATACAAAACTCTTCTCCGCCAAAACGTGCAACAACATCTCTTGGACTCGTAGAACTTCGCAAGATATCTGCAAGAGTGACAATAACCCTATCTCCTACCTCATGCCCATAGGTGTCATTGATATTTTTAAAGTGATCGATATCGATCACAGCTACTGCAAATTTTTCACCACTCTCTTTGACATCATCAACATACGCATGCATCTCATGAAAGAAATATCTGCGATTGTAAAGTCCTGTCAGATAGTCACGGTTGGCATAGTTCGTAATCATCTGGATATTTTCCAAAGCCTCAATAGAGTTATTTATCCGAACTGAAAACTCCTCTTTGGAAAAAGGCTTTTTGATGTAGTCATTTGCACCGTGTTTTAAAAACAGAGCACTGATTTCTGTATCTTCATTTCCTGAGAGCGCAAGAATACAGAGCTCGTCTTTGGAGTAAGTCTGGCGAATTTCAAAGGTAAGTTCAAGACCGTTCATAACAGGCATATTGTAATCTGTCAATACTAAAGATATGTCTGGTTTTGCCTGAAGCATACCCAGTGCTTCTTCTCCGTGAGCAACAGTAACGACTTCAAAGAACATATTTTCAAGCATATTTTGCATCTGTTTTCTAAAGACCATAGAATCATCAACAACAAGGACTTTATGGTTTTGATTCTTTCTTAGACGCTCAATGATTTGAATGATGTAGTTTATATCTTCTGCTCCATCTTTATTGACATAGTCAATAATATTTTTTGCGAGCATTTTTGTACGAAACTCTTTATTTATGTTTGCACTGAGCACGATAACACGGTGTTTTTTTGCCAAAACATAATCAACGATTTCACCGTTTGGAGCATCGGGAAGATTGATATCAAGCAGAGTGATGAAGTATTTATAACGTGCTAGAAAAAGTTTTGCCTCACCAAGAGAGTAGGCAACATCAACCTCCATCTCTAAAGCGTGTTCAATTTTTTTAGATATCAGCTTTGCCAGTGTTTGGTTGTCTTCAACGATTAAAATTCTGTCACTCATCTATTGTCTCCAAATTATATACTTGGAGTATAGCGATATTCATCTAAAATTATAGTAATATTCGTTTATGAATTATATGTATGTTATTTTAGAAAAACTACGCAGTTGTCACAATATCTTTTTAACGGGTGGCGCAGGAGTTGGCAAAACAACTACGACCCGTGCTATTATAGAAGCTTATGAAGCAGAGGCCAAAAAAGTGGTCAAGCTTGCTTCAACCGGAATGGCAGCAACACTCATCGGCGGGCAGACACTGCACAGTTTTTTAGACTTAGGGATAGCTTCTAATATTGAAGAGTTAGAAAAAAATGGAAAGTTTGAGATAAAGAAGAAAATTAAAAAACTCATACACAGTATGGATTTGATTGTCATCGATGAGATATCTATGGTGAGTGACAAGCTCTTTGAGATGATAGAACTGCGTCTAAAACAGGGTGAGTTTCAAGGGTCACTACTGGTTGTGGGTGATTTTTTACAGTTGCCGCCCGTGGTACGTGGTTATGGTGAAGTACATTATGCCTTTGAATCGCCGTCATGGAAAAACTTTGCTTTTGAGACGATAGAACTCACACATATCTATCGTACGGATGATAAAGATTTCATAGATCTTTTGCATCATGTCCGTTTTGGTCTTATCGATGAAGCGGTGCATAATGCACTCAATGCTTTTATAAAACCTTTGCCAAATGATCTGAGTCAATTTACTTTTTTGTTTGGTAAAAATATTTCTGCTTCAGAGCATAATAAAAAGCAGCTTGAACATATTGCAGAGGAACTTTTTGTCAAAGAAGCACATATTGTCAAGCATAAAAAGAGTGTGAACGACAAAGAGATAGAACGGTTTTTGGATGATGCTAGGATTGAAAAAGCGTTAGAGCTTAAAATCGGAGCACCTGTGCTTTTTACCCGTAATGCATGGAACTATTTTAACGGAGAGCGGGGTGTAGTTATCAATGTTGATGCTTCTTATGTCTATGTACAAAAGAGTGACGGCAAAGTTGTAAAGTTAGAGGCAGTAGGACAAAGCAAAACAATGTGGACGGAAAAAATATGCAATGGAAAAAAAGAGCTACTCGAAGAAGAACTCTTTACAATCTATCAGTATCCCATAAAACTTGCCTTTGCCATCACCATTCATAAATCACAAGGAATGAGTATATCAGATTTGATAATCGATACGCGTGAAATATTTGCTCCTTCACAGTTCTATGTTGCACTCTCACGTGCATCAAATCCAAAACACTTGACACTTATTGCGCCTAGTAGACAGTGGTATGAGCTTGCCTTTGTAAACAGTTGTGCCATAGAGTTTGTACGAGGAGAGAAAGTATGCTAAAAAGAAGTGACAGTGGCATACTTTTTATGCTTGGCTCTGCTCTTATCTCTGCACTTAACGGTGCTCTTACAAAGATGCTTTCAGAAGATATTTCAGCCTTGGAGATCGTTTTTTTTCGTAATCTTATCGGTGTTTTTATTATTCTCTACGCTTTGAAACATACACCACCAAAGCTTACGGGAGGCAAGATTCATCTGCTTTTCACACGTGGTCTTTTTGGTTTTATGGCGATGATACTTTTCTTTTATACCATTACGGTCATTCCTTTGGGTGAAGCGATCACGCTGAATAAAACTTCTCCGTTTTTTGTAACGATTTTGGCTTTTTTTCTGTTGCGTGAGCATTTAAGTATAAAAACTGCCATTGCACTCTTTATCGGTTTTACAGGTGTTGTGCTGATTGCAAAACCATTTGGTATGGAATTCTCATCAGCACATATTTTGGGTGTTTTGGGTGGATTTTTTGCTGCAGCAGCTTACACAACGATAAAAAAGATCAAAGATATTTATGATTCACGTGTTATTGTTCTCTCTTTTGTCGGTGTGGGAACTTTAATGCCGGCACTGCTCTTTTTGCTTGCACCTCACATAAATACCCCAGAATTTTTAAGCTTTTTATTTCCGGAGTTTATTTTACCGATGAGTTTGAAAGTCTGGCTGCTGATTGCTTTGATGGCCCTTATCTCCACACTCTCGCAATGGCTGTTAACCAAAGCATACTCGGCAAAAAACTTGAGCGTTGTCGGTGTTATTAGTTATACAAATATTCCTTTTGCCATTGGGTTTGGATATCTGTTAGGAGATAAATTTCCAGACTCGTTGACATTTTTAGGAATAGGGCTCATTGTTGTAGGAGGCATTCTGGTCAGCCGTAAATAGTTACTTTAAGTTGAAATATAACAAATAAAAGCTATTATTTAGGAAGAATATTCCGGAGAAAATCAGTGAAAAACACCCAATCATGCTTAGAATTGGTAGAAGAGAGCGAAGAAAAGTTTCGTAAAATTGCTGAAAACTCACTTGTAGGTATGTTTATCTATACTGAATATTTTGTCTATGTCAATGAAGCATTTGCTAAAATGACTGGATATACAACCCAAGAGCTTCTAAAGATGCATCCATGGGAATTAGTGGATGAGAGTAACAAACAATCTTTTCAGACAATCATCCAAAGACGTTTACAAGGTGAGGAATTTACCTCTGTCCATAATGAGGCACTTCTTGTCAAAAAAGACAATACAACACTTGATGTGAAAGTTTCCGCAGAAACAATTCATTATAGAGGCAAGTATGCGGGGATTGGTATTATTATTGATATTACTGATATTGTAAAGAAAAATCAGATTATAAAAGTTTTGATACAGGCGCTCTCTCAAAGTGATGATATTATTTTCATCACAGATATCAAGGGGACCATTGAGTATGTAAACAGGGCTCTCTTAGAAATTTACGGATATACAAGAGAAGAGATCGTAGGGGGGACTCCCAGAATTTTTTCATCAGGGCAACATGAGAAAAGTTTTTATAAAGAGTTGTGGGATACTGTACAACGAGAGAAAAACTACCATCAGATAATTATAAATAAAAAGAAAAATGGTAATCTGATACATGTCGATACAAAGATTACTCCGGTAAAAGATGAAAGAGGTGAAAATATCTCCTATTTTGCTGTAAGTGCAAGAGATATCACTGAAAGAATACTTAATGAACAAAAGTTCAAAAAACTTGCAACTATCGACCCGCTTACACAAATCCCCAACAGGTATCAACTCTATCAATATTTTGATGATTTTATCGCCAAAACAGAACATAGGAAAAACTTTTTTTCGATTTTACTCTTTGATATAGACCATTTTAAACAGATCAATGATAACTTTGGACATTATGTAGGGGATAATATTTTAAAAGATTTTAGCAGGTTAATTGTAGAAAATATAAGAAGTATCGATAAGTTTGGAAGATGGGGTGGTGAAGAGTTTCTACTGCTTTTGGACTCTACTGATGAGCATGATGCTATGCGTATCGCTCAAAAGTTAAATGATCTTGTTGCAGGTTCAGTTTTCGATGAACTCTATTGTATTACTGTTAGTATAGGTGTGACAGAGTATCGACAAGGTGATACAAAAGAGCAGTGTATAGAGCGAGCAGATATAGCCCTCTATGCTGCTAAAAACCTTGGAAGAAACAGAGTCGTTTTTAATTAAATAGTGTATAATTGATAAAAAATGGAGAATTAATATGAAAATATTTTTATTGTTCGTGAGTCTGTTTTTGTTTATGAGTGCTTGTAGTACAGAAAAAAATAGACTTTCAGAAAAAGAGTATCAGCGTTCAAACGCTGCAAGCCAGAAGGCTTTAAATAAGTTAGACAGAGAATAATCTCTGCCTAAAAGAGTTCTTATAACTCTGATTCGTGTTTAGCAAGGTACTCTGCAACACCTTCAGCGTCAGCTTTCATACCTTCGTCACCTTTTTGCCAACCAGCAGGACAAACTTCACCAAACTCATCAGTAAATTGTTGTGCATCGATCATTCTTAACATCTCATCAACATTACGTCCAAGTGGTAAGTCATTGATTACCGCGTGACGTACGATTCCTTTATCATCGATTAAAAATGAACCACGAAGTGCAACTGCGTCATTTAAAAGTACATCATAGTCACGAGCGATATTTTTAGTAAGGTCTGCTACGAGTGGGAAGTTGATACGTCCGATACCACCTTTTTCAACTGGAGTCTCTCTCCATGCGAAGTGTGAGAATTGGCTATCTACTGATACACCTACAACATTTACACCACGTTTTTGGAACTCTTCATATCTGTGTGAAAATGCAATAATCTCTGATGGACAAACGAATGTAAAGTCTAGTGGATAAAAGAATACAACTGTACCTTTCTCGCCATAGTTTTCGCTTAATTTGAAATCTTCTACGATTGAACCATCTGCTAAAACTGCAGTAGCTGTAAAATCCGGAGCTGGGTTTGTTACTAACATATTATATGTCCTTGTATTGTTTTTTTAATGAATAGGATTTTATCCAAAATATATTAATAAAGTTCTGAATAGATCAGAAAACTTGTTTAGCTTAAAGAAAAGTTTTATATTTTTAGATATAATTGCAGCGATTTATGAAGCTAGACTTTGTATTTCAATAAGGAAAATCGATGACGAAAGAGTATATTTTTACTTCAGAGTCTGTAACAGAGGGGCATCCTGATAAGATGGCAGATCAGATCAGTGATGCAATTCTGGATTATATTATTGAAAATGATAAAAATGCGAGAGTAGCGTGTGAAACTCTCGTGTCTAATGGTTTTTGTGTAATTGCAGGCGAACTGAAGACTACGGCGTATGCCCCGATGCAAGAGATTGCAAGACAAGTTATCCAAGAGATTGGATATACAGATGCAACATATGGTTTTGATTACCGTTCAGCTGCAGTACTTAATGGTATAGGTGAACAATCACCAGATATCAATCAAGGTGTTGATCAGGCTGGTGGACAAACAGGTGCAGGTGATCAAGGACTTATGTTTGGTTATGCATGTCGTGAGACTGATGTGTTGATGCCGCTTCCGATTCATTTGGCACATTGCCTTACACAACGTCTGGCAGAAGTGAGAAAAGATGGAACTATTCCATATCTTCGTCCAGACGGAAAAGCACAGATCAGTGTAAAGTATGTTGACGGGCAACCAGTTTCAGTGGAGACTGTTGTTATCTCAACACAGCATGCTCCGGATGTTTCTCAAGAGCAGATTCATAAAGATGTCATTGCTGAGGTAATCAACAAGGTAATTCCTGCAGATATGATGCATGAGAAAACAGTGTTTCATATCAATCCGACAGGAAAATTTGTAATCGGTGGACCGCAAGGTGATGCCGGTCTTACAGGTCGTAAGATTATTGTGGATACGTATGGTGGAAGCTGCCCACATGGTGGTGGAGCATTCTCTGGAAAAGATCCGACCAAGGTTGACCGTTCAGCTGCATATGCTGCACGTTGGGTTGCTAAGAACTTAGTAGCTGCAGGTGCATGTGACAGAGCAACAATCCAAGTAGCCTACGCTATTGGTGTTGTTCAGCCAGTGTCAATTATGGTTGATACGCATGGAACAGGCAAAGTTACTGAAGAGAAGATAGAGAGTTGTATAAAAGAGATTTTTGACCTTTCACCGGCTGGTATTATTAAGTCACTTGACCTTTTAAAACCTATCTATAGAAAAACTGCAGCATATGGTCACTTTGGTCGTACGGAAGATAGCTTTACCTGGGAAAAGACAGATAAAGCTGACGAGATAAAGGCTTATTTAGGCCTTTAAATCTAGATGGGGGAAATGTAACAATGTGTACATTTTCTCACTTAATAGAGAATTTTTAGCTACATTTAAAATTCTTCATTGTATAGTTACTTTTAATAAAAATTAGGAGAAGATAATGGCAGTAGTTATTAATGATACATGTATTAACTGTGGCGCTTGTATTGATGAGTGTCCTGTAGAAGCAATCGTAGATGAGGATGATAATCCAACGGGTGAAGAGATCTATTATGTTTACCCTGACAAATGTGTAGAGTGTGTTGGTTATCATGATGAACCAGCATGTGCTACAGCATGTCCAACAGAAGGTTGTATCACATGGGATGCTATTGGTGAATCTCCAGAGCATCGTGAAGACATCACTGATGAGCAACGTTCAAACCATGAGCCTGTTGTAGAATAGTCTCTATAAAGGAGTGTTTTTAGCACTCCTTTTTTCTTCAAAATTACACTTCAATTATTCAATAATCATAAAATTTTATTTTTTAAACTAAAAAAGATGTTTTTTTAGGTATAATCCCACTCTAATTTTATATTTTCAGAGGAGATTTGATGGAACGTACACTATCAATAATCAAGCCAGATGCAGTTGCAAAAGGTGTTATAGGCAAAATTTTAGATCGTTTTGAAAGCAATGGTCTTAGAATTGCGGCTACAAAAAAACTTCAACTTTCACGCGCAGATGCAGAGGCATTCTATGCAGTTCATGCAGAGCGTCCTTTTTTCAACGATCTTGTTGATTTTATGATCAGTGGTCCTGTTGTTGTTTCAGTTTTAGAAGGTGAAAATGCAATGCAAAAGAACCGTGACTTAATGGGTGCTACAAATCCAAAAGAAGCAGAAGCTGGAACTATCCGTGCAGATTTCGCTGAAAATATAGATGCAAATGCAGTTCATGGAAGTGACTCTTTAGAAAACGCTGCTGTTGAGATTGCATTCTTTTTCGCAGAGAGAGAAATCTCTTAAGTAATTACCAATGAAGGTGATGCTTAGAAAAGTAACAAAGACACCGTTAGATTTTGATTTGAAATCTGATGAAATAACTTTTAAAGGTTATTTGGAGTATCATGGTGGGAAATTGATTTTGCTCAAAGCAAAGCTGGGCGGCTCACTTGAAAAGCCTTGTGATATTTGTGCAAAAGATTTTAAATTATCGGTTGATGAAGATGTAGAGTTCTTTATCAGTGATGGTTTATTTGAAGATGACGGCAGTATCGAGCTTGATGTTGTTGAATCTTTTGACGGATTTGCAAATATTGATGAGTTATTACACTCAGAGATAGAGCTTATCCGAAGTGATTATCACCGCTGTGATAGTTGCGAAGATAAAGATGAGTTTGAATTTTAATCAAACTCATCTTTAATGAAGAAAAGCGACTAGTCGCGTGAGCCTTCCGCTGAGGAAAACCCAGCGTTAGCGTAAGTGGCGGAATTACTTCCGACACTGTTTTAAATTAAGATGAAAGGATTCCTTTCATTTTATAAAATAAAATTAAAGGAAATAGATATGGCAGTACCTAAGAGAAGAGTATCTCACTCTCGTTCAGCAAAACGTAGAACACACTACAAAATTTCTTTAGCTCGTCCGGTTAAAGATAAAGATGGAACATACAGATTACCACACCACATCAACCCAACTACTGGTGAGTATAAATAATTAAATGGTAAAAATTGCAATCGATGCAATGGGTGGGGACTTTGGTCCCGAACCAATTGTCAAGGGAACACTTCAAGCACTCAAAAAGAAAAACTTCACACCTATTTTAGTAGGAAAAGAATCAGAAATTTTACCTCTGTTACCAAAACGTTATAGAGATAAGATTTTAATCGTTGAAGCTGATGATGTTATTGCAATGAGCGATGCTGCTACGGATGCAGTAAAGCGTAAAGAGAGTACAATTTTTAAAGCAGTTGAACTTGTAAAAAACGGTGAAGCTGATGGAGTTGTGAGTGCTGGGCACAGTGGTGCGACAATGACACTTGCTACACTTCGTTTAGGACGCCTTAAAGGTGTTTCTCGTCCTGCGCTTGTAACACTTATGCCGACAAAAACAGGACGCCGTTCTGTTGTTCTTGATGTAGGTGCAAATGTCGACTCAAAACCAGAGCATTTGGCAGAATTTGCCGTTATGGGTGGCTGTTATGCTGAAGATGTTTTAGGTGTTGCAGAACCATCTATCGGTCTTTTGGCAAATGGTGAAGAGGACTCTAAAGGAAACGAGGTCACAAAAGCGGCATTTAAACTTTTACAAGGTTATCGTGGCTTTAAAGGGAATGTTGAAGGTGGAGATATCTTTAACGGAAGCTGTGATGTTATCACTTGTGACGGCTTTATCGGAAACTTGGTGCTTAAAACAAGTGAAGGTGTTGCTTCTACTATTTCAATCCTCATTAAAGACTATATCAAAAAATCACCGATTCGTATTACGGGTGCACTTTTGATGCGTAAAGTCTTCAAACTGCTCAAAAAAGAGATAGATTATGCTGAAGTAGGTGGTGCTCCACTTATCGGAATTAAAGGGTGTGCAATTGTTTCTCATGGAAAAAGTAATGCAAAAGCGATTAAAAATGCTATTTTTCAAGCAATCGCCTATGTTGATACTGGTGTAAATGAGCACATCATAAACAGATTAGCTGAGCTAAAACAAAAGGATTAGTATGCCATATGCTGCATTTCGTTCAATAGGTGCTTATGTTCCTCAAAAAATCTTAACAAATGAAGAACTTTCTGAGATGGTTGATACTTCAGATGAGTGGATTACAAAACGAACTGGTATTAAAGAGCGACACATTGCAGCTGAAGATGAATTTACATCTGATCTTGGTGTAAAAGCGGCTTCTCAAGCGATAGAGAGAAGTGGTATTGCATTAGAAGAGATTGATATGATTGTTTGCGCAACAATCTCTCCGGATTATTTTTGTATGCCATCAACGGCTACAATCATCTCTACAAAGTTAGGCATAAAGAATGCAACTGCTTTTGATATCTCTGCAGCATGTACAGGTTTTGTCTATGCACTCTCTATTGCCAAAGCGTTTGTAGAGTCTGGAATGAAGAAAAATGTTCTTATAGTAGGAGCTGAAAAACTCTCTGCTATTACGGATTACAGTGACCGTGGTACTTGTATTCTTTTTGGTGATGGTGCGGGTGCAGCGGTTATCTCTGCAACAGATAAAAAAGAAGAGGGTATCACTGATGTCCATACCAGTGCAGACGGTGAGTATGCAGACCTGCTGATGACACCAAATGGTGGAAGCGGTTCTGCTCATGATGCATTGGACAAAGAAACTGCAGGATGCTATATGCAGATGAAAGGGAATGAGACTTTTAAAGTTGCTGTACGTACTCTTACAAATGATGTCAAAGAGATTTTGGCAGAGAACAACATCAAAAGTGAAGATATCAAACACTTCATTCCGCATCAGGCAAACTACCGTATTATTAAAGCTGTTGGTGATGCACTGAAAATGAGAGAAGAGCAGGTTGTACTTACTGTTGCAAAATATGGAAATACATCAGGTGCTTCGATTCCTATGGCCATTAATGATTTGTATGAAGCAGGTGAACTTAAAGCAGGTGAGATGATGCTTCTTGATGCTTTTGGTGGTGGTTTAACGTGGGGTTCAGCTCTCGTCCCATTTTCACCACTGAAGTAACATTTTTATCCAATTTCTGCGTTGGATAAAAGCTAAGAAGTATTTTTGTTCTGATTGAGCATTGTAAGTTTAGTTTCTAAACTCTCTGTTGAGTGCTTCAAACACTTTTTTATGAAACGCTTCTTCATTTGGAAGATCCAAACTGCTTTTACGTAACTTCTCTCCCCACATAGGGTTTGGAAAGTAGCTGTCTTCTTTGAAACGTGCCATGACATGAATATGCACACGGGGAAGCATATTCGCAAAAGATGCCATATTGATTTTTGTAGGTTTGTAGTATGAAAGCATTTCTTTTTCGATGATTTCATAAACTCTCCAGAGTTTTTTTCGCAATGCTTCAGGTAGTTCTGTGAGCTCTTTATAGGGCTCTTTGGTAAAGATTTTTAACCAAGGAACCTCCGCATCTTCTTTCTCTACATATAACTCTCTGTTTTCATATATAAGATATTGCATAAGAGTTTACCTTATTATTTTTTGTGTTATCTCAATTATAGCAAAATTTTAAAAGGTATGAGAGTTTTTACTTTTTTTAGTCTCTATGTCTGTTTCTGTTACCGCGATATCCACCGCCACTGCGATTTCTGTCGCGATTTCCACTTGAACGGTTTCTACTTCCACGGTATCCGCCACGGCTTCTTCCGCCACGGCCGCGTGAGTCATTACGTTTTGCGGCTCTCTCTAGAATAGCTTTGAGTTTATCAGCAGGAATACCGATGTTACTTGGTCCTTTGATATCTTGCTTGTCTAAGATCATAGAGATGAGTTTGAACATAATTGTCTCTTCATCGATATCTTCTTTTAAACGGTCAAGAACTTTATGCGCTTCATCATAAATCTTTTGATTTTCAATGTTATTGACGATATTTTCAACTGTGCTCTCACGCAGGTCATTTTTACTTGGAACAAAAGCGTGTTCCATTGAAGTACCAACTTTTTGTTTGATACGTTGCAGCTCTTTAAACTCTAAAGGAGTAAGCAGTGTGATAGCTTTTCCTTTTGTACCAGCACGTCCGGTTCTACCAATACGGTGAACATATGACTCAGGATCAAACGGAATATGGTAGTTAAATACGTGAGAGATATTGTTCACATGGATACCACGTGCCGCAACATCAGTAGCAACAAGTACTTTTACTGAGTTGTTTTTAAAACCTTTGATAACTGTCTCACGCTGACGCTGTTCCATATCTCCATGAAGGCCGTTTGCCAAGTAACCTGCATTACTCAGTACGTTTGAAAGTCTATCAACTTCAGATTTTGTTCTACAAAAAACTACCGATTTTTGTGTCTCTTCAGAGTCCATAAGACGAATGATAGCATCATCACGTTCATGTTCATCAATTACATAATATAACTGTTCAATATCAGAGTTTGTCGTTTCACCTTTTGTAATAGAGATAAACTCAGGGTCTTGAAGAATTCTGCTTGCAAGTGTTTTGATAGGTTGTGGCATAGTAGCTGAGAAAAGTAGCGTTTGGCGGTCTGTTGGAAGATAAGAGAAAATCTCATTGATATCATCCAAAAATCCCATGTCAAGCATCTCATCAGCTTCATCTAAAACAACCATACTTGGTTTGAAGTCGTTCAGCATACCTTTTTTAAGGATGTCTAACATACGACCTGGTGTCGCAACAACTACAGAAGCACCACGACCGATAAGATCAAGTTGACGTTTATATGAGCTGCCACCATACACAGTAACCGTTTTTACACCTAAGTTACGTCCGTATTTGAAAATCTCGTCACTTACTTGTGTTGCAAGCTCACGTGTTGGAGTGATCACTAAAAGCTCAACGGAACCGTCAAGTTTCATGTTGTTAAGGGCTGGGAGTGAAAAAGCAGCAGTTTTACCTGTACCAGTGTGTGCTTGGCCAACCATGTCTTTGCCAGCAAGTATTACAGGAATAGCCTGTGCCTGAATCGGTGAAGGAGCAGTAAATCCTGCGAATTTTATACTTTTGAGTATCTCTGGTTTGAGTCCTAAGCTATCAAAAGTGATAACTTCTTCATTTGTGTTTTCGTTTGTTTGTGCATTCTCTTGCATCAATATCCTTTAATAAGAGCCTTATGCTCTGTTATATATAAGGAGATGACGCTTGCATTAACTTTTGA
This sequence comes from Sulfurimonas indica, assembly GCF_009192995.1. GTDB lineage: Bacteria > Campylobacterota > Campylobacteria > Campylobacterales > Sulfurimonadaceae > Sulfurimonas > Sulfurimonas indica. The sequence continues at coordinate 38,093 of NZ_SDID01000011.1, read as the reverse complement.
AAATCTATCGAGGTCTATCAGGGCATCTTCCCCTTAAAATATTGGCGAAATTATAGCGAAATTATTCTAAGTTTTTATTAAAGTTATAAATATTTTAAATGGGTTAAGTTTAGATTGCTACAAAACGGCTATGATATTTTGCATATTGTCATATTTTATTCAGGAAAGAGCTTTTCTGTGTATAATTAGACTTCTTGTAAAACTCCTATACGACATATAGGAGTTTTACAAGAAGTCTATAAAAAAAACTGGATGTATCTATGCAAGAACTCAATATCTATCTTATATCTACTGCTCTTTTAGGACTGTTTTTTATTATTAGTCTTTTTTTGTATCTCAAAGAAAAAGGTGAAAAAGAGAGATATAAAGGAGAAAGTAAGCAGTTGCTTGAAGCAATGGAGCTAGAATATGCAGAACTGCAAGAGCAAAACCAGACACTCCAGCTGCAAAATGCAGTACTGCAGAGTAAATATGAGAGCCAGATGCAATCAGCAGAGGAGAAGATAAAACTCTTACAAAATGCAAAAGATGAGCTCTCACGTGAATTTAAGAACCTCTCAAACAAAATTTTTGAAGATAAGTCAAAACAGTTTTCATCTCTTAATAAAGAACAGTTAGAGCTTCTTTTAAAACCTTTCCGTGAACAGATAGCAAATTTTTCCAAAGAAGCACGTGCGCAGTTTGAGGTGGAGCTAAAAGAGAGACACCTGCTTAAAGATGAGCTCAAACATTTAAAAGAGATGAACGCACAGCTTGCAGAGGAAGCCCTCAATCTCACGCGGGCACTCAAAGGAGAAAATAAAACCCAAGGAAACTGGGGTGAACTTGTTTTAGAAAATATTTTAGAACAATCCGGTCTGCGTGAGGGTGTTGAGTATGAACTCCAAGCCTCACGCAAATCAGAGGAGGGCAAAAGCTATCGTCCTGATGTTATCATCCATATGCCGCAAGAGCGTGATATTGTCATTGACTCTAAAGTATCACTTGCTGCATATGAGCGTTTTGTCAATGAAGAGAATCCGGAACTAAAACCAAAGTATTTAAAAGAGCATTTGACAAGTATTGCTTCACACATCAAAGAGCTGAGTGAGAAGAAGTATGAGCGGCTTGAAGGTATCAATACTCTTGACTTTGTTTTGATGTTTATGCCGATAGAGGGAGCTTTTTTACTTGCACTTGAACAAGACGGTGAGTTTTTTAAACGTGCCTATGAGAACAATATCTTGGTAGTTTCACCTTCTACACTTTTAGTGACTCTGCGTACAATTGAGCATATTTGGCGAACACAACGCCAAGAAGAACATGCAAAGCAGATAGCAAAAGAAGCAGAGGCTATGGTTGAAAAACTTGTCGGTTTTGTTGAAGAACTGCAAAAGGTGGGCACACATCTTGGTCGTGCTCAAGAGTCTTACGATACAGCAGTAGCAAGACTCCACACCGGTCGAGGCAATGTGATTCGAAGAGCACAAAACATTGTAAAGTTGGGACTGAAACCTAAAAAAGAGCTACCATTAAAAAGTGAGGAAGAGTAGATGCAGATAGAAACACGTTACAATTATGAAAAAATCTGGACGCTCACGCAGGAGCAGGATCTGCTAAAAATCATTGAAGAAGAGATCGGTGATGCTGAGAGTAGAGGTACACTCTCATATATCAAAGAGGCCATCAAAAATGGTAAAGAGATAACAGTGGGAAGCTGTAAGTTCCGAATGAAAAGAGAAGGATAAAAGATGTTGTATCAGCCAGATATTGCAAAACTGATTTTGAGAATTTCACTGGGAGTTTTAATACTGTTTCACGGCATTCATAAACTTATACACGGAATTGATGGGGTAAAAGCACTGCTTCTTTCAAGTGGGTTGCCACCTTTTCTTGTTTATGGAGTCTATGTCGGAGAGCTAATAGCACCGATATTTATCATACTAGGGCTCTATGCCCGAGTAGCTTCCGGTATTTTGGCCTTTAATATGTTTGTAGCGATCTATCTGGCATATGGATTTTCACTCAGTACCTCTAAGTTTGGCGGACTCTCCTGGGAGACGCCACTGCTCTTTTTTATCATGAGTATCTTAGTGATTTTACTTGGAAGCGGAAAGTACGCAGTCAATTCAAAGTAAGACTAGGGATGTCTTACTTTAATGGTTGAGTTTAAACTCCAACCAATAGCCAACATAAAGAGAATAACACCAAGGGAGGGTAAAATTTCATAGGCATTTAAAAGGTATACTAGCCACAACAGGATTGCTCCAAGTGGTGTTGGTACTCCTGTGAAATATTTTTCTACCTCTCCGGCATCTGCATTGAGATTAAAGTGAATCAGACGGCGAAGACCGGAAATCACATAGTATATGCTTACAACTGCTGCAATGATAAGCCAAAAACCATTTAGATTTGGTGCATACGAGGCTTGAAAAATCAGAAATACAGGAACAAGAACAAAACTTAAAAAGTCTGCAAAACTGTCAAGTTGCACTCCAAATTCATTCGAGAGTTTGTACTTTCTTGCGATTTTTCCATCAAAGATATCAAATGCACCCCCAATCCAGGCAAGAACGATGGCTACAGTAAAATTGTTTTGCGTGATGAAGTAGGTTGCCATAAGTCCCGCGGTAATATTTACAAAAGTAAAGAGGTTTGCCAGATTGAAATGAGAAGAGGGTTTCCATAAAAATTTCATAAAGTATTGTCCTTAAAAATATGTAAGAAGTCTATTAATGTCGAATTATAGCAAAATCAGATAAAATAGTTCAAAATAAAAAAGTCCAAATATTAGATAATGATAATATTTATCATTATTAAGAGAATTGTAAGTAAGATTCTATTATCATTAAAGAGTAGAAATATACAATTAAGAGTATAAGAGTAAAAATGAATAATTTATTGAATTGCCATAAGGGCTGTCAAGTAAAAGTAAAAAAAATAAATGCAGAATATAATTTAAAACAGCGTCTTATCTCTTTTGGTGTCATGAAAGGAGCTGAGCTTGAAGTTTTAGAGCATGCTCCAGGAAAGAAAACAATTGAGATTAAGATAGGGAAGATGCGTATTGCACTTAGAGCGCAAGAAGCGGAACTTATAGAGGTGGAGGAAGTATGAAAGAACATATTGATCCAAAAGCCTGTCCTATTATCGCAAATCATATCAAGGTTGCACTTGTAGGTCAGCCTAATGTCGGTAAAAGTATGCTTATCAATTCAGTGAGTAACGCACACCTGCATGTAGGAAATTTTTCCGGTGTAACGGTGGATAAGACAGAGGTACTGTTTGATTATAAAGATTACCATTTTACGGTTGTTGATCTGCCGGGGACCTATGCATTTACAGATTACACGATAGAAGAGCGGGTCACGCATGATTATCTCTGTGCGGAAGATTATGACATTATCATCAATGTCGTAGACTCAACAAATCTTGAAAAAAATCTCCAACTCACCTCTGAGCTTTTGACAATGAGCAAAAAGATGGTTATCGCACTCAATATGAGTGATGAGGCCGAGAAAGAAGGCATAGAAATTGATGCCACTTATATGTCTGAACTTTTGGGTATCTCTTGCGTGAAGGTCTCAGCCGCAGCAAAAACAGGCATTGAGGAGTTGATTGATACTGTAGTAGAGACATACACAGCACCAAAGAAAGAGCCAAAACTCATCTTTAGTGAGGCGGTGGAAGAGGAGATAGAGATTATCGTCTCCTATCTCAAAAAGCACAAATACAAAGCGGTAAATTCTTATAGAAACATTGCCATCAATCTTCTAAAAAACAACAAAAAAACTTATGAAAAACTCCATGGTGATCCGATCTGGACAGAGTTGCAGCCTATCTTAATTGAGGCATCCAAACATATTGAACTGCACCATGACACGGATGATATCAAAGAGGCGTTTGCCGAGGAGTATGCAGCATTTAACCGTGGGATTGTGACAGAAGTTGTCCGCCACAGTAATGATAAAAAAGAGGAGAAAACACTCACGGAGAAGATTGACAACATCTTAATCCATCCGCTCTTTGGCATCCCTATTTTTCTCTTTTTTATGTGGAGTCTTTTTCAGCTTACCTTTACAATAGGTAACATTCCGATGGAGTGGATAGATGGATTTTTCACATGGCTTGGGGATGTTATAGCTCCAACAATCAGCAATGATGATGTCCGCTCACTTGTGGTGGATGGCATCATCGGCGGTGTGGGTGCAGTTGTGCTCTTTACGCCAAATATTATTATTCTTTTTATCGGAATTGCACTGCTTGAGACGACAGGATATATGAGCCGTGTGGCATTTTTGCTCGATGGATTTTTTCATAAATTTGGTCTGCATGGACAGAGTTTTATCCCGCTGGTTACCGGTTTTGGCTGTTCAATTCCGGCATATATGTCGGCTAGAATTTTAAAAAATGACCGAGACAGACTGCTCACGCTCTTTATCATCGGTTTTATGTCCTGTGGTGCGCGTTTGCCTGTCTATGTTCTTTTTGCCGGAGCCTTCTTTGGTGAAGCAATGGCTGGAAATGTTCTTTTTACTATCTATATATCTGGGGCAATTTTGGGACTCATACTTGCAAAAGTGCTCAAGATGACAGCCTTTAAAGGTGTCGATGAGCCTTTTGTTATGGAGATGCCAAAGTATCGCCTGCCGGCACTCAAACTTATCTGGCACACAGTGCTTACGCAGACAATCATGTATCTCAAAAAGGCGGGGACTTTCATCGCCGGTGCTGCCATGCTGGTTTGGTTTTTGAGTAATTATCCGCACAATGAGACACTTGAGAGACTCTATGCCACCAAGATTGAAAAAGCAGTAGATGCAAAAGAGAAGCTTCATTTTGAAAATGAGCTTGCACAAAAAGAGCTTGAGTCAAGCTATTTGGGAAGAATAGGAAAACTTACAGAGCCGATTTTTGCTCCGCTTGGATTTGACTGGAAGATGAATGTTGCCCTGCAAACCGGACTTGCGGCAAAAGAGGTTGTGGTTTCAACACTTGGAGTGCTCTATTCAATCGGAGGTGATGTGGATGAGACATCCAAATCACTAGCGGATAATATCCGCCAAAATATTCCCTTTGCTTCGGCAGTTGCCTTTATCGTCGTTGTGATGACCTATCTGCCGTGTCTGGCAGCAACAACAGTCTTTGCCAAAGAGGCAGGTAGTTGGAGGTATGCAGTCTATCTCTTTATCTTTACATCAATTGTTGCTTATGTGCTGGCTTTTTTTGCTTATAGAATCGCACTCGTATTTAGCTAAATTAACTTATTATTAGTTCATACTTGTTAGAATAAACCAGAAGGAAAAGAAAAATGCAAAAAATATTGATGATTGAAGATGATTTAGAACTTGCAGAGATACTTACGGAGTATCTTGAACAGTTTGACTTTAAAGTAATAACAGAAGATGACCCGTTTAAAGCAGTGAGCATTTTAAAACTGGAGCCTTTTGATCTGGTAATACTTGACTTGACACTGCCTGGAATGGATGGGCTTGAAGTATGTGAAGCGATACGTGAGCGTCAAGATATTCCTATTATTATCTCGAGTGCAAGAAGTGATGTGACAGATAAGATAAAAGCGCTTGAACTGGGTGCTGATGATTATCTACCAAAACCTTACGATCCACGTGAGCTTGAAGCACGTATTCATTCAGTATTGCGTCGTTATGAAGCAAAAACCTCTGCAAAAGAGGAAAATAAAAGTGATTTTAAATGCGATAAATCAACAATGACGATTACATACAAAGGGCGTAATATTGACCTGACAAATGCAGAGTTTGGAATACTCTCTTATATGATAAGCAAGCAGGGACTTGTTGTCTCACGTGAGGACCTCATTCACAATGTAAACGCGATAAATGAAGACTCTTCAAACAAAAGTATCGATGTAATGGTAGGGCGTATTCGAAACAAACTAGGTGACAAATCACTCATAGAATCTGTACGTGGTGTAGGATACAAACTTCTTAAATAATGAAAAAACATGCTGTTTTAATTACTGTACTCTTTGCACTGACAGTCTCTTTGGTAAGTGTCAGTGCGATCTTTTGGGAATTCTATAAACTTAATTATCAACAGTATATCAATCACATTTTTACAAAATATACAGTAATTACACAGATATACAGAGAGCATCAGCAACGCCAAAGCTCCGAGATCATGCTTGAAGCCAATTTGGCCGTTTATGATCTTGAAGTCATTAAAGCAAAAACGCAGAAAAATAAAATCCTCTCGAAAAGTAAAATCTTAAAACGTGAAGGTTTTAAAAGTTTTAACACCTCTTTGATGATTAGTGAAAAAGGGATGTATACGAAAAATACGGTTACAAACCTTCGCGCTACGATGTTACAGTATAAGCGAAAAATCTACTTCTACATTGAAACACCAAATGGAGATATTCTCATTAAAGACAATGACCTCAAACCATACAGTTATATCAATATTCTTTACACCTATACAACTATTTTTCTTATTATCAGTCTCTCTTTTGTGCTGGTTTTACAAAAACTACGCCCACTGATCCGATTGCGAAAAAAGATAGCCCTCTATGGAGAGGGAAATATGAATGTCTCCTTTAAAACAAGAAGTGAAGATGAGATCGGCTCCGTTGCCAATGAACTTGAGTATGCGCGACGAAAAATCAACAATATCCTAGAGTCCCGCACACTCTTCTTGCGTAACTTGATGCATGAGTTAAAGACGCCTATCGCCAAAGGTACGATTGCTACACAGATGTTAGATTCTGAGAAACAAAAAGAGCGTTTTAGCTCTATATTCAAACGCTTGGAAACTCTTGTAAATGAGTTTGCAATGATTGAAGAAGTGACAAGTCTTGATGATAAAAAAGATTTTTCAGAGTACCGTCTAGTAGATATTATTGATGGTGCTATTGATATGGCAATGGTGGAGAGAGAGCGAGTGAGCGTTGAGGTACCGACTGATTTTAAACTACAGGCAAACTATAGGCTCTATACAACTGCTATTAAAAATATGATTGACAATGCTATGAAATACTCGACAGATTCCCATATAAAAATTCTTATCAATGAAAAGGGTGAACTCTGTTTTGAGAGTAAAGGGGAGTGTCTGCAGCACCCACTGCAGTACTATATTGAACCTTTTACAAAAGAAAATCCTTCCAAGAACAGCTTTGGATTGGGTCTTTATCTAGTTGACTCAATCTTAAAAGCGCATGGACAGGTTCTTGCCCATGAATATGAGAATGGGGTTAATCGCTTTATCTTCGTATAAGGAATTTTAAAAGAACTCTAGTGTAAACTAGTATAATGAATAAGCTCCTCTATACTGGTATAGCAATCTTTTTTGCTTTCTCTTTTTTTGTTTTTGGTTGGTTAAGCCATAGTGCATATATGCCGGGTAAACGAATTGAAACATCATCATTGCTTGATAAAATTAAACAAGAAAAGAGATTAAATGTTGTTTTGCTTAATGCCCCTTCTACGTACTATATTGGAAATGAAGGACCACAGGGGTTTGAATATGATCTCTTAAAAGCATATGCGGATCATTTGGGTGTAAAGCTCAACATTATCCCCGCACATACGGTCAAAGAGGCACTACGTTTAAGTAGTAATCCAAATGTTCATATCACATCCGCTTCGTTGGCAAAAACACCAAGCAGAGAAAAACTTTATCACTTTGGACCATCCTATTTTGAAGTGCAAGAACAGGTCATCTGTAATCGTGGCATGCTTGGCAGTTCAAAATTTCCAAGAGATGTGGAGGACTTAGAGGGTCTTACAATTATGGTAGGAGATGATACCAGCTACAGTGAAACACTCAAAAAACTCAAAGAAGACGGTTTTGATATCAACTTTACAACAAGTTCAGAGTATTCAACGGAAGAACTTTTGGAGATGGTTGCAAAACATGAGATAGACTGTACTGTAGCAGATTCAAATATCTATGCACTCAATTTGAAGTTTTTTCCGGAAATTGCCCTTGCTTTTTCTATCAGTGGACGGGAACAACTTGCATGGCTGTTGCCAAAAGATGCAAAAAAACTCGAAGCAGATATGTATGCATGGCTCAATGATTTTAATCAGCGAGGCAAAATTACAGAGCTCAAAGATCACTACTACTCCTATGTCCTCTTTTTTGATTATTACAATACAAAGATGTTCTATAAACGGTTAAAATCGAGACTGCCAAAATATAAAAAGTATTTCAAAGAAGCAGGTACACGTTTTGGAATTCCATGGACGCTTCTGGCATCCGTCTCTTATCAAGAGTCACACTGGAACCCACGGGCAAAAAGTTTCACAGGTGTACGTGGACTGATGATGCTTACACGTACAACAGCAAAAATCTTAGGCGTGAAAAACAGACTTGATCCAAAACAGAGTATTGTAGGTGGAACAAGACATCTCAATCAGATGATAAAACTGGTACCAAAATCTGTTGAGGGTGAAAATAGACTTAAATTTGCACTGGCTGCGTATAACATAGGAATGGGGCATATCAAAGATGCTCGTGAGCTTGCTAAAAAACTGGGGCTCAATCATAATATCTGGAGTGATCTGAAAATCGTTCTGCCACTGCTTTCTCAAAAAAGATACTACAGAAATTTGAAGTATGGATATGCCCGTGGTGCAGAACCTGTGAAGTATGTAGAAGCGATTTACAACTATAAAGATATTTTAGAGAAGTATGAAAAAGAGAAAGCTTTAGAGAAAGAGAATCCTTCGCCAGCGAAAAAAGTGCTTACTAAGAAGAAAAAAAGTGTGAAAAAGAGCGTTTCAAAGAAGAAATCTACAAAGAAAAAAAGTAAGAAAAAGACTACAACAACAAAGAAAAAATCTTAGTTGTTGTTTCCAAGTTCACTTAAAAATGTTTCCATATCATATTTGACTCTATACTCTGGCGTCATGATATGGATGAGGATATCACCTAAATCAACAACAATCCAATCTCCACTCTCATCAACATTATTGAAATTCTCAGCAGGCTTGAGAGCTTTTTTGAGATGGTCAAGCAGTGCTATCGTATGTTTTTGTCCAAGTGATGATGCAATGATCGCATAATCAACAAAATAGTTTTTATCACGCAGATCAAATACCTCTATCGCTTCTGCTTTGTTCTTATCTAAAGTCTCTGTAATCTTTTCAATTCTTGTTTGCATTGTGTTCCTTATAATATTGTGCAATCTCATGTGCACATTTTTTTGGTAATTTTGAAATATCTAAATTCTTTCTCAATTCTGAAGAAGATATATCCTCATCAATTTTGAGTTGTATGAAATCTTTTGGTATCTTTATATCATCACGAGTTGCGACAATAAAAGTGACTTTGGCTTTAAGCTCATCATATTTATGCCATTTATGAAGTGAGGACAAGTTGTCCGCACCAATTACTACATAGATCTTGTCATACTCTTTAAGCAGGTGATTGACACTCTCAATAGTAGGAACTTTTTTCTTTTTATCTACTTCGTATGAATCTATCTCAACATTTTCATACTCTGAAAATATTTTTTTAAGCCACTCTAGACGTAACTCTGCCGGAGTTGTAAAACTATCTTTAAATGGATTGAGATATGTTGGCATTACAATGATTTTATCTAAAAAATCTAGATTGCTTAAAGCTGTTACAATCGCTTCGTGAGCGATATGTGGAGGGTCAAATGAACCTCCATAAAGTGCTATTGTTTTCATAAGTACCTATCCAAAAATAAAACCAAATAACAGAGGCTTAAAATGATGCTTAGTACAAGGTGAAACTACGCAGGAGCTACTAGTAGCTTCAAGTGGTTTTAACGCAGTAATAGGTATCATTTTAAACCTCCCTACGGGCGATAAGAAAAAGGTACATCTGACTTCGTTAGATTTTTTTGCATTAGACTAGCTAGTGCTGCAAAAAATCTGCCTTGCATCTATACCTTTTTCTTATCGCTGTTAATTGATTTTATTTTTGGATAGGTACTTTAATACGAATTATAACTAATTTTGGATAAAATTACTGAATTTTTTACTATTAGGATATAGAATGGCACTCAAAATTGCAATAAACGGATTTGGTAGAATAGGTCGTTGTGTTGCTCGTATTGCAGCAAAGCGAGATGATGTTGAGATTGTAGCTATCAATGATATGGCTAGCATGGATATGATGCTTTATCTACTTAAAAATGATTCAGTTCACGGAACATTTGATAGTGAAGTAGAGCAGGTAGATGAAAACTACATCAGCATAGATGGAGAGAAAATTAGAGTATTTTCTGATAGAGACCCGAAAAATCTCGGCTTTGCTGATTGTGGTGCAGATATGGTTTTAGAGTGTACGGGTGTATTTCTTACACAAGAGTCCGCTCAGGTTCATATTGACAATGGTGTCCAAAAAGTTCTTTTTTCTGCTCCTGCAAAAGACAAAATCACACCAACATTTGTTATGGGTGTAAATGAAGAGAAGTATGACGGACAAAAAATTGTATCAAATGCTTCATGTACTACAAATTGTCTTGGTCCTGTTGCACGTGTTCTTGATGATGCGTTCGGAATTGAAAAAGGTTTGATGACTACAATCCACTCGTATACAAATGATCAAAACATCCTTGATGTAAAACACAGCAAAGATAAGCGCCGTGCCCGTGCAGGTGCTATCAATATGATCCCAACTACTACAGGTGCTGCAAAGGCTATCAGTCTTGTACTTCCTCAGCTTGAAGGAAAACTTCATGGTCAGTCAGTTCGTGTACCGACTCCGGATGTTTCTATGGTTGATTTAAATGTCGTTGTAAGAAAAGGGACTACAAAAGAAGAAGTAAATGCAGCATTCAATGAAGCAGCAGCAGGTCGCCTTAAAAATCTTCTGCTTGTAGATAAAGATATGAGAGTATCACAGGACTTCGTTGGTTGTGAGTACAGCTCAGTCGTTGCAGAGGACCTCACGCAGGTAATCGGTGGTGATATGGTAAAAGTGATGGCATGGTATGACAATGAGTGGGGTTACTCTATGCGTCTTTTAGACATGGCTCTACACATCTCAAAATAGGAAAGCAGTTTGGAACTACTACACTTAAAAAAGTTAGACCTCAAAGATAAAAAAGTTTTTATTCGTTGTGATTTTAATGTCCCTATGGATGAGTTTGGGAATATCTCTGATGACAGAAGAATCCGCTCTGCCATTGCTACGATTAACTACTGTTTGGATCTAGATTGTGCAGTAATACTTGCTTCTCACCTTGGTCGTCCAAAAGGTGAAGTAGTTGAGAAGTACTCTTTGGCACCGGTTGCAAGAAGACTACAGCAACTCCTCAAACGTCATGTAGAGTTGGCTCCTGGTGTTGTTGATGATGCAACACTCAAAATGGCACAAGAATTGCCGCGTCATGAAGTACTTTTACTTGAAAACCTGCGTTTTGAAGCAGGTGAGACCAAAGATGACAAAGAGCTCTCACGCAAACTTGCTTCTATGGCAGAGTTCTATGTCAATGATGCTTTTGGTGTCAGTCACCGTGCACATGCTTCTGTTCATGGGATTACAAAATTCTTTGATAATGAACACAAAGCTGCAGGATTTTTGCTAGAGCGTGAGATCACCTTCTTTGGAAAGCTTATTAACAATCCTGTGCGTCCTTTTGCTGCCATCGTTGGTGGAAGTAAAGTGTCTGGAAAACTTGAAGCCCTTGTTAACCTACTGCCAAAGGTAGATAAAATCTTCATCGGTGGTGGGATGGCATTTACATTTTTAAAACAGATGGGTTATGATATTGGGGCATCTTTGGTTGAAGATGAACTCTTACAAGAGGCACAAAATATCATGGATGAAGCAAAAAAACTCGGTGTAAAGTTTTACCTTCCTGTAGATGTTATTGCAGCTGAAAAGTTTTCTGAAGATGCGGTTAGTAAGATTGTAACGGCTCAAGAGATTCCAAATGGATGGATGGGACTAGATATCGGTCCTGCAACTGTACGACTTTACCGTGAGGGTCTTAATGATGTGCAGACTGTTCTTTGGAACGGTCCAATGGGTGTTTATGAGATGGAAAAATTTGCCCGTGGAAGCTCTAAGATAGCACACTTTGTAGCAGACTCTTATGCTACAACTGTTGTTGGTGGTGGTGACACTGCAGACCTGGTTCAGCGTGTAGGTGTTGATGATGAGATGAGTTTTATCTCTACAGGCGGTGGTGCATCGTTAGAGTTGTTAGAAGGTAAAACACTTCCTGGTGTTGAACCGCTTATGGTAGAAAAAAGCGAAGAGGAGTAAGAGATGATAATTGCAGCGAATTTAAAAACAAACCTATCGCGCCATGATACGGCTCTCTATATAGAAGAGTTGGAGAAATGTGCACAAAAAAGCGAGCAAGAAGTTTTGGTTTTTCCTGCAATCTCATCACTGGACAGTTTTTCTACAAAAGTCGAGGTCGGTACTCAAAATGCTTATCCGACAGTAAATGGTGCCTTTACCGGTGAAATTGGTCTGGAGCAGCTCAGTGAGTTTGGTATCAAAACTATCCTTATCGGTCATAGTGAAAGACGCCATATCTTAGGTGAGTCTCAAGAGTTCATCGCTAAAAAATTTGACTACTTTAAGAAAGAGGGTTTTAAGATAGTTTACTGTGTCGGTGAGCCAAAAGATGTGCGTGAGGCTGGTAAAGAGCAGATGCTGGACTATATCTCTGCACAATATGCAGGCATAGATACATCGTATGAGAAGCTCATTATCGCATACGAGCCTGTTTGGGCGATAGGTACCGGACTTACACCAACACTCGAAGATATCGAAGATATTCATACAGAGCTCAAAAAGAGATCTCACGCACCACTATTGTATGGTGGCAGTGTAAAAGTGTCCAATGCAAAAGATGTTTTGGCACTGAATAATGTAGATGGCATCTTAGTCGGGAGTGCAGCACTCTATGTTGAACATTTCTGCACAATGATAGAGTATGCAGATGAACTAGAAAAGCAAAATCTTATGAAATAATAAGAGCGTAAAGTGCGAGAGCTTCCCGCTGAGGGAAACATAGTGTTAGCGTAAGAAAAGGAATTACTTCCTTTTCTGTACTAAATAGATGGAGGGGTGCCCTTCATTTTATGAAATAAAATTAAGGAGAAAAAAGAGATGATAATGAAAGGTAAACGCGGTCTTATCGTAGGATTGGCAAATAACAAATCAATCGCATATGGAATTGCAAAAGCATGTCATGAGCAGGGTGCTGAAATGGCATTTACATATTTAAATGATGCACTAAAAAAGAGAGTAGAGCCGATTGCTAAAGAGTTTGGAAGCAGTCATGTATATGAACTTGATGTTAGCAATGAAGAGCATATGGCAGGTATAGCGGCAAAAATCGAAAAAGATTTCGGAAAGATTGACTTTCTTGTACACTCTGTTGCTTTTGCTCCTAAAGAAGCACTCTCTGAGCCTTTTATGAAAACAACAAAACAGGCATTTCAAATTGCGATGGATATCTCTGTATATTCTCTTATTGATCTGACAAACCGCTTAGAGCCAGTACTAAGTGATGATGCATCAATCCTTACATTATCATATCTTGGTGGACCAAAGTACATCGTAAACTACAATGTAATGGGTGTAGCTAAAGCAGCCCTAGAATCAACTGTGCGTTATATGGCAGTGGACCTTGGGAAAAAAGGTCAGCGTGTAAATGCAATTTCAGCTGGACCTATCAAAACGCTTGCAGCTGCAGGGATCGGTGATTTTTCTCAGATACTCAAATGGAATGAGACAAATGCACCACTGCGTAAAAATGTAACAATCGAACAGGTTGGAAATTCAGCTATGTATCTTCTTAGTGATTTAAGCTCTGGTGTAACAGGTGAGACACACTATGTAGATAACGGTTATAACATTATGGGTATGGCAATGGCTGAGACAAATGAAGAGGGTAAAACTATTCTTGCATGGGATGCAAGATAGACTCTAGAGTTACTTTCCTATAACAGGAAGTGACTCGACTTGCTTAACATGAGAGCTGTTATAATCATTTGGTTTTGCTCTCATATAGGCAGAAGCTTTATCAACATACTCCTGTAAAGTAAAGTTTCTATCCTCTTTATCAACAAAGTGTGATTCTTGAGTCTGCTTGACTGAACCCTCTGCTGTCCTCCCTTTTTTCTCTTGCATATATTTCTTTTGAATCTTTTTGTCTTTTGATATTGTCGGCTCCCAATCCTCTTTGAGCCAAGAGTCAAGGGATTTCTGCATTGCTCCCTCTTTTTTTCCTGCATTTGAATTACTTATACTGTTTAAAGCAGAATTTTGTGACGGTGCTACTTTTGATGAAGAAGAAGCACAGGAACTCAGAACAAAAGCTAACAAGAGTGTGTTTGATATTATAATTAGTTGTTTCATATGGGAATTATAGCCAAAAAAAAGATAAATAATGTAAAATTTATGTAAAGTTAAGAAAAGATTATGTTATACTGCTTCTGAAATTTGTAAAAGGATAAGGAGAATATATGAAATTTACAAAAATGAGTTTAGTAGCAGCGCTACTAATTGGTTCAAGTGCGTTTGCTATCGATAACGTTAAAGTTAGTGGTGATGCTAAACTTTACTATGCAACTGATGATGCAAAAACAGATGGTATTAGTAGTGTTACAACAACTGCTTCTGATAGCTTGTTTAATGCTGGTTCATCTGCTGGTCAAGCTGCATTGAGCCTTGGAATTACTGCTGATTTAACTAAAAATATCTCAGCTGGTGTAAATACAACTGTATTGACTACACTTGGTCTGCAAGGTCAACTTGTTAATAATGTGTGGGAAGGAACAGATTTAGTTTCTGATTCTTGGATTGTTGATGAAGCATGGATTGCTGCAACTGTAGGTAACACTACAGGTAAAATTGGTCGTATGAAACTTGACACACCATTAGTATTTACTGAGACGTGGTCAATTGTTGAAAATACATTTGAAGCTGCTGTAGTAATTAACCAAGATATTCCAGATACTACTTTAGTAGGTGCCTATGTTGGTGGTTCTAATGGATCAAGTCTTTTTAATGGAAATGGTACAGGGACAAATGCACCTGTTGGAATAGCTAATAGAATTCAGAATAATGATGCAAGTTATGATGGTAGTACGTTTTCTCAATTTTATAATGGAGCATTCGCAGCAGGTATCGTAAATAATTCTGTAAAACCATTAACTGTTCAAGCATGGTATTATGATGCACCACAATATGTTGATGGTTTCTGGTTACAAGCTGATGTAGCTATGGAAGGTATTTCTGCTGGAGCACAATATACACAAATCAACTATAATAAGAGTAATAATTTAGCAATTACAGCTGATTCTGATAATGATGCATATGCATTCAAACTTGGTTATGAAATGAAAGATGTTTTAAGTGCAAGTGTTGCTTACTCTCAAACAGGTAAAGAAACAAAATCAGGTTTCGGACTTGGTGCAGCACAAAATCTTGCAACTTTAGGTAATAATGCTCAAACTAAACTTTATACTGAAGCTTGGTGGAATTATGGCTATGTAACTCGTGCAGATACTTCAGCTCTTAATGTTACTGTAACTGGTAATGCTGCTGGTATTGATTTAGGTGCATACTATACACAAACGAACTCAGATAAAAATGGCGGAACAGCAGAACGTCCAGATATGAAAGAGCTTACTGTGACGGCAGGTAAAGCATTTGGTCCTTTAGATGCGAAATTAGCATATATTTATACAAAAGCTGATGATCAAAACATTAAAGTTGGAGCTACAAAAGGTTCAGCTTATAATACTATCCAAGCATACTTAACATTAAACTTCTAATCTAAACATTAGACTAGAAACTTTAACTATCTCCCCTAGAGGGAGCTAGTTTCCCCTCCCAGTATAAAAATCACAAACTCCTGAAAAAACCAACTTATGTTATAATACTTTTATGACAAAAATAGATACCCTGAAAAATATTTTACAAAAACGATTTGATAAAGTTGAAAAGCACTATATTGCTCTTTCTGAATATAAAACACTCATCGATGAGATGCAGGAAAATAACAATATTTATGAGCCCTTTATTTTTAATACTCTCAACCCACAACAACGCGCAATCTTAGATGCCTACCTGAAACGTTTTGCATCACTGCAGGATTTTCTGGGTGCTAAAATATTTCCTCTTCTGTTGGAGGTAGCAGGTGTCCATACTAGTAAGATGAGTGAGGTACTCTCTTTGATAGAAAAAGAGGAGATCATAGACAGCATTGAGAATTGGATAGAGCTGCGTGAGGTAAGAAATGAGCTTGAACATGATTATCCACAGGAGCTAAAAGATGCACTGGATGATTTGAGATACTGCATAGAGAATTTTACCAGACTTGAAAACTATTATAAAAAGAGTCTGGACTTTTATGGATGCTACAGATGAGACTCTCAGAGAAAGTAAAACAAAAGATTACTCAAACTGTTCATAGAATATTTGGTGATGTTGACATCTACCTCTTTGGCAGTCGTGTAGATGATACAAAACGAGGCGGAGATATAGACATCGCTCTTGATATGAGCCTATCAAAAGATGAATTTCGTAAAAAAAAGACAAAATTTTTTACTGCTTTGATGCAAATGGATTTTTTTTACGATGTAGATTTGGTACTTATGGGTACGACAGACAAACTTTTGCGTGATGAAATCCGAAAAAATTCGATTAAGCTGTAATCCCAATTGGTTTTGAACTTATGTTATAATATCTTATGGTAAGAATAGATGAAATTCAAAAAATTATTGCAACTATAGATGAGGTAGAATTTGCATATCTTTTTGGTTCTTATGCAAAAAAAACGCAAAGTGCTAGAAGTGATATTGACATCGCAGTGTATCTAAAAAAACAATACAACCATTTTGATACAAAATTAAAAATTCACCATAAATTAGAAATAAATTTACATAAAGATATCGATCTAATCATACTAAACAGTGCCAAAAATTTCACTCTTTTAGAAGATATTTTTAATGAAGGTATTGTCCTTAAAGAAGCAAAAAATGATGAACGCCTACTCTTTGAACTCGCTAAAGAACATGAGATACAAGATTATAAAGTTTTTAAAAGAATGTTAGATGTTGCATAAGATAGAGCAAAAAATTATTTCTATTGAAGAACTACTCAAGATTTTAGAAGAGTTGAAAAGTGATTGTAAAGAGAGATTTTTGAGAGATAAAATATATCAGGGTGCTCTGCTGCACTATCTTTATCTTGTCTCTGACAGCTCAATTGCATTGGCGGAGATGATGATTAAATATAAAAATTTAAGAAAATCAAACAGTTATTATGAAAGTATAGATTTACTTGGAGAATATAATATTATCCCCGCTGATTTTGCTTATGATTTTGCTAAAATCGCTTCTTTTAGAAATTTTTTGGCACATCACTATGAAAGAGTTGATTATAAAGAGATATGTGAGAGTACACTTGCAAAATTAAGCGATATAAGAGAATATCTCAAATATATACGAAAAAGTTTATAGCAGAGTTATGGTGTTATTTTTAAAAAAAATTGCTTACATATTTTTTATGCTTCTTTTGATATCTGTCATCTCTTTTTTGGCAATTCACTCAGCACCAAACTCTTTTTTTGGAGCAGGGGAGCTCAATCCAAATATGACAAAGGAGGCTATAGCAAAACTTAAAGCTGTTTATGGACTGGATAAACCACTGCTGCAGCAGTATTTTGACTGGATGAAAAATATAGTGACACTCAACTTCGGTATCTCTTTTGTCAGTGGGCAGGATGTAAGTTCTGAGATATTAAAGCGTTTGCCTGTAACACTCTGGATGAATGTTATTGCACTTGTTGCTGTTTTTATTCTTTCACTTTATCTTGGTATAAAAGCAGCCCTTAACTACGAAAAGAGGGCTGACTATATTATCCGTCAGCTCTCACTTTTCTCCTTTTCTATGCCTTCTTTTTATCTGGCACTGCTTTTTATCATTTTTTTCTCCATCAAGCTATCCCTCTTTCCTATAGCAGGACTACACTCCATAGAAGCAAAAGAGGGTTTTGCGAATATTGTTGATATGGCATGGCACTTGATACTGCCAATAGGGGTAATGATATTTGTAGGACTGGGAAGTATGATAATTTACATACGCTCTTTGACCTTGGAGATACTCAAAAGTGATTATTACACCTTTGCACGCTCACGCGGTCTCACGCAAGCCAAACTGCTGCGCTATTATATTTTGCCAAATCTTATGCCGCCTATCATTACACTGCTTGGGCTTTCTCTGCCGGGGCTTATTGGTGGAAGTGTTATTTTGGAGTCTATCTTTGGTATTGAGGGGATGGGACAGCTGTTTTATATCTCGGCGCTCTCACGCGACTATCCCATCATTATGGGAATACTGATGATAACAGCCTTTCTAACTCTGCTTGGTAATATGTTCGCAGACCTAGTGCTCTTAAAACTAAACCCTTATATGAACAGGGCTTAGTGCTTATTAGCTAAAGAGTGCTTCAAGTGCATCTACTCCATCTTTTTTCTCTTCAATCTCACCATTTTCATTGGTTGTTTCATCACTCTCTATAAGCTCTATCTGCATGCCTGTAAGCATAGATGCAAGACGGATGTTGATGCCGCTTTTTCCGATTGCTTTACTTTTTTGGTCAGATGGAAGTGTAATGATCGCTTTTTCATTCTCACCTTCTTCATTTTTGACAATCTCTACGTGAGAGATGATAGCCGGACTCATGACACGTGAGACAAAAAGCTCAGGAATGTTCGTGTACTCGATACAGTCGATATTTTCACCGATAAGTTCTGCACTTACAGAGTTGATACGTACACCTTTTACACCAACAGTAGCACCAACAGCATCAACTTGTGGATGTGTTGAGAGTACTGCTACTTTTGCTCTCTCACCCGGAATGCGAGCTGATTTTTCGATGATAACAGTACCATCTGCGATTTCAGGTACTTCAAGCTCTAAAAGTGCTTCTAAGAACTTCGGTGATGTACGTGAGAGCTCGATTGAGATGCCATGCTCTTTGTCCATATTTACACGGCGAACAACCGCTTTGATATGATCACCCACTTCAAAAATTTCACCTTTGATACGGCTTTTCATCGGTAATACTGCACGAATCTCATCGACTTCGATGTACGTTGCATTTTGTGCATCGACACGTGTCACACGCCCGCTTACAAGTGTGCCTACTTTTGATTTGTACTTGTTATAGACTTCATCTTCTACAAGTCTTTGGATGTGATACTCGATCTCACGGTGAAGTCCTGATGCCGCAGTTCTTCCATAATCTTCGAGGTCATGATCAATTTGGAGTTGGTCACCCAGCTCTACTTGATCATCATACTCTCTGGCATCAGTGATTGAGATATATGCAGGTGCACTCTCTTCATCTTGCAGTCTCTCATCATCATCTGCAACAACTGTAATAGTTTGAACGATTTTTATATTTTTTGACTCTTCATCTACCACTGCTTCAAAAGCAAAGTTTGGATCGATGACTCTTTTTGCGGTCTGGATAAATGCAGTCTTTAAAGCTTCTAAAACTTTTTCCGGCTGGAGCCCTTTTTCATGACCGATTGCTTCTGCAATGTCTAATATTTTTTCCATAGTTATTTCCTTAAATTTTAAGAAATCTTTCTAACAATGATAATTCTTTGGGGGATTTCTTATTGAAGTAAGGTATTATACTTAAATTCTGCTAAAAACATCTTTAATCAGCTTTTTAGTAGAATTTAAGTATAATGCAAAACTTTTAAAATAATGCAAAGGAAACTACCTAGATGGATTTAAAATTAGCTAGAACAGATTTAGATGCGAAACCAAAAAAGATTGATTTGGCAAAGATTGAAGAGAAAGTTGCAAAAGAAGAGAGTGTGATTTTTTACTTCGACAGAGAAAATTCTCACAAAGATTTACTTGCACTGCAAGATCACTTTGAAGAGCAGGGTAAAAGTTTTTACATGAGTGAAGTGAAGTACGGATTGTCAGATAATGACTATATGTACCAAGTTCACATAATGAGCTAAGACGGAATATCTATGAGTAAAAAACTTTTTATTGAGACACTCGGCTGTGCGATGAACTCACGTGACAGTGAGCATATGATAGCAGCGCTCAAAGAGAAAGAGGGCTATGAAACAACAGATGATATGAAGAGTGCCGATCTGATTTTGATTAACACTTGTTCAGTCCGTGAAAAACCTGTTGCAAAGCTTTTTTCGGAACTCGGTGTGTTTAATAAAAAGAAGAAAGAGGGTGCAAAGATAGGTGTATGCGGTTGTACTGCTTCACACCTTGGTGATGAGATCATTAAACGTGCTCCTTATGTCAGTTTTGTATTGGGTGCCCGTAATGTTTCAAAGATTACAGAAGTACTGCATAAAGAGAGAGCTGTTGAAGTTGACATCAACTATGATGAGAGTGAATTTGCTTTTGATGATTTTAGAACATCACCCTATAAAGCCTACATCAATATCTCCATAGGCTGCGACAAACAGTGTACCTTCTGTATCGTTCCAAAGACGCGTGGTGAAGAGATCTCCATCCCGGATGAATTAATCGTGCGAGAAGCGCAGCGTGCAGTTGACAATGGTGCAAAAGAGATATTTTTACTCGGGCAAAATGTCAACAATTATGGTCGTAGATTCTCTTCAAGTGAGCATGAAAAGGTAAATTTTACAGAGCTCCTTCGCCGTCTTTCAAAGATAGAAGGGCTTCGCCGTATCCGCTTTACTTCTCCACACCCTTTTCATATGGATGACGAGTTCATCGAAGAGTTTTCGAGCAATCCGAAGATATGTAAGTCGATGCATATGCCACTGCAGAGTGGAAGTACAAAAGTACTTAAAGATATGAAACGCGGCTACTCTAAAGAGTGGTTTTTAAACCGTGTAGAGAAGCTGCGTTCTCACTGCCCTGAGGTAAGTATATCTACCGATATCATCGTTGCATTTCCCGGAGAGAGCCAAGAAGATTTTGCCGAGACGATTGATGTGATGAAACAGGTGAAGTTCGATCAGATATTCTCCTTTAAATACTCCGCGCGTCCTGAAACAGAAGCACAGCATTTTAGTGATGTTGTAGATCCGGAAGTGGCATCTGAGAGACTTTCGTACCTGCAGACACTCTATACAGAGCTGCTTGATGAAAAGAGCCAAAAACAGATGGGTAAAACCTATGAAGTCTATTTTGAAGAGCTTAATGCAGATGGATATGTCTCAGGAAGAACAGATAACAACCTTGTTGTCAAAGTAAAAGGTTCAGAAGAGTTGCTTGGTGAGTTTAGAGATGTGAAAATCACAAAGATTGGACGAACGATTTATACAGGTGAGATTCTTGCTTAAAAAGTTCAGCCGCTCTTTGGCTCTACTTCTTGTCCCTTTCATCGGCTCTTTGGTCATTCGTTTTTTATATCTTACAAACAAAAAAAATTTTCATGCGCCAGAATCTATAACAGATGAGCCTGTTATCTTCGCCTGTTGGCATGGAGAGCTTTTAATGCTTCCTTACCTTTACAAGTACTATCGTAAGAAACCGCATGCAAAGGTACTTATCTCTCCACATTTTGACGGAGAGCTTATCTCCCGCACTATCAAATACTTTGGGCTTGGAACACTTGCAGGCTCATCTGATAAAAATCCGGCACGTGTACTTATTCAGGCTATCAAGACCATTAAAGAGGGGTATGATATAGGCATTACTCCTGATGGTCCTAAAGGACCTCGCCATGAAGTAGCTGACGGTATCATTGTGATGGCACAGAAAACAAAAGCCAAAATTGTTCTTGTCGAGATAAAGCCGACAAAGTTTTGGCAGCTAAATTCATGGGATAAGTTTACAATTCCCAAACCTTTTGGTATACTTAACTATTATGCAAGTCCTGAGATAGACATCAGTGGCATGGAACTTGAATCTGCACGGAAATTGCTCAAAGAGGGGTTACTCAAACATGAATGCTAAAATATTCTTTCCTTTTGTCGCTCTTGGTCTTATAATAGTAATGGTTGTCTATTTTTTGATTAATCCTTCGTATGAAAAATCCTTAGAAGCAAAATACTACTATGAAACAGGAGAGTATCAAAAAGCATACGAACTTGCAAATGAAGCCTTTAGTATAGATGTTTACAATCGTATGGCATCAACGATTATGGCACAGTCTAAGACATCTATGAAGTATAAAAAGTATGTGGACCAGGCAAAAGAGTATCTGCGTGAGATAAATACCATAGCATCCAAGCAGAGTATATCAGATGCTGACAGAGCAAAGATAAAACTTATGAGTGAGATAATGGTGGACTCGTATGTGAAACTTGCTCCTAGTGTGATTACAGATGAGGCTTTGGTAAAAGAAGCAGCGACTTACTACAAAAACTTCGAGCAACTCCTTGAAAAAGTCAATAGATAAGAAAAGAGCGGCTTTTTTAGATTATTTACAAAAACAGCGAGGGTATTCCAAGCTCACTGTTAAAAGCTACTCAGAAACTTTAGAAGAAGCATTTAAGCACATCGAAATCATTGATGAAAAAAAACATCTGCTTTTTAATCTGATGCCGTATCGCATTCACATCGCTTCACTGAATGCAAAAACAATCTCAAAAAAACTCAGTGCTATAAGAAGTTTTGTCAAGTATCTTAATGATAACGGTATGCAGGTACTGTTGCGTGCCGATGAGAGTATAAAAGTAGCAAAAACTCTGCCAAAACCGGTGTCACACGAGCATATTATGGAGGCATTAGAGAAGGCAGAACTGCAGGAAAAACTTGTTGTTTTGATGCTCTACACTTTAGGACTGCGTATCTCTGAACTAGCAACTCTGAAAGTAGAAGATATCAATGGTGAGTGGATTCGTATTATTGGAAAAGGTAATAAAGAGAGAGATATTCCACTTCTTGAGAGTGTAAAGAAATTAATTGATGAATATTTGTCAGTTTTTATGGTAAAAAAATATCTTTTTGAAAAAAATGGCGAAAGATTAAGCGAAAATAGTCTAAGATATATGATAACTAAAGTCTTTGGTCGTGTAGCCTTGAGCGTAACACCACATCAACTTCGTCACTCCTATGCTTCATCACTGCTAAACAGTGGTGCGCCGATTGTCGATGTTAGTGAGTTGTTAGGTCACTCTTCTATGGCTACAACACAAATATATACGAAATTAGGTAGTGCATTGAAACAACAAAATTATGACAAAGCACATCCCCTCTGTAAGGATGAAAAGTAGTGCTTGCTAAAATTTTTGAAGCTTTATATCTGAAAGTTTTTGTCAATATTATTGTCAAGCGTGCATCAACTGTTGTCTATATAGAGTTGTATTCCAAAAAGGGTAGTGCTGATAATATTCATGCAGAGTTTGAGACTACACAACTCGATGAAAAACTTTTAGAGTTTATTCAAAGCTACGTCAGAGAGTCACCTTACTATTACATCGCTCTTTTAGACTACTCCAGCTTACAAGGTGCTTTACCGACGTGCTCAAAAAATCGACTGCCATACTATTATGATCTGAGTAATTGTGAATATAAGTGTTATAATGGAAAGTGGACCTACTATACATCAAAATCAGAACTGTATGAGATAGAAAAAACCTATAAAGAGACAGGAGTAGATTTTATCTTCTCTCCATTTGTCGTACTTGCCAATTTTTTCAAAGATAAGATAAGTGGAAATTTAGCACTCTATGCACTTATACAGGACAGCTTTATCTCCATAGCTGTTTTTGAGAATTCAAAACTGCTGTATGCTGAGCATATGGATATGCAGACAACTAGTGAAGTGGATGATATTCTTTTGACAAATGATATTGAAGATGAAGAAGTTCTGGACCTTGAGATGGATAGTGGCATTGACTTGGAAAATATTGATGTTGATGATACTGGGGAGGTCCTGGAAGATTTAAGTGATATAGAGGATTTAGATGCGATTGAAGAGATTGAAGAGTTTGATGAATCTAAGGACGTTGAAGAGGAGTTCTTAGAAAGTGATGATGTTTTACAAGAGGCTGATGACGGAAGTTTTAATGAGGACTATCAGCGTTTTTCACTTATTCAGACATCTGTCGCTCATTTTTATAAAGATGAAAAGTATGAGAGCACTTTTTTAGAAAATATGTATATCGCAGATGCGGTTGGCGTGAGCAGTGACTTGAAAAAGTATCTTGAAGAAGAGATGTTTTTAAATGTCTACATCAGACATACAGAGATAGATACGGAAATATGTGAACTTGTAAAAGAGGAGCTTGGTTTATGAAATACAGCTACATAAAACCACGTAAAAAGACCCCTTTTACTACGGATGTACAGCTTATTGTTACATTTTTTTCAATTACCATCATTATGCTACTATCAACATATGCATTTTTACTCTTTAAAGATTACTCTTTTGTCAATGAGAGAGAGACTTTGGTACAAAACCGCATAGATTTGGAAAAAAACATAGAAGATATGGATAGTAAAATTGCCTATATTAAAAAGCAAAAAGCACTCTCAGAAAAAGTCTTTACACAAAATATGGTGCTCAAAGACTCGATTGCCAATCTTTTTGATCTCGTACCTGAGCGTATAACACTCTCACGTGCAGAGCTTTTACAAAACGGTCTGATTTTGTATGGTGTAACGCCGAATAAAGATGTATATAACTTTATGTTGCAAGCACCACTGCGCTCGATTTTTCAGAAGACATATACAAGTTTTTATCCGACAGATAGTGGTTGGTTGCATTTTGTCTCAACAAACTATATCAATGAAGATGAAAGCGAGGAGTTAAACAGTGAAGATTAATATATCGCGTCATCAGATCTATATACTGCTTCTGTCTTTCTTTCTTTTTCTGTTTGTCTTGATTTTTTCTTTTGGACTTTTGATACCGGAAGGTCAGGAGTATCGCCTCAAACGAACAGCACTGAAAAAAGAGCTCAAAGAGTACAATCAGTATCAAGTTTTTCATAATGAGACTTTGGAAACACTTAAAGAGTTGCAGAGCAAAAACAGAAATATCATTACAGCATTTGACAGACCTTTTTCACCAGAACGTTTTGAGAAGCAACATAAGTCACACTTTTCATCGCTGACGATCTCTAAGATCCAAAGAGCAAAAGATGAAGAGGGTTTTAGTGTTTATGAAGTCAATACTACTTCACATATCTCTTCACCGACAAACTTCTATGACTTTTTAGATGCACTGAACAAAGGCGACTGGATAATCGGTGTCAATTTTCCTATTAAATTTGTGCGTGACGGGGAGATGATAAAATCATCTTTTACAATGAAGGTCTATGCCAATAATAAAGACAAGAACTCTTCTGCTTCTGTATCTTCTGCCAAATAGCCTCTGAGCTTTGGTTCTATCTTTAAGAGACGCATGCTCTCTTTAAATGCTTTTGTCAGATTTTTTGCTTCTTGGTAGGGTGCGATACAGATATACTCTGCTACTTGTGTGACAATATATTTTCGTCCCACGATAACACTCTCTTCCTCTTTTAAGAGTTTTCTCTCTTCGTTTGTTATGATATGGCCGATGGATTTGAGATATTTGTCAATATGATAAATATCACAACGTTTATCCTGATGCCTGAAGCAGGCGAGCTGATTGATTTTTTTTATTTCAGTCTCTTGTATAAGTTGCCCTCTGTCTTCATCAAGATAGGAGAAACTTTTTTTAATGCCTGAGAGATATTTCTCTAAAAGTGGTTGTGCGTGAGCTTTTCGAAAGTAGTTTCGACTATATTTTTCATCTCTGTTACTTTCATCTTCAAAATAGTGTAGATTGTTCTCTTTTAGATACACAAGCAGCTCCTGCTTTTCAAGGTGCAGGAGTGGACGGATCAGTCTGTAATGCTCACGCAGCTCAATCTCCCGCATACCACTAAGCTCTACACAGCCGGCACCTTTACAAAACTGCATCAAAAACCACTCAAACCTGTCTCCTAAATGGTGGGCAGTCAGAAGATTGTCATAGTTATGTGAGTTAATAAGCTCTTCAAAAAACGAGTAGCGTATCTCACGTGCCTTTGCTTCAAAATTACTATCAATTTTAGCAGCAGTTTGAACATGACACTCTATATTGTATTTTTTAGCTAACTCTTGGGCATAAGCAATTTCTTCTTTACTTTGCTCACGCAGACCATAATCAACAATGGCGATATCAAAAGGAATCTTGTTTTCTTGCAGGATAAAAAATAGAGCTGTAGAGTCAACTCCAGCCGAGAAGGCTAGAAGGTTTTTCGAAGTTTCTAAGAGTGCTTTAGTCGTCTTTTTTAGCATTATCTACGGTTGCTGTTAAGATATTACCGACAAGTTCTGTGATTTTTGCTTCGTACGCTTTTCCAAACTCAAGCTCACTTGCATCATCTGTACGGTCATTGACATAGATCTCCCCATCGATCTCCGGAGCCCAGCGAAGTTCACGTGCCGAGAGTAAGAACTCATGTTCATCACTCTCACCATCAATGACAATCTCACGTGTTTTTCCAACTTCTGCTTGAAGTGATTTCTGTGCAGACTCAGCTGCGATATCACCTAAGATTTGAGCACGTTTTGCCTTTGTCTCATCATCAATCTTCTCTTCCATAGCATAGGCAGAAGTTGTCTCTTCATCAGAATAAGAAAAGACATTGATTCTGTCAAAACCAAAAGAGCTCGCAAAGTCACACATCTCTTCAAACATCACATCACTCTCATGGGGATGTCCAACGATAAAGCTTGTACGTACAAAAGAGTTTGGAAGAGAGCGCATGAAGTTGAGCAGCTCAAGCGTCTTTTCTTTGCCAAAACCACGCTTCATAATGCGTAGCATATCGTCATTGATGTGTTGAATCGGCATATCGAAGTAGTTTTGAAAAACTTTGCTTTTTGCAATGTTTTGTAAAAGTTTTATAGTTGTTGTTGAAGGGTAGAGGTAAAGAATTCGTGCACTTTTTACTCCTTCAATCAGCTCAATTCTCTGGATGAGCAAAGAGAGACCGTCTGTTACATTCTGGTCACGCAGGTAAGAGCTTGAATCTTGGCTTACAAATGAAAAGTCCCAATACCCTTTTTTCACAAGCTCTTCAACCTCACGTGCAATGGAATCCAGGTCACGAGAGTGCAGTTTGCCTTTAAAAGAAGGAATAGCACAAAAAGAACATGTCTGATTGCACCCCTCTGAGAGTTTAATATAGGCATGATATGTTGACCCCGTCACTACACGCTCTGCACCGTCAATAAGATAGACCTCTTCTGAAAAACGGCTCTTTTTCTCGACCAAAAGTTCATCGATTTTGTCGTAATCTCCAACCCCTGTAAAGATATCTACTTCAGGAATCTGCTCCATCAATTCATCTTGATAACGCTCAGATAGGCATCCCGCCATTACAAGAAGAGAATCTTCTTTACGAGTTTCATGCAGAGATAGCACAGTATTTAGAGATTCCTCTTTTGCTGCATCGATAAAACCACAGGTATTGACAATGATAACATCTGCATCTTCATTATTGTCTGTCAGTTCAAAGTTTTGGAGTTTTCCCATCATCACTTCGGTATCAACAAGATTTTTCGTACATCCAAGTGAGACGATATGGAGTTTGTTAGCCATTTTTCTTCTTTTTTAATTATTTGTGCAATTATATCGTATAATCTCTTTATGAAAAACTATGATGTACTTATTTTAGGTGCAGGTGCCAGTGGGCTTATGTGTGCTGGAAATCTGCCAAAACGACTCTCTGTCGGCATAATTGATGTCAATACAAAAGTGGCAAGAAAAGTAAAAATATCGGGTGGTGGCAAGTGTAATATCACAAATACGCATGTTAGTGTCAATAATTTTGATGCCCAGCAGCAGTTTTTAGAGAGACTTTTAAAAAAGTTCTCTCGAGATGATCTGCTTGACTTTTTAGAGAGAGGACGTATTGAGCTAGAGCTTCGAAAAGGAAGATACTACTTTTGTAAAAAAAGCTCTGATGAGATCATTAATCTTCTGCTGCGTCATGCAAAGTATGCAGAGATAATTTTAAATGAAAAGATTTTAGAGGTAAAAAAGAGCGGAGATAGTTTTGAAGTTCTTACAGACAGGGGTGTTAAAAGAGCGAAAAAAGTAGTAGTCGCAACTGGAGGAGAGAGTTTTAAAAATATAGGTGCGAGTGATATCGGCCTTAAAATTGCAAAAGATTTCGATATCAATGTTCAAAGATTTGAACCGGCTTTAGTAGGTCTGACACTGCAAAAAGAGCAGTTTTGGATGAAAGCACTCAGTGGACTCTCCTGTTTTGTGGAGATAAAAGTAGCAGATAGAGTTCTACGTGAGGAGATGCTCTTTGCACATAAAGGTATAAGTGGACCGGCGGTTTTGTCTACTTCACTTTATTGGAAAAAAGGGGATATCAGTATAAATTTCTTAGTAGATAAAGATATAATCTCTTTAATAAAAAAGGGTGGAAAGAAACTTGTATCATCTGTCATTCCTTTGCCAAAGAGATTGTCTAAAGCACTCTTAGAAGCCATAGAGTTTAAGGATAAAGAGTGCAGTAAAGTTCAAAGTGAAGAACTTGTAAAGCTCACGCAACTTCATAACTATACTTTTGCACCTGCGGGAAACTTTGGTTTTTCTAAAGCTGAGGTGAGTCGTGGAGGTGTTGTTACAGATGAACTGGACATTGAAACATTAGAAGCAAAAAAAGTCAAAGGGCTTTATTTTATAGGTGAAGTTGTCGATATAACGGGAGAGCTTGGTGGTTATAACTTCCAATGGGCGTTTTGTAGTGCCTATGTTTGTGCAAAAGCAATAAAATAGGTATAATAAATAAAATTAAAAAAAGGAAATCTACATGAAAAATAGATTGACTAAAGCAGCTTTAGCTTTAACTTTACTAAGTATACCAGCACTATCAATGGCGGATGAATATAATTCACTTTTTGGTATAGAAGGTGGATATAGCAATATTAATGTTGAAACTGCAGGTGCTGGAAGCGTAAAGATTCAAAAAAATGGATTTGGTAATGTAGGGCTTAAACTTGGTGCTGAATCTGAAAATTTTAGAATTTTTTTGAGTGCAAGATATTATGATGCAAAAGACTTCAACAAATTAAATACAATTGGTGGAGAGTTCCAATACAAGTTTAATTTTACAAAGCGTGCTAACTTTTTCTTGGGTGCAAATGCAGGAAAAGCATATATGAAAGTTGCTACAAATGGTACACAGCCTTCGGTAGATACAAGTACAGGATATCTTGGAGCAGATGCTGGCTTTAATATCCATGCGACAGAGCTGATAGATCTGGAAGTAGGTGCTAGATATATGAGTCTTGATAAAAAAGTAACACAGGGTGCATATACATATGATTTCAGTTCATTAACAACTGCATATGCAAGTATCATCCTTAAATGGCAGATGGATTAATTAATTATTTTTCATAATGAGTGTAAACATTGCACCTTTTGCAATGTTTTGCACATGTAATTTTGCAGACATTTTCTCTGCAATCTGCTTACTCATATAAAGACCTATCCCACTTCCTTTTCCTTCTGGTTTTGATGTTACATTTGCTTCAAAAATATGTGGTAGAATCTTCTTGGGAATACCTCCTGCATTGTCACGAAATTCAATAATTGTTTCATCTTCATTTTGTGTTACAGTAATAGAAATTTTTCTCTCTTTTATATCGTTTTCTATAAAAGCATCTTTTGAGTTGCTAATAAGATTGAGTAAGATGTGTTTAAACTCATTTTTTATTACTTTTATTGAGATCTCTGGATCGCAGTGAACAGAAAGTATGATGGAGTCTTTCATAAGTTCATCTTTTACAAGAAGTTCTACTGATGCTATAAGATCACGCAGCTTTACCTTTTCTGGCTCTTTGTCCGGCCTGAAAAAAGAGCGAAATTCACTGAGTGTTGTCAAGAGATGGTTTATCTGAATATCCATATCCTTTTTATACTGCTTGAGATATTTATCGGACACGAAGCCGTCTTTTTCTTCTAAAATAAGAAGTTCATTGAGCATCGTAATGGCATTGAGCGGTTGTTTCCACTGGTGAGCAACTGCATCCATCATCTCTCCAAGAACTGCATGTTTTGCTTGTTGTACGAGCATCTCTTGATTCTCTTTTTCAAGTTTTATTCTTCGTCGTATTTCTCGTTTAAGTCTCAGTGTCCAAAGTAAAACAGCGGTAACTATTAAAAAAGATATAATGGCTACCTGCCAAATCATTTTATAGTCAATTTTCTCTACATATTTATGTGTAATCCAATTACTGAGAATCGCTTGCTTTGTCGGCTCATCAAGAGAGTCAAATGCTTTATTTAAAATTCCCACGAGAGGTTTGTCTTTTGGATTGATTGCAAATCCAACCTGTGTAGTAAATTCGGTTTTTCCGACTATCTGTACATTGGAGAGTTGCATTGCATGAATAGCGTAGGAACCAAGAGCCATAGTTACAAGCATAACATCATATTTTCCAGTGGCTATGGCTTCAAGTCCTTCTTGAATATTTCTGACTTTATAAAAGTGGATGTTTTTATATTTCTCTTCAATCTTGTGGACATAACCATAATCTTTTATCATGACTATTTTTTTATCTCTCAACTGTTCGATATTGTCGATGTAAGAGCTTCGTGTACGCATGATAATGACAATGGAGTTTGATAAGAACGCTTTTGTAAAGAGATAGTTTTTGCGGAGGTAAGAGTCTGTTGTCTCCGTTAGCATATCAACTTTTCCACTTTTGAGCATTTCAAGTGACTCGTTCCATGATGTAGATGGAAGTACTTTGAACTTGAGACCGGTATTGGCCTCTATTACATTGAGACCATCAGAAATAATACCAATATATTCGCCCTTTTGTGTAAAAGCTTCAAAAGGCAACCAATCCGGGTCACCGGTATGTTTTATCATCTTGTGTTGTTCTAACCAAGTCTTTTCTTTATCGTTGAGCTGTAAAGAAATGGATGAAAAGAGTGTTGTAGAAAAGAGAGCACAAAGAACAAGCCAATGAAAAATGTGCATACCTATACCTTTTTGTTTTTTATATCATAACATAGTTTTGTTACCTGCTTTGTTATTGACTATAAAAAGCTATAATTTTATCAATGAAAAAAGATATAAATTTTGAAGTGGTTTCACCCTACGAGCCAGCAGGTGATCAGCCACAAGCCATAGAAAAACTAAGTCAAAGTATCCTTGATGGGAATCGTTACCAGACACTTGAAGGTGTAACAGGCTCTGGTAAAACACATACGATGGCGCGTGTCATTGAAAAAACGAAACTGCCAACCATTATTATGACGCATAATAAAACACTCGCAGCACAGCTTTACTCTGAGTTTCGTCAGTTCTTTCCAAACAATCATGTGGAGTATTTTGTCTCCTACTATGACTACTATCAGCCTGAAGCTTACATTCCACGTCAGGATCTTTTCATTGAAAAAGATTCAGCTATCAATGATGAACTGGAGCGTCTGAGACTCTCAGCTACGGCGAACCTGCTTAGCTACGATGATGTTATTGTCATTGCTTCAGTTTCTGCAAACTATGGTTTGGGAGATCCCCAGGAGTATCAAAGTATGGTACAGTCTGTAGCAGTCGGTGATGAGATAGGACAGAAAAAACTACTGCTTCGACTTGTAGAGATGGGTTACTCACGAAATGATAGTTATTTTGACAGTGGGCACATCCGTGTCAATGGTGAGAGCATTGATATCTATCCGCCATATTTTGAACAAGAGGCGATTCGTATAGAGTTTTTTGGGGATGAGATAGAAGCGATTTATACCTTTGATGTGATAGATAATAAACGACTTGAAGATCATAAAAAGTTCACTATCTACTCAACAAGTCAGTTTACCGTCTCAAAAGAGAAGATGGCAGTAGCAATCAAACGTATAGAAGATGAACTTGATGAGCGGCTTGCATATTTTCAAAAAGAGGGAAAACTTGTAGAATATCAGCGTCTCAAGCAACGTGTTGAGTTTGACTTAGAGATGCTCCAAACTACGGGAATGTGTAAAGGGATTGAGAACTATTCCAGACTGTTAACCAACAAAAAGCCGGGAGAGGCTCCTTTTACACTACTGGATTATTTTGAAGTGCGACATAAAGATTATCTGATAATTGTTGATGAGTCGCACGTATCATTGCCACAGTTTCGCGGGATGTATGCAGGAGACAGAGCTAGAAAAGAGGTACTTGTTGATTATGGCTTTCGTCTGCCTTCAGCACTTGATAACCGTCCTTTAAAACTTGAAGAGTACATCGAAAAAGCACCACATTATCTTTTTGTCTCTGCTACACCAAATGAGTATGAGTTAGAGAGAAGCGCTGTAAAAGCAGAGCAGATTATTCGTCCGACCGGACTGCTTGATCCTATCATTGAAGTAAAACCTGTAGATAATCAGGTTGAAGACATCCATGATGAGATCAAAAAGATAGTTGCAAAAGATGAGCGGGTACTTTTAACGGTGCTGACCAAAAAGATGGCAGAGGCTTTGACAAAATACTTGGCAGATTTAGGCATCAAAGTGCAGTATATGCACTCAGATATCGATACCATAGAGAGAAATCAAATCATACGAGCTTTACGTCAGGGAGAGTTTGATGTGCTTATTGGAATTAACCTTCTGCGTGAGGGTTTGGATATTCCGGAAGTGAGTTTAGTTGGGATTTTAGATGCGGATAAAGAGGGCTTTTTGCGGAGTGAAACAGCACTGATTCAGACTATTGGACGAGCTGCAAGAAATGAGAATGGTCGGGTGATTTTGTATGCAAACAAGATGACGGGCTCAATGGAGCGTGCTATTGAGATAACGAAAAAGCGTCGAGAATTACAAGAAGCATTTAATAAAGAGCATGGTATTATGCCTAAGACAACGAAACGTACACTTGATGAAAATCTGAAGATTGAAGATGCAGGCGGACTCTATGAAAAACATAAAAAAATGGATAAAATGCCGGCATCAGAGAAAAAGGCACTTGTAAAAGAGTTGTCATTAAAGATGAAAGCAGCAGCCAAGGAGCTTAATTTTGAAGAGGCAGCACGACTTCGTGATGAAATAAAAAAAATAAAAAAACTGTAAAAGAGCAGATTGAAAAATAAGGATATAACAGGAATGGAAGATACATTTAGCAACTTGGTAACCTACGGATATATAGGTCTTTTTATCTACTCACTTGGTGGTGGATTTATCGGGCTTGTGGCTGCCGGAGTGCTTAGTTTTATGGGAAAGATGGATTTAACAACTTCAATAGCTATCGCATTTGCCGGTAACGCTCTGGGAGATATCATGCTTTTTTGGCTGACACGTTATCAGAAATCTATGATGATGAAAGGGCTGCGTAAACACAGAAGAAAGTTGGCACTTTCGCATATGTTGATGAAAAAACATGGTGACTGGGTGATTTTTATTCAGAAGTTTATCTATGGTTTGAAAACTGTAGTACCGATTGCCATTGCACTTACAAAGTATGACTTTAAAAAGTTTGCGATTTTAAATGTTTTTGCAGCAGCTATTTGGGCGCTTGCTTTTGGGCTTTCTAGTTACTATTTTGGAGCGGCTCTGAAGTCTTTTGCTATTTATATCAGTGAAAACAAATGGCTTGCACCTGTGATTTTACTTGTAATCGGTGGGAGTGTTTGGTTTTATTTGGAAAAAGCTACGAAGAAAAAGGTGAAAAAGTAAGGGTAAACCAGAGAAAATTATTTCTCTAGTTTTGGTCCTGCTGCTGAGAAGTCAAATTCACTCTCTGCATCTTGGTATTTTTTGAAGTTTTCTATAAACATCTTTGCAAGTTTGTCACGTGTTGCATCAAACTCTTCTTTGTCTTCCCATGCATTACGTGGGTTAAGGATGTCTGGATCGATATCTCCGAGTGTTTTTGGTACATGAAGACCAAATGTTTTTGTAGTGCCAAACTCACTCTCTTTGATAGTTCCATCAAGGATTGCATTGATACAAGCACGTGTATCTTTTATACTCA
The DNA here is from genome assembly GCF_009192995.1 of Sulfurimonas indica. Lineage (GTDB taxonomy): Bacteria > Campylobacterota > Campylobacteria > Campylobacterales > Sulfurimonadaceae > Sulfurimonas > Sulfurimonas indica. Next base: position 4,227 of record NZ_SDID01000011.1, on the reverse strand, counting down.
TACGCTTACCAACACCATATCTTCCACCGGTCCATCCTGTGTTTACAAGGTAGACACTTACATCATGCTTGTCAATCTTTTCACCTAAAAGTTTTGCATAAACTGTTGGATGCAGTGGTAAGAAAGCCTCTCCAAAACATGCTGAGAACGTTGCAACAGGTTCTGTGATTCCGCGCTCTGTTCCTGCTACTTTTGCAGTATATCCACTTAAGAAGTAGTACATTGCCTGCTCACGTGTAAGTTTAGATACCGGTGGCAGTACACCGAAAGCATCTGCCGTTAAGAAGATAATGTTTTGTGGATGACCTGCCATAAGGTCTTCTTTATGATTCTCAATATGCCCGATTGGATAAGATACACGAGTATTTTCAGTTTTAGAACCATCCTCGTAATCTACTTCACCGTCATCATCCATAACAACATTTTCTAGTAGGGCACCTTTTTTAATCGCTCCATAGATTTCAGGCTCACTTTTTCCATCTAGGTTGATGACTTTTGCATAACATCCACCCTCGAAGTTAAATACCCCATGGTTATCCCAACCATGCTCATCATCACCGATAAGTGCACGGTTCGGGTCAGTAGAGAGTGTTGTTTTTCCTGTTCCGCTAAGACCAAAGAAAAGAGCTGTATCACCCTCTTTACCAACGTTCGCAGAACAGTGCATAGCAAGTTTACCTTCTAATGGTAGCCAGTAGTTCATCATAGAGAAGATACCTTTTTTCATCTCTCCGCCGTACCAAGTACCACCGATGATAGCCATGTTGTTTTCAATGTCAAACATTACAAAGACTTCAGAGTGAAGACCATGTTCTTTCCACTTTTTATCTACTGCTTTACAAGCATTAAGTACTGTAAAGTCTGATTTAAACACTTCAAGTTCTGCTTCTGTTGGACGGATAAACATATTTTTTACAAAGTGTGATTGCCATGCAATTTCTGAAATAAAGCGGATCGATCTTTTTGATGCAGGAGATGAACCACAAAATACATCTGTTACATAGAGATCCTTTCCAGAGAGTTGATTACGAGCTACATCTAAAAGCTCATTGAATACTTCTTCACTTACTTTTTGGTTAACATCACCCCATGCGATATATTTGTTTGAAGGATCGCGGTAAACAAAATATTTGTCTTTTGGACTTCTTCCTGTAAAGATTCCCGTGTCAACTGCTGTTGCACCTTTTTTAGTAAGTTTTACTTCACCATTGTCTAGTTCATGTTGAATCAACTCGTCATAACTAAGATTATGAAAAACCTTACCGACATTTTTAATTCCAATATCTTCTAATTCTGTTACATTCATGTTTTACCTTCGGGGTAATATTTATATGGATACTTTCAAGCATCTTCTTATGAGTGAAATTATACTACGTCTATACCTAAATTAAAAGTAAAATTTTGAGAATATTGCAATATTTTTCAAAAGAAAATAGTCATTGAAAAAATCTTTAAAAAAGAAAATTACTTTAAGGAATTTGTGCTAGAATTTCACTCATTAAACAATGTTCGGGTAGCTCAGGGGTAGAGCACTTCGTTGACATCGAAGTGGTCGGAGGTTCAAATCCTCTCTCGAACACCATAATTTACAGATGCCAAAGATTTTGGGTATTCTCTCTCCAAGCATAACTTCTCAGCATAATTCGTGATCGTTTCACTCTCTATTTTTTTTGCAGTGGAAAAATCTCTTTTACCATACATCTCTTTATCTAAAATATTTAAATCAATCAGTTTTTTTGTGATGGCATCAGCCATAGTAAGAATGGAAGATGCCTTGACAATTTCACAACGTGCATATCGTTCTCCTTCAAAGGAAACTTCTGAAGCTCGAAGTGTAGCATCATCACCCGGAATTTGCTGTGCTCCATAAAGAGGTTTGGAAGCGACTTTTGATGCTTTAAAAGCCGGCATAAATTTTGAGATATGCTCAATTGCCCGTGTTGTTCGCTCTTTTGTCACAGAAAATTTCCAGCCTTTATCAATCTTTTCTATAAACTTAGATTCGAGTTTTGGTTGTGCACTGAGTTTTGAGCTTTTTGCCAAACCATCTTCAAAGAGTGTGATCTCTTTTGTCATTCCATGGAGCTGAAAATAACCGTTTGGATAAGGGGTAAACTGTGCCATGCCGTTTGGAGTACCTCTTTTCCCATAGAAGATGATTTCCGGCCAGACTGTTTCATTTGTCTCCCATTTTGTAACATAAGCCGCTTTAAATTCAACCAGACGTTCTCTTTTGATACCAAGCATATCATCAATAACACCACTCTGAAATCCTGCAGCATTGATAAGATAATCAAAGCGTTCATTTTCGATAATAAATGAGTCTTTCTTTTTGATGATTTCTTTTACAAAAGTGTTTGTTTTAAGCGTAACATTCTCTTTTTTCTGTAGTGCTAATGAGCTGTTTGCCGCAATACGAAAAACATTAAGCCCATACTCCTGTACCAATATCAGAGGAAATTTTATCTTTGTTAAATCAAGGTTTTTGGCAATGGGAATAAGCCAGTCATCCAACGTTTCAGGATGCTTTTTAACTGTTTCTTCTCTTAGTTTTTCAACTTCTTCTTTACCAAAGAGCTTATAGTACTCTTCACTCTCTCCAAGGACTTTATTACTTTCATCTTTTTGTATAAGAGATGCATACTCCTTTTGGAGTTTCTCAAGCCTTGAAAAAAGCTCACATGGTTCTCCTGTATCTGTTGTGGGTATGGCAATAACAGTAGGACGAAAATCGATTGCGTGAGGATAAAATCTCAAAAGCTCTATGGATTGTTTGAGCAATTTTATGCACTGTGCATCATCTATCTCTCTATAGAGATTACCTCCCGCGTGAAGATGACACATTGGAGGGCCGCTTACAAGTGAACTGTTTTTTTCAAAAAGTGTAATCTCAAGAGGAAACTCGCTAAGGTAAAGTGCAACGGAAGCACCGGCAATTCCTCCTCCAATAATGGCAATTTTTGCTTTGTTCTCTTTTGACATTGTTATTTCTCTAAAAGTGTTGTCAAATCTGCAAATGTATCAATAACAGCGGAGGGGTGATAAGTGCGGATATCTTCACCGTAATTATATCCATAGCTCACGGCAATACTTTCAACTCCCGCATTTTTTGCAGCTAAAATATCATTTTTTGAATCACCTATCATAAGAGTTCGCTCCTTGGCAACTGCTAACTTTTCACAAATATGTAAAAGAGGAAGTGGTGATGGTTTTTTCTCTGGCAGTGAATCTCCACCAAGTAATAGTTCAAAGAGCCCTGAAAGACCAAGTCTTTCTAAAATTGGTTCGATAAAATCATAGGGTTTATTGGTCACAATTGTGAGTCTGTATCCATCTGCTTTTAATTTTTGCAGTGTTTGTGCCACGCCATCATACATAACTGTTTTATTACAAAGCATCTCTTTATACAAAGAGAGAAAAAGAGAGAGGGCTTGAGTAAATTCTGTATCTTCTTGAAAATCGGATATGTCATTTTTCCCTAAGAGAGCTCTTTTTACTAAAGTTTGTGCACCATTTCCTACCCAATAACGTATAGTATCTTCCTCAAAAGGTTCTTTGTTTATCTGTGTAAGCATTTTATTGAGTGCATCAGCCAAGTCCGGTACACTGTCTATCAAAGTACCGTCAAAATCAAAAATGAGTAATTCTTTATCTGTAAATTTCATAAGTTGATTATAACACAGGAGATAATTTATTTATGATTATTATTAGTTAGTATTATGAAAGTTTAAGAGGAAGTTAAAATATTTGGTGGAGACGTCCGGGATCGAACCGGAGTCCTAGAGCCAACTATCTGCGGCGTCTACATGCTTAGAAAGGTTGTTTATTCTTATCTTGCTTCACACAACCTGCAAAGCTACACAAGACCAGTCTCTTTTATTCGTCATGAGCTGAGACAGACTCATGATATATCTAAATAAAGGGTTATACTTCTTCATTCTCTTTGAGAAAATCCTGCTTATTTAGAATCCACAGGTGAAGCAGCCCGTCCTCTTTAAGAGGGGGTAAAACTTAAGCTACTGCTAAAGCTGGGCGATAATTTGTATTGTTTGCATTTATTGCAAGATGAGCCGTGTAACGGAGTTGCTCAGTCCGACATGCAACCGCAGACGATTGACTCCAGTCGAAGCCATGTCGTCCCCAAAATAACTACAATTATGTAGCAAAAGAATTATATCAAAGATTATGTTTAGTTTGTTAATATTTTAAGATTTGATATAGGTAAAA
>NZ_SDID01000010.1 GCF_009192995.1 Sulfurimonas indica | reverse complement strand
GTGATTTTCAGTCACTTGCTCTACCGACTGAGCTAACAGGCCATCTTTAAAAGAGCGAAATTATACCCCGTTGGTACTGAAAGTAAGCTTATATTATTGTAGAGGAATAGACCACTTTTTATAATAGGCAAGGAGTCTGAGTGTGAGTGCAAGAACGAAAATAGTGCTGATAGCAATGAAAGAGATTGCATTTTGCAGATGTAAAAAATAGAGACTTATGGAGATAAAAATAGAAACAGTCCCATAAAAACCGGTTTTTAAAACAAAAGGTACTTCATTGATGATGACGTCTCTGGCAATTCCTCCTCCAACAGCAGTGATAAACCCCATGGCAATTACACCGGTCAAATTAAAATTTGCTTCTATGGCGATTAGTGCACCGGAGATACTAAAAGAGACCAGTCCTATGGAGTCACTTAAAATAAAAAGAGGTTTGTTCTCCAGTGAGTTACGTTTATGAAACTTAAAAACAATCAAAAGCAGCATAACAGAGATAACGATAACGGCAGGGTAGTTGTGTGAAAAGGTGAAAGGGATTTTGTCTACAGTAATGTCTCGCAGTATTCCACCGCCAAGTGCCGTTAAAAAAGTAGCAATGAGTACACCAAGCAGGTCAAGATGATTGCGTACAGCCACAAAAAAACCACTCATGGCAAAAGCGATGATACCGATGTATTCTGCTAGTTCAAACATTGCTGCAGACCTTCAAGAATTGTGCTTTTTTCAAGCTCTTTGATGCGTTCTTCAAGTTTCTCTACAGTCTCATTTGGGTGGATCTCTAGAGACTTCTGTAAAATAATTTTGCCTTCATCATAGTTCTCATTTACCTCATGAATAGTAACGCCACTTACTTTTTCTTTATTTTTTATCACTGCTTCATGAACGAAGCGTCCATACATTCCGTTTCCACCAAACTTTGGTAGCAGTGCAGGGTGGGAGTTGATAACCTTGAAGTTCCTTGTAATGAGAAGTGAGAGTTTCTTCATATAACCGGCAAGAAAGACACACGCTATATTTTCACGTTTTAAAAGTTCAAAGATTACGAGGTCCGGACTTTCAAAAAGTTTTGCATTGATAACGGTGTGCTTTATATTGTAGTTTTTTGCTTTTTTAAGTACTTTTGCATCTGAGTTATTTGAGATGACAAGCTTTAGATTGAACTGCAATTCTCCTTTTTCAATGGCAGTGTAGATAACATCTAAGGCGCTACCGTTGTGAGAGGCGAAAACTGCGAGATTCATTATCTTATTTTGAGTGTTATAAGTGCCAAGATATTTGATAGGATGGCAATAATCCAAAAACGGACAATGATTTTGTTCTCTGCCCAGTTTTTCATCTCAAAGTGATGGTGAATCGGTGCCATTAAAAAGACTCTTTTTTGTCTGAGCTTAAAACTTCCAACCTGTAAAATAACGGAGAGCGTTTCAATAACAAAGATAGAACCAATAAGAAAAAGTAGAATCTCACTTTTTGAGATGATGGCAAGATAGCCTAAAAATGCTCCGATTGTCAAAGAGCCACTATCACCCATAAAGACCTCTGCCGGATGGCAGTTATACCAGAGAAATCCTGTAAGTGCACCGATGAGTGCACTGGCCATAATGGCAACTTCACTCACTTGAAAGTGTGGCATTAAAAGGTAAGAAGAGATTTTTATATTTCCCGTGATGTAAATGATAATGCTAAATGTTGTCAGTGCAACAATGGAAGGTACCGTTGCAAGACCATCAAGTCCGTCTGTCAGGTTAACCGCATTTGATGTTGCAATGATGACCAAAACCCATAGTAAGATGGCAAAAACACCCATATCCATAACAGGGTTTTTTAGAAATGGAATGTAGAGATCTGTATTAAAGTCTGCAAAGAGACATAAAAAAGCTGCTACTGCAAAGGCTGAGAGAATTTGTAAAAAAAGTTTTGTTCTTGCTTTAAATCCTGCCAGGTTTTCACTTTTTTTTATCTTTGCAAAGTCATCATAAAAACCAATCAGTGAAAACAGAAACAGAGTAAGGATTCCTGCTTGTGCATAAGCATTGTCCCAGCGTATCGATAAGAGAGACGCAAATATAGTCGCACCTATGAAAACGATACCACCCATTGTAGGGGTCGAGTGCTTCTCTTGATGACGTTCGGGTGCCCAGTCATTGATAGGTTGTACACTGGAAGTTCTTTGTGCCCATTTTATAAAACGAGGGAGTAAAAAAAGTGTAAGACAGAGTGCGATAAAAAATGCAACACCGGCTCGGATAGTGATGTATCCCAAAATGTTAATATCTAAAAAATCATGTAACCAATATAGCAATATATTTCCTATTCATTTGTAAAATCAAAGTGACATTATAGTATAATCCGCAAACGAATTATTAATGAACAGGATAGTTGTATTGAGTAAAAAAGCGATATTGGTCATCACAGACGGGATAGGTTTTTGTGCTAACACAGAGCATAATGCCTTTTATAATGCAAACAAACCTACATATGATAAACTCTTTAGTCAGGTACCTCACTCTCTAATCGATACTTTTGGTTTGAGCGTTGGACTTCCAGAAGGACAGATGGGGAACTCTGAAGTAGGACATATGAGTATAGGAAGCGGACGTGTTTTGTATCAGGATTTGGTAAAGATATCTTTGGCACTCCAAGAGGGAACGTTAGAGTCCAATGAAGTACTCCAAGATCTTTTTGGTAGATCAGATAGAATTCATCTTATCGGACTTTTAAGTGACGGTGGTGTACATTCGCACATAGACCATTTTATGGGTTTAGCGGATATCGCGGCAAAAAACGACAAAAAAGTTTTTTTACATCTTATCACTGACGGTCGTGATGTCTCTCCTACATCTGCACAAAAGTATATAGAAAAAGTACAAGAGCACTTGAATGAAAATGTGACTATCGCAACAATAGCAGGACGTTTTTATGCAATGGACAGAGATAACCGCTGGGAGAGAATCAAACGCGGATATGATGCAATCGTAAATGCTGAGCCAAAGACTTCAATGAGTCCTGAAGCTTACATCGGTCACTCTTATGCACAGGGCGAGACAGATGAGTTTGTAGAACCAACTGCATTTGAAGATTATGAAGGCATGCAAGATGGAGATGCGGTACTTACGATCAACTTTAGAAGTGATCGTATGCGTGAGATGGTGACAGCTTTGGCAGGTGAGAATTTTGCAGAGTTTGAACATAAACCTATCAAAGTGCATCTTGCAACGATAACAGAGTATGATAAGAGCTTTAATTATCCTGTTTTATTTAAAAAAGAGCCACCAAAAAATACTCTTGCAGAGGTGATCTCTAATGCAGGACTTAGACAGCTTCATACTGCGGAGACGGAAAAGTATGCGCATGTGACATTCTTTTTAAATGGTGGTATTGATGAACCGTACGCCAATGAGACGCGTGTGCTTATTCCTTCACCGGATGTAAAAACTTACGATATGAAACCGGAAATGAGTGCGCACGAGGTAGGTGAAGCAGTGCTGAAGGCTATGGATGAAGGGTATGACTTTATCGTAGTGAACTTTGCAAATGGCGACATGGTAGGTCATACAGGAGATTTTGAAGCAGCGAAAAAAGCTGTTGAGGCAGTTGATGAGCAGTTGGGAAAAATCTGGAGCAAAGCAAAAGAGAATGAGTATTCTTTTGTTCTTACAAGTGATCATGGAAACTGTGAAGAGATGAAAGATGATGCAGGCAATGTTCTTACAAACCATACAGTTGGAAAAGTATGGTGTTTCGTTGATGCAGATGGTGTAGAGAAAGTTGATAACGGTGGGCTTAATAACATTGCACCGACAGTCTTAAAACTTATGAATTTAGAGATTCCAGCAGAGATGGATCACTCTTTAGTCTAATTTTAATAAAAAGGAAAATACAGAATATGAAATTCTCAGGTAAAAATGTTTTAGTAACAGGTTCAAGTCGTGGTATCGGTGCAGAGATTGCAAAGGTTTTAGCAGGTTATGGTCTGAAAGTTTGGATTAACTATCGTAGTGGTGCAGCAGAAGCAGATGCTGTAAAAGAGGCTATTGAAGCTGCAGGCGGTGAGGCAGCAGTTATCGGTTTTGATGTGAGTGATGAGGCAGCATTTATCGATGCGATTAAAACTATCATTGATTCTGACGGTGAGCTTAGCTATCTTGTAAACAATGCCGGCATCACAAACGATAAGCTTGCGCTTCGTATGAAGACAGAAGATTTCATGTCTGTAATTAACGCAAATCTGACATCAGTATTTATCGGTTGTCGTGAATTTTTTAAGGCTGCACGTAAAAAGAAATTTGGCTCAGTAGTTAATATCGCTTCGATTGTTGGTGAAACAGGAAATGGTGGTCAGACAAACTATGCGGCAAGTAAAGGTGGAGTGATTGCGATGAGTAAATCATTCGCGATTGAAGCAGCAACAAGTGGTATCAGATACAACACAGTTACTCCCGGATTTATTGCAACAGAGATGACAGAAGTGCTTAGTGATGAGGTAAAGAAAAGTTTTACGGACAAGATTCCAATGAATCGTTTTGGTAACCCAGCAGAGGTTGCTGAAGCAACGGCATTTCTACTTTCAGACAGTGCTTCTTACATCACAGGAGAGACTTTAAAAGTAAATGGTGGGATGAATATGGCGTAATTTTCTTGATTTATTTTGGCTTGTTTCCAAATTGATTAAGATATTTATGCTATAATTACGGGATTTTAAACTTAAAGACAGGAGCTATAATGGCACTTTTAGACGATATTAAAGAAGTAGTAGTTGAACAACTAAGCGTGAGCCCAGATGAGGTAAAAGAAGATTCAAAATTTGTAGAAGATTTAGGTGCAGATAGCCTTGATGTTGTAGAATTAGTAATGGCTCTTGAAGAAAAATTCGATATCGAAATTCCTGATGATGAAGCTGAAAAGATTCAAACAGTTCAAGACGTTGTTAACTATATAGAAAGCAAATAGTCGTAGTTTACTTACCCAAGGAGTTCTGCTTCTTGGAAGTAAATATTTTTAGTAGTTAATTTGGTTAATTAATTTTTAAAAGTATTTTATTTATGGAGAATATTTAAATGAGAAGAGTAGTAGTAACTGGCCTTGGTATGATAAATTCTGTAGGAAATGACAAAGAGAGTGCATTTAAAGCGATATGTGAAGGCGAGTGTGGAATTGACACTATTACTCTTTTTGACCCGGAAGCATTTAGTGTGAAGATTGCAGGTGAGGTGAAAGATTTTGACCCAGCAACTGTAATGCCGGCAAAAGAGGTGAAAAAAGCGGACAGATTTATTCACTTAGGTCTTAAAGCTGCTCAAGAAGCTATGGAAGATGCAGCACTTCCAGAAGATACAGATATGGAGAGATTTGGTATCTCTGCAGGGAGTGGTATTGGTGGGCTTCCATCAATCGAGAAAAACTCTATCATTTTAGATTCTCGCGGACCAAGAAGAATTTCTCCGTTCTTTATCCCTGGTGCACTTGTGAATATGCTTGGAGGATTTGTTTCTATTGAGCATGGAACAAAAGGACCGAACTTATCGTCTGTTACTGCTTGTGCTGCAGGAACGCATGCTGTAAGTGAAGCATGTAAAACAATTATGTGTGGTGGTGCTGACAAGATGCTTGTTGTTTCTGCTGAGTCTGCAGTTACTGGTGTTGGTGTTGGTGGATTTGCTGCTATGAAAGCACTCTCTACTAGAAATGATGACCCAAAACATGCATCTCGTCCATTTGATGCAGGTCGTGACGGTTTTGTTATGGGTGAGGGTGCAGCAGCACTTGTTCTTGAAGCATATGATGATGCAGTGGCACGTGGTGCTAAGATCTATGGTGAGATTATCGGTTTTGGTGAAAGTGGTGATGCAAATCACATTACTACTCCAAGTCTTGATGGTCCTGCACGTGCTATGAAAGCAGCATACAAAATGGCTGGTGAACCAAAGATTGACTATGTAAATGCACACGGTACTTCAACACCTATCAATGATAAGAACGAAACATTGGCAGTAAAAGAGCTACTTGGTGGCAAAGAGAACTGCCCTCCAATGAGTTCTATCAAAGGACAGATTGGTCACTGTCTTGGTGCTGCAGGTGGTATTGAGGCTGTTACATGTCTGATGGCTATGAGAGACGGTCTCATCCCTCCAACGATCAACTATGAGACTCCTGATGAAAACTGTGATCTTGACTATGTTACAGAAGGTGCAAGAAAAGCTGACTTAAATGTAGTTATGTCTAACTCATTTGGTTTTGGTGGAACTAACGGCGTTCTTATTTTCAAAAAAATCTAAGAAGGATTTGATTTGGCTACATACTTAGACTTTGAATATAAGATTAAATTTATTCAAGAAGATATCATCTCTGCACAGGTACGTCATGATTATGCGGCTGTTGAAGAGTTAAAAAAGAAACTAGATAAAGAGGTTGAAAAGATTTACAAAAATCTTTCTGACTTTCAAAAACTACAGCTTGCACGTCACCTTGACCGTCCTTATGCACTTGATTATATTAATCTTATAATGAGAGATAAGTATGAGATCCATGGAGACAGACACTTCCGTGATGATGCTGCGATTATCTGCTATATGGGTTACATCGGTGATGAAAAAGTCGTGGTAATCGGTGAGCAAAAAGGGCGTGGAACAAAAAATAAGTTAAAACGTAACTTTGGTATGCCGCACCCTGAAGGATACCGTAAAGCACTTCGTGCAGCAAAACTTGCCGAGAAGTTTAATCTTCCACTTTTGATGCTGATTGACACTCCGGGTGCATATCCAGGAATCGGTGCAGAAGAGAGAAACCAATCAGAAGCAATTGCAAGAAACCTTTTAGAGTTAGCTGAGCTCAAAACTCCTACTATCTCAATAGTAATCGGTGAAGGTGGTTCTGGTGGTGCACTTGCTATCGGTGTTGCTGACAGATTTGCAATGATGCGTTATTCAGTATTTTCTGTTATTTCACCTGAGGGTTGTGCGGCAATCTTATGGAATGACCCGAAAAAAGTCGAAACTGCTACAAATGCACTCAAAATTACATCACAAGACTTGAAAGATTTGAATCTTATCGATGATATTATCAATGAGCCGTTAATCGGTGCACATCGTGAGAAAGAAGCGGCCGCTTCTGCCATCGCTGATTATTTCCTAGAAGAAGTAGGAAAATTAAAAGCTATGAGCGAAGAAGAGAGAATGGCAGCACGTTATGCCAAACTTACAGCACCAGGTGCTTTTGCTGAACTAGAAACACTTCCAGAAACGTAGTTTAGGCTTCTTTTTCCTCTAAAAGAGGATCAAACTTAGGACGCTTCAGTCTTTTGGCCTCTTTTGAAAATCGAATTAAATCTTCTACTGTTTTTACATTTTCATCTAAATTTTGCAGTGACAGTAAAAAGAGTCCGTATGTTGTTAAAACATCGCTCATAGCACGATGGTGCTGTGCGTTTGGATTGAGTTTGAGTGCATCATTTAAATAAGAGAGCGCATATCTGTAGGAGACTATTGTTCTCTCGGCAAATGCAAGCGAGCAAAGACTTCTGTTTAGTAGTGGTTCGAGTCCGATTTTTTCCATACTTTTTGAGATGAACATATAATCAAATTTTACATCATGCGCGACAAAGATAGCATTGCCCAAAAAGAGTCTAAATGCTTTAAGTACCTCTTTTAACTGGGGAGCATCTTTTGTATCTTCGGCTTTTATTCCTGTTATCTCTGTTATGTGAGGGTTTATCTCTTTCGTATATACGAGAGATTCAAATCTGTCAATTATCTTACCATCTCTTACTTTGACAGCGGCAAGTTCTATAATCTGGTGTTTTTCTATTTTTGAGCCATTTGTTTCAATATCGACGATGCAAAACTCTGCCTCTTCAATAGGAATGAATGCCGTATCAAAGTAATAATATCCTTGATGCTTAACAACATTAAGACCTTGAGCACGCCAAAGCTCAAGTGAGAGTTCTAGTTCATGTTCTAGTTGGTCTTTGAGTATTTTAAGAGAGAGTCCACGTGAGGAGAGCCGGGAGATACTTTTTGCATCAAGAGTGATGTTATGACTTAGCATGAACGATAAAATCCTTTACTTTTTGTGCATTTTTTTTCCCGTGAGACAGTTCTACACCACTACTGACATCAACACCGTAAAAGCCAAATTTTTTCACCGATGCCACATTATCAGGTGAGAGTCCACCTGCAAGAATGATCTTTGAGCAGTCTATACCTTCAAACCATTCTGTATTGATACGTTTTCCTGCACCGCCATAAGCTTCACAGTAAGCATCAACTAGTCTGTATTCATCACTATAGAGCAAAATATCTTCTTTTGATTTTGCACGGACAACTTTTATATGCGGTGTTTGCAAAGATGCATAGAGATTATTATCTGCTTCAAAATGAATCTGTGCGAGTGTAGCACCTGCAGTTTTGCAGATAGTATCAATCGTTGGTGCATCAAGATTGACGAAGAGTGCTACTTTCTCTACAAAAGGAGGTAGTTGCTTGATGATCTCTGCTGCATTTTCTGGGGAGATATAACGGGGGGATTTTTCATAAAAAACAAAACCAAGTGCATCTGCACCAGCCTCTATGGCTGTCATTGCATCTTCATAATTTGTAATACCACAGATTTTTGTACGCATTAGATTTGCAGACTCTTTATAGCTTGGGCACGGTCTTGATGTTTAAATACATAGCTTCCCGCTACAACAACATCGACACCGGCATCTTTTAAAGATTGAATGTTTTTATCACTTACCCCACCATCGACTTCTATAAGACAGTTTGGATTGAGTCTTTTTCGCATAGCATCAAGTTTCTTTGCCTTTGGTATGACAGAATCGATAAAGCTTTGTCCGCCAAAACCCGGGTTTACACTCATCAGCAGAACCATATCCAAGTCAGCTAAGATATACTCCAACTCTTCAGGAATTGAGTTTGGATTTAAAACGATAGCAGGCTTGATTCCGTAAGAGCGGATTTTTTGGATAAGTCTGTGCGGATGTTTCTCTTCTTCTATATGAAAAGAGATATATTCAGGTTTAAGTGGAGCAAAAAGTTCAACAAAAAATGTATTGTTCTCAACCATCAGGTGAATGTCAAGAGGTTTTGTGGCAGCTTTTGCAACAGCAGAGACTACGACAGGACCGATTGTCAGGTTTGGTACAAAATGTCCATCCATGACATCGACATGAACCAGGTCACAGCCTCCCTCACAAATCTCTTTGACATCACGTGCAAGATTCCCAAAATCAGCAGATAAAATACTAGGAGCTACTTGAATCATTTTTATCCTTCAAAATTATTAAGGAATTATATACTGAACTTACTTTTATCTAGTTAAGAAGAATAAAAAGTTATCATTGTTAAAATTGAGATCAACCTGGACACCTTTTTTATCCTGTGCAATCTCTAAAAGACTCTCAACATTAGGGTAGGTACGAGGAAGGGTAATATCTACACTGATACTTTCATCGTTAAGAAGTGTTTTTACTTTTCCTCCAACAATGTTTACAAGCTCAGCTAAAGTGTCTAAAATGAGCTCTTTATCATCTGTATCCTCACCGATGAGCAACTCACATGCTTTTTTCGCGATACCATCTGGAAACACAAGAATGACCATACCGTCAATATCTCCATAAAAACCAATGGAGCTTGCAATTTTGTTCTCTCTGTCGGTAATCTCAAGCTTATCGATTTTGACAGCCTCTTTGAGTGCTTTAGAGTTTGTCATCATCTCAATGGTTGCAACAGTAGCATCGATAAAGTTTGGAATCTCTGTTACTATTTCTTTATTTAAGGCCCGTTTGCTTTTAATGGCAGTAGCAGAGCTTGCGCCTAACTCTTCTAGCAGCTCTTTATCGCCCAAAATATCATCCATCTGTTCAAAAAACATAATTCCCGAATCTTCGAGAGTCTCTTTAAAAGAGAGGGGAGTTTTCTCAAAAGTCATACCTACAAAACAGATGGTTGCATTATACTCAGCTGCCGCAGAAGCGAGTTTGGAGAAAAAATTGAGTGCATGGACATTCATACTGACAACTTTATAGGCATCGAAGATAAAAAGGCGAAAACCGACATTGAGCGAATTATTATGATAGGCAATATTAAAAGTATTGCCTATTTCCGCATCTAAAAAAGAAGATACGGTATAGATGATTGCATTGCCGGTAACCCGGGTAGCGACTTTTTGTCCCATCTGTCCTAAAAAGGTATCATCTATGATGACATCATAGGCATTCTCTGCTTTTGCCTTTTCATCAAACTCTTTTTTTGTCTGAGCGACTATTGGGTTGTGACCGTTGTCATGCAACTCTATTGCCATGGCAGCACGTTGGGATTTGTCATCGCTGTAGAGCAAAACATTTTTACTTTGATTTTTAAAACTTGAGGCAAAGAGCGTAGCAATCTCTTGTGTCTTAAAGAGTGAAAACATCAGTTCATCTTTGTAAAACTTCATAATAGTCTGGTATTTCTTTGTATCATAATCACAGAATCCGACGATTATATGGTTTGCAGAACGTACTTTTTGAAAAAGTTTTACAAAGGCATCAAGTCCGTTTCGGTTAAAGAAGATGACGTTTTTGAGTGAGACTAAAATCATATCAGCATTAAGTTTGAGTGTCGCTTCGATATCTTCTATACTCAGTAGTGAAGCACTTGCGTTGCCATCTAAAAAACCTTGGGGATGAAAAGTACCAACACCATCTTTTACAGTTGCTCTCATGTTATCTCCATTAGTGTTGCGAATTCATCATAGATATCTGAAACATATTCTATTTGAAAATCGATAAAATCATTCAGTCCTGCATCAATAAACTGAGGCTTTGAAAGCGTAAAAAAGAGAAGGAGATGCATCCATTTACCGAGTAGATCTATTTTCTCATCATCTGATGGCTTAATCCCACTTGCAGCTTGAATGATATTTGCAATCTTTTCATCCATTTCCCATTTTTGTGCAATGCGTTCACAGATATCGAACAAATCCATACCGCAGAGTCTTTTTAGAATTGTATTGAGGTCGATATTGTTCACTGAGCGCAGTAGCTCTACATCATCAATCTTCTCGCAAAAGAGTGCTTCAGAGACAATAATACTCGCAGGAAGCAAGGCGATGGCACTCTCAATCTCTTTATCTTCAATATGAAGATGTTTTAATATTTTTTGCCATTGGATTGAGAGTTCGGCTTGGAGATCACTAAAAGAGTTTCTATTGAGTTTAAAAAGCTTCCATTTCGCAGGTGAAAGCAGTGTGAGCATATAGTTGTAAACTGCTTGCTGTGATTGTGATACTCCAAGTATTCCAAAGATCTGAGAGACATCACTGACTTCATTTCTAAATCCGTAGATGGGTTTGTTAACGAGCTCTTTAAGATAGTGGCTGAGTGCTTTATCTTCTTTCGCAGCTTCTGCAGCCTTTGTTAAATCTCCTGCATTTAAGGCAAGGATTGTTTTGCGCAGAGCCTGTGGAGAGGGAGGAATCTTCTCTATAAATGCATCAATTTTTTCTTTGGTAATCAAAATGGTTTACTCTTCTTTGTGAAATATTGTATATTTTAGCTACAATTAGATAAAAGAATTCTAAAAGAGTTGCTTCTCATCAAAATAGTTTTGGCTTAAGTTGAAGTTTTGCTTTGATTTGGTACAATTCGCAACTTTAAAATATCATTCAAGGATACTCAAATGGCAAGAAGATGTGCTATTAGCGGCAAAGGCCCTATGAGTGGGAACAATGTTTCTCATGCAAAAAACAGAACAAAGCGTCGTTTTTTATTAAACCTAAGAACAGTGCGTATCACATTAGAAGATGGTACAACGAAAAAAATTAAGATTTCTGCAAGAGAATTACGCACACTTAAGAAAAATTCGTAAACTTTAGGAATTTGTTTTGAATCTTTTAGAAAGGATTCGTAAATTCCTAAATTGGGAGATTGCTCCCAAACCAGATAAAAAACTTCTTCCAGAAGTTTACCCCCATCTTAAAGCTTTCCGCTTACCCCTGATACTTACTGTATTTGTTATGCTTGTTGGAACTATAGGTTATGTACTTATAGATGATTTTCCAATAATTGATGCAATATACCAAACTGCTATTACCTTTACTACTGTTGGATTTGGAGAGATTGCTCCTATTTCAGAAGAGGGTAGAATTTTTACGATTAATTTAATCATTGCCGGATTTGCAGTTTTTTCAAGTGCTATAGGTATTTTAGTTGCAGAGATAAATAAAGGGCATATTGTTACCATACTTAAGGAGCGAAGAATGTTATATAAAATCGCAAGGCTCAAAAAACACTTTGTTGTCTGTTACCATAATGACTATACGATTGAGGTAACAAAACAACTTCGTAAGAATCATATACCTTTTGTGGTCATTGACCCAAGAGAAGAGATACATGAGTGGGCAGCTAAATACAAATACCCGCAATATTTGCAAGCAGAACCTCACGCAGAGCTTGCAATGTTAAAAGCACATCTCTCTTCTGCAAAAGGTCTGATAACACTTTCAGATTCAATCGCTGATAATATTGCCCTGATTGCTTCTGTAAGGCTTTTTGAAAAAGAGCATTTTCTTCCGCGTCCTTATTATGTCATCTCTGCCGCAGAGAGTATGAGTGATGTTGAAAAGCTCAAAAAATTAGGAGCTGACACAGTTGTGAGCCCAACAAAACTGACAGCACAGCGTGTGAGTGCTATGGCAGCACGACCAGATATGGAAAATCTGCTTGAAGAGTTTTTATACAAAAGTGATAACCCACTTGATATGCAGGAGATTGAAGTACCGCGTTATTCATGGGCAGTGCTGAAAAAACTCAAAGAGACACATATCCGTGAGATTGCAAATACCTCTGTTGTAGGTATAAGAAAAAAAGATGGGAAATTTTTAAGTATGCCAAAGGGTGATACCCTAGTTACAAGTGAATCAAAACTCCTTGTTATCGGTACGCAAGATGGTATAAAAATAACAAAAGACCTTTTAAGAAAAAGGGTAAAACCGAAGGAGTTGAAATTTGTATAAGTTAGTAGAATTAAAAAGCGGTGTTTGTGCCGCTGAAGGTTTTTTTGCTGATGGTATAAGTGCCGGACTCAAACCTAATGGTGCAAAAGATATGGCATTTGTCTATTCTGAAACTCTGTGTGAAATTGCATCAGTTTTTACGACAAACAAAATGGCGGCAGCTCCGATTAAACATTTTAAAGCAAAAGGGGAGTTTCAGACAAACTTTGTACTGATTAACTCTAAAAATGCCAATGCGATGACAGGTGAAGCAGGGGTGAGTGATATTGATGATATCCTTGCAACACTGCCATCTTGCGTGAACAATCCTATAATGAGTTCAACGGGAGTTATCGGTGTACGTCTGCCAAAAGAAAAGATCATCAATGGGGCTAAACTTTTTGATCTCAGTAAATGTGAGCCTCACGCAGCGGCACAGGCAATAATGACAACGGACAGCTTCTCAAAAGAAAAAGCCTACAGGGTGGAACTTGAAGATGGAAGCAGTTTTCACATAGGTGCTATGGCAAAAGGTGCGGGGATGATCAACCCTGCTATGGCTACTATGCTCTGCTTTATTACTACAGATGCAAAGGTCTCAAGTACGGAGATGCAGGCAATTTTAGACAAAGTTACAGTGACTACATTTAATGCAGCAAGTGTTGACGGTGATACCTCTACAAATGATACGGTAATGCTTCTGAGTAACGGTAAGTCTGATACATATCATGCCAAAGCTTTTGAAGAGGCACTACACAATATCATGAAATTCTTAGCACGTGAGATGGTGCGTGATGGTGAGGGTGCTACTAAACTTGTAACTTACAATGTGACAGGGGCAAAAGATGATCAAGAAGCAGAGATTGTTGCAAAAGCACTCTCTAACTCTCTGCTTGTAAAGACAGCTCTTTACGGCGAAGACCCTAACTGGGGGCGTATCGCTTCAACAGTAGGAGCTAGTGGGGCAGAAGCTTGTGAAGAGAGTTTAAGCATCTCATTTGATGATGTATGTGTCTATAAAAAAGGTGAGCTCTTTTTTGATGCAGCTATGGAAGCAAAGGCAGCTGCAGTTATGAAAAAAGATGCTTTTACGATTTCTTGTGATTTAGGTATCGCAGATGGTAGTTTTGAAGCCTATGGATGTGATTTAGGTTATAAATATGTGGAGATCAATGCAGATTACAGAACATAGATTTTTATAATCTATGCTTCATAATCCTTTTTAAATTCCACATATCTTTTAGCAGAAGCATAAAGCTCTGCTACCTCTTCATCATTTAACTCTCGTACTACTTTAGCAGGACTACCGACTATTAAACTTCGTGGTGGAAACACTTTGTTTTTCGTTACAAGTGCACCTGCACCTACAATGCTCTCTTTGCCGATAACTGCACCATCTAAAATCGTTGCGCTCATACCAATCAAACAGGCATCTTCTATCGTGCATCCATGCAACATTACTCGATGACCAACAGTTACATCATTACCTATGATAGTAGGATTTCCGGTCGATTTGTCACCGTTTTTATAGTGTGTGACATGAATCATTGAGAGGTCTTGAATATTTGTTCTATCTCCAATGCTTATATAGTGAACATCTCCACGCACAACACAGCTAAACCAGATGGAACAATCTTTACCTACGGTTACTTCTCCGATAACATCAGCAGATGGTGCTATCCATGTTCCTTCTTTTACACGTGGAGTTATATCTTTAAATTTATGAAGCATACGTCCTCCTAGCTTTCTATAAAGAGACGATTTACGAGTTGCTGAACATAGGTTGAAGTCTCTTTTTTCGTTGCTTTTGCGATTTTGTTAACATAATCTTCTAACAGTTTATGGTTGTTAATTGCTTTGTCTCCATCAGCTTTGAGTTTTGTATATGTCCCGTCATTTTTGAGCTCATGTGCAAGTACATTGTCTGAGCATTGAAGTTTAAGGATTTGAATGATTTTTCGTTGTGCTGACTCATCTTTAACAGCTGTTAAAAGTTCTATTCTTCGCACTAAGTTTCTTGGCATCCAATCTGCACTTGAGATGTATACCTGTGCGGCATCATTTTTAAAATAAAATGCACGGGCATGTTCAAGATATTTTCCTAGAATGGAGATAACTCTGACGTTCTCACTCACGCCTTCGATACCCGGTTTCAAACAACAGATACCTCGAACAATAAGTTCTACTTTTACACCTGCCTGACTTGCCTTATAGAGTGCACGGATAACATCTTCATCAACCAAAGAGTTCACTTTTGCAATGATATGCCCATTACTACCCTGACGTGTTTCATTATGAATGAGTGAAAGGAGTTTTGGTTTTATCTGTGAGGGTGCCATATAGAGCTCGTTGAGCTTTCCTTTTTTACTAAAGCCTGTTAAAAAGTGGAAAAAACGGGTTAGGTCGTTTGTGACAACATCTTTACTTGTCATATAACTCATATCTGTGTATATTTTTGCCGTACTAGGGTTATAGTTTCCTGTGCCTAAGTGCGCGTACTGTTTGAGTTTACCATTTTTTCTACGCGTGACCAGAGCTGCTTTTGCATGGACCTTAAAGCCTTTGATACCGTAAATAACATGTGCACCTGATTTCTCCAGCGCTTTTGCCCAGATAAGGTTGTTCTCTTCATCAAAACGGGCTTTTAGTTCAACCATAACAGTTACCTGTTTACCACTCTCACTTGCATCCATGAGGGCTTTAACGATTGGAGAGTTTGTCCCGGAACGATAGAGTGTCATCTTGATAGATACGACATCGGGGTCTTTTGCTGCTGTTTGAATGAGTTTGACAACCGGTTCAAAGCTCTCATACGGGTGGTACATTAAGATATCTTGCTTCTCTAAAGTTGCAAAGATATCTTCACTCGTATCAAATGGTGGTAGAAGTTTTGGCTTGAATGGTGGCAGTAGAAGATGTGCAAAATCTCGGTTGGAGACTATCTGCCACAGCGATGCAAGATTTAAGAATGTATGGAAAGTATAGATATCATCCTTATAGACATTGGTATGTTTGTTGATAAAATTGATAATCTCCGCATCGGCGTTGGAACCCACTTCTAGACGGACCATCTCTCCTTTACGGCGAAGTTTGAGTCCCTCTTCAAGTATCTCCATAAAGTCGTCGGCTTCTTCCTCTTCGATGGCAATGTCCGCATTTCTTGTTACGCGAAATGGTGCATACTTAATAAGACTGTAGCCTGGAAAGAGTTCATCGACATGCTTCTCTACAACACTCTCAATAGGAACATAAACACCGCCTTCAAGTTCTACAAAACGATTCAGTACACGTGGAACACGGATAATACCAAAACGCTCAATATTTTCATTGTCATTGTCACGCAGTTTTACTATAAGCCCAAAACTAAGATTGTTCAGGTGTGGGAAAGGGTGTGTCGCATCTACGGCAATAGGGATAATAACAGGATAAATATTTTCATTGAAGTACTGATTTACTTTATGCTTTTCTTGATTATTGAGTTCTTCATATATCTTTACACTGATACCTTCAGGTTCAAGCTTTTTGAGAATCTCACTACGGCAATGCTCTACTACCTGTTGCTCTTGATGTAAATAAGAGCGAATCTCACGCAACTGTTGCAGTGGCGTGAGTTTGTCTGGTCCTGAGACAATGATACCTGCGGCAAAAAGCTTTTTAAGCCCTGCAACACGGATCATATAGAATTCATCAAGATTTGTTCCATAAATTGCAAGGAATTTAAGGCGTTCTAGCAGAGGAAGTGAGTCATCTTGCGCTTGTTTTAAAACTCTTGTATTGAACTGTAGCCAAGATATTTCACGGTTATTATAAAGATTTGGATTTTTTAAATTTAACATATTAATCGTAATCCTCTGTATTTTTCCTTATTATATCTAATGTAGATTATAGTAAGATTATTTAATGACCCCTGTACCTTTATAATTGGCTGAATGATAAATTGTAACACCATTTTTACGGGCACAATACTCTAAAAGAAGTTTTTGCAGCGTTGGCTCTATTGACGGAGCAAACCATGCATTATTACTGATTGCTATAAGATATTTCACATCACCTTCATAGATCTCTTGACAGGTCGCTTCATAGCAGATAGCATTTCGAAATTTTACGCCTTTGATGAGAAAATCTGTCGGCTTTGTTGCTGTTACAAAATCACTTGCACCATTGAAAAAAGTATCATTAATAAATTTTTGTGCAAACTTTGGCAGGGGAATATATTCGCCGAAAGGGACTAGAACCAGTTTTTTTGCAATTTTATAAGAGCCGTTTTGAAACATATAGGTCACATTGTAATTTTTCCTGTTTTCTTTTAAAAGTGAACCTGCAACAATCGTGATTTTTTGAGAAAATTTTTCTAAGTTCTCTATGAGTTTTGGTGTTTTGTTCATAAAAAGAGGGAACACCGACTCAGGTAAGATTATAACATCATAGCCTTCCTTGATTGCTTTTTGTATCTCTTGAAACATTGCATAAACTGTTGGATAAAGGTTTTCTCTTTGCCATTTGTCCTCTTGCTTTATCTCTGTTTGGATAAGTTTTATCTTAAGAGGTGCATCATATTGTGGAGGGTATCCATAATTGAGTGCTGCAATGAGTAAAACAAGAGGTAGATATTTATACTTCTTTGGCATAAGCGAGGGTAATGAAAGTGCTAAAAGCACTGCAGCAAACTGGTATTTATAGATACCGATATAGCTGTTAACAAAAGGGAGCTCTAACTGCATCCAGTTCCAGTCTAAGGGCTCAAAAAAGCTAAGTCCAAAGAGTAAAAAAGCTCTGATAAGAGCATTGTTTGTAAAATAGAGCGGTAGAAAAAAAAGCAGATAGATAAAACCAAAAGCAACAGTAATGATGGGTTCCATATAGCTGATACCCTGATACTTAAAACTGTAGCCTATCCAGTAAAACCAAAGCAGACCAGTAAAAAAACCAAAAACAAGAATAGATTTTTTGGGTAGATATAAAAGCATTGCAAAGGCAGCCAAACCAAGAGCTGTATTGATGATTTTATAACTCAGTCCAAAATGTTCTAAATAGATAAATGCACCGAGTAAAAATGCTGTGAAAATTCCTAGTAAAATCTCTTTTATTAATTTATTCATGATGAAATTGTACACAATTTATAAGTATGTTAGTATAAGTTTTGTATAATCCCTACAATTTTAACTAAAGGATATGCCAGTCATGGAAATTATTTCTCAACTGTTACCGTTTATATTTTTAATTGCAATTATGTATTTTGTAATTATTCGTCCACAGCAAAAAGAGGCTAAAGCCAAAAAAGAGATGGTGGAGTCTTTGAAAAAAGGTGATAAAGTAGTTACAAATGGTGGTTTTATCGTTGTTGTTCATAAGGTTGAAGAGAACTTTTTTACTGTAAAAATGAACGATGATACAATCGTAAAAATTTTAAAAGACTCCATTGCAAAGAAGTATGAGGATGAAGCTTAATTACAGAATAGTCATCTTTGCATTAGCAATTGTATTTGGGGTAGTTTTTTCTGTCCCATCACTTCTGCAGACGCAAGGTGGAAAAAAAATAACTTTAGGCCTTGACCTTCAAGGTGGTCTGCATATGCTTTTGGGCGTAAAAACCGATGAAGCGTTAAAATCCCGTATCAAGTCCATCGCTGCGAGTGTCAAGCACTTTGCAGATAGAAATGACATCTTGATAGATGGACTGACATTTGATGAAAACAGTGTACGTGTTGAAGTGCTTGACAGTGATGAGATAAAATCATTTGATGAGTTTTTATCTAAAATCGAGGGTGCAAAAGTTGCAACAAACGACAGTGTGATCACTGTTTCATTTACACCGCAAGAGATTGAGAAAATCAAAAAACTGGCAATCACGCAGGCAATCGAGACAATCAGAAACAGACTTGACCAATTTGGACTTTCAGAGCCAATCGTTGCACGTCAAGGAGAGGAGAAGATCCTTGTAGAACTTGCAGGTATCAAGACTCCCGAAGAAGAGCAGCGTGCACGTGAGCTTATCAGCCGTGCTGCAAAATTAGAGCTTATGGCTGTTGATGAAGATAGAAATGCTCGTGTTTATAATATGAGTGATGCAGATGCCGCATCGTATGGTGATGTGATTTTACCGGATGCAAAAAATCCTAAAATCAAATATCTTGTTCATGAGATTCCTATCTTAGACGGCAGTATGCTTACCAATGCAAATGTCGGCTTTGACCAAAATAACCGTCCGGTCATTAACTTTAAACTCAATGCCGAAGGTGCAGAGATATTTGGTGACTTTACCGGAGCAAATGTCGGTAAACGTCTTGCGATTGTTTTAGACGGGAAGGTTTTTTCAGCTCCAAATATTAACGAGCGTATTGGTGGTGGTGCTGGACAGATCTCTGGGAACTATACAGTTTTAGAAGCAAAAGATTTAGCGATTGCACTTCGCTCAGGAGCACTTCTTGCACCGATTTATTTGATGGAGAAACGCTCCGTTGGACCAAGCTTGGGAGCGGATAGTATTAAGGCTTCTATGGTAGCACTAATCGGTGGTTTTGTTTTAGTAATTGTCTTTATGATTATTTACTATCGTATGGCTGGTATTATTGCAAATATTGCGCTTATTGCCAATCTTTTTATTCTTTTAGCGGTAATGAGTCTTTTTGGTGCGACACTGACACTTCCTGGTATGGCTGGTATTGTATTAACTGTCGGTATGGCAGTTGATGCCAATGTAATTATCACTGAGAGGATCCGTGAGCTTATCTATGAAGGCAAATCGATGCATAAAGCTATCGAAGATGGATATGCAAATGCGATGCGTGCTATTTTAGATGCAAATATTACGACGTTAATTGCGTCAATTGTCCTTTATGTGTATGGTACAGGTGCTATTAAAGGTTTTGCAATTACGATGAGTATTGGTATTTTAGCTTCAATGCTCACAGCTATTTTAGGTACACATGGAATCTACCAGATGCTTGAGTCTAAAATGAACAAAAGTAAAAACTACCGTTTTTGGTTTGGGATTAAAGGATAATTATGGAGTTTTTTAAATATAAACACCCACTAGATTTTATGGGTAAATCAAAAATTGCTATGGCAATTTCTATTATCCTGATTCTTGCTTCGTATGCAATTCTGGCGACAAAAGGTCTCAATTACGGTATTGACTTTGCCGGTGGAACAATCGTTCAGGTAAAGTATGATACAGAAGCACCAATCAAAGAGATGCGTGAGCAGTTAAAAGGCAACAAACTTTTTGATAATGCATCTATCACGGAATTTGGTTCGCCTGATGAGGTTGTTATCCGTATGAAGACAACGACAGGCAATGTAACACAGGATATCGGTGATGTAACACGTGAAGCTCTTAAAGGGACAGGAAATTTTGAGATTCGTCGTGTGGACATTGTTGGTCCAAAAGTTGGAAATGAGTTAAAAGAGAAAGGGCTTATGGCACTTTTTCTCTCTGTTGCTGCAATTTTAATCTATGTGGCATTTCGATTTGAGTGGCGTTTTGCGATTGCATCAATCGTAGCACTGATTCATGATGTCTCGATTGCAATGGGTGCCGTGGCACTCTTTAAAATTGATGTGAACCTTGATGTCCTTGCTGCGATACTCACACTGCTTGGGTATTCACTTAACGATACCATCATTGTATTTGACCGTATCCGTGAGGGTATAGTGAAGTCCAAAAATGTGAATTTGGCTGAGATTATCAATGAGTCCATTACGAGAACATTGGCGCGTACGACACTGACTTCATTGACAACATTCTTTGTGGTATTTACACTCTTTATGTTTGGTGGTGAGATTATTCATGCTTTTGCATTTACGCTTCTTGTGGGTATAATTGTTGGTACATATTCATCAATCTTTGTTGCTTCTCCAATATTGATGCTTTTTGGTTTTGATGTGAAAAAATATCACACAAAACTGGCCCAAAAAGCAAAACGTGAAGCTGAAAAAGAGAGAATGAGAGCACAATTTGAATCAGGAGTAATGTAATGGATTGGGGTAAAGTAGTTTACGTATTTTTTTCATTGATGAGTTTAACATCAATAGCAGGTTTTTTATATGAAAATACAGCGATTTCGTTGTTTATGGCAGCAAGTGTGAATCTAATCTCGACAATTTTAAAGATCGGGGTAAGAAATCTGCTTTCAGCGGAGCTTTTGGCTTCATCACTTGTAGCAGACTTACACCTTATTCCTGCATTTGTGTTTTTAGTGATAGTTCATGATGACTCGTGGGCAATTGCGCTCTCGATTGGGGCTCTCATTGCAAATCTGTTTTCAATGGGACTTGTCTACATTGAGAGTTCAAAAACACACGAAGAGTATTAAAAGATTTAAATAAATAGGAATAATGACCTTGGAATATAGTGCAAAAAATATAGAAAAAAAATGGCAAGAGTATTGGAAAAAAAACGAGAGTTTTGAGCCGAGTGAAGATTTCACACAAGAGAAGAAGTATATCCTTTCGATGTTTCCATTTCCGAGTGGAAGATTACATATGGGACATGTGAGAAACTACTCAATCTCTGATGCTTTTGCAAGATATCACAGACAGCAGGGCAAAAATGTTCTGCATCCAATCGGATTTGACAGTTTCGGTATGCCTGCGGAAAATGCAGCTATCAAAAACGGAAGTCATCCAAAATCTTGGACTTATGACAATATAGACTATATGAAAAACGAGTTCTATTCGCTTGGTTTTTCATTTTCACGCAAACGTGAACTAGCAACTTCGGATGAGCTCTATACGAAATTTGAGCAGGGCTTTATTATAGATATGTACAATGCAGGGCTTTTATACCGTGAAAAAGGGATGCTTAACTGGTGTCCGCATGACCAGACTGTTCTTGCAAATGAACAGGTGATTGACGGATGCTGTTGGCGCTGTGATACTCCGATAGTGAAAAAAGATATGAATCAGTACTACTTTAAAATTACGAAGTATGCTGATGAGCTTTTAGAAGACCTCAAAAAGTTAGAATATGGCTGGCCGAAGCAAGTTCTTACAATGCAGGAGAACTGGATAGGTAAATCAAATGGTTTGGCATTTGACCTCTACTTTGATGAAGCAAGCAAAGCAAAACTTGATAGCAAGTTTGAGAGCTTTGATGTCTTTACAACACGTCCGGATACTATCTATGGTGTAAGCTATACAGCTTTAGCCCCTGAGCATGAAATCGTTACGTATATGATCGATAATGGCTTACTTGATGAGACTACAGTAGCAGCAATCAATACGATGAAAAATGCCTCTTCAATTGATAGACAAAAAGAGAAATCAGGTTTGGCGTTGGGGCTGAATGTTGTACATCCGCTTACGGGTAAAACTGTTCCTGTGTGGATAGCAAATTTTGTGTTGATGGATTATGGTAGCGGGGCTGTTATGGCAGTACCTGCTCATGATGAGAGAGACTATGATTTTGCTAAAAAATATGACCTTCCAATCAATCCGGTAATTGAGCCGTATGAGGGTGAGCATGACTTTAGCAAATCAGCATTTACGGAAGTTGGAAAGCTTATAAACTCTGATGAGTTTGAGGGCATGAATTCTAAAGAGGCACAAGCTAAAATCATCGAGATGTTTGAAGCAAAAAATCTAGGGAAGAAGACAACAAACTATAAACTCAAAGATTGGGGTGTGAGCCGTCAGCGTTACTGGGGTGCACCGATTCCTTTTGTTCACTGTGACTCGTGTGGTCTTGTGATGGAGAAAAAAGAGAACCTCCCTATCGCACTTCCTGAAGATATTGAGATTACAGGTGAGGGTAATCCACTTGAAAAACATCCAACATGGAAACACTGTAAATGTCCTGAGTGTGGCAAAGATGCGACTCGTGAGACAGATACTATGGATACATTTGTTGAATCTAGCTGGTACTTCTTACGTTTTTGTGCATCACCGCAGAACTGGGAAAAAGAGGCGTTTTCTGCTGAACAGATTAAGTACTGGATGGGTGTTGATCACTACATCGGTGGAATTGAGCATGCGGTACTTCATCTACTTTATGCACGTTTCTTTACAAAAGTCTTCCGTGATTTGGGATACCTTGATTTTGATGAACCATTTGATAGACTGCTCACGCAGGGAATGGTGCTAAAAGATGGTGCTAAAATGTCTAAATCAAAAGGCAATACCGTTGATCCTGATGCTATCATTGAAAAGTATGGTGCAGATACTGCCCGTCTTTTTATTCTTTTTGCTGCACCGCCAACACAAGAGTTAGAGTGGAATGACAGTGCTGTTGAGGGTGCATTTCGATTTATCAAACGTTTTTATGAGAGAAGCGCTAATGTAGTTGCATGTGAGCAAAAACCTGAAATTGAACATGCAAGTCTAAGAAAAGAGGAAAAATTTGCTCGTAAAAAAGTTTATGAAGCCTTAAAACGTGCCGAAGAAGTTTATAACGAGCGTTATACATTTAATACGATGATAGCAGGTGTTATGGAAGCGATGAATGCACTCAATGCGCAAAGCAATGTTGATGTATGGAGTGAAGCGTATTGGATTTTGACTTCTATAATGGAGCCTGTCATTCCACATACAGCCTCAGAGATAAGTGAAAAATATTTTAATCTCAAAAACTTTACAAAACAGGAGATTATTGAAGAAGTTTTTGTAGAAGAGAGTATCTCTTTAGGTGTTTCTGTTAACGGGAAAAAACGTGGAGAGATTGAAGTTGCACACGATGCTTCAAAAGAGGATATCATAGAAGCCGCAAAAGCTGAAGTTTCCAAGTGGCTTGAGGATAAAGAGATAGTCAAAGAGATTGTTGTTCCTAAAAAACTTGTCAACCTGGTAATTAAAGGTTAAATCATGAAATCTTTGCTTCCGCTTTTTCTTTTTTCTTTTTTATTGTTAGAGTTTAGCGGATGTGGTTATAAACCGAGCTCAAAATATTCTAGAGTAGTTGTCGGAGAAAAAATTAGTACAAATGTTGTAATCTCTGCGCAAGACCCCGAAAATACAGTTCTTATCAAAGATGCTGTAGACAAGGCTATTATTGAGGTTTTTCGTGCCTCTTTGGTTGAAAAGAGATATGCTGATACAGATTTGAGTTTTAGTATCTCTGAGCCAAGATATACACCGATTCAATATAATGCAGATGGTTTTGTTATCGCTTATCGTGCTACAATTACAATGCATATCACGCGAGAGACAAAAGATGTGAAAAAGAACTATAATGCCGTAGGCACTTATGATTTCGCTATTGCTCCAAATGCAGTGATTACAGATCAAGAGAGATTTGATGCTATTAAATACAGTACACAAAAAGCGATTGCAGCTTTTATAGCACAGGTTTCAGCTGAAGGCTCAAGACAACCCTAGGAGAGAGTAATGACAATACAGACGATTATAAACAATGCAGTAAAACGACTCAAAGCAGAGGGGAGACTTTTAACTCCCGACTTTTATGCAGAGGCTTTTTGTAAAGAGGTCGAGCATGCCAAAATGAGTGTAGAAGATTGTAATCATGTAGAAAAATTTAAAAACATGCTCTCAAAAGATTTTCAAAAAGATTTGAAAAACTACCGCATCAAGACAATGAGTGAATTTGTCCGTTTTCTTATCTCTAAACTCAATCGTACCAATCCTACACAATGCTCTGATACCTTGGAGGCACAAACAATCTTGTGTAAACGTGCTTTGCAGGTTATAACAGTACTGCATAATAAAGAGGCTGCAGAGTTGGCAAAAAATAGTATTGATCTGCTTGAGAATGCTCCCACTCCTGAACAGTTGGATAATTTTCGTCAACGCTGGGTCAATTTTCTCACAACTTACGATGATACTTTTTTACAAAAACTAAAGAGTTTCGGAGATGTTGACAGCAGTGACTTGCAAAAAACGATAGAGAACCTGCAGGTTTTTAAGGCAGCAGAGAGTTCAGAAAATGAAACAATAAATCTGCAAAGAATATCCAAGCTCTTAGTCGCATCATTTGTTCCTTCTATCGCTTCAAGTGTCAATGATACAATAGCAAATGTAAGTGAAAAGATCACAAAGAATCCTGCAATATTAGATGATGACAATATAGAAAAAGAGATAAAATCAGCCATATCACTGCGTATTGCTTTAGATAAAGGGAGTGTTAAAGAGATGGTTGAATCCATTGATGGTGTTCTTGACAAGCTCTCTCTTCGTCTGATAGATATGATTGAAAGTTCTGATAACTCAAATGCGGAGATTCAGGCTATTAAAAAAGAGTTGGAATTGTACACAGTAGAATCAAGTAGTAATTTTAAAATTGCACATAAAAAGCTCTTTACTATAGCTGTTGCTTTGGAAGAAAATACACAATTGCTGAGCAAAAATTTAAAAGGACACAACGAAGATGTAGAAGCACTTAGTAAAAGAGTAAAAAAACTCGAAGCTGAGCTTGAAGAGGCAAAAAAAGAGTCTAAAGAGGACTTCTTGACAAAGCTTTACAATAAACGGGCACTTGATGAGTTTTTAGAGTTAAAAGAGGCCGAGTATCAGCGGTATAACCGTAACTATGCTATTGTTATGTTTGATCTAGACCACTTTAAAGATGTAAATGATACTTTTGGACATGAAGCGGGAGATGCGGTTTTGGCAGCTTTTGCTAAAATACTCAAAAAAGAGGCACGCAGTGTTGATATTGTCGGGCGTTTTGGTGGAGAGGAATTTCTGGCACTCCTTAGTGATACAGATATGCAAGGTGGAGTTACTTTTGCTACTAAAGTTCTAAAACATGTAGAAAAAGCCCGTTTTATGTATAAAAAACAACGTCTTTCAATTACATCAAGTGCAGGGGTGAGTGAGCGAGCAAAACACGTCTCCCTGCAGGCAACAATCAATTCTGCAGATGAATATCTCTATATTGCCAAGAAAAACGGACGTAACAGAGTAGAGTATAAAAAGTAGTGTTATCAGCGTTTCTTGATGCAAAACCTCTTTTCTATGATGAGATAGATTACACACGTATGCCACGTGTATATGCACGTATAAAAGAGAAGTTTCAGCTTCCAAAAGTTATTCATATCATCGGTACAAACGGTAAAGGAACTACAGGGAGATTCCTAGCAACAGCACTGTATAAACTGGGATATAACACTGGACACTACACCTCCCCGCATATTGTAGAATTTAATGAACGTATCTGGTTTAATGGTCACAATGTTTCTATGGACATTTTAGAAACTGTTCATCAAGAACTTTTATCTATCCTCACGCAGGATGAAGCGGAGGCATTAAGCTACTTTGAATATACAACACTCCTTGCAATGCTCTTTTTTAGTAAAAGGAGTGATTTTATTATTTTAGAAGCCGGTCTTGGAGGTGAGCATGATGCCACGGCCGTTTTTGAAAATATACTTACACTTGTTACTCCTATAGACAGAGATCATGAGGCATTTTTAGGAGAAAATATCAGTGATATTGCACAAACAAAACTCTCTGCTATTCAAAGCAGTGCAATTCTTGCAAAACAGAAATATGAAGAAGTATATAAAAGTTTGCAGATGATACAAGAGCATAATAATATCACTACATATTCGTATGAAGAACTGCTTGGGCATGAAGATCATAGAAAGATTGAGAACATAACAAAGCATGAGGGACTGGTGCCATATCTGGTGCAAAATCTCTCTCTTGCAATAGCAGCCTTGAACTATTTGGAAATTAACTACTCGGCAGAAAATTTTTATAATGCAAGGTTATTTGGAAGACTGAGTGTTTTAGAGAAAAATATTTTAGTCGATGTAGGTCATAACGTACTTGCAGCGAAATCAATTTTAGAGAGTTTAAAAGATAAAAAATATATTTTAGTCTATAATAGCTACAAAGATAAAAATTACAAAGAGATATTATCGATTTTAAAACCCATAATTTCAAGAGTAGAGTTGATTGATGTTTATAATGCTCGCGTTGCTGAAAGTACCTTTTTACAAGAGACTCTTGAAAAATTAGGTATAGAATATAGTCAGTTTAAGAAGATAGATAAAAAAGAGCACTATTTGGTATTTGGTTCTTTTAGTGTAGTGGAGGCATTTTTGAAGGTGTATCGTGGATAAACATTTTACTATTACTATTCATGATGATAATGGTGTCAAACAGTTTAATCTGCATAAGTTTGTCAAAAAAGCTTTTTTGTATGCGGGGCTTTTTCTTTTAACACTGGGACTTATTGCAGTTGCGACAATCTTGTACCTCGATTACAGTGTCGATACAATGCAGCATAAAAAAGATGCAATAGAGCATGCTTATGAAAACCTCAAAGAGCAAAATGAACTGCTTGAAGAGACAATGAAAGCAACACGTTACTCACTGCTTGTCAAGAAACAAGAGTTGAATGAGCTCTCTGATTCACTTGCAGAGATTGAGACACTCATAGGTCTCAAACCTATCGGGGATGAGTCTTTGCGTGAGCGGGTAAGCATTGCCAAACTCAGCTCTTCCCAAAGAGCAACACTTCTGCAACTCATCCCAAGTGGCTCACCAATTGAGTATCATGGAATTACAAGTAAGTTTGGGTATAGAGTCCATCCAACATTACTAAAACGTGAGTTTCACCGTGGCTCAGACATGAAAGCAAAATTCAATACTCCAGTTTATGCTACAGCCGATGGCATTGTGGAGTGGTCAGGATACCATAAGCGCAGTGGATTTGGAAAACTTGTTATATTGGAGCATATGTATGGCTTTAAGTCGTACTACGGGCATTTAAACAAAGTTGTGGTAAAATCTGGTCAATTTGTAAAGAAGGGTGACCTCATAGCATACAGTGGAAATTCAGGTCTGAGTAATGGCCCACATCTGCATTATGAAGTACGTTTTATTCATAGAGCACTTAATCCGTTCTATTTTATAAAATGGACACAGCAAAATTATAATGAAATATTCCAAAAGGAGAAAAAAGTACCATGGCAATCTTTAATAACAGCGACGTCGCGACTAAAAGTAACCCCACAGATTCAAACACAGCAATCATCACAGCAGGTGCAAAAATCACTGGGGAAGTAGAGCTCTCTTGTAACTTATATATCGATGGTGAACTCGACGGCAGTATCAACTCTTCCAAAGAGGTCAATGTGGGAAAAAACGGGCGTGTTAAAGGTAATATCGTAACAAATAGACTTGTTGTTCAGGGCTATGTTGAAGGGAGTGTCGAAGCTGACAGAGTAGAGATAAAAGCAGCTGGTCATGTCAATGGTGAGATTACTTCAATTGAGCTAGTTATAGAGTCAAAAGGTATTTTTGAAGGGAATTCTATTGTCAAGAACAGCTCCAATCATGCCGTTATAGATAAAACTGCTGCAGTAAAAAAAGCATAATACAGGAACTGAATGTCTCAAGCCGCACTTTATAACTATTTTAAAAACTCTCATGAAGAGTTTGACATCCTTATATGCGAGGATAGTAAAGAGGTTCACAAGTTAGAAAATGTAGCAAAATTTTTTAACAAAGATATTATCACCTTTGTGGATTTTCGTCCATCCCTTGGGGATGATCTACGCTCTTATAAAGAAGAGTTGCATGAGCTTTTAGCTGCTTTGCGAAATTATCATGAAGCCCAAAAAAAGCCATTGATAATTTCACCACTGAAAACATTCCTTTTCCCTCTTCCTAAAAAAGAGTTTTTAGACTCGATGAATTTGGAATTTGGCAGTGAGATAGATCTGCAAAGCTTTAAAGAGAAGATGCTCTTTTGGGGTTATACTTTTGTAG
The DNA here is from genome assembly GCF_009192995.1 of Sulfurimonas indica. Taxonomy (GTDB): domain Bacteria; phylum Campylobacterota; class Campylobacteria; order Campylobacterales; family Sulfurimonadaceae; genus Sulfurimonas; species Sulfurimonas indica. Next base: position 11,766 of record NZ_SDID01000010.1, on the reverse strand, counting down.
ATATGGTTCAGGTTGCTGGAGAGATATCACACCGTGGAGATATCATAGATATCTTTGTTCCATCAAGTCAAAATCCTGTCAGAATCTCTCTTTTTGATACAGAGATAGAGCAGATAAAAGCGTTTGATCTTGACTCGCAGCGGACAGTGGGTGATGAACTGGACTCCATAGAGATTACAAGTGCATTTTTTGCTTTGAATGAAACAGAATATGCAAGGCTCAATGAACGGATACAAAAGAGTGAATTTGATGCACTTTCTCGTGATATCGCATCACTTGGTTTTTGGCATCTTGAAGAGATGGCAGAGAACTTTTTAGCAGATAAGAAAGCGATCTTCTCATGCAAGATGGATGATGCTCTTATTGATGCCTATGCCATTAATAACCCAATAATCTCACGTGAGGTATTTAATCTTGCAGTATTGAGTGAAGATGAGAGGGTAAAAGAGCTCGTAGTTGCTAATGCAGCGCAGCTTATCAAAGTCCATCAAGAGAAAAAAATCATACTTATCGCTGCAAACAAAGCGACCATAAAACAAGCTGGGATTTATGATACAACAAACATCGAAGTTGTGGAAGCGCCTTATATCTTAAATATTATTACCGATGATGAGGTTGTTATATCGCTCAACAAGCCTCAAAAGAAGCGACGTAGAAGAAAAAGTTCAATCCTGCTTGATGATTTAAAGGCAGGCGATTATGTCGTTCATGAAGATTATGGTGTTGGAATTTTTGAAAAGATTGAACAGGCAGAGATCTTAGGCGGGGTAAAAGATTTTATCGTGATCAAGTATATTGGTGATGATAAGATTTTACTGCCGGTTGAAAATCTTGACTATATTGACCGTTACATTGCAGGTGGTGGAAGTGTGCCTGTGCTTGACAGACTTGGCAAAGGAAGCTTTGGAAAGCTCAAAGCCAAAGTACGTAAACGCCTTTTAGAGATTGCCGGACAGATTGTAAACACTGCCGCAGTAAGGGCTTTAATAAAAGCTCCAAAAATTACACTTGCGAAAAAAGAACTTCAAGAGTTTCAGGCACTCTCAGGGTTTGAATATACAGAGGACCAGACACAGGCAGTCAATGAAATCCTCACGCAGATGAGCTCCGGGCATATTATGGATAGACTGCTCAGTGGTGATGTTGGTTTTGGAAAGACAGAAATCGCACTTAATACTATTTATGCCGCTTATAAATCAGGATATCAGTCAGCCTTTATCGTACCGACGACACTCCTTTCAGCACAGCATTTTAGGAGTCTGGATGAGCGTTTTTGTGAGCTGGGGATTCGTTATGCAAAACTTGACAGATTTGTAAGCACGAAAGAAAAAAATGCCATCATCAAAGGTTTGGCTAGTGGAGAGATAGATTGTGTAGTTGGTACGCATACTCTTTTTGGTCTGGAGTTTAAAAAACTGGGTGTTGTTATCATTGATGAGGAACACAAATTTGGTGTGAAACAAAAAGAGAAGATAAAAGAGCTCTATCATAATGTGCATCTGCTTTCAATGTCAGCAACGCCGATTCCAAGAAGTCTCAATCAGGCACTCAGCTCCATTAAAACCATGAGTCAGCTCTTAACACCACCGAGTGAGCGTCAAGGAGTGCGTACTTTTGTAAAAGAGTATGATGAAAAACTCATCAAAGAGGTCATCCTGCGTGAGCTTCGTCGTGGCGGACAGGTTTTTTATGTACATAACTCAATTGACCATATGCCTATTAAAATGGGTGAGTTAAAAGCACTACTTCCAGATTTGAGAATTTTGATGTTACACTCTAAAATCTCAGCGGTCGAAACAGAAAAAGAGCTTTTAAAGTTTGAAGCGGGTGAGTATGATATGATGATTGCAACATCTATCATCGAGAGTGGAATTCACATGCCAAAGGTTAACACTATCATTGTTGACGGTGCGGATAGATTTGGTATAGCAGATTTGCATCAGTTGCGTGGACGTGTTGGACGTGGACATGTTGAGGGTTTTGCCTATTTTATAGTTCAAAACAAAGAAGCTCTCACAGATGAAGCGAAAAAACGCCTTTTGGCACTGGAGTCCAACTCATTTTTAGGTTCAGGTTCAGTTCTCGCACATCATGATTTAGAGATTCGTGGTGGTGGGAACCTGGTAGGTGATGCACAGAGCGGACATATCAAAAATATTGGTTATTCGCTCTATCTGCGTATGCTTGAGGATGCCATCAAAGAGCTTAGCAATACAAAAGAGAGTCAGAAGATAAAAGTAGATATCAAACTGACTATTTCGGCATATATCTCTGATGATGTGGTACAAGAAGATAGGCTCCGTTTAGATATTTACCGTCGTCTTTCACAATGTGAAGAGGCAGTTGAAATTTATGAGATAGAAGAGGAGGTGATTGACCGTTTTGGTGAACTTGATATGCCGACAAAGCAGTTTTTTGAGTTAATGGTCATTAAACTCTTAGCACTTGATAAGAAGATAAAGTTCATCGGAAACTATGGGCAAAATATCACCTTTACTTATCTCAATGACTCAAAAGAGACGATAAAATCAGAGAGCAAAGATGATGATGACATCATCAAAGCAACGCTCTTTTATCTTAGAAACAACAAACCAAAGGTACTATAATGAAAATAGCTTTTATTGGCGATATCGTAGGACGTCCTGGGCGAGATATGCTCAAGATGCATTTGGCAAAATTAAGAGAAGAAGAGAAGTTAGATTTTGTTATAGCAAACTATGAAAATGCATCACATGGTTTTGGCCTGACTGCAAAGAACTGTAATGAGCTTTTTGCTTACGGTGTTGATGTGATGACAGGCGGCAATCACTCCTGGGATAAAAAAGATATCTTACCCCTTTTTGAGACCCATGAGATACTGCGTCCGCATAACTATCCTGAGGAAGTTGCAGGAACGGGCTGCAGAGTTTATGATGTCGCAGGTGAGAAGCTTGCTGTGCTTAATCTGATGGGACATTACAGTATGCCATATGCTGATAATGTTTTTCGCTGTGCACAGAAGAGTGTAGAGCGTCTGCGTGAGGATGGAGTAGAAAATATATTTATTGATTTTCATGCAGAGGCCACAAGCGAAAAACGGGCAATGATGATGCTTCTTGAAGGACAGGTAAGCGCTATCATTGGGACACATACACATGTCAGCAGTGATGATTTTCAGATTGTACAGGGAACTGTATACCTCAGTGATATTGGACTTACCGGATGTCGTGACAATGTTATAGGGATGGATAAAAAAGTACCATTAACGCAATTTTTAACGGGAATGAAAGGCCATTTTGATGTTCCAAAAAAGTGTAAAAAGATACTGCAGATTGCCATTATGGAGATAAGCTCCGGGAGTTGTAGATCTGCTTATAAATTAAAAATATTTGACGATAATAGAGTTATCAAAACAGATGCATGGATCGAAGATTAGAAGTTGGTACATTACTTGCATAAAAGATAGCGAAAATGTGTTAATTTTGTGTTAACTCCATGTTTATGTAATGAGATTCTCTTGTTTTTATATATAAAACACATAATATAATCAAGAAATCACAGGATTTAAGATATAATACAAATTAAAATTGCAAAAGGGAACTTAGTGGTTAAAAGAGTCATAATTATTGGTCTTTTTACTTTAATAAACATACACACGTTAACAGCTTTAACAATTAAAGAGAGTGTTGTTGAAGTTATGGATACTAACCCTGTTGTTCAAGAGAGATTACGTAACTATAGAGCTACACGAGAAGATTTAAATATTGCAAATGCAGAGTACCTGCCAAGTGTAGATTTTAGAGCAAGTCTAGGTTATACAAAAGCCGGTTTACTAAAAGGTGCTAATAGTAGTTGGAATCATGCCGTAGGTGATGAAAGTTATGGTAATTATGAATCTTCTTTAGTGCTAACGCAAAATCTTTTTGATGGTTTTGGTACGACATACAAAGTCTCGTATCAAGAGGCAAGAATATTAGCTGCTGCATATAACTACATAGAAAAAGCCAATGATATCGCCTATAAGATGACTAATGCCTACTTGAATGTACTGCGTGAATATGAGCTTTTGCAAACTACTCGTGAAAATGTGCAGATAAATGAAGAGATTTTCAAGAAGGTAAAAGACCTCTATGACTCTGGTCTTACAACGGATTCTGAAGTAAAAAAGATCGAATCAGCACTCTCTTTGGCTCGCTCAAACCTGACAGTACAAAAAAATAACACAAGAGACAAAGAGTACAACTTCAGAAGAGTTCTTGGTCGTATGCCTCACGTCGCAGAGATGCAAAAGCCTGATCTTAATGTCAGTATGCCAAGCTCTGTTGAACGTGCTGCTGAGTATGCAATCAATCATAATCCCTCTTTATTGGTAAGTCGTTATAACATTAAAGGTGCACAGGCAATTTGGAAGCAGCACCAAAAAGAGTTTTATCCAAAAATCGATTTGGAAGTGACACAAAACTTTAATGATGTGCAAAAGACAAATGCTTTTGATCAGCCCGATGACAGATTTAAAGCGCGTGTTGTACTTTCTTATAATCTTTTTAGAGGTTTTGCTGACAGAGCAACAGTGCAAAAAGATGTGAGTAAAATAAACCAAGAAGTTGAGACAAAACGAGACTTGAAACGTCAAGTCATTGAAGCGCTTGACTTGTCTTGGAATGCTTATGAGATGATAGCTCTGCAACTCAAAGATTTACGAGATTATAAAGTTTTTGCAGAGAAGACTTTAGAGCTTTATAAAGAAGAGTATGATTTAGGACGTCGCTCTTTGCTTGATCTTTTAACGGCACAAAATGATGTTATCAACTCCCGTGCGCAAATCATTAAAGCAGAGTATGATTATCTACTTGCTAAGTATAGAATACTTGATGCAATGGGACTCTTACCATTAGCCATTATCGGAGATACAAAAGAGTTTGATGCCAGAGTAAATCTTTATATCAACAGTGATGCAGACCAGGTCATAGATACATTGCCTGTAAAATATGATGTTGATAATGACAAAATAGCAGATGATGAAGATCTGTGTGACAACTCTCTTTTAGAAAATAATATCATGCCATATGGTTGTGTGAAGATGACACGTGACAGTGATGGTGACGGTATTATCAACTCAAAAGACAAGTGTCCAAATACACCTAAAAATGCAAAAGTATCGTCTGATGGCTGTGCAGTTGATGTTGATATGGATGGTGTAAAAGACTACAAAGATAAATGTCCAAATACACCGCTTGGATACAATGTCAATGAAGATGGTTGTGCGATTTCACTGAACCTTGGTGTTAATTTTGCCTACTATAGTGATGTTATCGATAAAAACTCCTATGCAAATATTGAAAAGTTTGCAGAGTTTGCAAAGAAAAACAAACAGTATAGAATCCATATCGTAGGGCATACAAGCTCACGCGGTGATACTGTACTCAATAAAAAACTTTCAAAAAGAAGAGCTGACTCAGTGAAACGTGCTCTTGTCAAGCTTGGTATTGCTGCTGATAGAATTACAACAGAAGGTCGAGGTGAGGAAGAACCTATAGCTGACAATGAAACACCTGAGGGAAGATATATTAACCGCAGAGTTGAAGTAGAGTTAACTCTTGAAGATTGGAGATAGCAGGATGAAAAATGTAGTACAACTTTTTTTGATGCTTGTTATCACAACACTGTTGCATGCTTCTATCTCTCAAGAGCTTGAAGATAATTTCTATGATGATGACTTTGAAGAGATTATTCGTTTTGAAATGCTGCATTTTACATCAGAGAATACTCTTGATGAAAAGTCTGAAAAAACCTTAGAAACTGCTATTGAAAAAATTAAAGAACTCAATGAATCATACAAATTAAAAATAACATTGGTTGGGCATATTTACCGTGCAGATGATTATTATGTTGGTAAAATAGACAATAATTTAGCATATAACAGTAATATAAACAGCAGTAATGATAACCAGACAAAACTCTATCTTGATAGTGTGAAAAACAGACTTACAGAGAGTGGTGTAAATGAAAAAACACTCTCTTTATACTCAAAAAGAGGTAAAGTACTGGGCTTTAGCGATGAGATACAAGAGAGTGGCAGACTCTCAGACCGTGTAATGTTGAGTGTCTATGTACTCAAACCTGAAGATATTGACAGTGATAGAGACGGAGTGTATGACAGATATGACAGATGTATAGGAACTCCTCGTGGCTCAAAAGTGGATAAAAATGGATGTCCGGTTGACAGTGACCATGACGGGGTTTTAGACTATAAAGATAGATGTCCAGATACACCACCAGAAGGTGTAAGTGTGGATGCACATGGTTGCCCTCTTGACAGTGACCATGATGGAGTTGTTGATTACAAAGACAAGTGTGAAAACACACCTGCCGGCGTAAATGTAGATCCACATGGCTGTGCAGTAAAACAGACATTAAAATTAAATTTTAAAACTGGTTCTGATAAAATACTCAAAAACTCATACGCTGAAGTGCAAAGATTTGCAGAGTTTTTGAAAAAGAATCCAGGCTATAAAGTAAAAATTATAGGACATACGGATAGTATAGGTAAAGCAGTAACAAATATGGCACTCTCCATTAAAAGAGCCCAAGCGGTTAAAGCTGCTTTAGTTGCGGAGGGTATTGATGCGTCAAGAATTGTAGCAACAGGTCGGGGTGAGCTTGATCCGATAGAGTCTAACAGAACAAAAGAGGGGCGAAAAGCGAATCGTCGTATTGAGATAAAGTTATTCAACTAAAAGTTTAGGAAAAGCATGAACGAACATAAGATTACGGTACATGAAGATACACTCTTAGATACTTTTGTCCTTTTTATTAAGCTCTTTCATAAGCCTTTTAGTAAAGAGGCTCTCTTAGCAGGTCTTCCTATTCATGATTCTCAAAAGCTTTTCTCTAAAGATAGTTCAAAATCTCTTTTCTCACGTGTGGCAGCCCGTGCAGGACTCAAATCAACCCTCATCAAACGCTCTATTGAAGATATGCTCTCTTTGCATCTTCCTGCAATTTTGCTCTTAAGTAATGATAATGTCTGTATATTGGAAAAATTTAATGATGATAAGACACAGGCAAAGATTATCTATCCTGAAGGTGATGGACTAGAGCAGTGGGTAAATGTTCATGATTTGGAAAAAGAGTACCTTGGCTTTGCTTATATTCTCAAAAAAGAGTTTGAGTATGATAAAAAAAGCTCACGTACACTGCAACTCAAACAAAAACATTGGTTTTGGAGCACACTCAAGCTCTCTATTCCAATCTATCGTGATGTTTTAATCGCATCTTTTTTAATAAATCTGTTTGTTTTGGCAACACCGCTCTTTACGATGAATGTTTATGACAGGGTGATTCCCAACAACGCAGAAGAGACCTTAATGGTCTTTACTATTGGGATTGTTCTTGTTTACATCTTAGACTTCTTTTTAAAGTTTACTCGAGCATACCTTTTAGAACTTGCTGGTAAAAAGAGTGATATCATTATGTCCTCTATTATCTTTGAAAAAGTTCTTGATCTGAAAATGGCAGAATATCCTCCATCAGTTGGTTCATTTGCCAATAACCTCAAAGATTTTGAAGCTGTTCGTTCTTTTTTTACAACAGCAACGATGACAGCTGTTATAGATCTGCCATTTGCCATTATCTTTCTTGCTGTCATCTATTATATTGGTGGATTGCTCGTTTTAGTACCTATAATTACAATATTTTTAATTTTAAGCTACTCATTGATCATTCGAAAACCTTTACAAGAGAGTATCGAAGCATCGCATGAAGCAAGTGCAAAGAAAAACGGCATACTGATTGAGACACTCCAAAATATCGAGACGGTTAAAACGATGCGTATGAATGGAAAAAAACAGTGGGAGTGGGAAGAATCAACAGGTGAGATTGCAGAGAAAAACCTGAAGTCTCGTCTGCTTTCCTCTTCTATTCCAAATGTGACAAATCTTTTTATTCAGCTCAATACTGTCTTTGTAGTTGTTTTTGGAGTCTATCTTATTAAAGAGTTTGAACTTACAATGGGTGGGCTTATTGCAATTGTGATTTTGACTTCAAGAACAGTAGCACCGATTGGGCAGGCTGCAGCACTTATTTCAAACTATTCTGATGCAAAGACAGCGTATGATACGCTCAATGAGATCATTTCACGTGAGGTGGAACGTCCTGCTGGAAAAGAGTTTGTAGAACGTCCGAAATTTCAAGGAAAAATAGAGTTTAAAGATGTTAGTTTTAACTACCCGGGTACAGAAGTACCAGCTCTTAGCAATGTGAGTTTCGTGATAGAGGCCGGAGAGAAAGTGGCCATTATTGGACGTATTGGCTCAGGAAAAAGTACGATTGCAAAATTGATTTTAAAACTCTATGAGCCAACAAGTGGAAAAATTTTAATCGATGATATCGATATCACGCAAATTGACCCGGCAGATCTGCGTAAATTTATCTCTTATGTACCGCAGGATATCCATCTTTTTAAAGGTACTATTAAAGAAAATATTGTCTCATCAGAGCAGCATCCCGATGTGGGAGATATTATCTATGCTGCTCAGGTCAGTGGTGTTGAAGAGTTTGTTCGCACACATCCATTGGGTTATGATATGCCAATCGGTGAGCGTGGTGCAGGACTCTCTGGAGGACAGAGACAAAGTGTAGGTGTGGCACGTGCACTAATGCAGGACAGCTCTATTATGATTATGGACGAACCAACAAATGCCATGGATCAAACCACAGAGAAGTGTTTGATGGACAAACTAAAAGTGGAGTTAAGAGACCAGACTCTCGTGATCATTACGCAAAAACTAGCGCTCCTTGATATGGTAGATAGAGTGATAGTCATGCATAATTCCCAAGTACTGCTAGATGATAAAAAAGAGCTGGTTCTCAAGCAGCTAAGTGGAGCTTCCAATGGCTAAAAAAGAGATAAAAAAGAACCTCTCAAAACGTGATTATGAGTTTATGCACTCTTTGAGTGCTGCCATTTTAGAGGTTGCTCCGACACGACTGCGTATTGTGCTCTATTTTTGGCTTGCAGCAATTATAATGTTTCTTACATGGGCAAATTTTGCCTATATTGATGAGATAGCAAGAGGTCAGGGGGAAGTCATTCCAAGCGGTGAAAACCAGATGATTCAAAATCTTGAAGGTGGGATTGTTGAGGAGATTCTTGTCCAAGAAGGTGACCCCGTTGAAAAAGGACAGGTACTTCTCAAAATTGACAATCAAAAATCTATCTCTTCTTATAGTTCAAACGAGATAAAAGCCGATGCTCTGCAGGCACAGATACTACGTTTAAAAGCAGAGTCTACCGGTCAGGACTTTATCGTTCCTGCTGACCTCAAAGAGAGACTGGCACAATTTATTGACAATGAAAAAAGTCTTTACAATACAAACAAACAACAGCTTAATTCAAAACTCAATGCACTGCGTGAGAAACTTGCACAAAAGAAGCAAGAGTTGGCAGAAGCATATTCACAACGTGACCATTTAGAATCATCTTACTCAATGATATCACGTGAAGTTCGTATGACAAAACCAATGGTGGCAAAAGGGGTGCGCTCAAAAATCGACTTTTTAAAACTGCAGCGTGAGGCCAATGAGATCGCTTCTAAGTATGATGCGGCTAAAAAATCTATTCCAAGGCTCAAGTCTGCCATCAAAGAGGTAAAAAGTAATATCAAAGAGACAAAGTTAAACTTTCAAAGTGAAGCAAAAACAAAACTCAATGAGGCTGTCGCAGAGCTAAGAGGCCTGCGCGTGACTTCAACGGCTTTGGAAGATCAGGTAACCCGTACCATTGTAAAATCTCCGATGAAGGGAATCGTACAAAAACTTTATGTACATACAATAGGGGGTGTAATTAAACCGGGTCAGGACATCATGGAAATCGTTCCAAGTGATGAGACTTTACTGGTAAAAGTGAAGATAAAACCAAAAGATATCGCATTTATCTATCTTGGGCAACGCGCCATAGTAAAATTTACCGCTTATGATTTCTCTATTTATGGTGGACTTGAAGGAAAAGTAGTTCTTATCTCTCCTGACAGTATTAAAGATGAAGAAGGGAATGTCTTTTATGAAGTACGTATCAAAACAGATAAGAACTACATAGGAAGACATGGGAAAAAACTCAAAATCATTCCTGGAATGACAACAAGTGTAGATATTATTACAGGACAAAAAACTGTGCTTGACTATATTTTAAAACCGATACTAAAAACAAAACAGTATACATTCACGGAGCGATAAATTAATGTCAATAATCCTCTACAGTGATGATATTAATCTCTTAGCCCATTGGGAAAAAGCTCTTGAAAATGAGACATACAAAAGTGTTGATGAGTTATATCAATTAGAAGATATACAAAACTCCATAATCATCATAGATTATGAATCATGCAAGAGAGATTGTGAAAAATTTTTAAAAGTATCCCGTGAAAGAGACAACCGTGTTCTTGTGCTTGATAGATTACCTGAGCTAAACAGAGCAAAAAGAGTACTGAAGTTTGGTGCATTTGGATATGGCAATGCTTTGATGCGACCGCACTTTATACTCTCTGCACTTGATGCTCTGCGTGAGGGTATGATTTGGCTTTATCCCGAACTCACATCCCAACTTATTTTAGAACTTCCGGAGAGTGAAGAAAAAAATAACGAAATCATGTTACAAAAATTAACGCCACGTGAAAAAGAGGTCGCACTCCTTTTAAAAGAGGGACTTACCTATAATGAGATAGCAGAGCGACTTGATATTTCAGCAAGAACTGTCAAAGCCCATGCACAGGCAACTTATCAAAAGCTTGATGTAAAAGACAGACTCGGTCTCGCACTCCTTTTAAAATAATTTTTTTAATACATTTTCCATACTGTCCCTAGGGACAATAGTATTGCTTTCTTTTTTTGCCTATAATCTAACAAACTAGGAAATTGTCTATATTTTAGGAGAGAGAAATGAAGGTAATTATCGGAACAGTCAAAGAGATAAGCGGAAAATTTTATGCCAAAGATGAACATGGTGATATCGTAGAATTGCATGTTGGAGATAAAATCAGCAAAGATATGCTTGTCTTTGGTGCAGATGGCAACAGCCCAAGTGCACATATAAAAATAGGCATGATGAATCTTGAACAGGCTCTTGAACTGACGGGGCTTGAAAAACAGATCTTTGACCTCTCTCTTATCGAAGACAACAATCTAGATGAATTTATCTCTCCAAATAATATAGACAAAGCAATTGAAAAAACAGGTGTATATGCTGAAGATGATGCAACAGACAAAGAAAAAGAAGGAAGCATCGATGATGAAACTGCTGCAGGAAGCGAAGCAGTAGTAGGGCACCTCCAAGAAGATAGCTTCCTAGCACGTGATAATGGTTTTGTTGATGTGCAAAGTAGTTTAAGAGATGCACAGTTTAATTCTCCTGATAATGGGGTGGATATAGATGGAACTCCTGTTCTATTAACAAATACAGAAGAAGATACTGAGACCCCGATAGATAATCCAAATAATAACAACCCGGTAGCGGCAGATGACACAGCAACAACTGATGAAGATACTGCCGTAACTATTAGTGTCCTTGGAAACGATACTGATGTCGATGGTGATAGCCTTATTGTGACAAGTGCAACTGCTGCAAACGGTACTGTGACGATCAATAATGATGGAACAATCACATACACACCAAATCAAGACTTCAATGGCAGCGATACAATCATTTACTCTATTAGTGATGGCAACGGCGGTACAGATACGGCAACTGTAAATATCACAGTAACGCCTGTAGATGATGCAACAGTAACAGCG
>NZ_SDID01000001.1 GCF_009192995.1 Sulfurimonas indica | reverse complement strand
GTTAATGCGTACGGGTGGCCAAGTTGATGCGTATCTACATCAAACGAAAAACCAAATCCAAAGGTTCTTTCCCAACTGTAGATTCTGCTTTTAAACTTTTATATCTAGCAACTCAGGAGGTTCAGGAAAAATGGAAATCTGCTAAAATAAGAAATTGGAGTGAGATTTACCCTCAACTTAGTATATTTTTCAGTGAAATTATGGAAAAATATACTAAGTAAGTTAGATGGATGTAGGTGGATTTACACAGTTTATTTTACAGGTTCTTGCCTCTAAGAACTAAGCTTTTAGTTGTTTGGCAGAGTGATATCAAAGCAACTCCCTATATTGTCACTTTGCCACTCAAGTGTACCTCCAAGATGTTTTGAAATAATGATTATAGACATATAGAGTCCAAGTCCTGTGCCGTTTTTTGATTTTGTTGTTACGTAAGGCTGACCAATTTTATCTATAATATCTGGATCAATTCCTCCTCCGTTATCACAAATAGTGATTTTTACATTGTCTTTTTCTTGAGAAACAGAGATTTTGATTAGCCCATTGTTTGGAGTGTGTTCTTTAATTGCATCTTTTGCATTGTTTATAAGGTTTATTATAGTTTGAATAAGCTGATTTGGATAAGTTGTGATAGTGATGCTAGGATGGCTTGATATCTCTAGTTTAATATTATTATCTTCTAAAGATTTTTCTACCAGTGTTGTTGTTTTTTTAAGAATAGCATCTATCGAAGTTTTTTCTTTTATTTTGTCTGGTTTAAAAAAATCTCTAAAATCATCAATCGTATGAGAAAGATAATCTGTCTGTTTGTTCAGTGTAACTATAAGATGGCTAATATCTTCTTGTGTTATTTCTTCATGTAATTCTTTTTTTACTTTCAGGTTATTTGCAAGCATTGAAATGACACTTAAGGGTTGTCTCCACTGATGGGCTATCATTGTTAGCATATCTCCCATAGCCGCTTGACGAGATTGTGCTATCATGAGTTCATCTTTTTTCTGTAAGTCTGTAATATCCACAATCGCAATGAGATAATATATTGTTTGAGTGGTTTTCCAATTATCAAGTGATACAGCATTTAATATACCGATTCTCTTGCCTCCTGATTTTGTGATAATTGTCTGTTGCTCATGTATTTTTTTGAGTGGATTTTTATAATATTGTTTTATTTCAGATTTTTTTTCAGCATTTTCATGCCGGAAAAGCTGTGTTATCAACTCATCAATTGTTAAGATCTCTTCTTGAGTATAACCAGTGGTTTCTGTAAAAACTTTGTTAAGTAAAATGATTTCACCGTCTTGTTTGTAGAGCATTAAAGGAATAGGAGTAAAGTCAATAATTTTTTCAAAGCGTTCTTTTTCTGTTTCAAGTTGATACATTAGTAGTTTCAATTGTGAAATATCACGTATTATTTTCAGAAAATAGAGTGGATTTTTGTTCTCATCTTTTAAAACAACAACAGATAGCGATACCCATATAATATCTCCATTTTTATGAATATATCGCTTTTCAATATGATAACTGTTTTTATCTTTGTCTAAAAGTTGTTGCATCATAATTTGGTCTGTATGCTTATCATCTTCATGTGTGATTTGTGAAACTGTCATTTGTTGAAACTCATGTTTTGTATAGCCTAAAAGATGGCTCATATATTCATTTGTATCTATCCATGTGCCATCAAGTGTAGTATGGGCTATTCCGATATCTGCTTCCTCAAAAGTAAGTTTATATAAATGTTCTTGTTCAAAAAGTTTTTTTGAAAGCTCTTCTTCTTTTGTTATATCTATTCCTGAACTGATAATACCTGTGATATTATTATTAATATCTCGAGTATAATTATTTGTCCAGGAGATAAGGTGCTCCTCTCCGTTTATATCAATGATTTTATTAGTATGATGTACAACTAGTTTTTTCAATCCACTTATCATGTTGTCAAACATATTCTTGAGTTCATTTCTAATATCAGAAGAGATAAAAGTCTCGAACCAATTTCTACCAATTACGGCATTCTGAGAAAGACCAAGAAGTTTTGCTCCTTCTTTATTTATCATGGTAATATTCCCATCTATATCAAGAGTCATGACAAGGGTTCCTACTATGTTCATATAGAGCTCTGCTAATCTATGCTCATGCTCTGCAATTTTTTTGAGTTTGATTTTCTCTGTTATATCATGAAAGGAGAGAACTGCCCCTATAAGTTTTCCATCTTCTACAATAGGATTTTGTAACACTTCAACATTTATAGGTGTACCATCTTTTTTCCAAAAGAGATCTTCGGTCCTGATTGATTCTTTGTTGATGAGATGATTATGTAAAGTACACTCTTCAAAAGGGTAGTTTGAACCGTCTGGTTTTGTATGATGCCAAAGTTTATGTGCATTATTATTGAGCAGTTCATCTTTTGAAAATCCTAAAATGTTAATAGCTGCATCATTTACAAATGTATGATTTCCTTGCAAATCTAGCCCAATAATGCCATCTTGAGTTGCATTGAGGATACTTGATAGTTGTTGTTGCAGTTTTTGCTCATTAAGGATTGATATGTGAAGTTCTTCATTGGAACTTTGTAACTCCTCGTTTGATGTTTCAAGTTCTTCATTGGAACTTTGTAGCTCTTCATTGGAACTTTGCAGCTCTTCATTTAAAAGTTGCATATTTTCTTTTGTGACAATAAGCTCGTCAGAGAGTAAACGGTTCTCTTCTTGGATTTGTGCAAGTTGTGTTGTGAGACTTTTGATGACAAAAGATTCATCGGGAAGTTTTAAATCTGCTGTATTAAATTGTAATTCATCAGCAGATAAAAGTTGGAAATAGAGAAAAAGCATTTGACGTGAGCTCTCTTTTTTATATGGAGAAGCTATTATTCTAATAAAACATTTTTCTTTGTTTTCCAAAGTAATTTCTATAAATTTACTTTTTTGCGTATTTTTTAGTCGAAAAGCTTGCTTTATAATACGATTAACATCATAGCGAAGAGATTGGTGTAAATTATCAAGTATATTTAAACTGATAAAGCCATCAGGGATATGGAGAAATGGCAGTGAACCTTTTTTATATACTATATTGTAGGTATGGTCAATAACGATACAGTTGGGTGCAAAAAAGTCAAATATATTTTTTTCTAAATCATGTTCAATATTAAGATCATCTTTTTTATGGATACGTTGCTCTAAAGCTTTGTTATTCTCTTCTAAATGTTTTGAAAAATAGTGTGACGAAATTTTAGGAGGATTCTCAAGTCTTTCTTTCATATATATTTTATATTGAGAGTTCAAAGCTACAAAATACCGTATGCTTGTCAGTGTGGACTCTGAAGAGCCTAAGAATAAGATTCCTTTGTCTTTAAGCACATAGTGTAGAAGTGTAAAAATTTCTTGTTGTACTTCAGGCAGTATATAAATTAGTAAATTTCTGCAACTAATGATATCTTGATTGATAAAGGGAGGCTCATTCAAGATATTATGTTTTGTAAATATAATCTGTTTGCGGATTTTTTCCACTATTTTATAATCATTATTGATTTTAATAAAATATTTACTCAGTATGTTTTTATCGATTTTTTGAACAGCCTCAGCCGAATAGATACCATTGCGTGCTCTCTCCAGAGCTTTATCATCTATATCAGTTGCAAAGATATGTACATCAAACTCTTTGTTAAGCTTTTCACTTACCTTTGAGACCAAAATCGCAAGAGAGTAGGCTTCTTCTCCTGTTGAACAGGCAATAGACCAGAGTCGTAATATATAGCCGTCTGGTTTATCTTTGAGATAAATATATATTTCATCCTCTAAAGCGTCAAAGGCTTCTGGATCTCTAAAAAACTCTGTAACTCCGATCAATATATTTTGATATAAAAGATGAAGCTCGTTGGGATGTTCGTTTAAATAGGCTAAATATTCATCTAAGGTATTTACATTGACAAGTAACATTCTTTTGTTGATACGGCGTAAAATAGTTTCATTTTTATATTTTTCTATATTGAATTTTTCTTTTGTATGTAATAGGTTCTGGATTTTTTTAAATGGAGCCGGTAGCTTTGTATATAGTGAATGAGTGAGCTCTTCAGCGATTTCATCAATAGTTAAAATATAGTCTATCATATGAGACTCTATTGCGCTTTGAGGCATACTTTTGCAATATGCTTCTTGCGGTAGTTGAGCGATAGTGATGCCTGAGTACTCTTTAATTGTTTTAATGCCTTGTGTTCCATCATGACCGGAACCTGTTAATATGATTCCAATAGAGTCTTGTTTTTTATAAAGTGCCAAAGCTTCAAAAAGTTTATCTACGGATGGAGTCGGGTTGTGTATCTGAAGATCTGTCTTTTGCAAGTATAAATGATGTTTTTTATATATAATATTATGCCCTGGCGGAATGATATAAATATGATTAGCACTATACTTTGTGTTTTGTGTAATTGTCTCTACAGGCATATTGGCATATTTTGTCAAAATTTCTGTAAGAGAACTTTTTTTATTCGGATCTAAATGTTGCGCTATGATATAAACATAGTTGAATGTACCGGGTAGCTTTGAGACCAATTTTTTTAGAGCTTGTAGACCACCGGCACTAGCACCAATTCCAACATATATGAAATTTTTCATTTTCTCTCTTTTATTTGATACGAATCTTTAAAACTATTTTTATTTTAGCATAATTTTGTATTTTTGCAATACAGAGTGTAGTCCATATTTTAGGGACATTTAGTGGTTTGTTGAGAAATTGTTATTTATCAAAATTAAGATATAATTAAAAATAAATATTTTAACAAGGTTATCAGCAGTGGATTTAAAGTTACTTCAACAACTAGGAAAAAAATTTACAATATTATATGTAGAAGATGATCTTTTAATTCAAAAGGAAATGACAAACTATTTAAGTAAGTTTTTTAAACAGGTTAGAGTCGCTAAAGATGGTGAAGAAGGGCTTCAATACTATAAAAGTGGAAATTTTGACATTGTTATAACCGATTTATCAATGCCAAAGATGAATGGATTGGAAATGCTAGAAAAAATCCGGGCATTACATAAAGAGCAAACAGTGTTAATAACTACTGCACATAGTGAAGCCGAATATATGATTAAGGCGATTAGAATAGGTATTGATGGTTATATTATCAAACCTTTTAATTATGAACAATTAAATTATGAACTTTTTAAAATAGTAGAAAAAATATATAAATATGCACAAAATGAAGAGTATAAAAAACACTTAAAACGTATGGTTGAACAAAAAACGTCTGAACTCAACAGTATGATTCATTTTCAAAAATATAATTATGAAAAGACATTACTTTCTATGGTTGAAATGATTGAGGATCGTGATACCTATACAGCAGGGCATAGTCAAAGGGTCGCAAATTATAGTAGAATAATAGCTGAGAAGATGGGGTTTTCTAAAGATGACTGTGATAAAGTTTATCAAGCAGGAATTTTACATGATATCGGGAAAGTTGCGACACCTGATGTTGTTCTTCTCAACCCTCATAAACTCAATGAGCTGGAATATAAACTAATACAAGAACATGTGGATGTCGGTTATCGTTTGCTTACCCATATTCCTATGTTTAAGGAATTGGCAGAAATCGTATATGCGCATCATGAAAGATATAACGGAAGTGGTTATCCCAGAGCATTAAACGACAGTGAGATTGTACCCTTAGCAAAGATTATGGCCGTTGCAGATACATTTGATGCAATGACTACAAATCGGATATATAAAGGAAGAAAAACGGTTCAAGAGGCTCTTGAAGAGTTGATGAGTCTAAAAGGAATTTTATTCAATCCTGATGTTGTTGATGCTGCTTCTAATGTGCTAAAAAATGTAGTTATAGATGAAAATATAGATCAGCTACCTCGAACAGAAATTGAAAAAGAGAGATTTGCATATTTCTATAAAGATATGTTAACAGATTTATACAATCAGCACTATCTTGAAGTTGTGTTGGTAAGAAATCAATTTGAAAAAAAGTATAGTTCTTTACATATTTTCAAGCTGAAAAATTTTTCAAAATATAACAAAGAGTATGGCTGGAAACAGGGTGATGAGCTTTTGAGACAAATAGCTGCTATATTCAAACAGTGTTTTGAGCATTCTAATGCTTTTAGAATTTTTGGAGATGATTTTGTTTTTTTGGACAATAAAGAGTGTCAAATTGAAAAAATTCAGAACTCTATTAAAGCTCTTGTAGAACAGAAAAATATATTGTGTGAAGTTGTCAATATAGACTTGGAAAAAGAGAATATTTTATCAGTATCAGATATTGAAAAAAAATATTTTCAAACTTATTAGTTTTTGAGTTTATTTTAGATAAAATTTCAAAAAAATTAAAGGCTGTTTTAATGCTAACTGTTGCACTTCCTAAAGGTCGTATTGCCAAGGAGACTTTAGAGATTTTTGAGACTATCTTTGGTGATAGTTTTAAATTTGATGATAGAAAATTGATTTTAGAGACGCCAAAGTTTCGTTTTTTACTTGTACGTAATCAGGATGTCGCAACCTATGTTTATCATCAAGCAGCAGATATCGGTGTCGTAGGGCTTGATACTTTAGAAGAGCAGGGCCTTGATGTAGTGCGTCTTTTAGATCTTCGTCGTGGTATCTGTAAAGTAGCTATCGGGATGAAAAAAGGTGAAAAGCTTGACCTGACAAAACCTGAACTTAAAGTTGCTTCTAAAATGGTAAATATCACAAAACGTTACTTTGAAGAGAGAGCTGTTAGTGTTGAGATTATTAAGCTTTATGGTTCCATTGAACTTGCTCCTCTTATTGGACTTGCTGATATGATCGTTGATATTGTCGAAACTGGTACAACGATGAAGCAAAACGGTTTAGAAGTTGTAGAAGATATTATGACAAGTTCAACATACCTCATAGCAAATAAAAATTCCTATATCGCAAAAAAAGATGAAGTGCTTGATATCTATGAGAAAATCCGTGATGTTATTCAAGAAGAGAATAAAGCATAGATGACAAACTTAGACCTTTATGCAAAAGCAGAACATCTTTTAGGCATAGAAGAAGCAACTGAAGCGCTTTATGACCTCTATCGCTCAGAACTTGATGACTACAATGTAAAAACACTGCTTGATGTTGGCTGTGGTCGTGGTGGCTTTATGGAGCGTATGATAAGTGATGGTGTAGAGTGTAAGGGAGTTGATTTAAGTACTCTGATGGTTGAAGAGTGCAAGGCAAAAGGACTTGATGCTGAGTCTGTTGATGCAAAAGATGTAAAGGGGAAGTATGATGCGATTGTCAGCATTTTTGATGTACTGAACTTTATGTCAAAAGAGGAGCTCTTAGAATTCTTAGAAGCAATGGCTGATAAACTGAATGATGATGGTATCTTCATTGCAGATATCAATACACTCTATGGTTTTTCTGATGTCGCTGAGGGTACAATGAGCAGTGATAGTGAAAGTGAGTTCTTAAGTGTAGATGCAGTGTTTGAAAACAATGAGCTCCATACGAAATTTACTCTTTTTGAAAAGGGTGAAGATGGCAGATATACTAAGTATCAAGATACGATTGTGCAGTATTTTCATAAAATTCAATTTTTTCAAAAACTAAGTGGATTAAAACTGGTAGATAAACAGACATTTTCTCTCTATGATACGGAAGATAAGACGCTTTTAATCTTTAAAAAGCGATAATTATAATATATACAAAGAAGGAGTTTTGCATATGAGTAAACACAAAGAAAAAATCAAAAAAATTTTTGATCATCCAATCTCTGGAAATATTGATTCAAAGAAACTATTACATGCGTTAGAGCATTATGGAGCAGAGATTGACTTAACAAAAGAACATCATGCAAAGATTCATGTAAATGGTAAAATGTTTTCTATGCCATTGCCACATCAGGGAAATACACTTTCAAAAGATGCTATTGTCGAACTGCGTCACTATTTAGAAGAAGTTGGACTTACTCCAGAGACTCTATAAAACCTTGCGTGAGCCTTTTGGCTCACTTTAAATACTTCATAACTTTTTTCTTTTATATTTATTTTACAAATAGATGCTACACTTTTTAAATTTTATTAAGGAAGTGTTTGATGAAAAAAATATTGATATTTTTAGTGCTTATTATTGGTGCAGCCTTTGGCGATGAGGAAAATCCAAAAGTTGTCTATGATTTAACTACGAGTAATATGGCTAAATTTGAAAAAAATATACTCAAAGGTATTACTTACAATAAGAGCCATTATGAAAGTAATCTAAAAGAGCTTGAAGTAGCTGTTGTCATTCATGGCGGTGCATACAGATTTTTTGTAAAAGATATAAAAAGCACACTATTTAAAGATGACAAAAAGTTGGTGCAAAACTATAAAGAGTTGAAAAAAAGAATAGCTTCTATGAGCGATACATATGAGGTTGAGTTTATTATGTGTGGTGCTGCTATGAAGAGAAATAAACTAGAAAAGAAAGACATAGTAGAGTTTGTGAAAATCGTTCCAAACTCTACAATCGGTCTGATTGATAAGCAAAATGAAGGTTTTGCCTATATACCTGTCAGAGACTAAAAGACGATAGCCTCATAGACATAAAGCTCTGCATCTTTGCAGTGCTGGGGTGGTATTCCTGCTTTTTCTATACAGCAACTACGAACAAACTGCTCCTTATCCCATCCCATATCAGTAGCCACCTGTGGTAGATAGGTACCATTTCTGCCTCCATAGGAGATATAGATGCCATGTTTACCAACAATAATATCATCAACAGAATTGACACGTACCCTTGGCGTTAAAACTGAAATTTCAATGTCAATGCTTGACAACTCCTCCGGTGTAACGGGTGTAAAGCGGTTGTCGTAGCGTGAAGCAGAGATCGCCATCTCAATGATAACCTCATAGAGTGGTTGGTCTGGTTCAAAACGCCCGATACAGCCACGAAGTTGTCCATTTTCATTAAGTGTGACAAAAGCACCAAGATGTTCTTTGAATTTTTGAGGGAGTTTGCTTGTGTCGAGTTGGAGTCTCTTATTTTGCAGTACCGCTTCATAAAGTGCCAGCTTAGCTATCTCTTTGAGCTCTTTTTTTTCTTCATCTGTGAGAGTAAACATGTTTCCCTCCATATTTTAAGTATATAGAGTGATTATACATCATTTTTATAAAATATGGAAAAAAACAGATAAGGAGAAAGGAGTTTCATAGTAGCTTTCAAGCTACTATGAAGAAGTTATTTTACAACTGGTTTTGGTGTGTTGTCATTTGTTGCCGGAAGCATTGGCACTTTGATATATGGTTTTTTACCATCAAGAGCACCAAGGAAAGCTTCGATCGATTTTGCTTGTTTGTCACTGATTTTTACACCAAGTTGAATGCGTCCCATCTCTTTGATAGCATCTTTTAATGTTGGAATCATACCATTGTGAAAATATGGTCCGGTCTCTGTCACGTTTCTAAGAGTTGGTACTTTAACCATCCCGTTTTTATCACCTTTAAAGTCACCAACGTTCATATATTTGTATGTAGCTGTAACATTAAATGCATTCATGCCACCACCGATACCTACACCGTTATGACACGTTGTACAACCTACTTGGATGAAAGTTTTAAGACCCTCTTTTTGCTCTTTTGTCATAGCATCTTCATGACCATTCATAAATGCATCAAATGGTGAAGGTGTTACAAGTGTACGCTCAAATGTCGCAATCGTATCTGCAACTTTTTTGAAAGTAATTTTTACATCATCACCATATGCTTTTTTAAACTCTTTTACATATTCTGGCATAGAAGTCACAGTTTTTACAACGTGCTGTGGTGTTGCTGCCATTTCAGGTGCTGCTTGAATAGGACCTTGAGCCTGGTCTTCTAGATCTGGACTTCTACCATCCCAGAATTGTTTCTCATTAAATACTGAGTTATATACAGTAGGTGAGCTTAAATGGTGAGGATTTGCTGTCCATTTATGACCAATTGCAGCTTGCATACCATCATCTCCACCTTTAGAGAGATTATGACAGAAGTTACATGAGATAAGACCGCTTTTTGAAAGGCGTGGGTCAAAGTAAAGCTTCTTACCAAGTTCAACTTTTGCTTTTGTTATAGGGTTTTTAGGGTTGTCTATAAGCTTTAAAAGCTCACTTGGAGACTCTGGAATAGCTTTTAGACCAGCGTTTTTTGCATCATCAATAAGTGATCCTGCCATCAGTGAAGCGGCTGTAAAAGCGAGTACTACGATTTTTTTCATTTTATTTTCCTTCTTTTTTTAACTTTCAAGACAAGTATATTGTCTTTTGTGTTACAAAAGTATAACAAAAAAAATCTTAAAGGAAAATAATTATCTTTTAGTTATTTGTAAACTCTATAGCACTTTTTACAGCATTGATATAGCTGAGAGTATTTGCTCTGTTTTTATAAGCAATATCAAAGGCCGTACCGTGATCTACCGATGTGCGGATAATGGGCAGATTGAGAGAGATATTGATACTCTCATCAAAGTAGAGTGCTTTGAGTGGTGCCAAGCCTTGGTCATGATACATCGCTACAAAATAGTTGTAGTTCTTTCGAAAGTAGGGTGCAAAGGCTACATCAGGTACAACAGGTCCGATAAACTGCTCAAAAGCTACTTCTTGGTTCACATCTTCAATGGCTTTTGTGATAATCTCTTCTTCATTACCAAGTACACCATTATCTCCTGCGTGAGGGTTGAGTCCGAGAACTGCTATTTTTTCTTTTTGGATAGAGTTGTGTAGGTCCAGTAAAAAAGTTTTGAGCTTTTCATAGCTCAGTGCAGATGCAACCTCTTTGAGTGGAATATGTTCACTAAAGAGTGCTACAAACATCTGAGGGCAACCAAGCATCATAATAGCTTCTTTGCCAAAATGTTTACGAAGCAGGTCTGTATGACCTTTATACTCTAAGTCTGCTTTCATCCATGCCTCTTTATGGATCGGGAGTGTAACAACCGCATCAGCTTTATCTGTCTCACAAAGCTCTACTGCTGTCATAAAAGAGTCATACGAGTATCTGCCGCTCTTTTGAGTGACTTTTCCTGCTTCTATACTAAAGTTGCCTGCTACTTCATAGAGTTGCATATCATTTGGAATGGCAGTATCAAGCAGCTTTGCAGCTTGCGTAAGAAGTTCTCTGTTTATGCAGTAAACTGGGTGGCAGAGCTTTGATATCTCTGCGTGAGCTTTGAGTGCTATCTCAATGCCGATACCATTTAGGTCTCCGACACTGACAGCTATGGTTTGCTGACTCATCGTGTAGTAAGGCGTTTCATCTCTTTTACAGCTTCAGCCAAACCGCTAAATACTGAACGAGCAATAATACTTTGACCAATGTTGAGTTCTGTAATGGCATCAATGTTCATAATAGCATCGACATTATGATAGTTCAGTCCATGTCCTGCAGCGACTTCAAGGCCTATCTTTTTTGCATGTAGGGCTGCTATTTTAATATCTTGGAGTGATTTTTCAAGCCTAGTTTCTAGCTCATATCGAGGAAGTTCCAACTCTTTTACGGAGTGGTTTGAGTGTGCAAGATTTGAGTGCAGCATTGCAAAAAGGTTGGAGTAGAGACCGGTATGGAGCTCAACCATTTCAGCACCCAACTCTTTTGACTTCTCCATCGCCTCAACTGTCGGGTCCACAAAGAGTGAAACAGGGATGAGTGCATCATGGAGTTGCTCTATAGCATAATGAATTTCATCACTGTATGTCAAAACATCAAGACCACCTTCTGTTGTCACTTCCTCCCGTTTTTCAGGTACAAGTGTGGCACGATGTGGACGTAGTGATGCTACAATGTCTAAAATATCTTTATTGATAGAACACTCCAAGTTTACCGGTAATTTTGAGTGTGATAAGATATTTTTTACATCACTGTCTTGAATATGCCGGCGATCCTCACGCAGATGGATTGTTATCTGATCTGCTCCATTTTCACATGCTACATAGAGAGCTTGAAGGATATCCGGGTCATTAACACGGCGTGCTTCACGCAATACTGCAACATGGTCTATATTTACACCTAAGGTCATTTTACTCATGAAGCACTCTTTTCAATGTTGTTATAAAATTTCAAATATTTCTCTTCAAGATTTTCATGGCTGATAATCTCACCTACATAAACTTCAACACTATAAGGTTCTTCATAGGGAGCATTTTTAAAGACCTCTTCATTTTTCCCTTTGATATAGACAGGAACGATATCAAGATTGTTTGCTTTTGCAATCTTTTGGGCACCGCTTTGGAACTTATGGATACCATCACCTTTAAAACGTTCCCCTTCAGGAAAGATATAGAGATTCATATCATCGACTTTGGAAAATATTTTCTTGATTGTTTTAAAGAAGTTGAGAAGTCCGCGTTTGTTTTCCAAATCAACTGCTATACATCCGCTGTATTCAAAAAATTTGCCATAAATCGGGTCTTCAAAAAGTTCCTGTTTTGCTATCCATGTACCGTTTTTCTTATAACGTGAGAAGATATTTTCCATAACAATGATATCAAGAAGTGAACGGTGGTTGATAGCATAAAGGATTTTGTCTTTTTTTGGCAGTTCGCCTATGAGTTTTACGTTTATATTTAAAAAGTCAAGCACTTTGTTAGAGTATTGGCCACGTGCACGCGAAAGCTCTTTATAACCATATTTCAGAGTAATAAATGGATGAAAAAAAGTTTGTTTGAAGATTTTTTTGTATTTGAGGCCAAGCTCAATCATAAATATATATTTGCCTAAATCTTTGAACATTTCTAACATATAAACCCTCTTTGTAAAAAGAGGATTATAGCTAAAATAATTTAACACTCTGCTGATTTAGCTCTTTGTCTTTTTCAATGTCATCTCTGTCTCCATAATACGTATCTCATCATCTGCATGGATGCGGATTTTTTCATCGGCTTTGAGTTTTTTCCTATCTATCTTATCTGGGTAGTCAAAATGGTTTAAAATATGTTTGATTGTATTGATGCGTGCCTTTTTTTTGTCATTGGAACGAATAACAGTCCATGGAGCATGTTCTGTATGGGATGCTAAGAGCATAGAGTATTTTGCAATAGTATATTTGTCCCATAATCCCTGCGACTTTTCATCAACAGAAGAAAGTTTGTACTGTTTGAGTGGGTCTGTACGACGTTTTTCAAAACGTCTTTTTTGCTCATCTTTACTGACTGAAAAGTAAAATTTAAAGATGTTTATATCTGAGTTTACAAGCATCTTTTCAAACTCGGGTACTTCATGTAAAAACTCTTTATGTTCCTCTTGTGTACAAAATCCCATAACAGGCTCAACTCCCGCACGGTTGTACCAACTCCTGTCAAAGAGTACGATTTCACCAGCAGCTGGGAGATGCTGTACATAACGCTGAAAATACCACTGTGTCTTTTCGATATCACTTGGTTTGTCAAGTGCAACTACACGGGCACCACGAGGATTAAGATGCTCGGTAATGCGCTTTATCGTTCCACCTTTTCCTGCGGCATCACGCCCTTCAAAAATCATCAGTACTTTTTTACCTGTATCTTTTACATAGTTTTGCATCTTTAGCAGCTCAATCTGAAGACGTTTGAGTTCATTCTCATACGCTATGGTCTCTTTTTTCTTCCAGACAGCTACTCTGTCACCTTTGACATGTTTTATCTGTTTCTCTTTTGTTTTATTCATAAGTGGACCCCTTCACTCAATTATAAAACTTTCAAGATTAAACCCAAGTTATGCCATATGAAATTAAAAACTTCAACTATCATTGCACATAATGAACATTCATTAAAAATACATACTACCAATAAGGTAGCTTAGTATTTTTACTAAATATCCCTTATGCACAAACATAGCTAAATTTTAGAAATTTTTATGACATAATTTGGGTTAAAAAGAGTTTTTAATGAGCCTATCTATCTCTTTTACATCATTAGTGTTGGCAAAACAGCTTGTTTTACCACAAATCATATATGCATCACTCTCATCTGCTTTAAAAAGTACAAAAGGAAAGCGGATTTTTGCCAACTCGTAAGCATTGTTTGTAAAATTATTTAACGAGCTTTTTATCATTCTGTCCTCTTTTAAATATCGCAGTGCCTGCGTGAGCATATATGGATAATAGATAGGGCGTCTGCCTAGATCATAAGAGTTGTACTCCATCGTTTTAAAGGCAAAATGAGCATACTTCTCATCTTCTAAAAGGGTAGAGAGCGTAAGCATACAATCAATCATAATAGAGACTGAAGATGTATATGTGTTATCTGTAGTTTCAGCTTTGACACTGAATTCACCGTCACTGAAATTCCATAGACCTTTGTCATAAAATCTCTCCAGTGCTTTGTTTACAAGTCTGTGCGCAGTGATGAGATACATTTCATCTTGTGTATATTTGTAAGCAGTAAGAAGTGCTTGTGCCAAGAAGGCATAATCTTCCAAGAAAGCTTCGACTTTTGGCTCTTTATGAATGAGTGTTGTATGGTAGAGTCTCTCCTCTTTATACATAGTAGCAAGAAGAGCATCAAGTGAATCTTTGGCTTTTGTATGGTACTTACTGTCAATCGCTCCAAGCTTGAAAAGTGAGTTGATAAGCATTGCAGACCATGAGGTTTGTACCTTTTTGTCAATAAATGGATACTCCCTCTCGGCACGAAGTTTTTGGAGGATGATCTTAACATCATCAAACCACTCCGGTATGCCATTTTCAAAACGTACGATACTTTTAGCATTTTCAAAGTTACCATGATGTGAAATGTCCATCTCTTGACACATCTGCTCGGCATTATTGTATCCTGCCTCTTGAAGTGCACTAAAGACCTCCTCATAGCTGTAAACAAAGTATGTACCTTCTTGGCCTTCACTGTCTGCATCACTTGCTGAATAGAAAAGATTCTCTTCATTCATATAGTTATACCAAAAGTCAGCTATCTCTTTGGCAGTTTTGAGATACTTTTCATCTTCATATAACAAGTATGCATCTGTATAGACTCCACACAACAGTCCGTTATCATAGAGCATCTTCTCAAAGTGAGGTACAAGCCATCGCTCATCAACACTGTAACGACAAAATCCTCCATCAATGAGGTCGTACATGCCGCCTTTTGTCATATTGTCCAAAGTATTTGTTACCATTGCTTTAACACTTTTCTCTTCATAGATTCTATCAATTGTTAACAGAGCGTAAAGCGTTGATACATGTGGAAACTTTGGAGATCTTGAAAAACCACCGTTACGTGTGTCGTAGTTGCTTTTTGCCTGTGTGAGGAATGGTTTGTAAAACTCCTCTTTTAGTACTGTTGCCTCTTTTGGATGCTCAGGCTGTTTGATGAAGTTTTCTATCTCATCTGCATTTTGTAAGAGTTTAGGATCACGCTCTTTTACTTTGCGTGCAATAAGTTTGGTAAGTTCGATAAATCCCATTCCCTCAATACTACCTTGTTGTGACTCAGGCGGGATGTATGTTCCTGCAAAGAACGGTTTGTTCTGGGGTGTACAAAAAATTGAAGTCGGCCAACCACCTGCACGGCGATTTAGAAGTATATAGACCTCTTGATAATATTTATCGATGTCAGGGCGCTCTTCACGGTCAACTTTTATGGAGATAAAGCTCTCGTTTAAAATCTTTGCGCACTCCTCATTTTCAAAGACTTTCTCTTCCATAACGTGACACCAGTGGCATGAAGAGTAGCCGATGCTGATAAAGATGGCTTTGTTCTCTTTTTTTGCAGTCTCAAAGGCTTCGTCACACCATGGCCACCAATCTACCGGATTGTCTTTGTGTTGTTGCAGATATGGAGAGTCTGCATTTGCTAATCTGTTTGGCATAGAGTCTGCATTTGCTAATCTGTTTGGCATAGTTGTTTCTCTTTTTTAAATGTAGAATATGCAAAAAGGACTAATTTTACGCTTAAGTTATTGAAGTTAAAAATTTATTTATATTTTGAGTCGTCTTTATTAAAAATATGATATTATTGTTGCATTATATTAGAGAGTGTTTAAAAATGAAAAAAATTTATATTGCAGGTCCTGATGTTTTTGAAAAAGATTCCATAGAGATAGGAAAAAGACTGATTGCATTATGTAAAGAGTATGGCTATGAAGGACTTTATCCACTTGATAATGTAGTTAATTTTTCTCAGCCGAAACAAAAAATAGCACAGGATATATTTCAAGCAAATCAAGCAATGATTCAAGAAGCGGATATTGTTATAGCAAATGTAAACCCGTTTCGTGGAAAAGAGCCAGACAGTGGGACAATATGGGAGTGTGGATATGCGTATGGACTTGGTAAGGAGGTCTATGTATATATGCAAGATACTGGAGATTACATAGAATGCTTTGATGATGATGAAAAAAATTTAGTCAACGGTTACTATGTAGATAATGAAAACAGAGCTATAGAGGACTTTGCATACCCTCTCAACCTAATGATATCCTGCGCAGTTAAAGAGATAGTGCGTGGCAGTTTTGAAGATGTCCTAAAAAGTATACAAAAGTAGTTTTTTCAATGAAATTTTTACTTTTACTTTCCCTTTTTGTAACAACGCTTTTTGCCAATCATCATAACAGGGAAGAGCTTCAAAAAGTCTCACTGCAACTGCATTGGAAATATCAGTTTGAGTTTGCCGGTTTTATAGCTGCGAAGGAGAAAGGGTTTTATAAAGATGTAGGGCTTGATGTTGAGCTGCGTGAATATGAAGATGGCATAGATATTGAAGATGATGTTTTATGTGGCAAGGCAACATACGGCATCTACAACTCCTTGGCACTTTTAGAGTATCTGCGCGGTAAATCTTTGGTCCTGCTTTCATCGTACTTCAAACGGGCTGCTTTGGTTTTGGTAGCAAAACCGGAGATTAAATCTCCCAAGGATTTAGTAACTAAACGGATTATGGCAACAACAAAAGATGATTTTATGCTCAACTTTGGTCTCTATCTGCGTGGTTATGGTGTCAGTGTTGATGATGTAGAGCTTGTTCCTCACAGTTACAGTGTTGATGATTTTGCTCAGGGAAAAGTTGATGCAATGACCGCTTTTGTCTCGAATGAGCTTTATAAACTTGATGATCTGGGAGTGCACTACAATGTACTTGACCCAAGTGATGATAATCTCTATATCTTACAGCTTGAACTCATTACATCCAAAGAAGAAGCGACAAAACATCCCGGGCGAACAAAAGCTTTTCGTGATGCTTCATTAAAAGGGTGGCAGTATGCACTCTCTCATAAAGATGAGTTGGTTGATATTATCAAAAAAAAATATCAGATAAAACTCTCAAAAGAGAGTATAAAAAAAGAGGCCCTTGGTGTTCAAAAACTAATTTTACCCTATACCTATGAGCTTGGTTCCATTGACAGAAGTTTTTTGAAAAAACAAAAAGAGCTCTTTTTAAAAGAGTATCATATACAAAATGAAAAAAGCTTGGATGATTACCTCTTTCATCCAAAAACAGATACAGCTGCGCTACAGTTTAGCGATAAAGAGCTCAACTACATCAATAATAATAAAAAGATAGATATCTGTATAAACTATGATCTTTTTCCACTCGATGGGATTAAAAATGACAAGCTTACCGGAGAGATGGGAGATATATTTTCAATCATTTCAAATCTGACCTCACTTGAGTTTACTCCTGTCGCATCTGCTTCTGAAAAAGATTTGATGGAGAATCTCCAAAATAAAAAATGTAAGATGCTTTCGGTTGTCGCAACGGCAAACAAAGAGTTTACAACTATCCAAGTAACACCTCCATTCAGTGCTACAAGTTTTGCTCTTTTGAGTAAGTTGGAACGCTCTTTTGTGGATGACCCGACACTGCTAAAAGATAAGGTCCTAATAGTTCAAAAGGACTCTTTTAGAGCATATCTCAAATACCTCTATCCATATTTACGTATAAAAGTTGAGTATGATAAGAACAAGATGGTACGGGATGTTTTATATAACAAGGCATACGCAATTGTTACATTGGATGAACAAGCTGATTATTTTATTGACAAATATGGTTACGGTAAACTCAAAATAAGTGGTTTTTTGGCAAAAGATAGACCAATACAGGGAAGTATCGGTATACAAAAAGATGAGAAGACTCTTTACTCCATCATCAACAAAGCTCTCAAGCATATTTCAAAAGAGAAAATTGAATCGATTCGAAACTCCTGGCGAATAAGCAGGTATCAAACAACAATCGATTATTCTCTGGCACTCAAAACTCTTTTTTTCATGGGTGTTATAGTTCTTATCATGATCTACTATCAACGTAAACTTAAAAACTTCAATAAAGAGCTTGAGAGACAGGTCTATGAAAAAACAAAAGAGCTGCGTGAGATTAATGAATCGCTCGAGGCTACTGTACAAGAGAAGATTGAGGAGCTGATACAAAAAGATGAGATCTTAACGATTCAGTCCAAGCAGGCCGTTATGGGGGAGATGATCTCTATGATAGCACACCAGTGGCGACAACCACTTAACACAATCACTCTGCAAATATCAAGTATTCAGCTCAAAGAGATGATAGGTGAAAAGATTACAAAAGAGGAGCTTTTAAAGATACTTGATGAGATAAGTAACTCCATAATATATCTCTCCAATACTATTGATGATTTTAAAACCTACTTTCATCCGGCAAAAGAGGCCGTTGAAATACAAATCGGTGAGCTTATTATGAAGTGTGTCAGTTTTATTGAACCAAGACTCAAAAAAGATGAGATATCACTGGAACTGCAGGGAAATATGCAGATAAAAGTGCATGTTTACGCAAATGAGCTGATACAGGTCTTTTTAAACATTTTAAACAATGCCATAGATGCCTATGAAACAGGAAGCTCAAAAAACAGATACATAATCATAGAAATAGAGAGTAAAGAAGATAAGATAATAATTAAGATCAGTGACAATGCAGGTGGTATTAAAAAAGAGAATTTCCAGAAAATTTTTGAACCATATTTTAGTACCAAAGGAAAAAATGGTACAGGATTGGGTCTGTATATGTCCAAAATGATAATTGAGAAACAGTTTAACGGTAAGATAGATGTTGAGTCATCTGATAACCAGAGTACATTTATAATTGAAGTTCCTAAGCGCGTCCACTCTTGACCATAGCAAGAACCATTGGAATATTGAGCCCGTCATTATGATATCCTTCGTCATGACACGCTTCACACTTGTCACCGATTGGCATCTCTGTATTATCCAAGACCTCCTGGAGCGTTGAAAGATTATTTTGTTTGATACACTCTGCTATATCTTTAATAGTGAGTGAATTACACACGCATATCTCAGTATCTAAATCTATATTCATAATTTACTCTTATTTTATTTTTTGACATTATAATACAAGTTACACAAAATATACACAAAAAGATTGTATAGTTCTTACTTAAAATTACTAAAGGTCATTCTATGAAGATATTTACAAAAGTGTTGACATTGTTGTTAGCAACTCTTTTCACGCTTCACGCAGCAGATTTTCTCATGCCAAATGAAGCATTTAAACCCTATGCCAAAGTGGATGAAAAGTCGCAAATACTCGTTGGCATAGAGATAGCACCGGAGATATATCTTTACAAAGATAAACTTAATGTATCTCTTTTAGAAGCTAATGGTATCTCGATTAAAAAGATAGTTGCACCGGAATCGGTTGAACATATGGGTGATGCTGTTTATCTGAAATCACCTGAATTTGTACTCACACTTCAAAAAGAGAAAGCTCTTGCAGGTATGCAGGATGTTAAAGTTAAAGTCGAGTATCAGGGATGTTCAGAACAGGGTCTGTGTTATGAGCCCAGTGAAAAGGTTTTTACACTTCAAGTTGACAGTGCAAAGTTGTCAAATAAGGGAGTTGTGGCTCCTGCAGGAACACAAAAGAATGAGAGTGAACAGGGTCTACAAAATAAATCAGAAACAGACCTCATAGCAGATACGATCAAATCTAGTGGTTTTTTAGTTGTGCTTGCAACATTTTTTATTTTTGGACTGCTTCTTTCATTGACACCGTGTGTTTTTCCTATGATTCCTATCATCTCCGGTGTTATTATCTCTCAAGGTGAGGGATTGACAACGAAAAAAGCGTTTGGACTTTCACTTGTTTACGTACTTGCAATGGCAGTAGCATATACAATAGCGGGAGTTTTTGCTGGGCTTTTTGGCTCAAATCTTCAAGCTGCATTACAAACACCATGGGTTGTGTACAGTTTTGCAGCTGTTTTTGTTGCACTTGCTTTTTCTATGTTCGGTTTTTATGAACTAAAACTTCCAGATGTACTTGTATCGCGTGTTTCTCAAAACTCAAATCGCAGTGGATTTATTGGTGTTGCGATTATGGGCTTTTTCTCAGCTCTGATTGTTGGGCCTTGTGTAGCAGCGCCACTTGCAGGTGCTTTAGTCTATATTGGTCAAACAGGTGATGCACTCTTGGGTGGAGCAGCTCTTTTTGCAATGAGTCTTGGTATGGGTATACCACTTATTTTAGTTGGGGTGAGTGCCGGTAAATTTATGCCAAAACCGGGCGCATGGATGACAATGATCAACGCTATCTTTGGTGTGCTTATGCTCGGTGTTGCAGTATGGATGCTTGAAAAAGTTGTATCATCAGATATAACAACATTGCTTTATGCAATGCTTGGTCTTGGTTTTGCACTCTATCTTGGTGTATTTGATAAAGAGGGGCATATTTTTAAACGCACTGTTGCACTATTGATGTTTCTTTATTCACTTGCACTCTTTATCGGAGTACTTGCAGGTGCACCAAGTATGACACAACCGCTTGGATTTTTAAAAGTAAAAAGTGTTGCAATGAGCTCTACAGTAGAGAGAAAAGAAGCGCTCAAGTTTACAAGGGTAACTTCTTTGGATGAGCTCAATAGACTTTTAGAGAAGAATAGAGGTAAAAAGATACTTCTGGATTTTGCAGCTGATTGGTGCAGTGCATGTAAGGAACTTGAAGAGGTGACTTTTGCAGATTCTCGTGTAGAGGAGAAGTTGCGTGAGTTTGTACTGATTCGTGCTGATGTAACACAGAATGGTGAAAAAGAGAAGGCGCTCTCAAAAGCATATGGTGTTTTTGGACCACCTGCTCTTATCTTTTTTGATAAAGACGGAAAAGTTATCAAGGCAAAAACGCTTATTGGTTTTGTCGAACCGGATGTTTTTTTAAAACATCTAAATTATCTTTAATGAGGTAGTAAAAAGTTTGTTAAAGAAAATAGTGCTTATCTTCTCTGTTTTAATTGTCATTATTTTACTCTCAACCTATTACTATAAAAATGAGGTCAAAGAACAGAAGATATACCATATTATGGATCAGATGCGTTTGACTTTGGAGAGTCAGTTAAAAACACACAAGATGGAAGATCTGCGTATTGCTTTGATGCTCTCAAAAAACAAAGGCTTAATTGATGCACTGGAAAATGATGATGAAGATTTAGGCTATAAAATCATCTCTGATATTGCCAAAAGTATCCAACAAAATACAGGCTCTAGAATCCGTACGCAGGTTATCACAAAAGAGCTCAATATCTTTGCAAGAAGCTGGGATGATATCTATGCAGGTATGCCAATTGGAGATTATAGAACAGACCTAAAGTACTTTGATACCCATAAAGCACCACGTACTTCTATAGAAGTGGGGCGCAGACTTGGCATTAAAGCAACAGTTCCTGTTTATAAAGAGGGAAATTTTTTGGGTTTTATAGAGTCTATCTCCTTTTTTAAGTCCATCACCGATTTTTTTAGTTCTATCGGGGTGGACCTGTATGTACTGCTAGATGTAAAGCATACAGATACAGCAGTGCTTATGATGCAAAACCTTAGTATTGACAAGTATATACTGGCAAACAGAAACTATAACTATGCGCATCTGCAAACACTACACACGATTGACTTTAAAGAGTTAAAGCTCAGTGGTGTTGTTTATAAGGATGGGAAGTATATCTTTTATGAAAATATGCGTGATGGTGATGGAAAGATCATTGGCGGTTTTGTGTTTGTTCTACCAGAGCGTTATCTTAACTACTTTAGAAATCCCGAAGATGATATCTCCTTTTTAATCAATATTACAAGAAGCTCTTTGTATGATATAGTAAAACAGCAGAGGTATGAGAACAATGTCTATGAGAACTATTCGGCATCTTCTCTTGTCTATCTGCAGGATGTTATAGATAAAGAGGACAGAGAGGTCTTTTTTGATGAGGCCTATGAAAAATTTGACAAATACTCCAAAGATGAGCTGATACAGATGATGCTTAATCGTAAAATAGTAAAAAAAATAGATGGGAAGATAAAATGAAAGTACTGCTCTTAGAAGATGAATATTCACTGCGAATCAGCATCGAAGAGTTTTTGAATGATATCGGATATGAAGTCGATGGCTATATGGACGGAGCAGAAGCGTATGATGCCGTATATGATAAAAGCTATGATATTTTACTTCTAGATGTCAATGTACCTTCGATGAACGGTTTTGAGTTTTTACGCAAGCTTAGAGAAGACGGCATAAAAATTCCTGCAATCTTTTTAACATCGATGACAGAGATGGAAGATCTTAAAGAGGGCTACAAGCGTGGCTGTTGTGACTATATCAGAAAACCTTTTGATCTTGAAGAGTTAGAACTTCGAATAGATCAGGCTTTGGCATCGCATTTACAAAATGATGGCTCGATAGTAGAACTTGGCTCTGGTGTAGTGTATGACCTTAAAAAGAGCAAGCTCACGCAGGATGGTGAAGAGATAGTGCTTCGAAAGACAGAAAAAGAGCTGCTAGAAGTACTCATCAAAAATAAAAACTCCATAGTATCAACACAGATGTTTCAAGATGAGGTGTGGGGAGAGTATGTTGAACCGGCAACCATTCGTGTACAGCTCAACAATCTCAAAAAGAAACTGCCGGATGATATCATACAAAATAGACGTGGCTTAGGATACATTATTGAAAGATAATCAGTACTCTACAAAATATGCACTTATCTATTCGGCACTTATTAGTATAATACTGCTCACGCCGCTTTTTTACTATATGGTCTATATGAAAAATATTCATGCCATTCAAAATGAACTGCTTTTAAAAGAGAAGTCTCTGCTGCTTATTAAAGCGATGCAAGCGTATGACCAAAATGACGAATTTTTTGAGTATCCCCGATTTAAGACTTTTGAATCAGGTCTTTATGATGAGAAATTTCAGGCAATTTTTACTTTGATAGAACATCCTGTAAAGTATTTTAAAAATGGTTACTATTTGGATGGTAACGATGCCTATTTGGTTGTAAAGCTTCCAAAAGAGAGATATTTCGGTGCAAGTTATCTTGTCGTACATAATACGATTTCGTATGCTTCTGTTTATGAAAAAGTACTTCTTATTTTATTTAGCATAGTTATTTTGGTATTTATCTTGAGTGTTTACTTTCTTAAGACCTTTGCCAAACCATTTCAAAAAATGAACAAGCAGCTTGATAATTTCATAAAAGACTCGATGCATGAGATTAATACACCACTCTCTATTATCAACGTTAACATAGATCTCTATAATCGTAAAAATGAACCAAATAAATATATGCAGAGAATGAAGGCAGCTGCAAAAGTACTCTCAAATATCTATAATGATATGGACTATCTCATCAAGCATGAGAGACTTGAACATGAAAAAAAAGATGTTGATATTGCTAAGTTCTTAAATGAGAGGGTAGAGTACTTTTCTGAAGTTGCGGCAATGAAAAACATTAAGATAAATGCAGATATCTCCAATTGTGGCAGTGTACATATGAATGAAAAACAACTGCAGCGTCTTATTGATAATAATATCTCCAATGCGATTAAGTATTCGTATGAAAACTCAGAAATTGATATAGCACTCTATATGAAAGATGAGAGATGTCATCTCTCTTTTAAAGATTATGGTGTAGGAATTGAGAAAGTTGAGAAGATATTTTCTCGCTATTATCGTGAAGATACATCAAAAGGTGGTTTTGGAATAGGGCTAAATATTGTAAAATCCATCATTAACAGTGAGAATATTGAACTTAAAATCGAGTCAAACTTAAAGCAGGGAAGCCTGTTTCTCTATATCTTTCCACATACTTCAAATAAATAACTATAAAAAAATCTGATTTTACATTCATTTTACATTCAGTAGTTAAACTTGTTCCTGAAAATATATAGGAGGAACAAGAATGAACAAAACAGTAATGATGTCATTGCTTGTAGGAGCTTCACTATTTGCTACAGATTACAGCAAAGTTATAGAGCATCCAGATGCAAGTAAGATGATAGAAAAAGATCTGTTGGCACCACCAAAGGTATTTACAATGCCAGCAGGTTGTATAACAAGTGATCCGGCTGCGATTGCTAGAGGTGAGTATATCTTTAATAATCTAAATGGGAAAAAAGCGAAGAAAAACCCTCCAAAAGGTTTATCTCGTAAACAAATGAAACCGGGTAAAACATATATGTCTGGCGATAAAATCCCACCAAAACAGTATGGAAACTGTGTAGCTTGTCATAATATTGAAGGCGCACGTGGTGCTGGTAATATCGGTCCTGATTTAACAGACTATAAAGAGAACTTCATCGACAGTGGTGCAAGAGATTATCAGTTTGTTTTCCAAAAAATTGCCGATGCTCGTATTGACAATCCAGATACACATATGACTATCAATTTAACAACGAAGCTATTTACTCCAAGAGAGATATGTGACATTACGTCATTTGTCGTAGCTCCAAAATAAGACTAAAGGAAAGTAAACAATGCAAAGAAGAGATTTTTTTAAAAAAATAGGTTCAGTGGCAGCTGTAGGTGCAGTTATCCCTGTTATGAGTTTCGCAGCAGATGCGCCAAAACCGGTAAGTCCAAACAAGATGGACTATAAAGTAGCTGTTGATGCTATTACAGGTGGGAAAGCTCCTGTTAAATCAAGCAAAGTAAAACTTAAAGTTCCAGAAATCGCTGAGAATGGTGCAGTTGTTCCTGTAACTGTTGAAGTTGATTCTCCTATGACAGATTCAGACTATGTAAAAGCAATCCACGTACTCTCTACAAAAAATTCAAATGCACGTTGTATTGATGTGAATCTTACACCTGCAAATGGAAAAGCTTACTTCTCAACGCGTATCAAACTTGGTGGAACGCAAGAGGTTGTTGGTCTTGTAGAACTTAGCAATGGTGAGTTTTTAATCGCTTCTCAAAGTGTAAAAGTAACTATTGGTGGATGTGGTTGATATTTCAATCAGAGAAACAAGATAAAAAATAAATAAAGAGGATATGAAAATGGCAGAAGAAAGAAAATCACTGATTAAGATCAAACCAAAAAGATATAAAGACGGTGAAATTGTAAAAGTAAGTTTCATGGTAATGCACCCAATGGATACAGGTATGGGGAAAGATAAGAAAACGAAAAAAATCATCCCTGCAAAATACATCAACAGTGTGAAGTTTAACTATAACGGTAAAGATATCACGACGATGACAGTTTGGGAATCATTATCTGTAAATCCGGTATTTACTATCTATATGAAAGTAAATGGTAAAGGGAAACTTACAGTTACATATACAGACAACACTGGTGAAGTACACGAGAAAAGTAAAAAGATTAAACCAAAAGGATAATCAGATGAAAACAGGTATTAAAATAGCTCTATCAGTTGCAATGCTTGCTTCATTATCATTTGGTGGTGAACAATTTGCAATGAGCGATGCAGACCGTGCAATGTATGCTGAAATGTCAGAAAACAATCCAGCAGATATTATGATTGCAGATGGTGAAGAGTTACTAAGTTATATGGGTGGAGACGAAGGTCTTGCAAAATATCTTGGTGTAAGTGAAGATGAACTTCCTTCATATATCGCAGGTTTCCCGCGTTATATTAAAAAGTTTGATATGGTTGTAGGACTTGATCAAGTGCTACAAGCAATGATGGCAGACGGTGGGCATAAACCACTCAAACTTAAAAGTGGAAATATGTTCGCAATGGTCGCATATGTGAAATCTATTGCAAATGATGAGCCAATCAACATTGATGT
Organism: Sulfurimonas indica; assembly: GCF_009192995.1. Classification (GTDB taxonomy): domain Bacteria; phylum Campylobacterota; class Campylobacteria; order Campylobacterales; family Sulfurimonadaceae; genus Sulfurimonas; species Sulfurimonas indica. The sequence goes on along the minus strand of NZ_SDID01000001.1, from coordinate 168,425 downwards.
AAATGCAAACCCTCAAATGAAAGAGATGTATGCTCTTGGTGAGAAAACATTTATGACAAAACGTGGTGGACGTGGTCTTTCATGTAACTCTTGTCACTCTCCTGATGTAATCGGAAGAGTTTTAAGAACACAACCTCTTCCAGATTTGAGCTCAAAAGGTGTAAAAGCTGCTGCAACGTGGCCTGCATACAGAATGACAAAGTCATCACTGAGAACTTTTCAACGCCGTTTTCAAGGATGTATGAAAAATGCACTTCTTAAAGTGATTCCTTTAGGTTCAAAAGAGATGGTAGCACTTGAAATTTATCTTACTGATAAGGCTAAGGGTAGTGAGATTGCTATTCCTGGTTTAAAAAGATAAAAGGTCTATAATGGAAATTTCAAGAAGAGACTTTATGCATATTGCAGCGATTTTTGGTCTCGGTATGGCAGCCGGTGGCTGTAATACCGGAGTGAAATCTCCTGCACAGATATCTTTAAAAGATATATATGATTTTAAAGCAAAAGGGAATTTTACACTGCTTCATATGTGTGACTTGCATGCACATATCAAGCCACTTTACTGGAGAGAGCCATCAACACTGATCTCTGCTCCAAATCTGGTTGGAACACCGGGATTTTTATGTGGTGAAGCATTTGCAAAGCATTATGGACTAGAGCCTAGTTCACTTGATGCATATTTTGATACATACATCAATTTTGAAGAGCTTGCGAAAAAGTTTGGAAAAATGGGTGGTATCGCTCATATGAAAACTTTGACGAACCATATTATTAAAGAGCGTGGAGCTGAGAATGTACTTTTCTTAGATTCTGGTGATACATGGCAGGGAACTGGTGTAGCACTAAAAACCGGTGGTGAAGCGATTGTAAAAGCACAGAACTATCTTGGTATTGATGTAATGGTAGGTCACTGGGAGTTTACTTACGGTAAAGAGAGAGTTAAAGAGCTCATTGATATGTTAGATGCGAAGTTTATCTCTCAAAATATTGTGGGTGATGATCCATTTGCAGATGAGTATGAAGAGCTTATTTTTGAGCCATATACTATCGAAGAGAGAGGTGGTGCCAAGATTGGTATCATCGGTCAGTCATTCCCATTTACTTCAACAGCAAACCCGAAAGAGTTTACAGAGGGTTGGAGTTTTGGTCTAAGACTTGAAACGCTTCAAGAGTATGTTGATGAACTTAGAAATGAGAAAAAAGTGGACTGTGTTGTTGTTCTTTCACATGATGGATTCAGTGTTGACCAAGAGGTTGCTCGTCAGGTAAATGGTATTGACTTTATCTTGAGTGGACATACACATGACCCTTCACCACAACCAATAACTATCAATGATACGGTAATCGTTATTGCTGGTAGTCATGGTAAGTACATCGGACGTTTGGATGTTGATGCAAAAGATGGAAAAGTAAAAGGGTATGAGTATAAACTCATTCCAATCGCTTCAAATCTTATTCCGGCTGATCCTGAAGGCGAGAAACTTGTTCATGAACTGTATGCTCCATTTGCAAAAGAGTTCAATGAAGTACTTGGTCAGACAAAAGGTATGCTTTACAAACGTGATACATTCTTTTCAACATTTGACCAACTCATCAATGATGCGATTATGGATGAGATGCAGTGTGATGTCTCTTTTACTCCAGGGTACAGATGGGGAACAACAGTTCTTGCAGGTGATGACATACTGATGGATAATGTTTATGAGATGTGTGGCATCACATACCCGAATGTTTATACATTTGAGTTAAAAGGTGAAAAAATAGCACAACTGCTTGAAGATATCGCAGATAATGTATTTAATGAAAATCCGCTCTACCAACAAGGTGGGGATATGAGTCGCTTGGGTGGTGTAACATACAGTATCGCTGTATCGAACAAAGCCGGTGAACGTATATCAAATCTTAAAATTGGAGGTAAGCCGATAGACTTAAATAAAACATATGTTGTCTCATCATGGGGTGGAAACTTACAAAAAGCAGGTGAGAATCTGCAAAAAGATAAGATCCGTCCTGTATACGATGTAGTTCGTGACTATATCAAAAGAGAAAAAGTGGTTGATGTGAGTAATAAAGGTAATGTTACTCTGCTTGATTACAGTTGTGGTTGTCCTACAAAAGGCTCTATGGGCTGTTAAGGATTGGGAGATGGCAGTTGGGGCTGCCATCTTTTGTTGAATATGTTATACATAAACAAGCGGTTTAATTATAACATATTCTTTATTTAAAAATAAGGGTTTATAATGAAAAAGAATATGGTTAAATTAGCTGCAGGTGCTGCAGCAGTACTTTTAATGGCGACTTCAGCAGAAGCTGGTTATACAATGAAGAAAAAAGTAGGTGATGTTGATACAAAACTGACTTTCTTTGGTTTTGCTCAGCTTGAGGCTGTTGGTGGAAAAGGTATGCAAATCAAAGAAGCTGGTTCTGTAGATAAAGCAAGCTCTGATATTGCATTTCGTGCACAGCGTATTCGCCTTGGTTGGAAATATGTAGCCGGTAAAGTTCGTGGTAAAGTCTTTTTAGATTTTAATCAAGATCATAGTAGTGCTAATGGTGGTGATGCAACAGATGGTGCAGCAATGCCTAAAATGATTAAAGATGCATTTATCTCTTATGTAGCTGATCCTGCTTTTGTTATTAAAGCCGGTCTTATTAAAATGCCAAATGGTATGAGTTTTACAATGCCAGGATGGAACCTCGATATTGCTGAGCGTGGTTTTGATAAATCTTTAGCATTAGAGAGAAATACTGGTTTGATGATCTCTGGTCGTGGTATTGGTTATGCAGGGAATAAGGTAGATGGTTTTGAAATGGGGCATGAGCGTCCATGGAAAGGTTTTGGTTATGATATTATGATAGCTAACCAAGCAAACAGAAGTTCTGCCGTGAACAGTACAGAGTTTGGTGGAAACTCTTATGCAGTCCGTGGTATGTTTGACTGGACAGAAAAGTTTCATATGGAAGCTTCATATGCAGTAAGTGAAAATGCAGATGGTAATGATGCATTAACTACAAATGGGGAAGATTATTCAAATATCAATGTTGGTATTGATTCAAATCTTGGTAAGTTAAGTTTAAAAGCTGAATTTTTTGATGCTAAAAATATTTTAGGTACAAAAGATTATGATGAAACAGTGTATACTGCAACTGCAGGATATTTCGTAACACCAAAACTAGAGTTGGTTGCAAAACATCTTCAAGGTTCTGCACAAAAAGGTGCAACAGCAAATACTACTAAATTAGGAAATACGTATTTAGGTTTCAACCTTTTCCTATCACAACCATACTCTGATTTCTCTCGTAAAGCAAAACGTGCAAGAAATCAACATAAAGTTGTATTTAACTATATCCTAGCAAGTGGTTCAGGTGCAACTGAGGATGCTACAAGTAAATGGAGTGGTTTAAGTGGTTATAGAGACGATGCATTTATCGCTCAGTACCAGTTTAAATTCTAAAATAGTGTGATAAAAAAGGAGTTATGCTTTGAAGTCATTTTTGTTAAGTATTGTACTTGTAAATTCTCTTCTCTCCTTTGATTACAAACTTCAGCCCAAAGAGGTTAGCAGTGATGTGTTCTGCTTCTTCGGGCTACCAGAAGTGATGGATAAGCATAACAATGGAAACATGGTTAATTCATGTTTTGTTACTATGGGGAGCAGCTATCTTGTGATAGATAGTGGTCCCACATACCAATATGCCGAGCAAGCATATAAAAAAATGCAAAAAATAAAAAATCTTCCTATCTCTTACGTTATAAATACACATATTCATGATGATCATTGGCTTGGTAACAGTTTTTACAAGAAACAAAATGTTACTATTATAGGACCAAGCAGTTTTAAAGAGTTAGCAAAAGAAGAACAAACAAGAATGCAAAGAAGAATCTCTGCAGAAGCATTTCAAGGTACTACACAAGAATATCCAGGTCTATTTGTAGATAATGAAAAAGTTCTAAAGATTGATGGAGAAAAAGTTTTTATAAAAAGTGTAAATAATAAAGCTCATACAGAGAATGATCTTTACGTTTACATTCCAAGTAAAAAAGTTATTTTTGCAGGTGATTTAGTTTTTAATGAGAGGTTGCCATCTCTGCGTGACGGGGACATTAACGGCTGGATAAAAGCTTTGAAAGAGCTACGCTCTTTGGATGTTGTTTATGTGATTGGTGGGCATGGTGAAATGGTAAACAAAAAGGCCATTGATTTTACTTATAATTATCTTGTTACGTTGCGCAAGCAGGTAAAAAAACTGCTCGATGACGGTGAGGATATCGGTGATGTTGTTAATGCAGTTGTTATGCCGGAGTATAAAGGGGTTCCTTTTTATGACTCTATTCACAGACAGAATGTAGAGACAGTTTATAGAACATTGGAGTGGGAAAGTGAATAAAATATTTTTAATTTTAATAAGCGGATTTATATCACTGTTTGCATTGGAGTTTCATACATACGAAGAGGCTCTGAAACTACAGAAAAAAAACGCTAAACTCATTATGATTGATGTGGTACGAAGTGATTGTCATTATTGTAAGGATATGCAAAGAGAAGTTTTTGATAACAAAGAGATGTCTACATGGTTAGAGAAACGTTTTATTCCTGTAAAGCTCAATCTTGATTTTGATGAGCTGCCACTGGGTATTCATGTTTACTTTACACCAACATTTTTCTTTGTAGATTCGGATCAACAAATCATTAAGAAGATTCCGGGTTCTTGGAACATTCAAGATTTTAAAGATTTGACAAAAAATATAAAATAAAGGCACATTTGATGAAAAAATTTACACTCATTTTACTTAGCTTTTGTATTCTCTTATTTGCAGATACAGAGTATGCAGACCCAAAGCCTTCGATTGACAATCCAAGACAAATTGTCTTTTCTGTCACAGAAGATTCTCCGCATGCTCTTGATCATATACTGAGTGTCGCAAACAATGTACTGAAGTTTTACGGACCGGAAAAAGTAGAGATGAAAATCGTTGCTTATTCCAAAGGTCTTGCACTGCTGTACAAACGTAACCGGACAACTGCTATACGTGTAGATGCTTTAATGCAGTACGATGTAGAGTTCGTTGCCTGTGGTAATACGATGCGAACACTCAAAGTAAAAGAAGAAGACCTGATAGAGGGCTCTGTAATTGTGACAGCTGGTGTAGTTGAACTTTTAGAGAGTGTAAAAGCAGGTTGGATTTATATTAAACCATAAGGATAACAGATATGAAAAAGATATTACTATTTGCAGTTGCACTCCTTTGTGCTGTTTCACTCCACGCAAAGGGTGATTTGAATATTTTTAGTGTTGATAATGCTAAAGGAAAAATTACATCTGATACGATTGCCAAAACTTTAGAGAAGAATGGTTTTGGGATTGATCTTATCAGTAAGATGAACGGACCATTTAAGATTCAGTTTAAACAAACTGACTTTACGATCTTTACATTGATGACAGTGCATCACACTAAACTAGCAGCTGATCTGCTTGTGAAGTATCCACAAGCCGGAGCACTTACACCAATGGGTGTAGGAATTTACCAAAAAAAGGGCGACAATATTCTCTATGTCTCTATTTTAACAGCGGATGCGCAGAGAAAAATCTTAGGAATTGACTCTAAAATCCTTGATGCTATTGATAATGATCTTATCAAAGCACTTAAAATCGCACTGCCGGGTGCTATAATGAAAGAGAGTGAAGATTCACTCAAAACAGCACATGATTTAGTGACAACATATGAACTAGACCTTGATGGGGAAGATTGGGAAGATGCAAAAGATGAGTTTGAGATGAGTCTTGAAGAGTCTTTCAAACCGTATGGTTTTGTGACGGCAGCAACACAGGATTTGACATTCTTGGATGATAAGATTGAAGAAGTGTATGATTTTTACGATACATACTCTATCTGTAAATTAAAAGTTATCTACACAGTAGCAAAATCACGTCCGGAAGCTTCGGCATTTGCACCATGTACAACAATGGTCTATAAGAAAAAAGATGAAGATAAAATCGTAGTAGGTTTTCCATCGGTTTACAACTGGATGAGCTCTGCAAGAGTAGAAGACAAAGCTGCGAAAAAAGAGCTTTTAAAAGCACAGAGTGATTTTGAGTCAATTTTAAAAGAGCTTACTGAATAATTTATGGCATATATGGGTATAATTTCAAAATATACCCATATAGGAAGCTAAATGCCTGCTGCTACAATTTCAATCAAACCAAATAACCATCGTATTTATCAATGTCCACAAGATAAAAAAGAAGATCTTTTAAATAAGATCATAGAAGAAAATAGTAATGAAGATATTTTAGTTGTCTGCTCAGCTAAGCCTGAAGCTTTAAAAGCAAAGTTACAAAATCAAAATATCAGAGTGATCGAAGACAGAGGACTCGTAAAAAACAAAGATCTCAAATGTGACTTTTTAATCAGTTATGATATGCCGATAGAAGCGATTGTTTATATGGCAAGAGTTTCAAAAGCTATAAAGAGAGCTGTAATGCTCTTAGATGAGCGTGAACAAAAAGCACTGCATAATATAGAGAGACTGCTTGGACGTGCAATTAAACAAGAACAGGTTACAGGATTTGAATATCCTCAAAAAACTTCTTTATCATCAGATAAGCCCGTAAGAAAAAAACTCTCAAAAGATGAGATCAAAGAAGTTGCGAAGAAACGTTATGAAAAGTCTACGCAGGAAAAACCAAAATTTGACAAGCCACAGTTTGAAAAACCAAAGCGTGAGTTTCAAAGTGATGATAAAAAAGATGACAAATGGGCAAAAAAGAAAAAAGCACCTAAAGTTATAGGTAAAAAGATTAGTATTAAAGCTCGTAAACCAAAAGAGGACTAAGCTTCTTCGATAACTTGAACAACTCTTTTTGAACTGCCATGTTGCAAATACTTACGCAGAGCTTTAGAGTTTTGTAAAAAGTGTGTAGTGTCATACTCTTTATAACTTTTTAGAAGATTCTCTACAGTTACCGCATCTTGTAAAAACTCCGGATGAATCTCCACCCCTTTAAACTTCTCAAACATAATATTTGCAAGTCCTACGTGAGAGAGCTTTACAACACGACTCCCGATGAAATAATCCAAAGGTTTTGCTTTATAAGCCAAGATAAAAGGTGTACCGATAAGAGCAGCTTCAAGCGTTGCAGTACCACTGCAGATAAATGCAAAATCAGCCTCACGCAGGGTTTGGTGTGCGCCATGACGTACTTCAAAGTTTGAGAGATCTCCATAAAGCTCTTTAATATCTTCATCTGAAAAATATTCAGGAATGATAACTGTAGCTTTTTTTATCTCACGCAGCTCTTTACGTAACTCTTGAAATATCGGCATCAATCGTTTAATCTCACCCTTACGGCTTCCTGGCATAAAGGTAATATGTTCTATTTCTTTTACATTTTCCTCTTTAAACTCTTTAATCTGGTCAAGCAGAGGATGCCCTACATACTCAATCGGTGCATCTTTTGGATAGTAAGAAGGCTCAAACGGTAAAATAGAGCAGAGGTGGTCTATGGTATGTGTTAAGACAGGGATGCGTTTTTTCTTCCATGCCCAGGCCTGAGGCAAAATGTAGTAGATAATCTCTTTGTCCGGATATCTCTTTTTTATCTTTTTTGCAAGGGGGAGATTAAATCCTGATGAGTCAATAAGCAGGACTTTGTCAGCTTCACGAGAGAGCTCTACCATTTCATCTGCAAGCTTGAAAAAGAAGCGCAGTTTTTTGAGTGCATCAACGATGCCCATAATGGCCAAACTTCTTAAATCTACGATAGGCTTGCCAAGATCACTGTCAAATATACCCATGAGTTCTGTATCCTCACGCAACTCATTTTTTAAAGATTTGAGATGAACATTTGCTGAGTGTTCAAGTGCGGATACAAGAATTTTCATGAGTTTTAAGCCTTAATCATTTATAATGCTGTAATTATATCGAAGGTGTACTGCAATGTTGATAAAAAATGCGATAGTTTGTGATGTAGATGGTGAGAGAGAAGTTGATGTACGGATTGAAAATGATCTTATTGTAGAGATAGGTAAGGGACTCAGTGACAGTGAAACAGTAGATGCACAAGGTGCCTATCTGCTTCCATCTCTGATAGATCTCAATGTTCGCCTAAAAGATTCACAGCTTAACTCAAAAAGTATTACAGCAGTAGCACAGGAAGCCAAACAAGGTGGAGTAGGGCATATTGTCCTTAATGCTGACAGCACGCCTGCCATAGATGATGAAGTGGTTTTAGAGTTTGCGCAAAATTCCATCAAGACAATCGATGATGTTCAAGTGGATTTGATGCTCAATGCCTTAAAAGAAGATATGACACTCTCAAATATCGCGATTCTTTTGAAAAAAGGAGTCATCGCTCCTTATATGAGTACTATTGCAAAAAATAACATTGCCATTAAAATTGCTGAGTATGTGCAGATGTATGGTGTGACACTTTTTTGTAAAGCAGAAGACAACTCACTCATTAATGCGGGTGTGATGCTTGATGGTGATGTAAGCTCCCGTCTTGGACTTGCAGGTATTCCAGAGCTCTCTGAAGTATTGCATGTCTCACGTATGATAGAGATTGCAAGATATTTTGACATTAAAATCCTTTTTAAATCGATCGCATCTCCTCGTTCAGTTGAGTTGATTGCCAAGGCAAAGGAGGAAGGTGTGGATGTTGCCTGTGAAGTCTCACTGCATCATCTAGTGCACTCTGATGAAGCATGTGAAGGCTTTAATACTACAGCAAAGCTTAATCCACCTCTTGCATCAAAAAATGATATGACGGCTCTGTGTGAGGCACTTAAAAACGGACTTATTGATACATTGACAACTCTTCACCAGCCAAATTCTCCGGTAAACAAGGAAGTAGCATTTTATGATGCTGCATATGGATGTGAAGCACTGAGTGATGCACTGCCACTTTACTATACGAAGTTAGTAAAAAGCGGGTTGCTTTCAATGCGTGAGCTTCTAAAACTGACAGTTGAAAATCCAGCCAAAAATATAGCTCTTCAAGCTGGAAAAATAGAAGTAGGAGAGCGTGCTGATTTAGTCCTATTTGATATCAGTAAAAAGTACAAAGTGAAAAACCAGCAGTCACTTTACAACGGAGAAGAGTTAGTTGGAGAAGTTAAAAGTATCTAACTTCTCTTGGCATAAAACTCTTTTTTATACTCTGAAAATCTATCTTCTAAAATAGCCTCACGTACCTCACGCATCAAGTTCAAGTAGTAGTGGAGATTGTGAATTGTAGCAAGTCTGAAGTATGTTATCTCACGTGAGCGAAAGAGATGGTTAATATAAGCGCGTGAGTAGGTCTTACAAGTGATACATTCACACTCAGGATCAATAGGAGCTTCATCTTCTTTATACTTTGCACCTTTGATATTGAGCTTTCCAAAAGAGGTAAAGAGTGTGCCGTTTCTTGCATTTCTTGTTGGCATAACACAGTCAAACATATCGATACCGCGTTCGATGTTCTCTATCAAATCCTCTGGTGTCCCAACACCCATAAGATAGCGTGGCTTATCTTCTGGCATATACTGAGTTGTGTGTTCTACTGTGTCATACATCTCATTATTAAGCTCACCTACAGAGAGACCTCCAATGGCAAAACCGTCATAATCAAGTGCACAGAGTTCTGTTGCACTTTTTGTACGGAATGCTTTGTCCGTTCCACCTTGGATGATAGCAAAGATATTTTGATCAACACCGATACCCTCTTTTTGTTTTGCACGAAAGTACTCTATAGACTCTTTTGCCCATGCAGTTGTCCGTTCGATAGAGAGCTTGATGCGCTCCTGAGTAGCAGGAAGTGCTACAAGGTCATCTAAAATCATCATAATATCAGAACCAAGATTATGCTGGATGTCGATAACTTTTTTTGGAGTAAAGAAGTGCTTGCTTCCATCTATATGGCTACGAAATTCAATACCGTCTGTTTTTGGCTTACTCATATCAGAAAGAGAAAATGCCTGAAAACCACCGCTGTCTGTTAAAAAGCTTTTTGGGTACTTTGTAAAACCGTGTAGTTTTCCCATTTTTGCCACCGTTTTGTCTCCGGGACGCAGATACATATGGTAGGTATTTGCCAAAATGATTTCAGCACCGAGCATATCCAAAACATCATGGACATCAAGTGATTTTACACTCCCAACAGTACCAACAGGCATAAATACAGGGGTCTTGATAGTTGAATGTGCAGTCTCAATCGTAGCAGCACGTGCTTTGCCACTCGTAGCTTCTAAAATAAATTTCATAAAAATAAATTCCTATTTTTTAAATAATGGTGCAATTATAACATTCTAAGCACTTTTATTGTAAAATCTATTAAAATATTTTTTAAAGGTGTATAAATGGCAACTATCGGTATGGGCGATATCAAAAAGAACGTTCGTTTAATAGTAAACGGAGTTCCTTATAAAGTTGTAGAGTTTCAACATGTAAAACCAGGTAAAGGTGCTGCATTTGTTCGTATGAAAATCAAGAGTTTTTTAAATGGTAAAGTTGTTGAGAAGACTGTTCACGCAGGTGATAAATTTGAAGTACCTGAGATCACGTACAAAACGATGCAATATCTTTATGATGATGGTGAGATGTATCAGTTTATGGACAATGAAACATATGATCAGCTTGGTCTCTCTTACGAGCAGTGTGATGATGCTGCAAAATGGTTCAAAGATGGAATCAATGTGGATATCATCTTCTATAAAGGTGATGCTATCTCTGTTGCAGCACCAGAAATTATGGAGTTTGTTATCACAGAAACTCCACCAAACTTCAAAGGGGATACTTCAAGCGGAAGTAAAAAACCGGCAACACTGGAGAGTGGTGCGGTCATTCAAGTACCATACCATGTTTTAGAGGGTGATACTGTCAAAGTAAATACGGTTGATGGTGAGTATTTAGAAAAAGTAAAATAATAAGAGTTATTTTACTGAATTTTAGGGAAAAATAAAATGTACTTAGCAACAAAGAACTGCCAAAATTAGGATTTTTATATTTAGATTATGTACTGCGTTTTTTTGACCACTCTAACTTTAAAGGGTGGCCAAACAAGATAGAGACGGTAACATATCACTGGAAAAATGATAAAGATCGTTTTATCAAAGAGGTTAAACGTAAGAAGATTGATGTTTTCATCGGAAACATTCCTGCAACTGCATATGAGACATTTCGTGAGATTGCACGTGAGCTTCCTCATGTACGCTTCATCCCATCACTTACTATAAGGTAAGAAAAAAGTGAAAAAAATCGTTGAACACTTTGGAAGTGTTGATGATGTTGTTGGTGTTATCCATCAAAATCCATCAATACTCGAAGAGGTAAAAGGTATCACTTCAAAACTTGTTAAAAGAATAGAAAAAGCTTGGAAAAAACTTCTTAAATAACTCTCTTTTTTCCTCCCACATTCTGTGTGGGAACTTCTTTAAAATTCTTACTCCACATTAAGCAAAATTTACTATAATCAGCAATAGACTTCTTGTATAATTTCTATATGTCTCAACATATTATAGAGAGTTTTAATCAAGGCAGATGTTCTCAAGCGTAGCCAAAGCTACGGTTGGGGTTATCTAACGCAGAGTAAAGCTCTCTATAATATGCCCATAGGGAGAGCTAAGAAGCAGCAACCTTGCACAAAAAAATATTTTCACTTTAGCTATAGCTAGGCTGAAAAATTTGTTTTGCACAATCTTACTACTTCTTAGCTCCTTGAGACATATAGAAATTATACAAGAAGTCTATAAAATTTAAGATTTTTAGGATAAAAATTGAGCGCACAACTTCCTTTTACACATTTACATTTACATACAGAATATTCACTCTTAGACGGTGCCAACAAACTCTCAAATCTGGTAAGCCGTGTAAAAGAGCTTGGTATGACTTCTGTAGCAATGACAGACCATGGAAATATGTTTGGTGCCATTGATTTTTACAAGCAGATGAAAGATGCAGGTCTTAAGCCCATTATCGGGATGGAAGGCTACATCCATAACGGTGAGACTCTGGGTGACAAGTCTACAAAACAGCGTTTTCATATCTGCTTGTACGCTAAAAATAAAAAGGGTTATGAGAACCTGATGTATCTCTCTTCAAAAGCTTTTATAGAGGGATTTTACTACTTTCCTCGTATCAATAAAAAAGAGTTGCGTGAGCATAGTGAAGGGCTTATCTGTACATCTGCTTGTCTGCAAGGCGAAGTAAACTGGCATCTTAACTTGCAAAATGAGAGAAATGTCAAAAATGGAGCACTCGGCTATGAGGGTGCACTTGAAGTTGCACGTGAGTATCAGGATATCTTTGGAGATGATTTTTATCTTGAGCTTATGCGTCACGGTATCGGAGACCAGCTCTACATTGATGAACAGATCTTAAAGATATCACGTGAGACGGGCATCAAAGTCGTAGCAACAAATGATACACACTATACATATCCTGATGATGCACAGTATCATGAGGCATTTATGTGTATCGGGATGAATAAACTCTATGATGACCCAAACAGAATGCGTCACTCAGTCCATGAGTTCTACATCAAATCTCCTGATGAGATGGCACGCCTTTTTGCCGATATCCCAGAAGCACTACTGCATACGCAAGAGATTGTAGATAAGTGTGAAGATTTTGTCCCTATTGTAAAGACTCCTACACCGCCACACTTTAAATTCACGCAAGAGTATGCGAAGGCAGAGGGACTTGATATTAACAATGAAGATGATGCTCCACTACCTGATGATGCAAGTGAAGAGGAGAAGAAAAAGTGGATGAGTGCGGCTGATAAAAATGATGCCGCGTACTTTGTCTACAAATGTAAAGAGGGACTTGAAGAGCGTCTTAAAATCGTACCACCAGAGCGTCATGAAGAGTACAGAAAACGGCTTGATTTTGAGATGGATATCATCAACTCAATGAAATTTCCGGGTTATATGATGATCGTTTGGGACTTTGTTAAAGAGGCCAAAAAGATGGGAATCGCTGTTGGACCTGGTCGAGGGAGTGCAGCAGGAAGTCTTGTTGCCTATGCCTTAGAGATTACAGACATTGACCCGATGAAGTATGATCTGCTCTTTGAGCGTTTTTTAAATCCTGAACGTGTAAGTATGCCCGATATCGATATGGACTTTATGCAGGCACGCCGTGGCGAGGTGATTGACTATGTTGTAAAAAAGTATGGACGTAATCAAGTAGCACAAATCATTACTTTTGGTTCGCTTCTTGCAAAAGGGGTTATCCGCGATGTCGCCCGTGTTCTTGATATGCCGCTCTCTCAAGCAGACAAAATGGCAAAACTCATCCCTGATGAGCTTGGAATCACGCTTAATGGAAAGACTAAAAAAGGTGAGTTTATTGAGGGTGCTTTTCAAAAAGAGCCAAAGCTTCAAGAGCTGGTAGAGTCAGACCCTCAAGCCAAGCGTGTTTGGGAGTTTGCTAAAAAACTCGAAGGTCTAAAACGTAACTCGGGAATGCATGCAGCAGGTGTTGTTATAAGTAATGAAGAGCTTTGGAAAAAGACACCGATCTATAAGCCAAGCGGGGAAGATACTTTTGTAACACAATATTCACTGAACTATTTAGAGGATGTTGATCTGATCAAGTTTGACTTCTTGGGACTCAAAACACTCGATGTTATTCAAAATGCTGTCAAACTTATTAAACGTCGATATGATGTAGATGTTAACTGGCATACGATTGATGAGAATGATCCAAAAGTGTATGAGATTATCCGAAGCGGTGATACTGTCGGGATGTTCCAGATAGAATCTTCCGGTATGCAAGACCTAAACCGTCGTTTGAAACCTGACAGCTTTGAGGATTTGATCGCGGTATTGGCACTTTATCGTCCGGGACCGATGGAGTCAGGAATGCTTGACAGTTTCGTTGAACGTAAGCATGGTCGTGAGAAGATAGAGTATACCTTTGACTCTATGGAGCCGATCCTTAAAAATACCTACGGGGTCATCGTTTATCAAGAACAGGTTATGCAGATCGTTCAGACCATTGGTGGTTTTTCTCTTGGGTATTCTGACATTATCCGTCGTGCTATGGGTAAGAAAAAAGATATGGCCGTCTACAATGCCGAGTTCTCTGAGGGTGCTGCAAAACAGGGGTATGATTATGAAAAAGCGAGTAAGCTTTTTGATTTGATTGAGAAGTTCGCGGGTTATGGTTTTAACAAATCTCACTCAGCAGCATATGCGATGGTTACCTTTCAGACAGCATGGCTCAAAACATACTATTCAAATGAGTTTATGGCGGCACTTTTAACATCTGATAAGGACAATACAGACAAAGTTGTCCGATACATCGATGAAGTAAAACGTATGGGGATTGAGCTTTCCCCTCCAGATATCTGTGATTCACAATTAGAATTTTCTGCAATTAACAAAGATGGACAAGAGGTCATTTTATTTGGACTTGGTGCTATCAAGGGAGTCGGTGAGGCTGCCGTTGAAGCGATGCTCGAAGAACGTGAAGAGAATGGTGACTATGTCAGTTTGGAAGATTTTGTAAACAGAATCGAGCCTTCTAAAGTAAACAAGCGTGTTATAGAGTCTATCATTAAAGCCGGTGGATTTGATAGATACGGCTACTCACGTAAGGCACTCTTAGATCAGATAGAACTCATCATTGAGACTGCGAAAAAAGCGAGCGAGGCAAAGAAAAATGCCATGGGTTCTCTCTTTGGTGATGATGCGGAGATCACAACGGTAAAACTAGAACTCACTAACTCAGATGAGTATGAACTCAAAGAGATTTTAGAGTTTGAAAAAGACACACTTGGTTTTTATGTATCGGGTCACCCGATGGATGAGTACCGTGAGATATTAGATGAGTTAAACTATACACTCTCATCCGAATTAGAGAGCATTAAAGATGGTTCATTTGCGATATTTATCGGTAAAGTCGAAGAGATTCAGAGAAAGATATCCAAAAAAGGAAATCAGTTTGGTATAGTGAATCTGATGGACTTCCATGGAAATATTGATATTATGCTCTTTTCAGACAAGTTAGAGCAACTCGAAGCGATGGACCTTGAAGAGCCGGTTGCTTTTAAAGCACGCATTACCCATACAGACTTTGGTCCGCGTTTGAATGTAACGAAAATCATGACGCTCAAAGATGCAAAAAGAGAGACAAAAAAGGTAAAAACAGAGATCCAGGAAGCTCCGCCTGAGCCGGTCAATCTTGCCGTGAGACTCTCTAGTGATTTTGATGTCTTAGAAAATCTTTACAGCATAATTCGCCAACATCCAGGTAACAGACCACTTAAAGTTACCATTGTTTCAAAACTGCATAATGTTGTCATCGATTCAGCTATTCGCGTGGGACCGAGTCTCATTAGTGCACTTGATGGTAATGAATATGTGGATATTTTAGGAGCTTAGAATGAACAAGCAAGATTTTAACGAAGGACTTTTAGGATTTTTAGATGCTTCTCCTACGCCTTTTCATGCAACACAAAATATGGCTGCAATGTTTAGTAATGCCGGCTTTAAAGAGTTGCGTGAGGATGAAAAATGGAAGCTTACGGCTGGAGAGAAATACTATGTAACACGCAATGATTCCAGTATCATTGCTTTTACCTATCCAAAAGAAGAAAAAAACTATTTGATGATTGGTGCACATACAGATTCACCAAACCTAAAACTCAAGCCAAACCCTGTAATCAAAGAGCATGGAGTTGTAAAGTTTGGTGTTGAGAGTTATGGGGGACTGCTTTTAAACCCTTGGTTTGACAGAGATCTTTCAATTGCGGGAAGAGTTAGCTACTTAGATGCAGACGGCAGTGTGCAAAGCAGTCTTATCAATATAGAAAAAAAGATAGCAACGATTCCCTCTTTGGCAATTCATCTGGATGATAAGGCAAACAAAGAAAGAACTGTAAACAAACAGACTGATGTATGCCCTATTTTGACAACAAATGAAGATTTCGATTTTAATGATTTTATACTGTGGCAGCTTGATAAGATAGGTGTAAAGAGTGTAAAAGAGATCTATGCACATGAGCTTAGTTTTTATGATACGCAAAAAGCCTCTTTTGTAGGACTTCGTGATGATTTTATCAGCAGTGCAAGACTTGATAATCTGCTCTCTTGTTATGTGGGGATGTTGGCACTTTGCAGTGTTGATGCGAGCAAGCCAATGCTTTTTATTGCAAGTGACCATGAAGAAGTTGGCAGTGAGACGACAAGTGGAGCAGGGGGAAGCTTCCTTGAAAACACATTGCGACGTCTCTTTGATGATTATGAAGAGTATGTGGAACTGACCCGAAGTTCGATGATGATCAGTGCAGACAATGCTCACGCAATCCATCCAAACTATCCAAGCAAACATGACAAAGAACATGCTCCATATATGAACGCAGGTGTAGTTATTAAAATCAATGCAAATCAGCGTTATGCAACAAACAGTGAGACAATGGCAAAGTTTTTAAAAGTTGCAGAGGAATTAGGTCAGAATGTACAAAAGTTTGTAACACGCTCAGATATGGGATGTGGCTCTACAATCGGACCAATCACGGCAACACGCATCGGTATTGAGACCATTGATGTGGGACTGCCGACACTTGCAATGCATTCTATCCGTGAGCTTGCAGGCAGCGATGATGCACATTCACTCTATAAAATTTTGGTAGGGTTTTCACTCTAGATGGCAACAATCACTCCAGAAGAGCTTAATCTTTTAATCGAGCAGACCTATAAAGTAGAAAACGAGTTTAATGAGCTTAAAGCCTCGTATGCACATCTGCAAGATACCGTTGAGAAAGTTGTGGAGTTTTTACCAAATGCTATATGGATACTTAACAGTGAGGATTCAACGGTATTTCTACAAAATTCTCACGCAAGAGAGCTATGGCAGCTTTTAAAGCTTTTGGAATATAAAGAAGAAGATTATGAGGTAAAGCATAACAACCACTCCTACCTTATAAAAAGCTCCAGTTATAAAGACAAAGTGATGCTCTCTGCGACAGACATTACAGAACAAAAGAGAAAAGAGAACTTAGCTACGATGGGACAGATGGCAGCACATCTCTCACATGAGATTCGTAATCCTATAGGAGCTATCTCTTTGATGAGCTCAACACTTAAAAAAAGAGTAATTCCAGAAAATATTCCTATTGTTGAAGAGATACAAAAATCTGTACATCGCATAGAGCGTATTATCAAAGCGACATTGATGTTCTCCAAAGGTGTTGAGGCACAAAAAAAAGAGTTTTTATGGAGTGAGTTAAAAGAATCACTTGATATGTCGATAGATTACTATGGATACTCGAAAGATATTACATTTATATTTCCTCAGAATGATTTTAAGATTTTTGGAGATAAAGACTTATTGGAGATGCTTTTTTCCAATTTCATCACAAATGCTATCGATGCGATAGAAGCTGATGAAAAAGAATACGGTGTTGTAGAAATAGAGCATAAGGTAGAAGATAAAAAGCATATCTTTACCATTTATGACAGTGGGATTGCCATTGAGAAGAAAGGGGATCTTTTTGAAGCATTTAAGAGTACAAAACTTAAAGGAAATGGCTTAGGCTTAGTACTTTCGAAACAGATTGCTGAAGTGCATAAGGGTAGTGTGGAGCTTTGTGATGGTTTAGATAAATGTTTTAAAATCACTATTCCAGTAGAAGAGGAGGGATGAAAATGTTAATGACACATGAAAATATTATTACTCTTTTAGACCATGTAACGATTGACGCCTCAACTGTTGTGTGTCACTTTAAATGCCCTGAAACAAACAACAGCATTGTTTCTGCAGTTGCTTTTGAACCATATGATGGAAAAATTGTTTTAACATGGAAAGAGATTCTGTTCCATCCGATAAAATCATATAACAGGTACTATCATACCCCTATAGTCATATATGGTAAAGAGTGTAAAGAGACGATTGTGCTCAAAGCTTTTAAGCAGGTTTCAAACAATTTTATTTGGAATCAACAAAAGCAGAAATATATCTGTAACTAAGGTAGAACAGTGAAGAAAGAAAAAGTAGCGATTCCAATGACTACATTGGATTTTTATAAATATGAAGAAGATGGAATAACGTACTATGAGTTTGATGCTACAGAATGCTCTCCACCTGAACCTATGGTAAATACTATGAATGCTCTAAGAATGATTCAAAATGAAAACCAAAGGCTTGTCGGAAGATTTTTCCATGAGCCGACACCGCTTTATGCAAAGATAGCGCAGTTCTTTTCATACGAAGCCAAAGAGTTGGAAAATGGTGATTACAAAATCACCTTTAAGAAACTTTAAAACCCTACTAATTTAAAAGAAAACTTTACCTGAAAATCATACAAAATCTAGAAGTATATTTTAAGTTATAAGCTTTCTAAATCACTTCTATAAGCCACTTTAAATAAACTTGTCACAAAATTATCACATAAGTATTATTTATATACAAATTTTATACAAATATAAGTTTTTCTTTTTTATTTAATCTTCAATTAAATTATAAAATGTGATACTAAGCGTGAATTTACAACAAAGGGGAGAGAGACTATGACAAAAAATATATTAGTTTCTATGGCTGCATCAGTTGCATTTATGTCTATGACGGCGACTGCTGCTTTGGCTTATGACAAAAATCCACCGTTTTCGTTAAATAAGCTGAAGAAGTACACGGAAGTAGATGCAAATGGAAAAAAGAGTATTGGATATGAACCAAAAAATGAATACAATGTTTTTATCAACTATGAACTTGGTATGCACTGTGTTGGTTTTTCTATGGATTATTGTTGTGTGATTCCACCATATAACTCGATTCAAGCTCAGGCTGTTGCAAGTGGAAAAAGTGGTAAGTTACCAAAGCTTTTATCACCGGATGATGATGTGAAGCTTTACTATTATACGAAGGACAATTCGTATAGTGAAGGTAACAAAATGAAGTACTGGACAGTACGAAAAGATGCTGATGGTGATGGGCACCTGGATTCTGCCGGTGATAATGTTGCAAACTATGTTTGGACACACCTATTTATCTATAAAGATCTAGAGGGGACTATTCCTGCAGGTGCCGGAGATAAAGACAGATTACGCATTGGTCGTCAAGTGCCTGTTAGAATTGATGCTGGGCCTTCTGGTAAACCGATGTCTGGAGGTTACTTAGAGTATGCAGGAAAAAATGGTGGTAATGTTGTAATGACAGATACACTGGTTCCACCTGTTAAAAATGTAAAACTGGTGCTTACCGCTTCACATCTTTGGGATGCACTCGGTCTTCCACTTACTGCATTTAATGATTCAACAAGAAAAGGAACAATTCGTTCTGTAACAGAGAAGGATTTTCAACCGTTCCAATACTCAACTGTTGAGATGCATGACAGAACAGGTAAAAGTATGAAAAATGCGGATGGTAGCAGTGTTTCATATTTTGGTACAAACCCAGTTGATATTCCAAACTGTTATGCATGTCACTCAAGAAACGGTAAAGCTGCTCAAATGGCAAGAGATGAAGGTCTGGATTACTCTGATAAAGAGTATAAATACTGGAAATCTTATCCGGATGAAAGTGAATATATGGCTCGTTTAGCAGAAGCATCGATCAATATTCTTTCTCTGCATGATGCACACCATAAAACAAACTTTTTACGTGATTATCAAGCAGATGCTTCTGGTAACAGACTTGGAAAAGTAGGTATGGTAAACTGTGCAGACTGTCATGGTGATAATGTTTCAGGTAACTTGCAAGAGCCACGTCCAACGGCAACAGGTTACAAAGCTGTTAAAGCAAAACCGCTCTCAGAAGCGATTCATGGCTTTCACTTGGGTATGGTACCTATGCCTGATGGTGCCGGTAGAAGTCAATCTTGTCAATCATGTCACCCAACACACTTCCAAAATCCAAATATGAACGATGACTCTAACCCATTTAGAGTTACAGACAGATATGGTGAAGGTAGATTTAACAAAGGTGATATTAGAAAATCTGGTGGTGGATGTTATGTAAGACGTGACGCACACTCAAATCCAAATGCGAAACCGCCTTTCTTCTTAAATGCTTATGGAAAATGGCAATACAAAAATGTCTCTCTTAAAGATGAGCATGGAAAAGATGCAGGAGAACTTCGTGGACTTTACTGTACAAACTGTCATACAAAAGTGGCACAAGCTTTCCAGAACTATGATGACATTCAGCATGACAGTACACAAGAAGGGAAAACTTTAAGAAACAAAACACTTAAAGAGATGATTGAAGTGATTGCAAATGGTAATAAGAAAAGATTTGCAGAACTTGCTGACCCTAAAACAACAGGTAAAAATGAGGTTATGAAGTACTATACTGAGCATAAATCTGCAACACTTGTTAAAAATGTTGGTAAAGATGGTAAGCTTGACTTGAAACCTTGGAATCATCCAAAAGGTGGAAAAGTACCATATGCAGCAGCATCTGGTGGAAATGACTGGTGGTTGGCAGCTTCTGAGCCACACTGTGCGGATTGTCACTTGGCTCCGTTTGTAGAAAGTGAAACAGGTGGAAAATATTTCCCAATTGACCTGCCAAACAAATACTCTCTCTACAGATACTCAAAAGGTCATGGAGATATTGCATGTCAAACATGTCATGAGTCAACACACGGACTTTACTCTACAAGATATGACGGTAAAGAGCGTTCAGTTGATGTGACAACACATGAACAAGCATTACAATACTCACCTGATGGAAAATATGCAGGTCCTGTAACATGTTCAGCATGTCACACAGTAAATAAAAAAGGTGTTCCATTACAACTTAAAGATACAGAGTATGCAAATGACTACTGGGCTTCAGTAACATTGGCGCACTTTATGAGAAGTGGAGATCAAAAACTTTCAGTAAAAGAGTTGGTGAAAAAATATCCGTACAAAAAATCTTCTAATATCGTTAAAAAAGGATGGAAATAATTCCTCCTTTTTGCTTCCCTTTTTCTTAAGGGAAGCATTATTATTTTGCTCAAAGTATATACAAGTATATTTTTACTAAAATAATCTTCAGATAAAAAATCAAGGAAATTTCATGACAAAAATCTATTTTAAATCTTTTGTATTACTATCGTTTCTTTCCGCTACAACAGTGAATGCAGAGCTTGTGAAAAGTTATTTTAATACGGGTGAACTCAAAGCTGAAACAAACTATGTGGATGGAACAAATACAGATATAAAAGAGGGCATAAAAAATGGTTTGGAGAAGATATACTATATAGAGGGTGGTCTTGCATACAGTGTCAACTATATCAACAACAAACGTGACGGAAAACTGACTTGGTATGATAAAAAAGGCAGAAAAATCGCAGAGATGTTTTATAAAAATGGAAAACTTGAAGGACCTGAGACAGCATATTTTCAAAATGGAAAAGTAAAGTATAGAGTGAATTATGTTAATGATAAAAAAGAGGGACTACAAAAAGAGTATTATGACAATGGAGTTCTCGCTTTAGTTGTGCCTTATAAAAACAATAAAAAAGAGGGTATTCAAAAAGAGTACACCTTTGAGGGGAAACTTTATAGTGAAGTGCTATATAAAAACAACTATAAAGAGGGTGAACAGAAGTGGTATGACTCTCAAGGAAATATTGTCAAAAGAGAACTTTTCAAGATGGATAGACCTGTCAATGTTATGAAAGAGATACTGGCAAAAAAAGAGACATCGGATATTATGATAAATAGTATCGATTTTTCTCCTAAAAAACCTAAATAGTATCAAAATATCTTTTTATATACTTTTTATTAGCTAATATTGACTAAAATAATTTTTTTTACAAAACTAAGGAAATAAATATGAATAAACTCCTCTCTTTTATAGGTTCCATGAAAACAATGGCAGTTTTAATGCTTCTCTTTGCATTTGCTATTGGATATGCGACTATTGTCGAAAATGATTTTGGAACGATGACAGCAAAAGCAGAGATATATAATGCACGATGGTTTGAGGTGCTGCTTGGATTACTCGCTATCAATCTAATCTATAATATTTTTCACTATAAAATGTACACACTGAAAAAAGCTCCTATACTTATCTTCCATGTTGCATTTTTAGTTGTTTTGGTCGGTGCGGCAATTACAAGATATGTTGGTTATGAAGGTACGATGCATATCCGTGAGGGAATGACGGAAAATTCAATGTTAAGCTCAGACCCTTACATTATTATAAAAGCGCAAGATTTGCATAATAAAGCGGAATTTGACAAGATTTTATATCTCTCAAAGAGAGGAGATAATGATTTTGAACATACTTTAGAGTTGGGTGATAAAAAAGTTGCTGTAAAACTTGTAGAGTATATTCCTAATGCTGTTGAGACACTTGTTGCTGATAAAAACGGGAAAGCTATTGCAAAGATGATGATTACCGGAGGTGGGCAAGGAAAACCTGTAGCTCTTGAAGAGGGAAAATACTTTGATGCTGGTAACTTTGTATTAGATTTTAACTCAGGTATGCAGTTTAACAAGCCAGTTATAGCTCTGTTTTTAAAAGATGGAAAACTCTTTATGAAGCACGATATGAAACTATCATACCTTAAAATGGCAGACCGCTCAAAAGGTAACTTAGAAGCGAATGATAATGAACCAGTCAATAAAAGAATGCTATATTCAACAGATCTTGGCGGTTTTGTTCTACGTGATTTTATGCTGCATGCAAAGAAAAAGGTTGTCACAAACAGTTCAGCACTGCTGAGAAATTCTGGTGTTGATGCTCTGAAATTTAGCATAACAGTTGGTCCAAAAAGCAAAGAGTTCTTAGTATATGGACAAAAAGGTATGCAAAGTCGTCCAACAACACTGACGCTTGGTGGTGTGAATGTGAGTGTAGCCTATGGCTCAAAAGGGATAGCGTTGCCATTTAAACTCAAACTCCTTGATTTTCAACTTGATCGCTATCCTGGTTCTATGAGCCCGGCTTCATATGCGAGTGAAGTGGAACTAATTGATGAGAAAAATGGAGTACATATGCCATATAGAATCTATATGAACCATATTTTAGACTATCAAAACTACAGATTTTTTCAAGCGTCATATGACAGAGATGAGAAAGGGACTGTACTTTCAGTAAACCATGATCCTGGCACGTTGCCTACGTACATTGGTTATGCATTGATGGCACTTGGAATGTTCTGGGTACTCTTCTCACGCAAGTTTAGATTTGGTCAACTCTCAGCAAAAGCAAAAAAGGCTGCAGAGTGTAAAATTGTACCTGCATTTTTAGCAGTTGGAATTCTTTTGAGTTTTACACCTGCAAAAGCTGCTGAACTAGATCCGGCCATCAAGACTATTTTAGCTTTTGACAAAGCGCATGCTGAGAAGTTTGGAACTTTAATTGTTCAAGATACAAAAGGAAGAATGAAACCAATTGATACACTGTCAACCGAGATTTTAGCAAAAATCCATAGAAGTGCATCACTTAAGGTTGGTGGAGAAAAGCTAACTCCAAATCAGGTGATTTTAGGAATGATGATACGTCCTGATATCTACAAAGAGGTAAAGCTTATCCGTACAGGTGACCCTAAAATCAATATGGCAATAGGTGCACAAAAAGATGCGAAATATGTCTCCTTTTCGCAGTTTTTCCAAGACTCTGTTGGTATGCGTGGGTATAAAATCGCGACTTTGGTTGATGAAGCAAGCAGAAAAGCACCAAAAGACAGAAACAAGCTCGATAAAAAAGCTTTGGAAATTGATGAAAAAGTCAATGTTGTCTATATGGTTTTTACAGGCTCACTGCTTAAAATCTGGCCAAAACCAAATGACATAAATAATAAGTGGTATGCAACAATAGATGCCTTAGAGAGCTTCCCGCAAAAAGAGTCTCTGCAGATCAGAGCTTTGGCACTGAATTATTTCACAGCGATTGATGCATCTTTGCAAAGCGGAGATTGGAGTAAAAGTGATGCAGGTGTTGCAAAGATAGCACAGTATCAAAAATTTTACGGTGCAGCTGTTTATCCACCGGAAGGCAAGATAAAAGCAGAGATTTTTTACAATCACTCCAATGTTTTTGAAATTCTTTGGCCGCTTTACTTTGTTGTTGGTTTTGTATTGTTGATTTTGAGTTTTATCAAAATTGTAAAACCGAAATTCCAGATGGATACAATTACAAAGCTCTCATTGGGACTGCTGGCAATCTTCTTTATTGTACATACTGCTGGTCTGGCGCTTCGCTGGTATATTTCAGGACATGCTCCATGGTCAAATGGATTTGAGTCGATGACATATATCGCTTGGGCAACAGTTTTAGCCGGCTTTATCTTTTCAAAACAATCACCAATCACATTGGCTTCAACATCTATTTTAGCTGGACTTATTCTCTTTGTTGCACACTTGAACTGGATGAATCCGCAGATTACGAATCTTGTACCGGTGCTTAACTCTTATTGGCTGAGTATTCACGTGAGTATGATTACAGCATCTTATGGTTTCTTAGGACTTGGTGCACTGCTTGGCTTTATTACACTCCTGCTTTATATTTTTGGAAATGGAGCAAACCGTGAACAGATAGCGCGCTCTATTAAAGAGCTTAATGCTATCAATGAGATGAGTCTACTTATCGGTCTTGTATTGCTTACGGTTGGTAACTTTTTAGGTGGTGTCTGGGCAAATGAGTCTTGGGGACGCTACTGGGGATGGGACCCGAAAGAGACATGGGCACTTGTAACGATTCTGGTTTATGCTGTTGTTGTGCATTTACGATTTATCAAATCAATTTACAATCAGTTTAACTACAGTGTTATTTCACTTCTGGCATTTACATCAGTACTGATGACATATTTTGGTGTAAACTACTATCTTGCAGGTATGCACTCATATGCAAAAGGTGACCCGGTTCCGATTCCTGATTTTGTACCGGTAACCTATGCGATAGTTTTTATCATCATTATATTGGCATATAGAAACAGAAAGATAGCATAGAGGCTGCGTGTGGAGTTTCAAGGCTTTTCTAAAGAGACACTTCCTTTTTTAGCCTTAATCCGCGAAAATAATAATAAAGAGTGGTTTGAACTTCATAAAAAGAAGTATGAAACACTTATCCTCGAGCCTTCACGGGCTTTCGTTGAAGAGTTTGGAGAACATCTCCAGGCGCTTGAGCCTACCGTTAATTTTTCTCCAAAGATAAACAAATCACTCTTTAGAATCTATCGCGATACAAGACGTCCGGATGCAATTGCAGTGCCTATTAAACATCGAATTGGTATTATATTTTGGCAAGGCTCTGGTAAGCGGATGCAGAGCTCGTCATTTTATCTGCATTTTTCTCCTGAAGAGCTTTTTGTTGCAGTAGGTGTACGTTGGTTTGAAAAGCCAATGCTTGATGCCTATCGTGAGTATATTGCAGATGATGAACGTCGAGCATACCTGCGTGAGGTATTGGAGAGTATCACTGCCAAAGGTTATAAGATAATAGAAAAAGGGTATAAACGCTATCCGAGAGGATTTGACAAAGAGATGCAAAATGCAGAGTTGAGTCTTTACAAGGGAATGGCAACGTACAAGGTCTTAGATCCGCATTTGATAGAAAATGGCGAGAAATTGATAGATACTCTCTTTAAAATTTATGAAGATATGCTACCATTGCAGCAATTAATGTATGATGTAAGTCTACGGGTTAAAGAGGATTAAATGGCAAAAGAAGCGGTAATTCTACTCAATATGGGTGGACCAAACAATCTTGAAGAGGTTGAAGTTTTTTTAAAAAATATGTTTGCAGATAAAAACATATTGACGATGAAGAGTAGAGTGCTGCGTAAATTTATCGGAGGTATGATAGTCTTTACCCGTACAGAAAGCTCTCAGGAGATTTATAGACAACTAGGTGGAAAATCTCCCATAGTAGGCCATACCAAAAAACTTGTCGTAAAACTGCAAGAACGCCTTGGTGAGAATGTTATTGTAGATTTTGCTATGCGTTATACTCCGCCTTTTGCTTGTGAAGTAGTAGAGCGACTTAACAGTGAAGATATAGATAAGATTTACTTGATTCCACTCTATCCGCAATACTCTACAACAACAACAAAATCATCACTTGAAGATTTTGAAGCATGTTACCATGATAAAGGTGTAGATGCTCTACTGGTTGAGATAAAACATTTCTTTGAAAATGAAAAATATAACAAGGCTATTTTAGAGCGAATCAAAGAGAGTATGCATGATGCAACATACAGAGATTTTGACATCATTTTCTCTGCACATGGTCTGCCTAAAAAGATAGTAGATGCCGGTGATGTGTATGAGAAGCATATAAACCGTCATGTGGCAATTCTTCAAGAGATGATGCTACGTGAGGGAATGGACTTTCATGAAGTACATCTTGCATATCAGTCAAAAGTAGGGCGTATGGAGTGGTTGACACCTTCGCTTGAAGATAAGCTTAAGACTGTACGTAATCGTGGAGTGATTATCTTTCCTATTGCTTTTACGATAGATAATTCAGAGACGGATTTTGAGCTCGATGTTGAGTACCGTGAGATTGCAGAGGAGCTTGGTTTTAAAGAGTACCGCGTGGCAAAATGTCCTAATGACAGCGAGCTCTTTGTTGATGCCCTTCAAGAGATTTATGAAAAGATGAAGTGATGCAAAGAATAGTTATCTTTGATATGGACGGGACACTGATTGACTCAAAAAAAGATATCACAGTTTCTGTTAATTATGTAAGAGAGAAATATCATAATCTCCCACCACTCTCAGAAGAGTTTATTGTAGAAGCTATCAATAAACATCAGAGAAACCTGGCAAAACTTTTTTATAATACTGAACTTTATGAAGAGAGAGACAGAGAACTTTTTGAGAAACATTATAAAGAGCAGTGTATAGAACATCCCTATCTTTATGATGGTATAGAAACAATGCTGCATACTTTAAAAGAAAATGGTGTAAAGATGTCGGTAGCGACCAATGCTCCCACACTCTTTGCAAAAACAATGTTAGAGCATTTGGATGTGGCAAATCTCTTTGATATGATTGTTGGAGCAGACAGAGTAAAAGCCTCAAAACCCCATCCAGATATGATCCATACTATTCTTGATTTTTACAACTACAACAAAGAGAGTGACAAAGCCTGGATGATAGGCGATAACTCCAAAGATATTGAGAGTGCAAAACGAGCAGGTATTGCAGCTATATTTGCTACATGGGGATTTTCTGCAAGTGGTGAGCATAGTGTCGTAGTAAAAGAGCCAAAAGAGATTTTAGATATCATTTTATAAATATTTATGATAGAATATCTCTATGTTTGATATAGATTTATTAATTTCTCTTGGCTTTATGGCACTTCTTTTCTTGAGACATGTCGCTATTTTAAAGAAACCAAACAAAATAAACTATGCCCCTTTAATGATTGCAATAGGTACTATTGCAAGTTTGATTCATTTTATTATCCATCCTGACCCTTTCAATGTGATTTTATTGGTACGTGAATCTTTTATGCCTCTTTTAGTCGCTATGATACTCTACATTGTGATGAACATTTTAAATCAGACCAAAGAGTCACAAAGTGCAAAATTGCATGATGAGTTTACAAAAATTCTTGTGCGTGAGATTACGCAATTAAAAGAGTTCATTTTAGAGCTTGAGTCTCGTATGACAGAGTACTCAGAAGAAGACAGAAAAATTCAGCAGGAGATTCAAGAGAAGTTCCAAAATGATATCAAAGCTCTGGATGTAATTCAAGCCAATCAGATAGAGTTTACGAAAAAGTTTGAAAAGATTGAAGCTTATAATGAAAACGTCAATAAAGCGTTTTCATACTTCAGTGAAGTAGAGATGCCTGAACTCAATGAGCGTTTAAATAAGCATATAGAGCTCTTACGTGTAACAGAACAAGACCATTACAATAAACTTACTGATTTACTCAAAAAAGCAGGTGAAAGTAGATATGATATAGCAGAAGATATAGAGAGTCTCAAGTCAATGTTAGAATCGATGAAACAGCTCTCAGAGAGTGTCTCAAAAACAATAGTGGAAAAAACTGCTGCAAAACTTACATCTCTCACGCAAGAGTTTGAAGGTCAGATAGTATCACTCAAGCTGCATGCTGAAGGTATTAAAACTGCACTCTATGAAGATGAAAATGTACTCAGTGGGATTCGCACACAGAGTGAAATGATAATGAAACAGATGCGACTCTCAGCAAATCAGATGGATGAACTTGAGAAAAAAAATACAAGCTTGGTCAATGTTTATGGTGATATGGAAACTTTAGTACAGGATATTGAAAAGATCAAAGCAGACTATGTCAAAGCACAATCACAGCTCACACAGCTTTCGAGCGCGCTACAAAAGGCGAAAGAGCAAAGTAGTGAAGAGATAAAAGAGATGCTTGAGGATTTTTTGGAAAAACTCGATCAACATTATAATAAGACACATGAAAATATCACAGAAAGTGTCAAGATGATGGCCAAAAAAGCACAGCTGCAAAAAGGTTATACGCAGCTTGATGATTAAGCTCGTTTATAAGTGAGTATATGTTAAAATCCTAACATGAAAAAACTATCTAATATTTTCTATTTTTTGATACTCTCTACAAATTTACTTTTTGCTTTGGAATATACGTATAATTATGCTGAAACTGATTTTTATAAAGGAAAATTTGACAAAATAGTTCGTTTTGATGTAATCTATTTTTCAAACAGTTTTGCCGATGAACATTTGTCAAAGAAATTACATCCAATTATTCAAAAAATCAAAGAAGAACTTGCAAATCCTCACGCAAGCCTCAAAGTTTCTATAGTTGGCTATTCAGAGCATAGAAACTCTCAAGAAGAGGCTCTTCAAGCAAGTAAGCAGTATATTGAACGTGTTTATAAAAAACTCCTTGCGGGTGGAGTTGATAAAAGTAGTATCTATACATATGCTCAAGCAGACGATGTTATGCTTTATAGTGATGAGACAGAGGAGTCCAATGCACTCTCAAATTGGGTGAATATAAATCTTTACCTGAGTTATTTGAGTGATGAAGATAAAGATGGTGTGTACTCCGATAAAGATAAGTGTCCAAACTCTCCACAAGATGCAATCGTCGATGCAAATGGATGTAATGCCAAAAATATTGTCGTCTTGGTTGAAGGGCATAAAAAAGGGGCAAAGATCATAGTATCTAATGATGCAGGAAGTGTAACGATAGATACATTTAATGAACTTACACT
Organism: Sulfurimonas indica; assembly: GCF_009192995.1. GTDB lineage: Bacteria > Campylobacterota > Campylobacteria > Campylobacterales > Sulfurimonadaceae > Sulfurimonas > Sulfurimonas indica. The sequence continues at coordinate 139,319 of NZ_SDID01000001.1, read as the reverse complement.
GATGAACTCCAAAAAGAGTGCTCCAACCCCACCTAAAAAAATCTCACAAAAAAAGCTTGAGAGAGCTTTTGCTGATCTTGTCGGTGTAGATGTTATTTATAAGCATTATATTTTTTACTTTGATGATATCAATCTGCTTGAAAACTCAAAAAAAGAGTTAAACAATATGATCATAGAGATTGCAAAAATCAAAGATCCTATCATTAAAATTATTGGTCATACCGATACGGTTGGAAGCAGTAGATATAATGTAGTACTTGGATTAAAGCGTGCCAATGAGATTAAAAAGTTTATACTGAAATCAAAAATTAAAGCACTGAAAATTGATGCACTCTCATATGGTGAGAAAAACCTGGCTGTAAAGACTGCTGATAATGTAGATGAGAAACTTAATCGAAGGGTAGAAGTATTTATACATTAAGATTACAAACAATATTTTTATATATCTTAGTCTCACTCTTTATCTTTGCAAACCACTACTTTCTTTTTAAAAGTGATTTTGTAAAATTTACCGATTATAAGATTTATGATGCTCTCTCTTCTTCTGTTTATGAAAAGAGTCATCTTCTTAAAAAATCCCATGTGCTTGTAGTTGATATAGATGAACGAAGTCTTCGTGCTCTTGGACAGTGGCCCTGGCCGAGAGTTATCATGGCAGAGCTTGTTTCAAAAATAGATAGTTTGAATGCAGCAGCTATTGGTTTAGATATTATTTTTCCTGAAAAAGACAGAACTTCTCCTTTGGAAATTGTCAAGTTTTATCAAAACTTTTTTGGTATTGAAAAAATTATGCAAAATCTTCCCCAAGCTCTACAGAATAACGATACAATATTTGCTTCGGTCTTAGAACACACTGCATCGACTATGAGCCTGTATCTAAGTAATGATTATCTTGTAAATGAGCAGTGCCAAGGTCTCAACTCTATTGCCATTGATACACAAGGCCTAGAACTGCAAAGATATAAATACGCTCTTTGTAACATGCCATTACTGCATTCATCTGCAAAGTATCAGGGTTTTGTTAACAGTACGATCGATGAGGATGGTGTATTGCGAAGGGTTTCTCTGTTTAAGGAGTATAAAAATACAATCATTCCAAATTTTGCTTTGGCATTACTCTTAAATACAGACAGCGATTTGCAACAAGAGGAAAGTACCAAGTTCAATATTTTGGGTGCAACAGTGCAAACAGATAAAGAGACAAATATCTTACTCAATATTTATGATAAGAGCTGGTATAAAAAAGTCTCAGCTATTGATATACTCAATGATACAGTACCCTTAGAGATGATTCGTGGAAAGATCGTTATTGTCGGATCTTCTGCAGTTGGTCTGCATGACCAGGTTGTTATAAAAGATGGCAAGAAAATCATTGGTTCAAAAGTGCACGTAACAATGATAGACAATATTTTAAACAGAGAGTATTTTATCCAACTAGAGCACTATAAGATAGTCAATATTTTGCTTTCTTTGTTTGTGACACTGCTGCTTTTTTTCCTTTTGATTACAAATAAAAACAGCTTTATTCTCTTTCTTTTCTTTGCAACTTTATTGCTTGCTTTTGCTGCAACATACTATTGTATTGCTCAGGGTATTTATATTTCGATTGCATACTTTTTACTGCCTTTTTTGATTCATTTTTTCATTGTAAGTTTTTTATATATCTTTATAGATGCCTATGAGAGACATGTCCTCACGCAAGAGTTAAACAGATCACATGTTGCACTGCTTGACAGTATGGTACATGTGGCAGAAGTACATGATATTGAGACCGGTGCACATATTGTACGAACGAAGAAGTATATTAAAGTACTTGCTGAACATATCTACTCCAAAGGTTTTTATGCAAGAGAACTCTCTCCTGAGAAGATTGATATGATGTATGCAACAGCACCGCTACATGACCTTGGAAAAGTTGGTATTGAAGATGCAATTTTGAAAAAAGAGGGAAAACTGACTCCAATGGAGTATGAAGTTATGAAAACACATACAGATTTGGGGCGTCATATCATCAATAATGCGATATCATCTTACAAAGAGAATGATTTTTTTATTATGGCTAGAAATATTGCACACTATCATCATGAAAAATGGGATGGTACGGGGTATCCCAAAGGTTTAAAAGGTGAGGAGATTCCACTAGAGAGTCGCTTTATGGCACTTGCTGATGTTTATGATGCACTTGTGAGCAGGAGAGTCTATAAAGAGGCTTTTACTTTTGAAGAGACAAGCAAGATCATCATAGAGGGACGAGCAAAGCATTTTGATCCGATTTTGGTCGATGGATTTGTTGAGATAGAAGTGATTTTTCGTGAGATAGCACAGAAATATTCTGATGATACAGTAGAAAGCTAAGGGAGAAAAAATGAGATATATCGTTATGATAGTGCTTTTTGTATCTGCTTTGTATGCTAAAAGTATAGCAATCATTAAAGATGTAAAAGGTGAAGTCATTGCAAAGAGTGCTACAGAGTACTATGCATTGCATACGGGAGATGAGTTAGAGAGTCAAATGGTTATTATTACAAAAAATGGTTCTGCTGTTATTGTCTTTAATGATAACTCAACAGCTGTTTTAGCACCATACAGCATATTGGATTTGAAAAAATTCGTATTTAAACCTATAAAAAACGAGTATGAATTTGAACTTTTTTTAAAGAAAGGGAATCTCTCTTTTGAGTCAGGAAAAATCGGAGAGCTTGCACCGGATAAGTTTATTTTAGAAACACCGGAGGGTATGGTCTCTATCAGAGGAACGAAATTTTATGTCAGGGTTCAAGAGGAGCGACAATGAAGATACGAGTTTATTACGAAGATACCGATACAGGTGGTGTGGTCTATCACTCTAATTATCTAAACTTTTGTGAAAGAGCACGAAGTGAGGCTTTTTTCTCACGTGGCATGACACCTGTTTTAGAAAATGGACATTTTGTTGCACGTAAGGTCATCGCAGATTTTTATACAAGTGCAAAACTTGGTGATCTGCTTGATATACAAACAGAACTTATAGAGATGAAAGCAGCCTCTTTTTCTCTCAAACAGACAATCTACAAAGATGATATGAAGGTTTTTGAATTGGAAATTTTACTCGTTTATATTACGTTTGAAGGAAAAGTTCAGAAGCTGGATAAAGAGAGTAAAGAGCTTGTCTTATCCCTCTTCACGGGGTGATACATATTTTAAAAACTTTGTCCTTCCCGGTCGTAGAAGTTCAATGTCATAGATGATTTGGCTATCTGTGATATTGATATCATACTCTCGCTCTTCTCCGGTGATCTGATTATAAAAATAATCTACACCAATCGTTGTTGTATAGTTAATCCAGTCATAAACAATATCATTACCAAGCAGTGAGTTCGTCTCAACAAGGACACTGTTGTTCTTTATAATCGAGTTTGCAACAATCATCTTTTCTCTGTCTATGTATTGTGTCATCGAGAGTAACAGTGGGTCATAGTTGATTTGAGTAGAGAGAATATTTGTCGCATTTGTATCATAGAGTGTAAGTTGCGACATAATCATTCCGCTTTTGATAATAGGTGTATTTATGAAAAAGGAACCGTTAATAATATCTTCATTCTCTTTGAGATAGTGTTCAAGGTTAGTTGTTCTGCGTGAGATAAAGTATTTGATAACCTTTTTTTCAGTTACATTTCCATCGTCGGCATTGACAACTTCTTGGTCCTCTGCCTCATCATTCGCAGATGAAGAGTTAAAAAAGCTACCAAAGATTCCATCTTCTGCTACTTTTTCATCGATACTCTGTTTTGGATGTAAAAATTCTTCTTCTTGATAGAGTGCGAGTTTTTTCCCGGTTTGTGATTTATCTGAAAAAATAATAAGTGGAGAGACGGCCTCTTTTAAAAGAAGACTGCTTTGTGCATTATAGTCAATACCTCCAAATAGAAAGTACAAAGAAGATGCTTCAATGTCATTTTTGTTAATGGTTGGGAAGTAGATATTGATGTTTGGGTTTAAGTCAATGATATTTTGTGCACCTTCTTTTGTAACCGGTGCGATAACATAGTCATAGCCATCATCCTGAATCTTTCTGATAGCACTGCTTAAATCTTCTATACTCTCACTCTCGATTCTATAGCTTTTAAGACTAAAAGGATTGCTCTTTGTCATAAGATAGGCAAAAGTTGCATTTATTGTAGAAGAGGCATATTTCCCTATTTTTTTGTATGGTAGTAACAGAGCAATTTTGAGTTGACCGCCGGCATTAAATGCTCCAAGATTAAAAATTGCGATATTCATACTTCTTGCTTCATCCAGCTCTTTATCTGCCAGTTTTGTATTTGCATGTGAAAGAAAAGAGAAAATCATATCTTTTTCCAAATACTCTCGCATACATTCATTGTCACACTCATAAGGGTCTAAGTCTTGAATGTATGTCTTAGGCAGCGGAATATTTGATATCATAAAGCTTTGTGCAAATATGATAACAGGTAAAGATAAAAGTAATAATTTTTTCATAAGCAACTCTTTATAGTATGTAGATCATTTAATGTTATTTTCTTGAGTTCAGGGTTTCGTAAAAGATACTGTGGGTGATATATCGGGACTAGTTTAGAGCCTTTAAAATCAATAAGATGACCACGTATATTTTCAAAGTTTTCTGCTTTATCATTTGCAACATGCGCATAAGCTTCCTCACCCAATGTTACAATGACTTTTGGCTGAATGAATGCTAATTGAGAAAAGAGATATCCTTTACATGAATTCCACTCTGATTCAGATGGTTTGTTTGACTGCAGAGGTTTACATTTGATGGCATGTGTAATGTAAACATCATCAATCTTTAGATGCAGAACATTCTCAATCATATTTTTTAAGATCTCTCCTGAACGACCAGCATAGTAACTGTTTGTACTGTCTTGAGCCTGTGATACTAGATAGTCAATTATAACAAGTTTGGCATTAGTATTTCCAAAGCCATGCATACTTTGTCGGCGTGATTTACTTAAATCACATAAATGACAGTTTCTAATATTGTGAGAGAGCTCATCTAATGAGTTTGCCTGCTCATAATTTGTTTTTTCATTGATATTAAAATGATCAATATATTGAAATCCCATAGCTTTGAGTCTATAGAGGTTTTGGAGTAAAACAAGATTTTGAAAAGATTTCAATTTTAAGCACCAACTTCAGATAAATTCACTGAAAGTATAGTCGAAATCTTGTTAAACTCTACTTTATATTAAAAATATGTTAGTATACTATACTATAAGAAAACGTTGGAGATGTGAATGCCTGTAGATAGTGATAAGTTAGAGATAAATAATTTTCAATTAGAATCATCAGTAGAGGTAGAAGAGGTAGTCCAAAAAATAAATCTACTGAAAAAAAATAAAGTTCTAATTCATATTGTTTCTTATATCCATAATACAGTGTTGGTTCAAAATCTCATTAAAGAGTTGAAAAAAACGATACCTCAAGCACAGATAGTTCTACTCAAACATGATAACAAAGTTGTAACATCGGTAACACTCTTTACAATTGATACAGATGATGAAGAGCATATCAGCGATGAGATTCTCAAGGAGCTCTATGTCGATAACTATAATAAAAAAGAGAGCATTGAAGAGTATAGAGTACAGCTTTTTAAACGCTATTTTACAGACCACCTGACAAACCTTCCAAACCTCTATCAGCTTAGAAAAGATCTGCAAAACTGTGATGATGCAGGGCTCATACTACTTAAAATAGATAACTTTCAGGCTATCAATAACTTTTATGGTTTTGTCGTAGGTGATTATGTTTTAGAGTATGTCGGAAAATATCTCAAAGAGATTCTAAAAGAGCACAAGATTTACAGACTCTCAGGTGCAGAGTATGCTTTAACGATAGAGACAAGAATGGGATTTTACCAACTTAAAGATTATCTTACAGAGATTTATGAAAAGATAAAAAATGTGGAGATAATCTATCAAGATACAAAGATATATGTTGATTTTACTTTGGCATCTTCATCGAACAAAGATAACACAAGTATCTTCTCTAAAGTTTCAATGGCACTCATTTATGCAAAGAAAAAAGGTGTACCATTTTGGATATATGAAGACAGAATGAACTTTGAGCATGAGTATAGGAGAAACCTTATCCTCTCTCATATTGTAAGAGAAGCAGTTGAAAAATCACGTGTGGTTCCTTACTATCAAGCGATTATGGATAATGCAAACTCAAAAATAGTGAAGTATGAATGTTTAGCTCGATTAATAGATAAAAATGACAAGATACTCTCTCCAACACTTTTTATTCCTATCGCCAAAAACATCAAGATATATAATGAAGTGACAAAAATTATTATCAATAAGGCTTTTGAGACTTTTAAAGAGAGCGAGTATGAGTTTAGTGTCAATCTATCCATCGAAGATATTATGAGTAGTGAAATATTTAATTTTATCATTCAAAAACTAAAAAACAATCGTTCAACTGCAAACAGAGTGACATTTGAGCTTTTAGAATCAGAAGCGATTCAAGACTTTAAAAAAGTAGATAGATTCATTGGTGAAGTTTCACGCTATGGTGCTAAGATTGCTATTGATGATTTTGGAAGCGGGTATTCAAACTTCTCATATCTTACAAAAATCAATGCAGACTATATTAAAATTGACGGTACACTGATTGAAAATATCGATGTTGATGATGCTTCTCTTATTGTAGTAGATATTATTGTACAGTTTGCAAAACGACTGGGCATTAAAACAGTTGCTGAGTATGTACACTCGAGTGTAGTCATGGATAAAGTTAAAGAGTTGGGAATTGATTATTCGCAAGGGTTTTATATTGATGAACCCTCTTTAGAGGTAAAACTTAAGCCTACTAAGCAGGCTTAAGTTTAAAAAGAGTGATTATTCAGCTACTTCGACAACAACCGGAGTTGATTCCCAGATACCGTGTTTAGTACAGTAACCGTGAGCTACAAGATTTAGTTTGTTTTTCATTGGTCTGATGTTGAATGTTACTTCTGCATGAGATTTTTCATTACCAAGTGTACCCGGTACGAAAGTAGCCATTGCAAGTTTCGTTTCACCATCAAAAAGAGTAATAGATTCGATATAGTGATCGAAATCATCTGGGTGAGTATATTCGTTACCCATTTTAACGTTTACTGAAAGCATTTCACCTTTTTTTGCAACACCCTCTACTGTGATGAATGGTGAGTGACGATCGATTAGGTCTTTTTTTGCTTCTCTTTCTACTGTGTCAATATCAACATATTTGTTAATCTTTGGCATATTAAATCCTTTTGTTTTATTAATTTACTATTATTGTACCTGCAAAATCTTTTAGCTAAACATAAATGAGACTATTTCTGTCTTAATTAAGTTTTTTTTAATTTTTAGAGCTGAAAGTTGCTTCTTGAATAATGAGCGGATAGAAGTACCCATATCCAAAATCTTTATCTTTTATAGCAATACCCTTTGCATAAACAATCATTCCTATTTTTGGAGGATTTTGTTTCGTTGTAAATACCAAGTCATCCATCCCTTCAAATCTGCTGCCATCTTGGATATGTATCCAGTTTAGTCCCATAATTCCACTGGAAACTTTTGTGACTTTTCCTTTTACAGTAACTTTTGTTTGTGCATACTGTGTTCTCTCTTTAAAAAGTCCTGCGATACTGACTGTACCTTTTTCTTGATACTTAGAGTTCATAATATTGGGCTTTTTTTCTGCTGGATTTTTCTGTTGCTTGGCAATATCTGCAGCAAAAAGAATTTTATCAAAAGTACGGTTCAGTGTTTTGGAGTGAAAATTTTTCATCCATCCCTGTTCTGTATACTTAATTGTATCACCGGTTTTTACACTTCTTTGTGTCATTGCGATCCAATAGTTCTGATTGCCATCTTGGACTTTTATGTAGGTATATCCACCACTGTTCATTGTCTCAAGAACTTTTGCTGTGTGTATAGTCGCAGCAAAAAGAGCTGCAGATAGTAGTAATGTCAATGTCAATTTTTTCATACTTCTCCTTTATCTTCTGTATTTTAACGAGATTTTAACCAACAAATGGATAAAATCGCCACAATTATAAAGATAAAAGAGTATTCATATGTTAAAACCACTACTGATTGAAATAGGTGTTGAGGAGCTACCTGCTGTTCCACTTTTAAAAGAGTTAAAGAATATCGAAAAAAAATATGTACAAATATTAGAAGAGTATGCACTTTTAGGTGAGTTTGAGTTTTATTATACGCCTCGTCGTCTGGTACTGTGGCATAGAGAGTTTAAATCGTCTCAAGAAGACTCAGTTGAAGAGTTTTTTGGAGCACCTTTGGCTGTTGCATATAAAGATGGTAAACCGACAAAAGCGGCAGAAGGGTTTGCTCGAAAATGTGGTGTCTCTCTTGATGAGCTCAGCACTGCAGACAAAGGCGGTAAAGAGGTGCTTTACTATAAAAAAGATATCAAAGGACGTCCATCAGTTGAGCTTCTTCCTGAGATCGTAGAGAAGTGGATAAAATCACTTGATTTTGGAAAATCAATGCGCTGGGGGAGTCTGCGTGAGAGTTTCATCCGTCCTATTCGTTGGGTAAATGTACTTTTGGATGATGCAGTAGTACCTATGAAACTTTATGAAGTTGAGAGTGCAAAAACAACAAGAGTGCATCGCATTGCAAGTTTTGACCCTATTGTGATTGACGGCGCAAAAGATTATTTTGAAAAACTTAAAGTCGGTGGGGTGACACTCTACCAAGATGAAAGACGTGAGAAAATCTTTGCTGATTTTAAAGCTATTGAAACGACAAACGGTGTCACTATTGAAATTGATGATGATCTGATGGATGAAGTTGTAGCGATTACTGAAAATCCTACTGCACTGCTTGGCTCATTTGATGAAGAGTTCTTAGAACTGCCACCTGAGGTTATCATCACCTCTATGAAAGAGCATCAACGTTATTTTCCTGTCTTTAAAGATGGAAAACTTATCAATAAGTTTGTAGTAGTTTCCAATGCTTTAACAGATGACTTCTCTGAAGTGATTGCAGGAAATGAGAGAGTACTGCGTCCTCGTCTTGCTGATGGACTTTTCTTCTGGGAAAATGACTTAAAAAACGGTCTCAGCACGAAAGGACTTGAAAAAGTTGCTTTCTTTAAAGGACTAGGATCTGTTGCTGATAAGATTGTGCGTGAGACAAAGATAGCTGAGGAACTTTTTGACAAGTACAGCATCAATGCTTCAAAAGAGGACCTAAAAAGAGCGATGCAGCTTGCAAAAGCAGACCTTATGAGTGAGATGGTTTATGAGTTTACTGAACTTCAGGGACTTATGGGTTACTACTATGCTTTAAAAGCAGGTGAAAACGAGGCAGTGGCACTTTCTATCAAAGAGCAGTATCTCCCAGAAGGTGAAGATAGCCCACTTCCTTCAACACCTCTGAGTGCTATTGTAGCGATGAGTATGAAACTTGATACGTTGCTTGGACTTTTCTCTGTAAATCAGATTCCAACAGGCTCACGTGATCCGTTTGCTCTGCGTCGTGCAGTAAATGGAATCATCCGCATCGTGAATGAGTACGGATTTACTTTTGATATTGTAAAAGATATAAAAGAGCTTGCAAAAAACTATGAGGGTACAATAGATTTAGAGAAGTTGGAGAATTTCATCTTAGAGAGAATCAAACGTTACTATAAAGTAAATCCGTCTATCATCGAAGCAGTTTTAGCTTCCGGTGAGCGTGAGCTTTTAGCAATGGGTAAAAAGATAGAAGCACTGAACACTCTTGTAAATTCTGAAGGTTTTGATGAAGTGAGTTCTACATTTAAACGTGTTGCAAACATCACAAAAGATATCGACCTCACGCAGGATTTGAGTGTCAATGAAACACTCCTTCAAGAAGATGCAGAAAAAGCGCTTTATAAAAGATTTAAGGAAGTCAGTGCGCAAGAGTATACTTCATATGAAGAAGAACTTGATGCGCTGCTTGGCCTCAAGCCTGAACTTGATGCTTTCTTTGACAGTGTGATGGTAAATGCTGAAGATGAAGCACTTAAGAACAATAGAAAAGCACTTGTAGCTTCTATTTATAAAGCTATCTTAAATATTGCAGATATCAAAGAGGTAAGTATCTAAGCTACTGCAAACTTTTAATGGTATGGAGCTGTCTCTGTATCTTTTTATGATAGATAAGTGAAGTGTTATTTGTCTTATCAATTTTGAGTGCTTTTTCAAAGCACTCTTTTGCCTGATCGAGATTTTTATTGTTGTAGTACATCTTTCCATCTCTTACATATTTGTTCACAGCCTCTTTGGCTTTGTTCTTTGCAGTTCTTATGATCTGTTTTGTTTCTTTGTTCTTTGGTTCCAGTTGCAGAACATTTTTTGCATGTGCGATGGCTTGGAGGTATTCATTTGATTGTAGTGCTTTGTTGGCAAGAAAAAGCGTGTGTTTCTTACTCTGTTTGAATGCTATCTCTTTCATATATTTTGTAGCAGTTTCATCAGATGGGTAGATGGAGAGAATTTTAGTAAAGTTCTTTTTGGCTTCTTTGAGTTTTCCTTTTTTATAAATCACTATTGCCTGGCTGAGTAAACGGCTTTTTTCTTCTCTTAAGAGTTTTCTGGCTTTTTGCACAGTACTGTTTTTATAATCATATTTTGCCAAGTTTGTAAGAGAATTTTGTATGGACTTGAGTTCTGTGAAACTTCCCTTATTATTGATGAGCTTTGTCTCTAGTGCATTTTCAAGTGCATTGATGTAGATTTTAAGTGCTCTGTCATCTTTAAGATTGCGATACAACTGTTGTGTATTTTTGTAGTTTGGGTTGTTCATCATAACACTGTTGAGTTCTACGAGCGCTTTTCGTTTATTGTCGGATTTGAGATATTTTTGTGCATTTTTATAGTGTATTTTAGCTCTTACTTTTGCCTGGATTTTCATCTTCTCTATCTTTTTATTAGAGATGGCATTGGAGCCTTCATAGAAGTTCACAAGCTCATAGGCATTGATAGCATCATGGTAGTAACTGTTTTTATAATCTTCATCGCCTTTTTGACTGTAAAGGCTGATCTCATTTTTGATAGATTTGTAGATAAGACGTTTGTCATGAGAGTCTAGCTCTTTGACCTCTTTGTTAAGTCGGATAACATGAATCTCTTTTTTTTGGCTTGGTGTGACACTCTCTTGTTTGAGATTTACACAGGCAGAGAACAAAAGTGCAATAGCGAAGAGTAAAGAGGTGTACATATTACGCCTCTTTACTTGATATAGAGTAAGCAGTAACATGATTACTGATCCCTTTGAGTGAGAGAGGCTCTGTCAATGTATAGTTACATTTATATCCAGAACTTGCAAAAGTTTTCTTATCGATAATAATCTCTCCCTCTTTTGCATAGGAGCACAGACGTGAAGTCATATTTACAGCCAGTCCGATGGCCGTATAGTCCATATGCTCATTGTAGCCAACATTTCCTACAATAACTTGACCTTTAGATATACCGATGCCGACATTACAGATAGTTTTATTTTGGTTTTGACGCAGGGAGTTCTCTTGTTGGATTTTCTGTTGTATCTCTATGGCACTTTTGATAGCTTTTACCGTAGCATCTTTTCCACTAAATGATGCCATCACTTCATCACCGATAAATTTATCGATATCACCACCGTTCTTTTTGATGATCTTAGCCTGCAAAGAGAGGTAGAAGTTTATAATATTGATAACCTCTTCAGGTGTTTTTTTCTCATTTAATGAAGTAAAGTTACGAATATCACAAAACAAAAAGGTCATGTTCTTATATTCCCCACCTAGCACTACAGGCTCATGGGAAGAGTTCTTAATCATATCAACGGTAGAGTTGGAGACAAACTTCTGGAGTCTGTCTTTTTCTCTGAGCCATGCGACCATCGTATTAAAGTGATTTGCGAGATTTTGGATCTCATCATTAGTATGGACATCAAGGTGGACATCAAGATTGCCTTTTGTGATTTCCGAAGATGCTTTGGTGATTTGCAGTATGGGCTGCGTGACACGCGTACCGATAAAATAGACATAGAGCGTTGAGAGCAGTAAAATAATAAAAGCAATCATATAGATATAATCAAGTACTTTATCTATAATTTTAGAGATGGCTTTTTTATCATAATAGAGCAGTGTAAAACCAAGCAGAATATTTTCACCTTTATACTGGTAGAGAATAGGGCGGATAAAACGGTATGTCTCAATCGTCTCATTAGCTGTTTTAATCGTATAGGTATCATATGTTACATGTTCTGTTGTTGTGTTTTCAAGATACTCCAAAAGAGACTTCTCAAGAGGAAGGTTTTCTACTTTTTTACCAAATCCTGAAATATACTGGAATATACTGCCGTTTTGTTCTTTTTGTCTTTGATAGATGGAGATTCCTAGCAGTCCGTCAATGTGGGACTCTTTTAATCTTTCAATAGCGTCATTGAGACTTAAACGATTTTCATAGGTTCTCTCTAAGAGTGCAAACGAGGAGAAGTCAGAGATTCTCTCAATCGTCGTAGAACTCACTTCAAAGGCTTTTTTTTCAATATTTTCTTTGATAAAAGGGATGATAAAATAGTTTTGAACAGAGATAGCGAGAAAAATAGAGATAAATACAAAACTGATAAGTTTAAGCTTGAGTCCGCCTTTGTATAAAATCTTCTTGATTGTGGTTTTAATCATTTATCCTTACTAATTCGATATAATCTTACTACTATTTTAGCTAAAAAATTTAAATGTTTCGTTTTTTATAGGGATTGGTATAATGTATGATATAGCTGTTATTGGTGCCGGTATTAACGGCTGTAGTGTTGCTTATGAGTTTTTGCAAGAGGATAAAAGAGTCCTTGTCCTTGATAAAGAGGGTGTAGCAAGCGGCGGCAGTGGGGCAGCAGGTGCGTTCATCTCTCCGAAGTTTTCAAAGGCAGGTGAGCTCAAAGCAATCATTGAAGATGCTTTTATATACTCTATGGAATATTATGAAAAACATTTTGCAGAGCACTTTAAAAAAGCACAACTTTTACATATTGCCAAAGATGCAGATGAAGAAGAGACACTTCGAATTTTCAAAGAAAAAACAACACTACCTTTAAAAGAAGCCAAAGAGAGTCTAAAAGCAAAGCTCACGCAGAGCGCACTGCAAAGAGAGAGTGTGTCCCTTGAAGCAGGCATCGTTGATGCACAAAAGATGTGTGAAGCGATGATAGAGGGTGCAAAGTTTATCAGGCAAAAAGTAGAAAATATTGTCTTTGAAGATGGATATTGGCTTATTGATGATACCTATGCGGCAAAAGAGCTTGTATTGGCAACAGGTGCTTATAAAACACTACTAAATGAGTCCTATATTGAACTGCGTGGGGTTTGGGGACATAGAATCGATGTTCAAACCAGCACACAAAATCCATACTCCATTCATCAGTTTGTCTCTATTTCGCCGAGTGATGGTAATCGCTTGGCAATAGGTGCCACGCATAATGTGCATTATCATCCCCAAACCTCACGTGAACCTTATAATGTAGAAGAGGGGAGACGTGAGCTTTTAGAGAAAGCTTCACGCACTATTAACCTGAGTGATGTAGAGATAGTCAAAGATTACACGGGACTGCGTTCGGGTTCCTTTGATTATATGCCACTTGTCGGTCCTCTTGTACTCTCACGTGAGACACTGGCGTGTTGTGAGAAAAATATTCGTGTAAAAAAACCAGATTTTCAAGAGTTTTTGTATTATCCGCAGCTCTCTATGATAAATGGAAGCGGGGGTTATGGTTTTGTACTTGCTCCTTATCTTGCTCGTATTTTAAAAGAGCATATTTTGAGTGCAAAAGAGATAAGTGAGCGAATCATTCCTGCACGATTTTTTGCCCGTTGGGCTAAGAGGAGATCTTAACCACTTGCGGTGGAGTGGTTTTAAAGACCTCTTTGAGAGCATTTGCACGCTTCTCACGCATTTTACCTGTTGCAAATGGTGAGAGGAAGTAAGCGATTTGGCGACACTCATCTTCATCATAATTGTTATCATGCATAAATACGACTGTTTTATCGAGCTTGTTTACATGTTCAGAGAGTGCTCTGGCGTAAGCGATAATATTCTTATGGTGTCTGTCATATTTGTGTCCCATGCCGAAAAAAACAAATTTTCCAGTCAGACGAATGTTTGGAATGTCGATGTAGTTCAGTGCTCTGTCATAACGTGTAAGCTGCATTGAGTTTAACTTGTCCAAGTCTGCATCAAACTCTTCTAAAATCGGAGTCGGTTCGATATTTTCACGATTATAGTTAAAGAGATACCGTATCTCTACAAGTTTTCCTTTGTAGTGCTCTTTGAGTGCAGCATTGAGGACGTACATTCTTGGAGATTCATTGAGTGTTACATACTCATCATACTTCTCAAACCCATCCTTTTGTAAGAAACGGCTCATTTTATACCCTGTAGGAGACTCTTCCGGGTTATATAAAAAGATAGTTCCCACTACATGTTTACGCTTTTTTTTGAGCATTCTCTCTAAATCATCAAGCGTGATTTTTTCATCTTCACTCTCATTGATGTAGATATATTGCTCAACGAGATAATCCATATCGAAATTTGTTGAAAATTTTCCAAATAGTTGCATTGTAAATCCTATAATAATTGATGGAATTATACTACAATATTGGCTATGATTTATATAGCTTTTATAATTTTCACTTTACTTATTTTACTTTTTGTTTTTTATCAGTGGCAACACTTTATGGTTTTTTCACCCTTTCACTATAGAGATGAGCATTTGTGTGAAGCATGTACGCTGCTGAGTATGACAACAGATGACGGGGTAGAGCTTGAAGGTGTAGTGTATGAACCAGAGTATCCTCATAGTACACTGCTTGTATTTGTAGGAAGAAGCCATGATGCAGTTGGGCTTATCAATAGATTTGCAAAGCTCTATCCGCAGGTGAGAATCATTACATTTAACTACCGCTCTTATGGAAAAAGCGAAGGTGTGCCCAATGAGAAAAATCTTTTGCAAGATGGTCTTAAAATCGCGCAGCTTATCAAAAAAAACTATGGAGACTTTTATCTGCTTGGTTTTTCCATAGGCTCAAGTGTAGCAGCCTATGTAGCTTCTAAAGTAGATGTCAAAGCACTTTTTTTAGTAGGTGCTTTTGATTCCATACCCTCTTTGGCAGCGAAAAAATTTGGTATTAATGTAGCAGCTATGATAAGATATAAATTCCAAACGAAAAAGTTTATGCAAAATGTGCATGCAGCAAGCTACCTTTTTGTAAGTCGTGATGATGAAACAACATACATAGAAAATGCAAGAGCACTCAAAGAGAGTATAAATAATCTTGTTTATTACGTTGAAATTGATGATTTACACCATAAAGGGTTGTTGTGGGATGAGAGAGTGGTAGAAAAAATAAGGGGAGTGATACAATAATGGAGATAGGATTTTTACTTAAGAAGTTTATATCATTTTTTATCGAGCCGGTTGGTCTTATTTTAACGCTGCTCGTTCTTGGTATCTACTACTTTTATGCAAAAAATGAGAACAGAGCTGAAAAGTTCTTCTTGAGTTCGCTTTTTTTACTCTTTTTATTTTCCTATCCTCCTTTTGCAAACTATCTTGTATCAGGTTTGGAGAATCAATACTCTAAGTATGATTATAAACAGGAAGTAAAATTCATTCACGTACTGGGTAATGGGCATGATACCGATGAAGCACAGCCACTATCATCACAGCTTACAGATGCTTCTATAAAAAGAGTAGTGGAGGGTATTGTTATTCATAACAAAATGCCAAACTCAAAAATTATTTTTACAGGTTTTGAAGGCAAAACAGATATTTCCCAAGCATTGATGAACGCAAAAATGGCAGAAGCATTAGATATCTCAGGTGAAGATATGCTCATTAACCCTTTACCAAAAGATACAAAAGAAGAGGCATTGTTTACCAAAACAGTTGTAGGCTCAGAGCCTTTTGTGCTTGTAACATCTGCTTCTCATATGCCACGCGCCATGATGCTTTTTGAATCACTCGGCATGCATCCAATAGCAGCACCAACGAGCTTTTACAGAAGTGAATTTAGAGGCTACCTAAGAGTTCCAAGTGCAAATGCTTTATATATTTCAACGATTGCTCTCCATGAGTATATTGGAATTTTATGGGCAAAGTTAAAGTCACTCTTTTAGAGTAACTTTTTCATCAGCTCGATATGATACGACTCCTGATAGTTGATAAAGTCGAAAAATTTTGAGAGTTTTTCATCTTTGATGGAGTCACTGAGCTCTTTACACATCTCTTTTGCAGCTTCTTCTTCTGCTATGCCGTCTTTTACAAATTTGTCCAAATCTTTAACAACATAGGTCATCTCATGAAGCTCACGCGGGAGTGCAAGGATGCCGAGTTTTGCCATCATATTTCCAAAAGATTTGAGATGGAAGTGTGACTCATCGACAAGGTCTTGAAAGACATTGAAGTGAAGCACATTTTTTGTGCGTGCCTGCATGTATGCATAGACTAAAATGAGTTCATACTCTTTGTAAGACTCTTCAAATAAAAAGAGTGTCAGTGCATCGACTTGACTCTGGTCCAGATCTTCCCATTTTCTCTCCATATTAAAAGCGGTCACTTTGGCATCGTTTGCAGGATTAGCAAGGAGTTCAGAAATATACTGCAGAAGATAGGTATCGTCTGTTTTGATGCGCTCTCCTAGGATTGTATCAGGGTAAAGCGCTTGCGTAGCTTCTATCTCCTCTTTGAGTGCTTTTAGTATCTCAAAATTACTTTCTCGTTTTAAAAGCGCCATTTCTCTGTCGTAGTTATAATCTTTGCCACTCTCTAAGATATCATTGCCAAGCCATTTCATATGGCGGAATGCGATTTGTGAAAAGTCATAAAGACGTGATTTGATTGCTTCATCATTGATCGCAAAAGATGCAAAAAGGATGCTGAGCCACAGCTCATGTTTTTTTTGATATGTTTTATTTGTCATTTTTTTCTTCCTCTTCCTATGGTATTTCACAACTCTTTTTCATTTTTAAGAGATGCAGTTCTTCATTAGCACCGTTTTGTCTGTTTTCATAGTTTTTGAGTGATGCTATAAAGGCAGTAAAGACGATATCTGCACAGACCTGCTGTTGTGCCGAGAGTTTACCCAGTTTGTCATGCATCTTTTGAATCGCTTTTTGTGCATAATCAACATCATTCTCTTTTATCATCTCTGTAAACATTGAGCCGATAACGACGGTATCTTGACATCCGTTTGTAGCAAATTTTACATCTTTTACTATTTCATCTTCGAGTTTTGTATAGAAAATGACATACTCTTTTGTCTTTTCATCGAGTGCTACTCCAATGCCGTCTGCATCATCGAGTTTTCCATAGTTTTTGGGATACATAAGATGTTCCAGAGCTTCTGGAGACATTCCTTCGGGCATCTTTACATCTTCAAACATAGCCATCCTTTAATATTTTATTTTTGCGAGATAGAGCCCGTTTGGTGGGGCTGAATCTACTTTGTGGTTTGTGTCACCGAGTTTTTCTATAATCTCTTCTTTACTTAGTTTTAAAAGTGAGCCAACCATCATTCGAATCTGGCTTCTTAAAAATCCGTTTGCTTCAAAGTTAAGTATTATATACCCTTTATGCTTATAGGCAAATGCTTTGTATATCATTCTGATGGTTGTATTTTCATCACTGCCGTTTTTCTTGAAGTGCTTGAAATCATGCTCACCGAGAAAGAGCTGCATCTTATGGTGCAGCATCTTGACATCAAGTTTCTCTTGGGAGTATGTTACAAAGTCAGCCTCAAAAGGGCTAAGTGGCGTATCTTTTAAGATATAACGATAGACTCTTTTTTTTGTTGAATATCTGGCATGAAAATCATCACTTACCTCTTTGACACGAAGTATACGAATGGAAGAAGGAAGCATAAAATTAAGAACTCGTTTGAGCTTTTGCGTGTCACTCCAGTAAGGAGGCAGATCAAAGTGACACACCTGTCCTGTGGCATGAACACCACGGTCTGTTCGACCGCTTACAATGACTCTCTGGTCAATTCCGAGTCGTAAAAGGGCATTTTCAAAAGTACCAAATATCGTAGGTGAGATATCTCTTTGAATTTGAGAGCCGTGATAGTGGGTACCGTTGTATGCCAGTGTAACAGCTACTCTCATTAGAACTTTCTTACTATTGTTCTTCTATAAAGCAGATAGCTTCCAAAAAGCCACCCAAGAGAAACGGCTGCAATGGTGTAAAATCCAAGGTACTTCTCTAATGCCAAAAGTCCGGAGTAGTAAAAGAGAATCGTTAAAAACAAAAAGAGATAAATCTTCGATTTTTGATGTCTTGTGTGAACGACACCGAAAGAGACAATCAAAAAGAGTGTAACGAGTGGAAAAAGACTCATCAGTGAGTTTCTGATAAACAGGTGTTTCTTTCGTCCGTATCCCTCTTTTGAGAGCCAGTACTCAAGCGGTTTTTTGTAGTTCATCAAGTCCGCTTTCATGGTGTCATTTATTAGCATTGTGTTAAAGTTTATTTGGGAAAATTTCTCTGTTGAGTAACTGTACCCTTCACCCTGCGTGAGCTTGAGTCGTAAAATCCCTGCATCATTAATGACCTCTGCCTTTTTTGCAGCAATGAGAATCTCCTCTTTTTGTTTTTTGTTAAAAAGAAAAACTTTCTCAAAAGTACCGTCTTCATTCTTTTTACCGAGATACAAAAGCCAGTCTCCAAAGCTGTTACCAAACTCACTTGCAGAGAGGTTGAATTTTGCTTCACTCTTTTTGTAAGAGACAAAGTTTTTCGAGAGTACTGTTGCGTGCGGGTCAATAACCAAAAAGTTAAAAAACATAACCAAAGAGAGCAGCAGTGCAGGCCAGAAAAATGTTCTTACGATAAAAAACGGTTTGATACCCAGGGAAAAGAGCACAATGATCTCATTGTCATTTGAGAGCTTAAAGAGTGAGAGTGTCGCAGCTATGAAAAAAGTAATCGGCAGTGTATAAAAAAGTAGCTGCGGTAAGATGAAAATATAAAGCTTTGTCATCTCCCAAATCGTTAGCTGTATAATGGCAGTATATGCTGCGAGTTTGATCAAAAAGATAACAGACGCAATGGAGAACAGCGGCAAAAATATAGAGAGAAAAAGAGATGAGAAGTTACTCAGTATATATTTTCGTAGTCGCTTCATCAGTAACTAGCCTTGATGTAGTCCATAATTTGTGAATCATAAAGAAAGACGATAAAAGTAGCCATTGCTAAAAAAGGCACATAGGGTACGCGTTGTTCTTCAGCTGAACGTCCAAGAACAAGCAGCATTACAGGCAGTGCCAAAAGGGCAGATAAAAAGATAGCAACAAGACCAAGTTGTATACCAAGAAGAGCCCCCATAGTAGCTGCTACCATAATGTCGCCTTCTCCCATGGCTTCGATAAATGGTGTTCTATCATAGTGTCTGTTCCAAGTTGTTTTTGTCTTGAGACCTGCTCGAAAAACAGAAGAGGTCAAGTAGTATGAAAGTGTAAAACGCAGCAGAGTAAATCCACCGGTAAAGAGTAGGGCATTTTGAAAGTTATGCACAACACCATCAACATTCCATGCACCAAAAACTGCAAAGAAAATTGCCAACAGATTAAGTGAGTCCGGAATCATTTTATACTTAAAGTCAATGACTGAGAGTGCAAGTAGCATTAAAAAACTCATGGCAATGAAAAAAGAGGCAAAAGAGAGGCCGTATTTAGAGGCTATTGCTAAAAAAACAAATCCGGAAATCAGCTCTACGATTGGATATTGAACAGATATCGGAGTTTTACAGTAAGCACACTTTCCTCGCAGTAAAATCCATGACAAAAGAGGAATGTTGTGCCATGACTTGAGTTTATTACTGCAGTGCACACAGTGTGAGCCTCCAAATACAATGCTCTCTTCTTTGGGTATACGAACAATGATTACATTTAAAAATGAACCGATAAGAAGGCCTAAAATAAAAGAAGTGATTAGAGTATATTCCATTATTTCAGTCCTCCAAATCTACGTTCGACTTTTTTAAACTTTTTGATGATTTTTTCCAACTCTTTTGTACCAAAATCCGGCCAAAGAGTGTCAACAAAAAAGAGCTCTGCATACGCTGCCTGCCAAAGCAAAAAGTTAGAGAGTCTTTTGTCTCCTCCGGTACGGATGAGCAGGTCGACATTATGTTTACAGTCAAGTGCATTAGAGAGTATTTGTGTTGTAATGTCTTCTTCAACACTTCGCAGTTTGTTCACAGCACGGATAATTTCATCCTGTGAGCCGTAATTGAGTGCCAAAGATTGTACAAGTCCGTCACAATGTGCTGTTTTTTCTTGAACCATAGCAATCGTTTTTTGCAGTGATTTTGAAAAGGCACGAATATCGCCGATAGGTTCAAAACGGACATTATTCGCAAGATAGACTTCAAGTTCATTTTTGAGATAGTTATCAAGCAGTTTCATTAAAAACTCCACTTCAAGGCGTGGACGTTTCCAGTTCTCAGTTGAAAAAGCATAGAGAGTAAGACGTTCTATCTCTTCATTATTGGCACAATACGTTGTTATCTCTTTAACAACTTTTGCTCCGGCTTCATGTCCTTTGACACGTTTTTTGCCTTGAAGTTCTGCCCATCTTCCGTTTCCATCCATAATAATGGCTATATGCTTTGCTCTGTTCATCTACTTCTCTTGGAGGCTTTTTGCACTCTCTACTATTTCAAAAGAGAGAGAAAGTTTGCCATTTTCTGGTAATGATGTAACTTTATCTTTTGTAATGAACTCTATCTTATTTGTAGAGCTGCCAAAGCTTGAAGAATCCTCTAAAATATTCAAACAGACGGCATCAAGTTCTTTGACTTTTAACATTTTTGAAGCATTATCGATAGCGTTTAGTTTATCCATCTCTGCTTTAAACCCAATGGTTGTTATACCATCTTTATCGATTGAATCCAGTATATCTACATTTTTTTTGAGTTCAAGCTGCCATTCATCGCCAAGAGACTCTTTTTTGAGTTTTCCGGCCTGTTCAAATTTTGGTACATAGTCACTCACGGCTGCTGCCATAAAAAGGTAAGGCTTTTTCTGTATAAGATGGATATGCTCATCACGCATAAGTGTTGGTTTAGAGAGTTTACCTTTTTTTGCGATGCGAATGGAGTCAACAAGATACTCCAGCATCTCCGCTGAACTTTCAACATCAATTTTATGCATATTTTCGGGAAGTTCACTGTCAAATCTTGTTGCTATTAAGTTCACATCGGCACCTTTGAGATAAAGGGCAACAGCCAGGGCACTTGCCATTTTCCCACTTGAGAAGTTTGAGAGATAGCGGACATCATCAATCTTTTCAATTGTACCGCCACCGGTTACTATAACGCGTCTGTCAGACCAAAATTCATCTTTTAAGAGTTCTCGTGCACTCTGATAAAAAATATCGAGCGGCTCTGCCATTGCACCATCACCTGTTGTTTTACATGCGAGCTCTTTTACCTGTGTATCTAAAATCGTGTAGTTTGCAATACCGAGCATTTTAAAGTTGGCTTGTGTGATTGGGTTTTGCAGCATATTTGTATTTGCTGAGGGTGCTAAGATTTTCATACCTGGGTATGCAAGTGCGCACTGGAGTAAAATATTGTCTGCGATGGCATTGGTAAGCTTTGCTACAGTGTTCGCAGTAGCTGGAGCGATGACCATAATGTCTGCCCATTGTGTGATTTTGATATGGTTGAAGTCACTTGACCAGTCTTCATTTGTATCATCTAAGACTTTGTTTGATGAGAGTGTTTCAAAAGTAAGTGGTGCAACAAATTTTTTGGCACTTTCACTCATGACAACACGCACTTCAGCTCCTGCTTTTACAAAGAGACGAACGAGCTCAAGTGATTTGTATACAGCGATGGAACCTGTCACTGCTAAAAGAATTTTTTTATTTTGAAGTAAATTTTCTGTGATATTCATAAAAAACTTTCTAATTTTTCTTGTATTTTAGCGAAAAATTCTTATATTTGACAGGGAAGGGTAATATACTTGATTCTAAAGATAGAATATAGGTATAAAGTTAGAATAGAAGGAATATTAATGTTATAAGTGAGATTAAAGAGTATTTAAAATATCAATTGATTGTTACTAGAATATACAATTAGATGAAAATATTAAGAAATAAATCGGCAGGAATGGAAAATTTTGCTCTCTCTGCATTACAATAAAAATAGATTAGAAAAAAGGTAAGATAGATGACAAAAACACTTTTAGAAAATATAGAGTCAATTCCGGCACTTCCTGAGTCAGTTCAAGAAGTTGAGAGAATTTATCAAGATCCGGAATCTACATTTGAGGATATGCAAAAAGCCATAGAAAAAGATCCGCTTTTGACAGCTAATATCCTTCGTATTGTAAACTCGCCTGCTTATGGAATGAAAAGTAATATAACAAGTATCAAGCAGGCAATCTCTCTTCTTGGAAAAGATGCAGTAAGAACTTTTGTACTTACGAGTGCAGTTGATTCAAACTTTGAGATAGATCTCTCTCCATACAATATGACAAAAGAAGAATTTGCACTGGCATGTGACAGACAACTTGCACTGACCATTAACTGGCTTATCCGTAAAGAGTCAAAAAATCTTGGAGTTTTGGCACCGGCGGCATTTTTAGTAGATATCGGTCGTGTGATTATCGCTAAAACACTTGTAGAAGATGGTAAAGTTGACATTATTCAAAAAGCGCTTTTAGCAGGTAAAGATATCGCAAGTGCTGAAAAAACGGCTTGTGGAGCACAAACAACTGATGTAACTGCAACACTCTTTCACAGATGGGGACTTGATCCGGAAATCGTACATATTATCCGCTATAGTGATGACCCGGAGGGTACAGGGCCGGATGAACAGAGAATGGCAGCTGAGTTAAAAGCTGTACGTGAGACAGTATTGCCAAATGGTGAAATAACGGACGAATCAATTGCAACAGCAAAAGAGACCATAGAAGAGTTTGGTCTTGATATGGATGCTTATGAAAATGCTTTGGAAAAAGTTTTAAATTCCTAAAATCTCTTGAAAGAGTGCTTTGTATTTTTGTAGTTTTTCATCAAGTTTCATGCTTGCGTGAGCCGGAGATGTAGAGGGAAGGAGCACTTTTCTTATTGCAAGATGTTTATATTTTGTATTGAAAATCTGCTCTGCCTTTTTGCCTGTAAAAGCAATAAGTTCAATGCATGGATACTCTTTTAAAAGCCCTTCAAAGTCATTTACTTCTATATTTTTCAGATTTGTATCACTCGAGTTGCCTTTTTCTCTTTGCAGACTCTTTGCACTGTCAAAGAGTGCAATATGGTATTTTTTACAAAGTTCGATTTTCTCTTCTTTTGTATCTGCTTTTTCATGAAATATCTTAGAGAGTATTGGCCAGAACTGATTACGTGGATGCGCGTAGTAAAATCCCTCTTGGAGAGATTTTATACTTGGGAATGAGCCTAAAATCAAGATTTTTGAATCAGGAAATATTAGAGGATCAAATGTATGATACTCTGTCATTTTTAAAAACTATTTCTTCCCAAAAAATTTATAATAAAAGTCTTTGACAAGACGCATTTTTGTACGGCTGAGAACTAAATTTCCACTAGCAACTGTACCACTAGTAACGGTTGATCCTGCTGCTATCATTACATCATCTTCGATTGTAACAGGAGCTATAAGTTGTGAATCACTACCGATAAAGACATTTTTTCCAATGATGGTTTTATATTTGTTCTTACCATCATAGTTACAGGTAATGGTGCCTGCTCCTATGTTTGTTCCCTCACTTACCTCTGCATCACCGATGTAGCTGAGATGTCCTGCTTTTACACCATGTAGCGTTGCTTTTTTTGTTTCAACAAAGTTGCCAATATGTGTATCTGTGATATGTGAGAGTGGACGAAGATGTGCCATCGGACCACAATCTGAATCTACCATTGTGCTATCTTCAACAACACTGCCTGCTTTGATATGAGAGTTTACAATTTTGCTTTCACCTGTGATACGACAGTTGTTCTCTACGATACATTCACCTTCAAAAACTACACTCTCTTCAATATAAATAGTATCAGGCAAGTGCATAATGACACCCGCTTCCATCCATCTTTTTTTAATACGGTTTTGCATAATGACTTCTGCTTCAGCCAAATCTTTTTTAGAGTTTATCCCTTTAAAGAAGGCTTCATCAACAAGGAGCGGAACGATGGAAGCTTCTTCTTCTTTTGCCATGGCAATAATATCTGTCAGATAGTACTCTTTTTGTGCATTATCATTGGAAAGGAAAGGAATATATCTCTCTAAGATACTGCGTGAGAAAGCATATACACCTGCATTTACCGTTGTAACATTGAGCTCAGCATCACTGGCATCTTTTTGTTCGACTATGTATTCAACCTCTTCATTACGAATAATTACACGGCCATATCCACTTGGGTCTTTTAGGTCAAAAATGCTCATAATAATGTCAGCTTCCAAAGAAAGAAAACCTTTAAGAGATTCAGCAGTTATAAGTGGCATATCACCGTTTAGTACCAAGACCTTGTCATGTTTTGGTGTGATATCCATCACAGCACCACCGGTTCCAGGATAGTTCACGGCATCTTGTTCAACGAAATTGATATCATCAAAATATTGTTCCATAGTTTTTACTACTGCATCTTTTTGATGCGCAATGACCACAGTAATATCATCAGAGATTTTTTTGGACTCTTTAATGATATGATAGAGCATTGGTTTGCCACTGATAGTGTGGAGTACCTTTGCTTTGTTTGATTTCATACGGGAACCTTTTCCCGCTGCTAAAATTACGATACTGATTGCTTCATTGTTCATTTTTAATCTTTTCTTATAAATTAATGATGGAATTTTACCATTTTTTACTTTTACTTCTCATTCATTTTAAGAATGTATAATTCTAAAAAAATATAAAGAGAATATTCCGTTGAAAAAAATCACACAAACACAACTTATTTTACTGACAAGCCTTTTTTTGGTTCTGTTTGATAACTACACATTTTTTGTAAATCTGACAAAAGTCTATCCACTTGGAGAAAATTTCGGTTTTGTTGCCTCAACAGCGATTGTTATTTTCTTTTTTACAACACTGCTTTTTTCTTTGGTCAGTACGAAATGGACTATTAAACCCATTATTATTTTGATTTTGATTGTCTCTTCTCTGACAAACTACTTTATGAACAGTTACAATGTTGTTATCGATGACAGTATGATTCGCAATATGATGCAGACAAATATCAACGAATCAATGGATCTGCTGACATTTAAACAGGTACTTTACTTTACGTTCTTAGGTCTGCTTCCTTCTATTCTGGTCTATAAAGTAAAGATTGATAACAGAGGCTTTAAAAAAGAGCTCATTTCGAGATTAAAATTGATTGGTATATCTATTGTTGTTATCGTTGGTATGATTTTCATTTTCTCCAAGCACTATACATCATTTGCAAGAGAGCATAAACCACTTCGTTTTACCGTTAATCCTGCTTATTGGATCTATTCAACAGGAAAATACATCAATAAAACATTTAACAGCGGACCGATAGTCGTAGAGCCAATAGGAGAAGATGCGAAAGTTGTTAAACCATCAGATGATAATCGTTCAAAACTTGTCATAATGGTTGTGGGTGAAGCAGCCCGAGCTGATCATTTTAGTCTTAACGGTTATGAGAGAGAGACAAATCCACTGCTTAAGAAAGAAGACATTATCAACTTTACAAATGTCAGCTCGTGTGGAACTTCAACAGCTGAGTCAGTACCTTGTATGTTCGCAGTTTATGACAGGGGTGATTATAACTACAAAAAAGGTATTACAACTGAAAATGTTTTGGATGTTTTAAAACATACGAATGACATAGCAGTTTTATGGCGTGATAATAACTCAGACTCAAAAGGTGTAGCACTGCGTGTACCGTATGAAGATTTTAAAATTCCAAAAAACAACTCTATCTGTATAGAAGGTGAGTGTCGAGATATTGGAATGATTCAGGGACTTGATGCGTTCATTGAAAAAAACAGAGGGAAAGATATTTTTGTTGTACTACATCAGATGGGAAACCATGGACCGGCATACTTTAAACGCTATCCAAAAGCCTTTGAGAGGTTCACACCGACATGCAAAACAAATCAGCTTGAAGAGTGTACGCAGCAAGAGATTGTTAATGCTTATGACAATGCAATTCTCTATACAGACTATTTTTTAAGTCAGGTCATAGAGTTTTTGAAAAAATATGATGAAAGTTATGACACTGCAATGATCTATATGGCCGACCATGGGGAGAGTCTTGGCGAAGGTGGTGTCTATCTACATGGTTTACCATACTTTATGGCACCTGATGCACAGACGCATATCGGTGCGATTATGTGGTTTGGTAAAAATATGAGTAAAAAGATCAATGCAGAGGCCTTGCGTGAGAGAAGTCATAAAGAGTATTCACAGGACAATCTTTTTCATACATTTTTAGGCATTTTCAATGTAAAAACAGACGTTTATAAAAAAGATATGGATATGCTCAAAAGATGACACTGAAGCGACAAATCATCCTCACATCATTGATACTTGCAGCAGTGATACTCTTTTTTGGTATAACAGATGTTGATCTTTATATCCAGGATATGTTTTATAACTTCTCGACACATAAATGGATTTTAGACTGGTCGCTGCAGCCTTATAGATTTATATTTTATGATGGAATTAAAAAACTGCTTATTATCATTGCAGCAATGTTTCTATTTGCTTTGATCTTTTTTTGGAAAAAACCACTCATTCAGAGCTATAAAAGAGGTATAGTTATCTTGATACTCTCAGCTATATTTGTACCGGTAATTTCAAGTGGGCTCAAAAGTCAGACAAATATGCCGTGTCCAAAAGATGAGAAGCATTACGGCGGCATCTACCCAAGAAGTGCAGTATGGCAAAGTTATTCGCAAGAGTTTAAACTGACACACAAAAAAAGTAAGTGTTGGCCGGCCGGACATGCAAGCGGTGGTTTTGCGCTTTTGAGTCTTTTTTTTCTCTTTAAAAAGAAAAAAAACAAAATTATCGGCTTGGGTATAGGAGTTGTTACCGGTTGGAGTATGGGACTTTATAAGATGATAATAGGGGATCACTTTTTCTCTCATACTGTTATTACAATGGTGCTGGCATGGCTTATAATTTTACTAATCGTAAAGTTGCTTGACTCTTTTCGTGTTTTAAAATTATAAAAAAAAACTCTTCATTTCCCTCTACATAATAATTTTTGTGGTATTATAATGTGATTATAAATTTTGACAAGGTAATTAAATGGATTTAGGTACGGTCATTGGTATTGTTTTGATTATGGCACTTCTTTTGGGTGCTATGGTTATGGGTGTTGGTATCGGTGCGTACATCGATATTCCATCAGTGCTTATCGTTATCGGTGGTAGTATTGGTGCCTTAATGGTTTCATTTAAACCTTCTCAGATGAAACAGTTTACAAAGATCTTTATGAAAGCTATCAAGCCGGGAGAAGAAGATACAGGTGAACTTATCAAAAAACTTGTTGAGTTTGCTACAAAAGCCAGAAAAGATGGGATTTTGGCATTAGAGAGTGAAGTAAACAATGAAGAAAATGAGTTCTTAAAAAAAGGACTCTCTATGGCGATTGACGGGAATGAGCCAGATACCATCCGTGAGCTTTTAGAGATAGAGATGGAACAAACAAGTACTCGTCACAAGGTAAACGGTTCTATCTTTAGTCAGTGGGCAGGACTTGCGGGTGCGATGGGTATGATCGGTACACTTATCGGTCTTGTTGCGATGCTTCTAAACATGGCAGATCCTTCTGCAATTGGTCCATCTATGGCGGTTGCCTTACTTACGACGATGTATGGTGCAATGATCGGTAATATCTTTGGAGCACCGATTGCAAATATCCTGGCAATTCGTAATGATGAAGAGACGATGGTAAAAGAGATGATACTTGAGGGTATCATGTCGATTCAATCCGGGGATGCACCTCGTGTTCTTGAAGCAAAACTGCTTGCATATCTTGCACCGGCTGATCGTGTAAGCCAGTTTGATTAAAGTGAAGATTGATGGGTAAAAAAAAGTGTCCTGAATGTGAAGAGTGTCTCCCTGCCTGGCTAGCTGCCTTTGGGGATTTGATGTCTCTTCTTCTTTGTTTCTTCGTACTTTTGCTCTCGATGAGTAGTATGGATGCTAAAAAAGTCTCTGAAGCCATTGGTTCTCTCTCCGGAGCTATGAGTGTTTTGGAAGGTGGAACAAAAACAGAGATATCGAAGCAACGTATTCAGGAGTCTACTCCAATTGAATCTCAAGATGAGACAAGTGATGCAGTAAACAGAATTCAGCAGGCAGCTGCAGATGCCAATGAAATGATGGAAAAATCACAAGGTCCTGAGGTTACAGTAGAAGAGGCTGAGAATGGTTTTGTTATCAAACTGCCTGCAGCACTGCTTTTTAAATCAGGATCTGCTACGATTGAAAATCAAGATGCACTGCTTTTCTTAAAAAGAGTAGCATTTATTGTCGGTGAGTTGCCAAATGATATGCAGGTGAGCGTACAAGGACATACTGATGATGGTAATCCTGGCCCGTCTTCTCCTTTTAAGGACAACTGGGAACTCTCAAGCGCACGTGCCATCTCTGTTTTGCATGAGTTGGTTTTAGATGGGGTTGATCCTGCTCGAATGTCAGCAGCAGGCTTTGCACAGTATCATCCTATTGCAACAAATGCAACACCTACAGGACGAGAAAAAAATCGTCGTGTTGAGCTTCATTTCTTTGGTAAGAAAAGCGAAGAGAAAAATAAAGAGACAACATCTGTTTTAGATAAGGTGAACAAGTAAAAAATGATGAGAATCATTCTAGCTCTTTTTGCATTGAATATGGCTGTTTTTGGTGCTGATGCTGTAACTATTCCAACGGTAAACCTAAGTCTCTCAGCTCCAGATACACCACAACAGCTCGTCTCATCATTGAATGTTTTAGTTATTCTTACGCTTTTGGTTCTGGCACCGTCTATGGTGCTTGTGATGACAACATTCACCCGTTTTGTGATTGTCTTTGGTTTTTTACGCCAAGCTCTTGGAACGCAGCAAGTCCCACCGACACAGCTTTTGGTCATGCTTGCTATGATCCTTACATTTTTTGTAATGGAACCCATAGGGACAAGAGCATATGAGCAGGGAATCAAGCCCTATGTTGCACAAGAGATAGGTTATGAAGAGGCATTTACAAAAACAGCCCTTCCTTTTAAAAACTTTATGATTCGAAATACACGAGAGAAAGATTTGGCACTCTTTTTACGCATACGTAAAATGGAAAATCCAAAAAGTGTCGCTGATGTACCTCTCTCAATTGTTATTCCTGCTTTTATCATCAGTGAAATGAAGACAGCTTTTGAGATAGGTTTTTTACTCTTTTTACCATTTTTGGTCATTGATATGGTTGTTGCTTCGATTTTGATGTCAATGGGTATGATGATGCTACCTCCTGTAATGATATCACTGCCTTTTAAAATACTTGTTTTTGTACTGATTGACGGATGGAATCTTCTTATTGGCAATTTGATTGCTTCAATAAAATAGTGTGAGGAAATAGCTTTTGGATTGTAAATATTTTGGTGAGTGTGGTGCATGTCGTGTTTATGAAGATGGATATGAGGGACAGCTTTCGCAGAAGTTAGCGCTCAATAAGAGTAGATTTCAGCCATATTACACACAAGAGATAAAAGTTTTCGAGTCACCACAAGAGCACTACAGAGCACGCAGTGAATTTAAAATCTGGCATGTTGAAGATGATATCTTCTATGCGATGAATCATCAAGAGCACAAAGGTGTTGTATTGGTTGATGCATGCCCACAGGTAAATGAGCATATTGCTGCTTTGATGCCAAAACTCTTGTGTGAGATAAAAGAAAAAGAGCTTGGTTTTAAACTCTTTGGAGCTGATTTTCTAAGCTCAAGCTCTGGTGAGATAGTAGTTTCACTCATCTATCATCGAAAACTTGACAGTGTGTGGGAAGAAAAAGCAAAAGAGATTGCTCAAAAACTCGGTATCTACCTCATAGGGCGCTCACGCAAACAAAAAGTAGTAATCGGACAGGATTATATCACTGAATCTTTGATGATAAAAAACAAAGAGTACAAGTTTAACTACATAGAGAACAGTTTTACGCAACCAAATCCACGTGTGAACGAGCAGATGATTTTCTGGGCTATGGATGCATTTCTTGGAAGTAGGGGAGATTTACTGGAACTCTATTGTGGCGCAGGAAATTTTACGATTCCTTTTGCCACACTTTTTAATAAAGTCCTTGCAACTGAAATATCAAAATCCTCTATAAATGCTGCAAAGAGTAATATGCTTTTAAATGGTGTTGATAATATAGAGTTTGTACGAATGAGTGTTGAAGAGTTTGTAGAAGCACTTGATGGTGTACGAGAGTTTCGCAGAATGAAAGATATTGACATTAAAAGTTACGATATCAATGCTATATTTGTTGACCCTCCTCGCAGTGGTATGGATGAATACTCTTGTAAATTCAGTGCAAGATATGATACTATAGTCTATATCTCCTGTAACCCTGAAACACTCTATCGGGATCTGGAAATTTTAACAAAAACACATGAAGTGATAGATATGGCACTCTTTGACCAGTTTCCATATACACATCATGTAGAGATGGGCGTAAAGCTTCTTAAAAAAGGCAGATGATGATACGGCTCTTTTTACTTACATTTTTTCTCTTTTTTTCTTGTAACCTTTTTGCTACAGAGGAGATACAGCGGATTGATGCCATCGTTGATGATATTGAAAAACTGCGTCACAGTTATGAAAAACAGCTTTTTGATCTAAAAGAGAAAAACATTGTTTTAGAGCATGAAAACAGTGTCTACAAGAAAAAAATCACACATTTGAAAAATCAAATAAAAGAGCTGAACAAACAGTTAAAGAGACAAAAAAAGAGTCCGAAAACAAAAGTTATTGTCAAAGAGAAAATAAAAAAGATAGTCATCAGACAGCCTTTGTGTGAAGATGAGAACAAATTTCCAACACTAAAACTCAAAAAAAGTACTCAAGCTATAGTAAAAAAGAGTAAAAAAGTAGAGATAATACATTTTAAGGCATCTGCATTCCGTCTGCGTGAGGATGCAAATATTTATGCCGGTATACGTAGTTTGAAAACCATTGGCAAATGGGAAAAAGGAACTTCTTTTACTTCTAATGTGAGAACTCAAACACGTGTTAAAATCACCGGCTATTTTGTCAACAAAGTTTGGAAAAAAGCAGATAAAGAGATGTGGGTGGAACGTTCACGTATTCAAAAAAGATAACAGTTAAAGTTCTGATATAATACGGCCATGAAAAAAATATTGATAATCAGTGATGGTGCAATCGGTGAGCATTTTATTCAAAGGGTAAGTGAGACATATACGAGTGAAAACATCTATTATGTCGTTCAGCTAAAAGAAAAAGAGTTCCCTACAGCCAATCCTGCACGTTTTAAATTTTATGAATTTGATCCAACAAGTTTTTATAAACTGTCAAATTTGCTTAAGATGGAGTTTATCCAGGTTATTATTGCCATGGATAGTCAGGCGGACGTTGAAAACACCATCAAAAATATCAGAGTTATCAAAAAACAGCTTCGTATCATTGTCCTTAATCAGTGGAATATGGAGAATGAAGATGCCAATGTCGTTTTAGTCAATGCAAATGAGATCTTGGCTTCCAGAATGCTTGATTATCTTCCAAATGTTCCTGTAATTGCCCAAAATGTTGGACTTGGTGAAGGCGAGATTATGGAAGTTCTCGTTCCTTTTGGAAGTTCTTTTGTCTATCGTCACATTGGTGTGATTGAGCAAAAGAACTGGCGAATCGTTGCAATTTACAGAAATCGTCAACTGTTGATGCCTTCACGAAGACGGATGATCCAGCCAAATGACTTGCTGCTCTTAGTGGGACAGCCTGCAGTTCTTAAATCTGTATACCGTGCCATTAAGCGTGAACTTGGACAATTTCCTGAGCCATTTGGAACAAATATTTTGCTCTACATAGATATGGACATAGTTTCTCACGCAAAGATAAAAGAACTGGTACGTCGTGCTGTTTATGTACATACAAAGTTCAAACATGATCTTGTCATTAAGGTTGTCAATCCTTCAAATATAGAGATACTGCAGTATATCAAAGAGTATAGAGACCTGGATATTGTTATTGATATTAATTATGACAGCTTAAATCTCAAAGAGACATTTTTCAATGATGTCAAATCCTACCATGTCGGTCTGGTTATCGTACCTACGGAGATGTTTAGGGATTACTATGTCAGACGTGCACTGTATGAAGTACATGTTCCTGTACTCAAGCTTGCAGACAGAAGCTTCTCAAACGTAAAAGATGCGGCACTTGTGCTCTCTGATAACAGAGATTTGGAGAAGATTTCTGCAACTATCTTTGATATCTCTGAGCAGATGAACTTTAACCTTGAACTCTATAATTATCTTCAGGAGCATCAAGAGGAAAAAGAGCAGGTAATCGAGCACTATTACAACCTCTCTACAATCTTTTCAAAGTCAATTAAAGTGATAAAAGAGAATGAAAATCCTATTCGTGCTTTGAAGCATAAAGATAATTTTATTCAGATTCTTCCTTTTACTTCTAAATTGACAACACGACGCACTTATGCACTCTTCTCTACTGATTCAGAGAAACTGTACTTCAAGCTTGATAATTATCATCAAATTTTCATACCTGTACAGCTCTAATTTAGTAACTTTTTAGCATAATTTAAGTATTATCTATCATATTATATTTTTGGACAGATAATGCAAGTAAACATTCCCCTTAAACAAGTTGTTGATAACTCTTATGATATTACTATTGATACAATTCCAGAGCTCACATATGATACAAAGGTAGCTATTGTTACAAACCCTAAAGTAGCAGGTTTGCATTTAGGCTATTTGCTCTCAAAAATCAGAGCCAAAGAGCTTTATATCATTACTGTACCGGATGGAGAGGGCTACAAAAATCAGGTATCCATTGATTTGATTTTAGAATCTCTTTTCAATCATCGTTTTAACAGAAAATCTCTTTTGATCGCTTTTGGCGGTGGTGTAATCGGGGATATGACAGGATATGCTTCAAGTATCTACCAGCGTGGTATTGATTTTGTACAGATTCCAACGACACTGCTTTCACAAGTTGATGCAAGTGTCGGTGGGAAAACAGGAATTAATAACAGTTATGGTAAAAATCTCATTGGTGCTTTTCATCAGCCACGTGCGGTCTATATTGACCCGCATTTTTTAACAACACTGCCAAAACGTGAGTTTGGTGCAGGTGTTGCAGAGGTTGTCAAGATGGCAGTAACATTTAACAAAACCTTTTTTGAATATTTGGAAAATGCTGACTTGAACGATAAAACTGCACTGCAAGAAGCGATTAAACAGGCTGTAGAGACAAAAGCGGATGTTGTTGCAAAAGATGAAAAAGAGCATGGTCTACGAGCTGCACTTAACTATGGTCATACATTTGGACATGTTATTGAAAATGAAACAGGTTATACAAAGTATCTTCATGGAGAAGCTGTTGCCATTGGAATGGTTATGGCAAATGCACTTTCTGTGAAACTGGGTCTTATGCGTGAAGAAGAAGCGCAAAGAGTAAAAGCTTTGTTGGAAAAATACAATCTGCCTACGAATTATATGATAGAAAATGTAGAGAGTTTTTATGATGCATTTTTCTTAGATAAAAAAAGTTCAGATGCAACAATCACTTTTATCTTACCTGTTGGTCTTGGCGGTGTTAAAATTACAGATGAAGTGGACAAAGCAGTTGTCCTTTCTGTCTTAAAAGCGTTTGGAAAATAATGATGCTGTTTTTTCAAAGAGTACTTTTTACAGTTTTTATACTTTTTTTACCATTAAAGACTTTTGCTCTTGATGCAAACAATGCCCTAGTCCAGACAGCGGCAGAAAAATCAGATGCATATGATGCAACACAGCAAAAAATGCTTGTTTCAGAGCAGATAAGCAGATACCTTAAAGAACTGAATGAACTTGACAATCAGATATCTGATGAGAATGTTTGGATTAAAAGTTACGCATCCTATCTGACATCGCTAGAGGTGAAAAATAAGCTTGATGCTATCAAAAAGAGAATTAAGTGGCTCTCAAAGCATGCGAAAACCTCAAGTGATATGGATGAGCTTGCAGGGCTTATCTCTAAAGAGAATATTTTAACATCACAGATAAACAAACTCAAAGGTGACAGCAGTGCACCATTTTCCAAGCTCATTACGCCGCCTAAGATAGAAGATGTTCCCAAAATATCCAATCCGTTTGAGATATTTACAGGCCTCTCTCTTATAAAGACGATAGATGCAAATTATGATGACTATAAAAAAAGGAAAGAGAACCTAAGCGCTTTAATTGTTTTACTGCGTAAGGAGCTTGATCTTTATAAAAAACTTTACAAGTTAAATCCAGAGAAGTATCAAGATGTCTTGGAAAGAAAGCAGACAGAGCTAGAGCGATTTGAAAGAGCTTTAGATACAATGAGCGTAACACTCAATGTGTATCAAAAGCGCTTAGAGATTGCAAAAATAAGCATTAACAAAGGGATACAAAAACAGGTTTACAGACTTATAAAGATTGGTATCGCTGTTTTATTTGTCTTTTTCATCTTTTTTCTTCTTAAACTTATTGTTAAAAAGTACATTACTGATAATGAACGCTTCTATATGGCAAATAAGATTATTACCTTTACAAATTTCACTATAATTCTTCTGATACTCTTTTTCAACTACATAGAAAATGTCAGTTATTTAGTCACTATTTTAGGATTTGCATCTGCAGGTATCGCTATTGCCATGAAAGACTGGTTTATGTCCATTCTTGGCTGGTTGGTGATTGTTTTTGGCGGCAGTGTTCACGTAGGGGACAGGATCCGTGTAGATATGGACGGGATGAAATATGTGGGAGATGTACTTGATATCTCACTGCTTCGTATTACGATTTTAGAAGATATCACACTCACATCTATTATGCAAAATCGTCGTGCAGGACGTATCATCTTTGTGCCGAACAATTACATTTTTACACGCATGATTGCAAACTATACGCACCACTCTTTAAAAACAGTATGGGATGGTGTAAAGATTACGGTGACATTTGATTCGAACCATAAAAAAGCGATGCATCTTGTCAAAGAGATTACAAAAAAGTACTCTAAAGGATATACTGACATTACAAGAAAACAGCTCAATAAGTTGCGTCAGCACTACAGTTTGAAAAATACAAATGTTGAACCAAGAATCTACTCTTTCATTGAACCATATGGAATTGATATTGAAGCCTGGTATCTGACAAATGCCTATGGAACACTGACACTCAGAAGTGTAATATCAACAGAGATTATTGATGCTTTTAAAGCAGAAGATGATATCACTATTGCATACCCTACACAAAAACTCAATATCGATATGCAAAGTGAAGCACCTGTGGCACATAATAACGAGTTAGTATAATGTCAAAAAAAGTATATTTTAAAACCTTTGGGTGTCGTACAAATCTTTATGACTCACAAGTAATGATGAGCTCGCTTCAAGAGTATGAGATAACAGAGAATGAAGATGAAGCAGATGTTGTGGTTATTAACTCTTGTACAGTTACCAACGGTGCAGATACTCATGTACGTTCTTATATCTCACAACTTGAGAAAAAAGGAGATAATAAGAAGCTTTTTTTAACAGGTTGTGGAGCACATACAAAAGGTGAATCACTACTGCGTGAGGGACGAGTACATGGTGTCTTTGGGCAGAGTGAAAAAGAGAAAATCGACACATTACTGAAAAAAGAGCAGCCTTTTTATGAAAAGGGTGACTTGAACCATATAGATGAGATGGTTGTTGATGAGTTCGTCGGTAAAAGCCGTGCTTTTATAAAGATTCAAGAGGGATGTAATTTTCGTTGTTCTTACTGTATCATTCCATTTGTTCGTGGTGATGCACGAAGTATGGATGAAGGACGCATTTTAGAGCAGGTTTCCCGCTTGGCACTCAATGGTTTTGGTGAGTTTATCTTAACAGGAACAAATGTCGGCTCATATGGTCAAGATACAAAAACATCTTTGGCACAGTTGATGAAAAAGATGTCACTTATTCGTGGAGTACGTCGTATTCGCTTAGGGAGTGTTGAACCGATTCAAATTACGGATGAATTTAAAGAGATTTTAGATGAGTCATGGATGGAGAAGCATATGCATATTGCCCTGCAGCATACATCTCCCAAAATGCTTAAACTGATGAATAGACGAAATGTTTACAGACAAGACAGAGAACTGTTTGAGTTTTTAGCTGATAAAGGCTATGCGATAGGAACAGATTTTATTACCGGCTTTCCAGGAGAGAGTGAAGCGTTATGGCAAGAGGCAATGGAGAATGCAAAAGCATTGCCACTTACACATCTGCATGCTTTTACCTATTCAAAGCGTGATGGTACACCTGCTGCGACTATGAAACCAGAAGTAAATGGCAAAGTTGCAAAAGAGAGACTGCATGAGATAGAAGCTTTGGTAAATGAGAAAAATTATGCATTTAGAAAAGCTTTTAATGGGGAGTTGGATGTTCTCATTGAGTCCTATAAAAGCGGGCTGTATCATGGTCTTGACCAACATTTTAATAAAATAGTGGTAAAATCAGATGAAGACCTTCTTGGAAATTGGGTGAAAATTTCAGATTATGAAGTGATGAAGGAACATAATTATGCCAACATCTAAAACAAACCGTATTGCATTAATCGTTTCTGCTTTTATTATTATTGCCCTCATTCTTTTTGCAATACTGCGTGACAATGCTGATGCTATTACGCTGAGTCAGGCAAACGCTTTATTACAAAATAAGCAGGTAACAAAAGTAATAGTAACAAAAGAGTATGTCTATCTGAAGACAAAAAACGGTTATTATAAGATTGCTTCTTCACAGGTTACTCCTCGAATGTTTGTTGATTATAAAGTTGAAGTTGGTAGTGAATCAAACATTCTTATCTATATTCTTTTCTTGGTTCTTTTCTTAGGAATTGGCTCTTTGCTTTTTAAATTTTTACAAAGCAAAGGTATCTTTTCTACACTTCAATTTACAACAAAACAAAATGAAGGTACGGGTAGCAGCTCTTTAGAGATAAGTGCTCCTATAGAAGCGATAAAAAGTGATGTAAGTTTTGATGATATTGGCGGTATCAGTGATGTCAAAATTGAGCTTGAAGAGATTATTGACTTTATGAAAAATCCAAAACGTTATAAGAACTTTGGTGCACGTCTTCCTCGAGGTGTTTTACTCGTAGGACCTCCCGGAGTTGGGAAAACTATGATAGCCAAAGCAGTTGCAAATGCTGCAGATGTGCCGTTTTACTACCAAAGTGGGGCTTCTTTTGTACAGATCTATGTAGGTATGGGTGCAAAACGTGTTCATGAGCTTTTTGCAGCGGCAAAGAAAAATGCACCATCAATTATCTTTATAGACGAGATTGACGCTGTCGGTAAAAAACGTGACGGACAGAGAAATGATGAACGTGAGGCAACACTCAATCAGCTCCTTACGGAGATGGATGGTTTTGAAGGATCTAGCAGTGTTATTATAATTGCTGCAACAAACAAGATAGATGTACTTGATCCGGCACTGCTTCGTGCAGGACGATTTGATAGACGTGTATTTGTTGAACTACCGACAAAACGAGAGCGTGAATCAATTCTGATGAAATATCTTTCTAAAGTACCTCATGAGCTTGATGTCAAAGTGGTTGCAAATATGACAGTCGGATTTAATGGAGCAGCCTTAGCTGCACTTGTGAATGAAGCGGCACTTTTGGCTCTTCGCCAAAATGATTTTCATATAACTTTGGATCATTTTTATCAGGTAAAAGATAAAGTGATGTTTGGTAAGAAAAAACTGCAGATGCTGAGTGACAAACAAAAAGCCTATCGTATTACTTATCAGGCAGGAAAAGTCATAATAGCAACATATTATGACCTGCCATTTGAGAAGTTGATGCTCTCTAATGAGAAGCTTACACCTGCAACAGATGAGCCTTTCATCAAGCAGGAGTTAGAGGCTCGTGTGAAAATGCTTATCGCCGGTAGTGTGGCTTGTGATATGAAATTTGATGAGCATGCAAGCAGTGCAAAAAATGACCTTGATGAGGCCAAATATATTACGCATAAGATGTGTCAAGAGTATGGAATGGGCTCATCGATCATTCCAGAAGCCAATGAGGAAGAGTTTATGTTAAAACGTCTCTATGAAGAGACAACACTGCTTTTGGAATCACTGGGTGAAGTGATGCAAAATGTTGAACGTGTCTTACAAGACAGAGAGAGCATTACAAAAGAAGAGGTAAAAAAGTATATCAATGAAATTTTTTAGTGGTTTTTCTCTAAAGAATGATGTGCACTTTTTTGCACCTTTTATCAAAGAGAGTGATTATACGGTTTGTGGTTTTTCTTATGGTGCTATAAAGGCATTTGAGAGTCTGAAAAAAGCACTTTTAGAAGGAAAAAGGGTAGATACGCTACAGCTTTTTTCACCGGCATTTTTTCAAAGTAAAGATGAAAAATTTAAACGATTGCAGTTGATGGCATACAGAAAAAATGAAGAGGCCTATTTGCGCCAGTTTATCAACGCCTGTTTTTTACCTTATGAACGTAGAAAAGTAGAGCAGAGTATAACTGTTTTAGAAGAGCTTGAAGAACTTCTGTATTATGAATGGAAAAAAGAGGAGTTGCTACAGCTGCGTGAGGCAGGTGTAGTTATAGAGGTCTATCTTGGTGCTAAGGACCACATTGTGGATGCTGATGCAGCAAAAGAGTTTTTTCAAGAGGTGGCAACCGTAACATATATAAAAGACGGGAATCATTTTTTATTAACTGAATAAAAAAATATAAAAACTATTGTAATGAAATAAAAAACTAATAAGGAAAGAATAATGGCAGAAATAAAAATAGGTGTAATAACAGCAAGTGATAGAGCAAGTAAAGGAATCTATGAAGATATCAGTGGAGTAGCGATTCAGAATACGATGAAAGATTATCTTAAAAGTGAGTTTGAGATAGTGTACAGATGTATTCCGGATGAGCAGGATGTGCTTGAAGATACGATGAAAGAGCTTTGTGATGAGGCAGGATGTTGTTTGGTGGTAACGACTGGTGGTACAGGTCCTGCACTTCGTGATGTGACACCAGAAGCTACTGAGAATGTATGCGACAAAATGATGCCCGGTTTTGGAGAGCTGATGCGTCAGGTGAGTCTGCAGTATGTTCCAACAGCAATTCTCTCACGCCAAACAGCTGGGATTCGTGGAAACTCTTTGATTATCAATCTTCCTGGAAAACCAAAATCAATCCGTGAGTGTCTGGATGCTGTTTTTCCTGCTGTGCCGTATTGTATCGATTTGATAGAGGGACCATATATTGAGACGAATGAAGATGTTATAAAGGCATTCCGTCCAAAGGCAAAATAGAGTCTATTTTTGAGTAATCTCTTCTTTTGCTCTTTGAAAAAGTAGTTTATAGGTAGAGCGGTTAAATAGATATTTTTTGGCATGAAAGAGTGTGTCAAACATAATTTTCCAAAGAGTTGTAAAATTCTCTTCATCTCTTACATCGCAAAGTTTCTCTAGCATCTCTTGCTCGATATTTGCAAGTATCGTCGCATGCTTTATGTACTCTTGCAGTATAGAGTAGGGTATTCCAACTTCTAAAAAGTGCTCTACCAGTGTTACGATAGTTGCATCTTTTTTTGTAAAGTCATCTTGATTGACTGGCAGTACAATTTCATCTTCTATCAGCTTTTGCAGTAGATCTTTATCAATCGCAAAGTGTTCAATGAACTCTTGTTTTGTGTAGTGTTCAAGTCCTGAGTCATCACTGAGTGTTTTCATAAGTGGTGCAAGCATTGTATAAGAGCCTGCAAAGGAGCTGTTCTTTTTCCTGAGAGCCTCTTTTATCTCCTCGATGGAGCTTCCCATTCTCTCTTGCATATATTTAATGTATCTTATCAGTTCTATATGTTCGTCACTGTATTTATGAACATTGAGCTTAATCTTTTTAGCTTCGGGCAATAAACCCTCTTTGATATAGTAGAGTATTGTTGATTTTGGTACATTTGTTTTTGCTACAACTTCTGAGATCTTATACTCCATAGAGAGCCTTCATTTAATTTGATTTTAATAATTATAGCATATAATACAAAACGTAAAGCATCACTTTACACTTTTTATATTAAGGAGTTTTTATGCCAAAACAGATACCGTGGTGGGCTGGTGGTATTGCTATGAGTCTACTTTTTTATTTTTCTTTTTCAATCTGGGGAGCAGATAGATCGATAGGAGCATCTACCGGTATGGCATATATATCGACGATGCTTTTTGGACTGGATAGTAGTCATTATGAATATACAAAAGAGATAGAAAGTTCAGGTGCCTGGGAAGCATTGATGCTGCTTGGTGTGTTTTTTGGAGGACTTTTTACTTCTCTCTTTATTACCAAAAGTTTTCATATCAGTTTGATTCCAACACTTTGGAAGGAGAGAAAAAATAAATCTGTACCATCACGTATGTTCTGGAGCTTTATTGGTGGGTTTTTACTTGTTTTTGGAGCAAGGCTTGCAGGTGGATGTAATGCAGGACATGTCCTCTCTGGAGGCTCGCAGATGGCAATAAGTGGATTTATATTTACAATTTTGGCACTTGGAACAGGTATGTTGGTAGGAAGAGTCTTTTATAAGAAGAAAAAGGCATGTGATGTTTGATATTATAGCAAAAGAGGAACATGGCTCGATTTTAACTATACTTGTGATAGGATTCTTTTTTGGTGCAATAATTCTCTACAGCAGGCTAGACAAGTTTGAAAAGATGGCAGGATTCTTACTTTTTGAAGATACATTAGCCATCCGTATGGCAATGACAACAGTAGGGCTCTCAAGTATCGGTTTCTATTTTTTGGTAGCCAATGGTTATGCAAGCTTTGATGTCAAGCCGACACTTCTTGGAGGTTTAATTATTGG
This sequence comes from Sulfurimonas indica, assembly GCF_009192995.1. Classification (GTDB taxonomy): domain Bacteria; phylum Campylobacterota; class Campylobacteria; order Campylobacterales; family Sulfurimonadaceae; genus Sulfurimonas; species Sulfurimonas indica. The sequence continues at coordinate 98,295 of NZ_SDID01000001.1, read as the reverse complement.
TGCAGTGCTCTTTGGAACAGGACTTGTTATACTTGGAAAATGCCCTGCAGCATTTTTTGTCTCTGTTTCAGAAGGAAGAATCGATGCACTTGTTGGTGTCATTGGTGGTATGGTTGGCGGTGCTGTTTTTACCTATTTTTATCCTTATATTCAAAAGATAATGGAGCCAAATTTTGGTAAAATAAGACTTCCTGATTTTTTTACAGAATATGGGATGGTGATTACAGTGGTTTTTGGAGTTCTTTTACTTGTAGGTGCGTATCTGTTACCTTCTCTAGAGTATAAAGACCCTGCAGATTTTAAAAATAGTAAGGATTAAAAATGGCATATATAGATTTACCGGAATTTGAAGAGATGAGTCCAGAGATTCAAGAGAGAGCTCGTCCTATTTTAGAGAAAACAGGTTCGCTAGGAGAGATATTTAAACTTTTGGCACTTGATAAAAAAGTCTATTTTGCAACAGATGCAATGGTACAAACCTATCTTTTAGAAAAGACATATCTCTCATATGATATTAAAGAAGCGATTGCTTTGCTTATTTCTAAAGAGAATAGCTGTGTGATGTGTGTTGATGTTCATAAAAATATAGCAAAGATGCTAGGGTTGAGTGAGGCTAAAATCGAAGAGATTCTTCGTGGTATTGACAATATGCAGGTAGATGATAAAGAAAAGGCACTTTTAAACTTTTGTGTAAGAGCATCAAAAAAAGATAATTATAAGATGATGCAAGAAGATATCGATGCTATTAAAGCATTTGGATGGAGTGATAAGGAGATACTCGAAGCTGTAGCGATTGTGGGTTACTTCAATTATATCAATACACTTTCCAATGTTTTTGGACTTGGAAAGTAGTTTTGAGAGATTACACAAAAAGTACACATAAAAGAGTTACTATAATAAAACCAAAAGAGGAATTGTCGTGCTAAAGTATTTTTTATCAATCTATTTATTAGTTACTTCTCTTTATGCAGGAGACCAAGGATTTGTGTTGGATAATAAACAGCACTTACAGTGGCAGGACAATGTTGAAGCAGAAGAAAAGATATGGAAATTGGCAGTAGGATACTGTAAACAATTAGACTTAGGTGGGCACAACGATTGGCGTTTAGCTACACAAAAAGAACTTTTTACACTTTCACAATCAGATAAATTAAAAGAGAAGTTTCAATTTTTGGGAGCACATGTGTACTGGAGTAGTGAGAGTGATAAAAATGAAGAGTTAAATGCCATTACTGTTTTTACAGGCAATGGATTTACATCTTCAAGTGATAAATGCGATAAAAACTTTATTATTTGTGTGAGAGAGTATAAGAAATAATCTTATATTGCAATACGAATACCTACAGGGCAGTGGTCTGATCCTTCGATGTAGTCTAAAATGAAAGCATCTTCCAAAGACTCTTCCAAATCTTCAGAGATAAAAAAGTAGTCAATTCTCCAGCCTACATTTTTCACTCTAGCATTTGCACGATAGCTCCACCATGAGTATCTGTCAACTTCATCTCCGTTTACATAACGAAATGTATCTATATAGCCATGATCAAGCAGTTTGTCTATCCATGCTCGCTCTATCGGTAAAAAACCGGATGTTTTGGCGTTTGCTTTAGGGTTTTTTAAGTCAATCTCACGGTGAGCCGTATTAACATCTCCACAGATGATGATACTTTTTCCATCCTCACGCAGCGCTTCACAATGTGCTAAAAAATCATCATAAAACTTCATTTTATGAGCCAGTCTTTCTTCATCTCTTTGTCCATTTGGAAAGTAGACATTAAATAAAACGATATCATCATAATGTGTTTCAATAATACGCCCTTCATGGGTTGTGTCTATCTCTGGACAAGTCGAATGATAATCACTTTGTAGCATACTAAAAGTCGCTGTACCACTGTAACCTTTTCTTTGAGCAGGATTGATAAGAACTTCTGTAAATTCTTTTTCAAAAAGATTATCTGGAATCTGTTCTTTTTGGGCTTTTATCTCTTGAAGGCATAAGATGTCGGTATCACGTTTATCTACCCATTGAAGAGCTTCTTTGTTAGCAACGGCACGAATTCCATTAACATTCCATGAAATTATCTCGATTGTATCTGACATTTGTAAAGTCCTGAAGTTTTTATATAGAAGAGGATTATTCCATCTTTGAAAGATGGAATAAAAAAGAGGTATTAAACGAAATCAACTTTCGCTAAGTGATGGTTAAGTCCAAGCTCAGCCGGAGTACAGCCAAGTGCAAGCCCTACCATTTGCTGCATATGAAGTACAGGAAGCTCAACTTCACGACCGATTGCTTCACTTGCATGTGCAGTTTGCGTATCAAGTTTAAGGTGACAGAGTGGACATGGTGTTACCATCCAGTCTGCGTTTCCATCCATCGCACCCGCAATCGCATTACCAGTAAGAACTGCAGCAGTATGAGGAGCTTGAAGCTCAACATGGAAACCACAACATTTGTTCTTCTCTTCATAGTCAACATTTTGACCACCACACGCAATGATTAGATCATCGAGTGAAGTAGGGCGGTATGCTGACTCTGGAGTTTTGTGTGTCTCATTTTGTAACTCTGAGGGACGAATATTGTGACATCCATAAAAAGGAGCGATATTGAACTGGCTCAGTGGTGTTACAACCATCTCTTTGATTTTATCAAGACCGATATCATCAATGATAGCATATAAGAAGTGAGTGATATCAGAAGTACCTTTGTACTCCAATCCAACTTCTGCAAGTTTTTCATTTACTCTTGCTTTGAGTTCTGGGTTTTCATCCAGACGATGTTTTGTCATTGCAGTGTTAAGTTGACAAGTATTACAGATAGTTACCATTGTAAGCCCGTGTTTCTCAGCATAAGCAATGTTTCTTGCATTTAAAACAAGTGATAAAAAGTCATCATAATCCTGTAAGTGAGAAGCGCCACAACAAGAAGCTTCTGTTAACTCTACAAGTTCGATTCCCAGTTTTTCAGCCACAGCCATTGTTGACATCATCTGCTCTGGAGTACTCTGTTTTGCTGTACATCCTGTAAAAAGTGCGTATCTTAATTTTTCCATTCTTTAACTCCTAGAACTTTGCTGTAGATGAAGATTTGACAAGTTTTTTAATCTCATCCATATTATCTGATGTTGGAATATTCCATGGCATTGCAATTTTGCCTTTTTTAAGCATTTTGAGTGCAACTGGAACATGTTTTACAATAGCTGGACCTTCAGAGTAGAGTACTAAGCCACCTTCATCAAGGACACCACGTTTTTCAATCGATTTTTTGAATCCGACTGCGTGACGTACTGCAACATTATTTTCTGCGATTCCTTTTTGGAATGCCATTTGATGCAGTTTTGTGATCTTAGAAATAGGATTGATCTCTTTAGGACAAACTTCAGCACATTCAAAACATTTTACACAATCCCAAACACCCTGTTTCTCTGCATTTACATCCGCAAGTCTTGAATCAGCATTATCACGGACATCTGATTCAAATCTGTATGCTGCTGCAAAAGCCGCTGGTCCCATGAAATCTTCATTTATCTCAACTACAGGACAAGCATAATGACAAGCACCACACTGGATACATAAGTCTGCTTCATCAAGTGCTTCTGCATCTTCAGGTGAAACAAGATTCTCCATCTCTGGTTCCTCATCAATATCTGCGACAAGATAAGGTGTTACAGCTTCGTGTTTCTCCCAGAAGTCACCTTTGTCAATGATCATATCTTTTACAGCACGTTTGATACTGAGTGGTTCGATGACAAGCTCATTTCCAAAGAGTGCAACCATGTCGTTCATGCTCTCTTTACATGCAAGTGTACTTCTGCCATTTACTTTGATAGCACAAGCACCACAGATACCGTGACGGCAAGATCTTCTGTATGAAAAACTTCCATCATGGTCCCATTTGATTCTGTTTAATATATCAAGTACAACTTCTTCAGAAGTCACTTCCATATCGTAGTTTTCATAATATGGTAAATAATCTTCATCAGCATTAAAACGGAATACTTTGAAGTTTACTTTTTGTGTAGTTATTTTATGTTCTGTACTCATAAGTTATCCTTAGTAATTTCTTGCTTTAAGTTCATGTTTGCCAAGAACAACATCCATGTAGTCAAGTTTGATATTGCCATCTTCATCCATATACGCCATAGTATGTTTTAAGAAGTTTTCATCATCACGCTCTTGAAAATCCTCTCTGTAGTGTGCACCACGGCTCTCTTCTCTCGCAATAGCACTCTCAACAATAAAAAGAGAGTAGTCAAGCATATGCCCAAACTCTATCGCTTCTTGAAGTTCTGTATTGAAGATTTTTGATTTGTCTTTGATGCGGATATTTTTAAAACGCTCACGCAACTCTTTTACTTTGTCTACGGCAATTTGAAGTGTCTCTTTCGTTCTAAATGCACCAGCATTATCACTCATACAGTGTTGCAATTCATCACGAAGTGAAGGAACACTTTCATCACCATTATTGTTCAAAATAAATTCGACCTCTTGAAGTGCTCTGGCTGCATCATCTTGACTTGCCGGACGTAACGTGATATTTTCTATATCGTTAACCATTGTTTTTCCAACAAAACGACCAAATAGAAGTGCTTCAAGTACTGAGTTTGCACCAAGGCGGTTTGCACCATGAACAGAAACACAAGAACATTCACCAGCAGCATAGAAACCTTCAATGAAATCTTCATTATTAAGACGAGCATGACCATCAATATCTACAGGAATACCACCCATTGAATAGTGTGCTGTAGCAGAGATAAGAATTGGCTCTTTTATCATATCTAGTCCAAGGAAAGTCATAGCGAGTTCACGCAACTCTGGTAATCTCTCCATGATTAAATCTTTTCCAAGATGTGTTACATCGAGATATACGGCATCTTTACGAGGTCCTACACCACGACCTTCACGAATCTCATTGAGGATTGCACGTGCAACAACGTCACGACTTGCTAGCTCAAGAGCATTTGGTGCATATTTTTCCATAAAACGCTCACCCTTAGAGTTGAAAAGTCTTCCACCTTCACCACGTGCAGCTTCAGAGATTAATACGCCATTTCCTGATAGTCCTGATGGGTGGAATTGTACAAACTCCATATCTTCTAATGGAAGACCGTGACGCGCTACAATAGAGAGACCGTCTCCTGTATTTGCGTGAGCATTTGAGTTGATTTTATACGCACGAGCATAACCACCTGTTGCAAACATGACAGATTTTGCATTGAAAATCGCCATTTGCATATCACGAATGTTAAATGCTACAACACCAGAAACTTTTCCATCTTTATAGATGATATCTGCAGCATACCACTCATCCCAGAATTTTACACCAACGCGGTCTGCTTGCTCATAAACAGTCTGAAGCAGTGTTAATCCTGTTCTGTCTTTTGCATAACATGCACGAGGAGAAGATTGACCACCGAATGGACGTTGTGCGATTTTTCCATTTTCCTGTCTACTAAAAGCAGCACCCATTTTTTCAGCCCAGCGAATTGTTTCAGGAGCTTTTTGGCACATAAATTCAACAGCATCCTGGTCTGCTAGGTAATCAGAACCTTTTACTGTGTCAAATTCATGAAGCTCAACACTGTCTTCATCACTAAATGCTGCATTGATACCACCTTGTGCTGCACCTGAGTGACTTCTAAGTGGATGTAACTTTGTAATAACAGCGACTTTTTTTCCTGCGTTTTGCAACTCTCTAGCTGCTGCACATCCTGCAAGACCTGCACCAACAATAATTGCGTCGTAAGTATAAATAGGAATACTCATTAACTTTCCTTCAATAAAGAACTAAAATAATGCTGATTATATCGCAGTCAGCCTTAGTGCAGGTTAAATATTGACTTTGTATCGAGGAAGTTTCAGTTTGTTACTATTTGAGACATATAATACAAAATGATATTATATCTCTCGTTGTGCAAGGTCTCTTGCTTGAAGAATTCTGTTGGTACCTGTTGATTGTGCGTAGTGTAAAATCTCTTTTGCCTGTTTCATTGCTTCTTCCAAAGAGGTGTTGTTTGGTTTGATGACAAAACCACCACTGACAGTTATCTGTGTAGAACCTTGATGTGGAATATTGAACTTTAGTTCTGCGATACTTTCACGAATGAGCTCCACATCTTTGTAGGACTGCTCTTTTGAAGAGCGGGAAAAAATAATTGTAAATTGATTAAAATCTGTTCTTGCAATGACATCAATGGCCTGTTCATGTAGAGAGATAGTATAGGCAATTTTTTTGAGTATTGCCTGTGTTACATCTTGAGGAAAGGCTCTGTTTGATTTTGAAAAATTATCTATCTCTAAAACTGTAACAGAGGTAAAGTTACTCTCTTTAGCACCTTTTTTCATTGAGTATGAGTTAATTAATCCTTTATGATTATTGATACCGGTTACCGGATCAAGAAAATCAGGATTGTCACTTGATGTGTTTTTTCTGTTCATGCGCAGTGCAATTGCATCGGCCTCTTGAGAAAAGATAGTATAGGTTTTTCTGTGTTTCTCCACTTGATATAAAAACTCTATATCTTTGTAGATAGCGTTAAGTGTACGACGATAGTAAAATGTTGCTAAAAGAATAAGAATAAAAATAACAACAATAGCATTTTTAACAAAGTAAAATTTCTCTTCATTATATGTTATGGTTTTTAGGAGCATAGAGTCTATATGTTTGTTAATAGTGTAGAGCGCTACGTCTAAACGTCTTTTTGCTGTTTTTTCTCGTTCTATGTCTCTTGTGTCAACATAGTACTCTTTTGCAGCTTTGTTGAAAGTGTCGGTCAGTTCTGAGAGTTTTTGTAAATCTGCAAAGTACTCTTGTTCATTTTTAAGAACATACTTGTCAATATAAGCATACTTATAAAGTGTACGTAGTTTGTTTATCTCTTGATGCAGGCGAGTGCTTTTACCATTAAACTGTATAAGTGCTAGTTCAAGATCACTTTTATCTAGCTTTGTAAGTGTAGAGATAATCTTTTTTTGATTACGTAAATTATCTACTTTGTCAAATGATAAACTATGCTCTAGAACAAGTAACATACCAAGTATCGCAACAAATAAAACAAAAAGTAAATATGTATTTAAGTTCTGAAATATCTTTTTTATGGATTGCTTCATAAATATTTTTCCTAAAAATGTTATAATAACTTACCATTCTATATCGGTTGCAATTAATAATAGCTTAAGAAAAAGAAGAGTTTTTGAATTTAGAAAATTATTTTATATCACTTTTTAACAATAAACATATTGGTGATGATGCTGCTTGCATTGGTGAGTTTATCTATTCAAAAGATGCTTTTTTTGAAAATGTCCACTTTAAAAAAGAGTGGATGAGTTATGAACAGATAGCTAAAAAAGCGATGCTGGTCAATATTTCAGATGCCATTGCCATGAATGCAAAGCCTCTGTATGCACTTTTGAGTGTTGCAATGCCAAAAAGTATGTCAAAACATGATATGCAAGCGCTCGCAAAGGGCTTTAAAGATGTTGCAAAATGTTATAATATGGAAATTATTGGTGGCGATACGATAAGTAACACGAAGTTAGACATAACCGTGACGATTATTTCAAAGAGTAAAAAACCATTACTTCGAAAAGGTGTGAGAGATAACTACCTTTTTGCGTATACAGGGAAGCTTGGAGAGAGTGCAAAGGAGCTTAAAAAACTTTTCAATCTTGGAAAGATTCATAAAAAGTCGAAGTTTGTAGATATACAACTCAGAGATACTTTTATTAGAAGATCAGAACGGTTTTTAAAAGCCGGCATGGATATTTCTGATGGGCTCCTGAGTGATTTACAAAAGATTACAACACGCAATAGTATCGGCGTGCGATTTCATACAAAACTTCCTAAGTCATTGGGGTGTAGCGGTGAAGAGTATGAGATGCTTATAGCCTTTGATAAGCGCGATAGAAAAGCAGTAGTTCGGCGGGCTGTACAAAGTCGAACACCTTTAAATATTTTTGCAAGAGCCTCACGCAACAGATATAAAAACAGATGTAGGGCACACCATTTTTAAATAGTAGGAAAAAGAATTATATGGATAGATTTTATTCGCTTGCACATGCAAGTATAGATTTTCATTTTAAACAGTCTCCACGGGATTTTGTAGTAGAAGAGATACCTCTTTATGAATTTAGTGGAGAGGGAGAACACCTTGTCCTGTTTGTGAGGAAAAAAGGACTCTCTACAACAGAGATGATAGGACAGATTGCCCGTTATCTTGGCATCAAAAACAAAGAGATAGGCTATGCGGGGCTCAAAGACAAACATGCCATGACAAAACAGTATATCTCACTGCATAGAAAATATGAAGAGGCGATGGATAGTTTTAATTTTGACGGCATCAAAATTCTCTCAAAAACCTATCACAACAATAAAATCCGTATCGGGCACTTAAAAGCTAATCGTTTCTATATTAAACTCAAAAAGGTCAATCCTACAAGTGCGGCTAAAATTGATGAAGCCTTGAAAAACATTGACAAGCAGGGAATGCCAAACTTTTTTGGATACCAGCGTTTTGGGAATGACGGCAATAACCATATTCTTGGAGAAAAATTGGCAAAAGGTGAAGCACGTGAGAGAAACCCTCGTGTAAAAAAGCTTCTTATCAATGCTTACCAGTCACATCTCTTTAATCTCTGGCTCTCACGCAGACTTGAGATTAACTCGCTTGTGAATAGTTTTGAAGCTAGCGAATTAGAATCATTGCTTAATATGCCAAATGATGAAGTAAAAAAGATGAAAGCGCAATCTCATCCTTTTAAACTTATCAGTGGAGATGTTATGGAACATTACCCTTACGGTCGACTTTTTGATTATGAGGGTGCAGAGGATGACTTAAAACGTTTTAATGAACGTGATGTAAGTGTTACAGGCCTGCTTCCTGGGAAAAAAGCTCGGCTTGCTACTATGGAAGCCAGAGTCATAGAGAAAGATTATGATGATGATATCAACGCAGATGGAGCACGTCGTTATGCATGGGTTTATCCGACAGATATAGAGGGACGTTTCAATCAAGTTGAAGCACAATATGAACTTAACTTTACACTTCCAAAAGGTTCATATGCAACAGTACTTATAGAAGAAATAGCAAAAAGAAAAATTAATTAAGGATTTATAGTAACAATGGAAAAGAGACATATTACATCAGCAATATCACAAATATTTGGAAAATTCGCATCTAAAGAGTTTCCAGCGTGGTTTCAAAATATAGTCAATCAAAGCTATGTGAGTCTAATGGGTCTGGATATGAGTGAGTTTCATGCACCAAGCACATATAAAAGTCTCAATGCACTCTTTACAAGGCATCTGCGTGAGATGAGAAACTTCTCTCTTGGGGCAGAGGATTTTATATCTCCATGTGACTCACTAATCTCGGAGTGTGGAAAACTTGTAGATGATTATGCACTGCAAATCAAAGGAATGCGCTATAAGACGGATGAGCTTTTAGGAGAGAACTTCACGCAGGAAGAAAAAGCAGAAGTTCATGATGGAGATTTTATAAACTTCTATCTCTCTCCAAAAGATTATCATCGTTATCATATCCCGACAAATCTCAAAGTTTTAAAAGCTGTACATATTCCAGGGAAATTTTATCCTGTAAATCTTCCTTCACTTAAAAAACGTTTGAATCTTTTTATAGAAAATGAGAGGGTTGTACTGCAGTGTGAGACTATGAACGGTAAAAAATTCTATATGGTTTTAGTTTCAGCACTTAATGTTGGTGTGATGAAAGTAAGTTTTGAGCTTCGCATCCAGACCAATGCAGATGTAGTAGGTGAGCAGGTTTATGAGTTTGATAATCTCTACCTTGATAAAGGTGATGATTTTGGATGTTTTGAGATGGGTTCAACGATTGTCATACTCTCTGAAAAAGGGATGTTTGAAGAGGTTCTGGTAAAAACAGGCGATCAAGTGAAATTTGGTCAGACTATCGCAAAACTAAATGTTTAGGAGGGATTCCTAAACATTAAAACGGAAATGCATTACATCACCATCTTGAACGATGTACTCTTTTCCTTCTAGACGCATTTTACCAGCCTCTTTGGCTCCGGCTTCTCCGCCATATTCAATAAAGTCCTCATAGCTGATAACTTCAGCGCGGATAAAGCCTTTTTCAAAGTCATTGTGAATGGCAGCTGCTGCACGCGGGGCAGTGGAGTTTTTACGAATAGTCCAGCTTCTTACCTCTTTGACACCGGCTGTAAAGTAGCTCATCAGTCCGAGTTTGTCAAAACCTTTGTGAATGATTTGTTCCAAACCTGACTCTTCAACACCAAGCTCATCCAAAAACTCTTTTGCTTCATCCTCTTCAAGACCAATAAGCTCCTCTTCAACTTTTGCACAGAGCTTGATAAGCTCGCAGTTGTTTTTCTCTGCGTGCTCACGCAGTGCTTTTACATACTCATTATCTTCTAAAAGACCATCTTCATCAGTATTTGCACCGTACATAATCTCTTTGTCTGTCAAAAAGCGTACTTCACGGTTAAGTTGTTTATACTCATCAGAGTCTGCTTTTTCAAAGTTACGTGCCAAGTTGCCTTCGCCTAAGAACTCTAAAAGTTCTTCTGCAACTTCAAGTGAAGCTTTTGCACTCTTGTCTGCTTTTGCCTGCTTTTTAAGTCTCTCTATACGATTTGAAAGTACTTCGATATCTGCAAGGATTAACTCACCTTCAATGATCTCAACATCACGCAGCGGGTCAATGCTGCCTTCATTGTGAACAATGTTTTCATCTTCAAAACAGCGTACAATCTGCAAAATAACTTCAGTCTCACGGATATTTGAGAGAAACTTATTTCCTAGTCCTTCACCTTTGCTCGCACCTTTTACAAGACCTGCAATATCGACAAAATCGAGTGTAGAGTACTGAATACGCTCAGGGTTAACAATCTTTGCAAGCTCGTGGAGTCTTTTGTCCGGTACGGGAACAACTGCCTTGTTTGGCTCAATAGTACAAAACGGATAGTTCGCCGCCTCTGCGTTTTGTGCCTTTGTGAGTGCATTGAAAGTTGTTGATTTACCTACATTTGGAAGTCCGACCAAGCCGATTGCTAATCCCATAATTACCCTTTAAAAAAGTTTTTTGCAATTATAGCTAAGTAAAATTAAAATTGGGCGTGATACAATAGCGCAAAAAACAAAAGGAATTTTTATGAGTGTACTTTTAGAGTTTGCAATGTTTCCGACATCTGATAATTGTAGAGAGGGTAGTTCTGTTTCCAAACAGGTGGCAAAAATCATCGATGCTATAGATAAGAGTGGAGTGACATATAAACTGACACCAATGGGGACAATAGTGGAGACAGATACAATGCGTGAGGCTTTAGATGTAATTGAACTTGCATATGAACAGGTGAAAGAGTGTGAGCGAGTCTACTCCTCTTTAAAATTTGATATTCGTCATAACTCTGAAGAGAGATTAAAAAACAAGATAAAATCTGTGGAGAAAAACATAGGAAGAGAAGTAAGAAAATAGCCAAATATACTCTTAGTATGTTTTAGAATGATAGAAGAGGGGATGGATCCGAAAAATATCTCTGCTACTGGTTTAGGGAAGAAAGTTGAATCGTCGTATAGAGATCATTATGCTTCCAAACTTAGAGATTCTCTTAAATGAACTACCAAAAGTTGTAGAGTAGTTTTTTGTATATCTTCTAAAGTTTTGTATTGATTTATCTCCATATTGTTAAGAACAGTAACGTTCACTTAACGTTACTATGCAACAATACAAAATATAAAAATTAGGAGTTGAAAATGAAAAATATGATGATTACATTGATTGGAGTTATGGGAATAACCACATCACTATCGGCATCGAGTGGAGCTGAAAAGATATTTGACAATAAATGTGCAATGTGTCACATAAAAACTATGCCAAAAGATAAATCTAGTTTAGTAGCACCACCACTGATGGGAGTTATGCGACATATTAAAATGGTATATCCAAATAAAAAAGATGCTGTGAATTTTATAGTCGCTTATGTTCAAAATCCAACAAAAGAAAAGGCAGTCTGTATGCCACAGAAGATCAAACGTTTTGGTTTAATGCCTTCTCAAAAAGAGAATATAACTGAAGAAGAGTTACGTCAAGTGAGTTCTTGGATGTTCGATAACTATCCACCGAAAAATTTTAAAGGTGGTCAGATGAAGAGAATGAATATGCAGTAGAGTGAGAAGTCCATAAAAAGGACTTCTTCTATTCTTTTATTGTAACTCTTCTCTTACGATTTTAACCGCTTCAACCATATTTTTAAGACTTGGTTTTACTTCGTCCCACTTACGTGTTTTTAATCCACAGTCAGGGTTTATCCAGAGTTGTTCTTTTGGTAGAACTTCTAGAAGTGAGTGGATCTGTGCCACTATCTCTTCAATTGATGGAATACGTGGAGAGTGAATGTCATAGACACCCGGACCGACCTCTTGTTTATAGCCGACTTTTGCAAAGATTTTGAGTAGTTCATTGCCACTTCTTGCCGTCTCGATTGAGATAACATCAGCATCCATCGCTTCAATGGTTGCAATGATGTCATTAAACTCACTGTAACACATATGTGTATGGATCTGTGTCTCTTTTCTTGCAGAGCTCACAGAGAGTTTAAAATCTCTCACCGCCCAATCTTCGTACGCTTGGACCTTTGAGTCTCTCAGCGGATACCCCTCTTTAAAGGCAGCTTCATCGACTTGAATGATTTTAATGCCTGCATTTTGCAGATCATCAACTTCATCACAGATTCCAAGTGCGATTTGTTTGCTTACTTCACTTCTTGGCATATCATCACGCACAAAAGACCAGTTTAGGATTGTGACAGGCCCTGTCAGCATTCCTTTCATGATTTTGTCCGTTTTGCTTTGCGCATACGTGATCCAGTCAACGGTCATTGCCTTTGGACGGCTGATATCACCATAGATAAACGGAGGTTTTACACAGCGACTTCCATAACTCTGTACCCAACCGTTTTGGCTAAATCCATAGCCTTGAAGCTGCTCTCCAAAGTACTCTACCATATCATTTCTCTCAGGCTCACCGTGAACTAAAATCTCCAGTCCACACTCTTCTTGAAATGCTATACATTCATCAATGTAGTTTTTCATCTCTTGCGTGTAAACATCTTGCGTGAGATTACCGTTTTTAAATTCACGTCTTGCATGTCTTACTTCTGGAGTTTGCGGAAATGAGCCGATAGTTGTTGTTGCAAGCTCTTTATACCCTAAAAGCTCTTTTTGAATTTTGATACGCTCCTCATATGCACCGTCTCTCTCTAATTTTGTAACTGTTGCTACTCTTTGTTGTACTTTTTCATCATGGATGCGTTTTGAAGTTCTGCGTGAGATATTTGCCTCTTTGTTTAAGATAAGTGCTTTTTTCTCATCCTCACAGAGAGAAGCTTCTCCGTCAAAAAATATTTTACAGAGCAGAGAAATCTCATCAAGTTTCTCAATGGCATAGCTTAACCAGTTTTTTACTTCACTGTCCATTTTCTCTTCATATTTAAGGGTGAAAGGAACATGTAAAAGTGAAGAAGATGAACCTACAAGAATATTTTCTTTATTAACAACATTTGCGATTTTTTCAAGCTTGGCAAGCGTTGCTTCTATATCTGTTTTCCAGATGTTTCTTCCATCTACAACACCTGCGATGAGTGTTTTTCCAGAGTCTGCAATAATACCCAGTGAATCATAATTCTCTTCGCCATATAAAAAGTCAAGTCCAAGAGCCCAAACAGGCGTGTTTACAAGGATTTTTGTAGCTTCGCTTGAGTGTTCAAAATAGCTCACAACTGAGAGTTTAATATTATTTGATATGAGTGCAAGTTTATCATATGTTGGCTTGATTAAAGAGAGTACTTTTGTATCTAAATCTTTTACAAAGATCGGCTCATCTATCTGCACAACTACTTCATCATCAAGCTTTGCTATCTTGGCTAAAAGTTCCTCATAAAGTGGCAGAAGTTTTGCAAAAAATTCATAAACATCACCACCGTCAGCTCTTTTTGAAAGTCCTAGATAAGTAAGTGGACCTATGATATTAATCTTTGTCTTAAATCCTGCTGCTTTTGCTTCTTTGTATTCGTTGATGATTTTATCTGCATTGAGTTTGAACTGCATCTCTTTTGAGAGTTCCGGTACGATGTAGTGGTAGTTTGTGTTAAACCATTTTGTCATTTCACAGGCAGTTGCTTCTTTGTTCCCACGAGCCATTGTAAAGTAAAGCTCTTCGTCTTTTAGACCTTTAAAACGCTCCGGAATTACACCAAAAAGTACAGAAGTATCAAGCATATTATCATAAAGCGAGAAATCATTTGAGCTGATATATTCAATACCTGCTTCTCTCTGGTATGTCCAGTGTCTCTTTTTTAGCTCACTTGCAACTTTTGTAACTTCACTAAAGTCACTTTTACCACTCCAGTAGCTCTCAAGTGCAAACTTGAGTTCTCTTTGTTCTCCAATTCTTGGAAATCCTACTACATAACTATTTTTTGACATCACAATATCCTTTGTTTTGTGTCATTTCTGACAATATTTTTTTGTTTGTTTTTCTAAGATTGTTTGATTATTAAAGGGATATTGCTAGAGGAGGGTGAACACCACTGCGACGAAATGCAAAACATACTGTATAGTATGGGCATCTTGGAATGTAGTGGTTGAGTAAAATCATAAGTTTTGATTTTATCGTAAAGAAGAGATGACAATGGCATGGTTTTGTATTGTTGAGCAGTGCTTGTTTTGTAGCTGCAAACAGTTCATTGAGTGCCATTACTCTCTCCTTTTTAACAAATTTTTGAAATTATATCACAACTATTTTATACTTTTCAAAAATTGTGTCATAAATCGTACACCTGCACCTGTTGCACCGTGAACATTGACATCCCAAGGACTTTCAGTATATGCGCTTCCTGCGATATCAAAGTGAAGCCATTTGTTTTTGTTCTCTTCTTTGATGAAGTTATCTAAAAACAGACCTGCTGTAATAGCACCACCATAAGGCTTGTTAGAGATATTACAGATATCTGCTATTTCACTTTTGAGCTGTTTTTTGAGATGTTTGTTAAATGGCAGACTCGCTGTAAGCTCACCTGCTTTACCCGCTGCTTTACTAAGGTCATGTTTGAGTCTGTTAGAGTGTCCCATTACACCTGTAGTGTATTGGCCGAGTGCTACCATGCAGGCACCCGTAAGTGTTGCAAAGTCAAAGAGATAGTCTGGTTTTGTTCTGTCTTGTGCATAGTCAAGTACATCTGCTAAAACAAGGCGACCCTCTGCATCAGTATTACGTACTTCAATCGTATCACCTTTACGTGAGACTAAAACATCATCAGGCTTATAAGCATCACCACCTATCATATTTTCAACTGCACCGACAAATGCATGGACTTCGATGTCGAGTTTTAATTCACTTACGGCTTTAATGATACCTAGAACTGCGCATGCGCCCGCTTTATCCATCTTCATTGTAACCATGCTTGTTGCCGGTTTTAAACTAAGACCACCACTGTCATAAGTCAATCCTTTACCAACAAGTGAAATGATTTTTTTTGCATTTTTTGGTTTGTATGCCAGGTGAATGAGTTTTGAGTCATGACGAGAAGCACGACCAACTGCAAGCATTGCATTACATTTCTCTTTTTTGAGCTCACGTTTGCCTAAAACATCACATGAAAGACCATTCTCACGTGCAAGTTTTTTAGCAACTTTCGCCATTACTTCTGGGTACATATCATCTGGTGCAGTATTTACTAAATCACGTGTGAAACATGTAGCTTCTGCAACAATGAGTGCTTCTTCAAAAAGTGCTGAAAGTTCTTCAACATTCTCACATGTAAGATAGAGATTTTTAATCTTTATCTTTTTTGCCTTTGATTTGTAGTTGTTAAACTCATATCCACCTAGAACAAATCCTTCAATGATCGCTTGAATACTGTTTTTATCTACATTAACTGAAATTGATTTGTAGTCATAACTTTTTATTGCTTTTACAGTTGTAGCTGCTGCAGTACGTAGGTTTTCAGCATCATAGTTCTCTAAACCACAAAAAAGAAGTGATTTACCATGCATTGCACAAAGAGAATCCTGTTCTGCTTGAAACCCTGCTTTTTTCAGTGTTTTTTTGAATTTTGCCTTCTCAAGTCTCTCTGCTGTAATCAGTTTCAGAGTAAGATTGTTTTTTGTATCAAATACTTTTTTATTGATAAGTTGTATATTCATCTTTTTTGTTCCATTTAGTAATTTATTTTTTATATAGTAGCAAAATAATAGAAACGAAAGTGATTTAACTTCATAAAAAAATTATTTATGATAAAATCTTTTTTATGATAAATAAACAAATTTTAATAATAGAATTAAATGAGCAAAATTTTGAGGTATTAGACACGATTCTTTCCAAAGTAGGATATGCTTGCAAAGCTATTTTAGATACAGAGAGCTTTAAAAGTCTAGAGCTTCAAGTAGATGAATTTGATTTGATTTTGGTTAACTCTTATATCAACTATGTCGCAGTAGAAGATGTGCTACAGCTTTCTGAGGTGGATATGGTTCTTAAAATACCTGTTGTCTATATGGACAGTTCTAAAGAGCATAGTCGAAAAATGTTAGAAGAGTGCTTTAGTGCGGGTGTTTCTGATTATATTAAAAAACCTTTTGACTCAAAAGAGATTATTGCTCGGGTTGATTATCATTGTGAACAGCTTTCTAAGCTGCGTGAGTATAAACTGCGTGTTGATAAACTTGCAAATTTGGCAACAGTTGACCAACTCTCAAAATTAACATCAAAAATGCATATGCAGGCTATTTTACGCCATCAAATAAATTATTTTAATAGATATAAAACAGATACGACACTTATTTATCTCAGTCTTTTAAATATCGACAAACTCATAGGTACCTTTGGACTTGAAAAGGGTGAGAAGGTTATCTCACAGTTTGCAAAGGCTCTTAAGTCATCTATTCGTGAGTCGGATGTACTTGCACGATGGGCAGGGTCTGATTTTATCATTTTACTGACAAATACAAGTGTCTCTGCCTCTGAATTTATTACGAAAAAACTCAAAGCCAAACTTGCAAATGTGGAAGTAATGAAGGGAATTAAACCTGAGTTGGCATTTGGTATAACCTCTTTTACTGAAGATGATGATGTAAAAGAGGTTATAGAGAGAGCAAAATATGCTCTTGGCGAAGCGAAAAAACAGACCTATGGAAAAATCCATATAGTCTAGTTAGTCAAAGTGTAGTAGATCTTTGGCTTGAATCATATCTTTATCTCCACGACCTGAGAGGTTTACGATGATAAGTTTATCTTTGATATTTGGCAGTTTTTTAAGATATGCTACTGCGTGAGATGATTCAAATGCAGGAATGATTCCCTCTTTTTGACTCAGCCATACAAAAGCATCAAGGGCTTCTTGATCTGTGATATAGTCATATGTAACAGATTTATTGTCATGATGAAAAGCATGTTCAGGGCCGATTCCTGGATAATCAAGACCTGCTGATATAGAGTGAGCCTCTAAAATCTGTCCATCTTCATCTTGAAGTAGGTAGCTCATCTGTCCATGCAGTACTCCTGGACGTCCTTTTTGAAGACTACATCCATTTTTATCATCAATCCCAAGTCCACCGGCTTCAATTCCGATACACTCAACACCTTCATCTTCTAAAAAGTGCTGAAACATTCCAATAGCATTAGATCCACCGCCAATACACGCTATTATATGATCAGGCAGACGATTCTCTTTTTCAAGTATTTGAGCACGTGCTTCCCAACCGATGATAGCTTGAAAATCTCTTACCATCATAGGGTAGGGATGTGGTCCTGCAACAGTACCGATAATATAAAAGGTATCTCGTGCATTTGTTACCCAGTGTCTTATTGCATCATTCATTGCATCTTTTAAAGTACGGCTTCCACTCTCTACAGAATTTACCTTTGCACCAAGAAGTTTCATTCTAAAAACATTTAACTCTTGACGCTCAACATCTTTTGCACCCATAAAGATTTCACACTCTAAGTCTAAAAGAGCTGCAATTGTAGCAGTTGCCACACCATGCTGACCGGCACCGGTTTCTGCAATAACTTTTTTATAGCCTAATCTTTTCGCCATAAGTCCTTGGGCGATCACATTATTTACTTTATGAGCACCCGTATGATTCAAATCTTCTCTTTTTAGGTAAACTTTTGCACCAAGCTCTTTAGAGATATTTGCTGCATAGTAAAGTGGAGAAGGACGACCGACATAATCTTTTAGATAATAGTCAACTTCAGCCCAAAAATCTTTATTAAAACGTATTGCATCATACTCCTCACGCAACTTTAAAAGTGCAGGCATAAGAGTTTCTGGGACATAGCGTCCACCGAAAATTCCAAAGTGTCCGCGCTCATCCGGATCAAATTTTGAAGCAGTTGGTATATACATTAATTAACCTCTATAAGTGAATAAACTTGCGTTTTTTCTTTTAATTTTTCGATGCCATCAAGAAATGTCAGCCCTATGACAAAACAGCACTCAACACATGTCGCACCTGTTTGATTGATAAGTGTAGCAGCTGCATTGGCAGTACCACCGGTTGCAATCAAATCATCCATAATAAGCACACGGGCATCTTTTTTCTCACCAAAAGCATCGATATGTACCTCTATCTCATCAAACCCATACTCCAAAGAGTACTTTTCACTAATAGTCGTGTATGGGAGTTTTCCTTTTTTTCGAATAGGAACAAAACCAAGACCAAGCATCTGTGCAAGTGCGGCACCAAAGATAAAACCACGTGCATCAATACCTGCAATGTAGTCTAGATCATACTCTTTGTAACGTTCATACAGGTGCTTCATTAAAGCACCATAAGCCTCTTTATTATTGAGTAGGGTAGTTATATCTTTAAAGATAATTCCAGGTTTTGGAAAATCTTTAATATCACGGATGGAATTTTCTATTATTTGTCTCTCTTTTTGCGTGAGTGTCTTCATCTTTTCTTCCTTAGAGTAGGGCATCAATTCTGCTCTCTAATGCTTTTATTTTGGCATTGAGACGATCAACTTCTTGTCTATGTTTAGAGTTTCTCTGTTTAAGTACTTTAAGTTCATTTCTAAGTTTGGTCAGCTCTTCTGTTAAAATATCAACATTCCCAAGTGCACGTTGGAGTTGAATCTGATATTTACGAATGAGTATCTCAGCCTCTTGAAGCGTGAGCTTCATCAGATCATTACTTCTTTGTTCTTTGTTTGTAATACTTTTAAAGTAAAACATCTTTACAAAGAGATAGATTGAGACAATTGAGAGAAGTGTTAAAAGCGACCATTCCCAAAACATACTTAAATTGCCTCTATCTTCTCGACTCTTTGAATGTGGCGTCCACCCTCAAAGCCATTTGTAAGCCATGCATCAATGATGGACTCAGCAACACCCTTTCCTACAATGCGTTCACCAAAGCAAAGAATATTTGCATCATTATGTTCACGTGCGACCATCGCCGTATAGGCATCGTGGCAAAGTGCAGCACGAATGCCTGCATGACGGTTCGCTGCCATGCTCATACCAATTCCGCTACCACAGATTAAAATCCCTTGAGACTCTTTATCCGCTAGTACTGCAGTTGCCACTTTATGTGCATAGTCAGGGTAGTCAACTCTATCTTTTGTATAAGGGCCAAAATCTTCTACCTCATGGCCTTTTGCACGTAACAGCTCAACAGTCCAGTCCTTAAGCTCAATTCCGGCATGGTCTGTTCCAATATAAAATTTCATTCTCTCTCCTTATGATAGTAATAGACTAATAATAAACTGTACGGGCATAAACAGCACGTATTGACTGAGTGGTGTCATTAAAAGAACAAGTACAATAATCATACCATATCTGTCATATTTATAGTAAAACTCTGCAATAGAGTTTATTTTGTATTTTAACGCAAGATGCATTAAAAAGTGCCCACCGTCAAACTGTGGAATAGGAAGTAGATTGAAAACTCCCAGTACAATATTGATAATAAGCAGTTGATAGATAAAAATATAGAAAAATATATAGAATAATGAGTCTGCACTTGTTGGTGCGCTCATTGCTGTAAGCCCAATAGCTACAAAAGCTCCAAGTGTAAAGTTGTAAACAATTCCTGCTAAATCCACTTGTATGGCAGCATTGTAGCCACCACGCTGGATAACTTTGTACATATCAATCGGTACAGGTTTGGCCCAACCAAATAAAAATCCACCTCCACTACCCATAAGCAGTGGTAAAAAGTAGAGTGCCGCAGGGACAATGATAGTACCAACCAGATCGATATGAGAAAGTGGGTTAATAGTAAGACGTCCTGCATTTTTAGCCGTTGAGTCACCATACATATAGGCAACCCAACCATGCATAATCTCATGACCGATAATGGCAATAGCAAGTGCTAAAATAGCACCTGCAATTTTGAATATATCAAGTAATTCCATAATACTCTTTGTATTCTCTTTCTCTTTCTTGAATCGCTTTTTTCAGGTAAGGTTCTTGTTCTAGATCCATAGGAGTTTTACCCACTCTGTCCCATCTTATCTTCCAGTTCTTATCAATTGAGAAGTAGATAAACCATGGTGTACCCTCAATGTTCTCGTACGGAACGGAACCCCAAAAACGGCTGTCATTAGAGTGGTCACGATTATCACCCATCATAAAGTAGTGATCTTTTTCTACTTTGATAGGGTTCATGTAGAAGATAGGAATTGGAAAATTTCCATCATTGATGATCTTTGCATCATGATGAATACCTGGATGCTTTTTCATATAAGGGTTTTTCACCCAGAGTTTTCCTGCAAAAAGTGCTATTTCATAACCTTTGTAGTGTTCTTTAATCCACTCATCACCTTCATGGAAGTGGATAAAAAGATTTTTCTCTGCTACGAAAAGTTCATCATCAGGTAGAGCAACACAGCGTTTTACAAAGTGCTGTTTGATATTGCCAGGATAGCGAAAAATGACAATATCGCCACGTTTTGGAGTGTCACCATTAAGAATTTTAAGCTCTTTGCTCCATGGAATGACAGGAATCTCTAAAAATGGGATATACGGCATAGGGATTCCGTAAGCAAACTTCTTTGCAAAAAGATGGTCTCCAATGAGTAAAGAGTCTTTCATACTGCCACTAGGAATTCGAAATGCCTGTGCAACAAAGAAGATGATGAAAAGGACAATGATAATGGTCCCTGTCCATGAGTTAGACCATTTGTATGCTTTATGTAAAAAGTTCTTCATTAAGCATTCTTATCTGCATGTAATTTTGCCGCTTTTAGAGTGTTGCTCAAAAGCATTGCAATTGTCATCGGTCCGACACCACCAGGGACAGGTGTAATATAAGAGCATTTTGGTGCAACATTTTCAAAATCGACATCACCGACTAGCTTACCGTTCTCTGTACGATTGATTCCGATATCTATGATGATAGCATCCTCTTTTAGCATATCTTCTTTAATGAGGTTGATAACACCAACACCTACAAAAATGATGTCTGCTTGAAGTGTATGCTTTTTGAGATCATCTGTAAAGATATGGCAGATCTCAACGGTTGCATCTGTATTTAAAAGCAGTGATGCCATAGGTTTTCCTACAATGTTTGAAGCTCCAACTACACAGCAGTTTTTACCCTTTACGTCGATGTTATACTCAGCTAAAAGCTCCATTACACCAAGTGGAGTACATGGAACAAAACCATCAAGGTTTGTAACGAGACGCCCAACATTGTATGGATGGAATCCATCAACATCTTTACTAGGATCAACCAACTCTAAAATTTTTGTAGTATCAATTTGTGGAGGAAGAGGGAGTTGTACCAAGATACCGTCAATGTTTGGATTTTGATTCATCATTGTGATAGTGTTTTCAATTGCTTCTTGTGAGATATCTTCAGGCATCTCATGTGTTACAGAGTAAAAACCAACACGGTCACATGCTTTTTTCTTCATATTTACATAAGCTGCACTTGCAGGGTCCTGTCCGACTAAAATTACTGCTAAACCAGGTGTTCTTCCTGTGTTTTCTTTTAATTTAACAACTTCAGAAGCAACATTTTTTTCTATTTTTTGCGCAAGAGCTTTACCATCAAGAATCTGCATTTAAACCTCATAAATAATATTTTTGATATTATACCTTTTTAAAATAATATTAGGCTAATAATGAAATATATTCTCTTTTTACTTTTAAGTATACCTCTTTTTGCCACAAGCAGTTTTATTACACAGTCTGAATATGCAGAACAACTCTATAAAAATCCACGGGGTATTGCATGTGGGCTCTGTCATGGCAAGAACGGTGAAGGAAAGATCATTGCAAACTATGTCCATAAAAAGAAAAAAAAGAGCTTTATCGGCCCGAAGATAAACAACATCAAATACACAGAGTTCTATAAGGCGCTCACGACACGAAAAAAAGGAATGCCTCGTTATTATCTAACTCCAAAAGAGATAGAAGCACTCTATTTTTATCTGCATGAAAATGATGCAAAAAGGGCAAAAGATGTTCAATGAGATAGAAAAAGCATATGAAGCAAGAGATTTAACTGCTTTGGATGCATTGGCAAAACCGACATTCAGAGAACAAAACAGAAGTAAAAGGTTCACAGCACCATTGATGCTCTCAGCAAATAAGATAAAACATCTTAAAAAGATAGAGTCTTTAGAGTGTGATGCAGTAATCTTGAATCTTGAAGATGGTGTCTCACAGGAGGAGAAACCTTTTGCACTTGTTTTGGCAGCTATCTTTTTAAGCAGGCTCAAAAAATGTGACAAAAAGCTTATAGTACGAGTGAATGCCCTTGATGAAGGAGGCTATGAAGAGATAACCTACTTAAATCAGTTTATGCCTGATGCTATTCGTGTACCAAAGATTAAAAATGAGAAAGAGGTACGGGATATTCTACATCTTTTAAATGATGATATAGAACTGCATCTCTCCATCGAGACAGCTGAGGCTTGGCATAATCTCTCCACTTTGGCAGTCAATAAAAGAGTAACAAGTTTTTATCTCGGCATATTGGATCTTTTTACTGATATGGGACTGCCTCAGAGCATTATCACACTTGAGAATCCGACAATGCACTATATGCTTTCACATTTTCTCATTAGCTCACGTGCTATGGGTGTCAAACCTGTCTCCTTTGTTTTTCAGGAGTACCAGGACCTGGATACATTTGAAAAATGGCTTGAGCTTGAACAGAGTATGGGCTATGATGCAAAAGGATGTATCTCTCCAAAACAGGTGGATTTAGCGAGAAAAACATTTGTCAATAAAGAAGAAGAGATAAAAAGAGCGCAGGTCATTGTCAAACTTTTTGAAATGCATAGAGATGAGAGAATAACCGGTTTTAGTGATGAAGAGTATGGGTTTATTGATGAGCCCATCTACAAAGGGGCTCTAAAACTGCTCGAGAGTGAAGGGAAATAACTTACATCCCTATCACATTATACATTCTTGCCAAAGCATCATAGTAGTTGTAATAGTCAATTACCAAAGATGATTTTGCATCGATGTAGCTTTGACGTGCCTGTTGGAGTTCAATATAGTCAGAAAGACCATTCGCATAACGTTTTTGTGCCTGATTAAACTTCTCTATGGAAGCTCGTAGGAGTGCTTCTGAGAGTTCTACTCTGTCTTTTGATTCATTGAGATTGAGATAGGCCTCTGTTACATCTTTTTTTATCTGCAGTTTTAAAAACTCCAGCTTTGCCTCTGATATCTGTTCCTGTATGCGCTTTTCTTCAATGTTGGCACTGCTTGAACCACCTTGGTATAGATTCCAGTCAAGGTTTACAAGTGCTTGCCATTGTGTTTGTGGAAGAATTGTTTTTGGATCACTCAGTTCTTGTCTTGTGTAGTTTACACTTGCATAGAGTGATGGAAAATATTCTGATTGTGCTGTACGTATATTTTGGCTTGATGCTTTGAGTGTAGAGCTAAGCTGTTTTATGCTGTATCTGTGTTCATAAGCATAGGCAACCGAGTCTTTTAAATCCATATCATAAGGTGTCAGCGTTGCAAAGATATCATCAAGATTAAGCTTTTGTTCTTGGATGACATACGGTGTTTCAATATCTGTAATACCAATAACCTTATCAAGGTTCCCATACGCAAGTTTTCTTTTATAGTGGACTTTTTTGAGATCTATCTGTGCTTGGATAACATTGACTTTTGCATCAGAGATATCAATTTTTGTTCGGATACCTGCTGCATAGTATTTCTTTGCACGATAGAGTTGTGATTCGTTAAGTTTGAGATTCTCTTGCGCAACGTTCATGAGTGCCATTGCTCGCAGTACATCATAGTAAGCACTTTTTACTTCTCTGATCTTATCAGATATGCTTTGTAGATTGTTCATACTGTAAGACTCTTGCATATATTTTGAACTCTCAAAACTGCCACCGGTCTTTCCAAAATCATAAATGAGCTGTTTGAGTGAAACAGTTCCCATAAGCAGTGTTTCTTGCTGTTTATAATTTGGAAAGATTGGAATGTCTCCTGAAGATATCTCTCCGGCAGCTGCGTGAATATCTACTTTTGGCAGATAGTAACCAAACATCTTGTCTGTTCGTTTGCGTGAAGCTTCATACTCTTTCATCTTGATTTGTAAATCTGGAGACTTCTCTAGTGCCTGCTTTATAAGCTGATCAAGATTATAGACCTCTTTTGCCTGTAATGATGCAACTATGAAAAGAAGCAGTATAGCTTTTATGACAGTAAATTTCATTTAAAGTGACTCCCTTCTTGCTATTTCATCTTCAATACTGACAAATTTCTCACGCATCGTCTCCAAAAGTACATAAAGAACTGGAACTATGAGTGTTGATATGAAAGTGGCAGCTATCATACCAAACATCAAAACAACACCGATAGATATCTGTGTAATCGCACCGGCACCTGTTGCAAAAGCAAGTGGAAAGATACCGAATAAAAATGACAAAATCGTCATCATGATGGCACGAAAACGGAGTTTTCCTGCATTGATAGCTGCCTCAGTAATGTTGTTGCCTTTCTCACGCAGCTCTTTTGCAAACTCGACAATAAGAATAGCATTTTTGGCAGCAAGAGCTACAAGCAGCACTAGTCCAACCTGTGCAAAGGTATTGAGTGGGATGCCCATGAAAATCAGCCCTGCAACGGCACCTGCGATTACCATAGGCACGGAGAGTAAAATCATCAGCGGTAATATCCAACTTTCATACTGGGCTGCGAGTACCAAAAATACAACAAGTGTTACAAATATGACGACATAAATCTGTGCATTGCCTGCGAGTTTTTCCTGATAACTCATTCCTGACCATTCGTAACCATAGGTGGATGGCAAGACTCTTTGTGCAATCTCTTCCATCGCCTGCATCGCTTCACCTGAAGAGTAGCCAGATGCTGCTTCACCATTTATCTGAATACTTCTGTACATATTATAATGAGAAAGATTTTGTGGACCTATAATCTCTTTTACTTCAATCAGAGCGTTCAGCGGCACCATTTTATTGTTGATGTTTTTTACAAAGAGCTTATCGATATCCTCTTTTGCACTTCTGTACTCTTTGTCAGCTTGAACAAAGACACGGAAAACCTTACCAAACTTTGTAAAATCATTCACATATACAGAACCAAGATAGATCTGCATCGTCGTAAAGAGGTCTGATATATTGACACCTAAAGCATTGGCCTTTTCTCTGTCGATTTTAATATCATACATTGGGTAGTTACTTGAGAAGGTTGTATAGGCATAAGCAATTCGAGGATCTTTGTAAGCTTCTTTTATGATCTCATCTGCATAATGTTTTAAGTTGGTTATATCTCCTGAGAGATAATCCTGCAGTCTAAAATCAAATCCGCCAACTGCACCGATGCCAGGAATTCCCGGAAGATTAAATGCTGCAATATTTGCATCATTTATATCCATAGTAATTTTTTTAATTTTAAAAATAATGGCATCAACACTTTGGTTGGGTTTTGTTCTCTCTTTCCAGTCTTTTAAAGATACAAACATGGCAACTGAAGAGCTGTCAAGTGAAGATGTAATGATATTATATCCATCTACGATGATAACGTTTTCAATCTCATCTATAGTATAGAGTCTTTTTTCTACAATTTTTCTCAGCTTTGTGGTTTGTGAGAGGGAGGTTCCCGGCTTTAAATTGACAGATACAATACATACCCCTTTATCTTCTGAAGGTACAAATCCTGTAGGAATAAGTGTAAAAAGATAATAGGTTAGATAAAAAATTCCAACGATCAAGCCAAGCATAATGTAGCGAATTTTGATGAAAAAGGTAATGATTACTTTATATTTATTGGTAATCTTGTCAAAAATATCGTCGAATTTTTGGAAGAAGATAAACTTCTTTTCGCCTTTTTTTCTTCTTTTGATAATGATAGAGCTCAGTGCCGGTGAGAGGGTCAGTGCATTGAGCGAAGAGATCATTACAGAAAAAGAGATAGTCAGGGCAAACTGTTGATAGAGAGAACCAGTGATACCCGGAAGCATAGAAACAGGCACAAAAACAGCAACTAAAACAAGAGTTGTTGAGATAATCGGACCAATAAGCTCAATCATTGCTTTTTTGACAACCTGAGGGACTGTTAAATCAGGCTCTTTTTCTAAAATGACCTCAACATTTTCAACAACCAAGATAACATCATCAACAACAATACCAATGGCCAAGATAAGTCCAAAAAGTGTTAAGAAGTTGATGGAAAAGCCGTTTGCTAAATACATAATGGCAAAAGTACCAATCAGTGAAACCGGTATAGCAACAGAAGCGATAACTGTAGGTCTCCAAGATCCCAAAAATATAAAGATGATGAGAATTACAAGACCAACTGCCATAAAAAGATTGGTTACAACATTGTTAATAGCCACTTTGACATATTTTGTTGTATCGTATGGTACATTCCAGTGAACTCCATCAGGAAAGCGACGCTCAAGTCGCTCCATCGTCTCTTGAAGCTTTTCTCTAATCTCAAGGGCATTTGCATCACCTAGTTGATATACACCGATAAGACCAGCCGGTTTTTTATCTGATATGGCATTCCAATCATAACTCTCACTTCCCAAGATAACACGTGAGACATCACTAAGGTAGACTAAAGAGCCATCATCTTTGCGTTTGAGTACGATATCTTTAAACTCTTTAACATCAGAGAGACGACCTTCTGTTGTAAGGGTAAATTCCTGTTTTTGATTGTCATATGTTGGCATACCCCCAATTTTACCGATGGAAGCCTGCTTGTTTTGGCTCTTAATGGCATTGATTACATCCATAGGAGTAAGAGCGAGGGCTTTTATCTTGTCAGGATTGAGCCAAACACGGATAGAGTACTTTTTCTCTCCCATATTTTCAGCTTTACCAACACCTGGGATACGCTTGATTTCATCAAGAACATTGATATTTACGAAGTTAGATAAAAAAGCTGCATCATACCTCTCATCTCCGGTAATTGTAATAAGACAGACAATAGAAGGGCTTTTCTTATCAACAATAACACCCTGTGCGACAACCTCTGGAGGCAAAGATGCAGTGGCAGTGGCAACTTTGTTCTGTACATCAACTGCACCAATATCGATGTCATAACCAGGTTGAAAGTAGACATTAATGTTCGCACGACCATTTGATGTAGAAGATGAATCCATATAGATAACACCTTTGATTCCATTGAGTTTATCTTCAAGAACACGGGTAACGGTATCTTCAACCACATAGGCATTGGCACCTGTATAAGTAGCACTTACACTGACAGTAGGAGGCGCAACATCCGGATATTCTGAAATTGGTAGAATTTTGAGTGAGACAAGACCGGCTATAATGATGATCAGAGAGATGACAATGGCTAAAATAGGCCGTTTTATAAAAGTTACTGAAAACATTTGTTATCTCTTTTTTGGAATCAGATTGTTTTTTTCTAAAATTGCATTAATACCTTCTTCTTTTGTCGCATCAAGTGCTTCAACTTTTCTGCCTGGTTTTAGTTTCATAAATGCTGAGATGATAACTCTGTCTCCATCTTTTAGGCCTTTTTCTATACTGACATAGTAGCGATTTGAATAACCGGTGCTAATGTCAGCTCTTTTTATAGTGGAGTTATTGTCCACAATATAAACATATTTTCCAAGTTGGTCATTAAAAATTACTTCGGGTGGAATCATTTTAAACTTATGCTGGTCTGTGATGAATACATTGACATATACAAAGGTACCAGGAAGGATTTTTCCTTCTTGGTTGTTAATTGTTGCTCTCATTGTAATCGTGGATGTAAGTGGGTCCACAATATTGTCTGAAAAGTCTACATATCCATCAAGACGAATGTTCCCTAAAGAACTCTCAACCTCAATAAAAGCATCAGGATTCTGTTTGTCACGGTATTTTTGCATAACTCTGACATCATTTTGAGAAGGGGAGAAGTAAGCATAAATCGGATCAATACGCATGATGGTGGTCAGCAGTGTTGACTCACCTTGACCTACAAGGTTGCCAACATCGATCATTCTTGCACTTACGCGTCCAGAGATTGGGGATCTTATGATTGTGTAGTCAAGTTGTATTTTCGCTTCTTTTATCTTTGCTTTGTCACCCTCTATGGCAGCTTTTAAAGAGGCAAGTTTTGCCTGATACTGTTCAAGTGTAGCCCGAGGAGCAAGCCCCTCTTTTACAAGTGGTGTATATCTTGCAACATCGGCTCTTGCCAGTGCGAGCGCTGCTTCATCCTGTGCCTTTTGTGCTTTTGCGGCATTAAGTGCAGCGATATACTGGTCTTGTTCGATCTTAAAGAGCTTTTGTCCTTTTTTTACAGTTTGACCATCCTGAAAATAGACTTTTTCCAAAACACCAGATACACGAGCACGTACTTCCTGGTGTGAACTTGCTTTTGTCTTTCCCGTAAAACGTGTCCAGATAGGCACGCTTTTCGTTTCAATGGTAATTGTTTTTACTTTAAGAGGAGGGAGCTCTTGTTTCTTTGTCTGTGTTGCTTCTTGGGAACAACTGCTTAGAAGCAGAACCGTAGCTATGAACAGGGATGAAAGAGTTTTTCTAGTCATTAAAAAGTAACCTTATAGGAGTAATTATGTTATTATAGCCCAATTCCTCTTTTTTTAAGTTATTAATATCTGGCTAAATTATAAAATACATTGTAGCGAATAAGTGTTGTCTCTTTTGGACGTGGGTATCTGCTGTATGCATACTCTATCGTCTCTTTTGTTGTGTCATCTAAGATATAGTAACCACTTTTTGAGAGAAACTTAAAATCTGTCATATCACCGTTTGGATGAAGTTTAAACTCTATAACATTATGTCTGTTAACATTTAAGTCTCTGGGAATATTAACCCGTGCTACACGGATAAGTACCTGCTGTGTGATACGGCGCATAATCTCTTGATTATCCAAGATATATTGCTGTTGCCCAGGTGAGAGTTTTCCAAACTCTTCTCCATAAAGCTCTTTGATATCTTGGGAGATACTGCTGCCGTTTTGTGTAGACTTTTTCTTTGTCTTACTCTCTTTTTCAGAGACATCTTCATAGAGCCATGCAAGTGCTTCTTTTTTCTTTGGCTCTTTTTTGACAGGTTTTGTAATATTATGATCTTTTTTCTCTGCTAAAAGTGGAATGTATGGCTTTTGAGGCGGTAAAGGTTCTACTTTAGGCTTTGGCGGCTTTTTCTTCGTTACTTTTTTAGGCTTGTTGAGTTTTGGTTTTTTAACAGGTTTGCTTGGTTCGTACTTGACAGCTTTTACAATTTTTTTCAGTTGTGAGCCTTTTGGCATCGGCGGTGCTATTTTTGGCTCGGGAATTTTTTTCTTTGTCAGACCGGATTTTTTGTGCTTAATAGGCATCTCTTTAAGTGAGATTTTTATCTTTTTCTCTTGAGGCTTTAGCTGTTTAGTTGTCGTTGAAAGTGTAGCAAAGAGAATCCACAGCAGTAAAAAGAGTACTAAGTGAATGAGTAAGGCAACAAAAAGAGCAAAGGTAGATCTATTCACAAGCATCCATAATGATTTATTTTCAAGATTATAACAAATCAATATTAACGTAACGTTGGATATAATTAGAAATATAGACTTCTACAAGAAGTTCTAATATCATCTATAAGGTTTTTAATGAATACAGAAGCATCAAAAAAAGCGTTTAATGAAGCACAGGAATTGATTCCGGGGGGTGTTGATTCACCGGTTCGTGCATTTAAAAGTGTAGGGGGAACACCTATTTTTATCGCAGCAGGTGAAGGTGGATATCTTCAAGATATTGATGGAAACAAATATGTGGACTTCGTACAGTCTTGGGGACCGCTTATCTTTGGGCATCGTGATGAGACGATTGAAAATGCTGTTATAGATGCTGTGAAGCATGGTTTGAGTTTTGGAGCACCGACATTAGCAGAGACCGAGCTTGCAAAGCTCGTAGTTGATCTGTTCGATTCAATTGACAAAGTTCGTTTTGTAAGTAGTGGAACAGAGGCTGTAATGAGTGCTATTCGTCTTGCTCGTGGATTTACAGGACGTGATGATATTGTAAAGTTTACGGGGTGTTATCACGGACACTCTGATTCGCTTTTAGTTGAAGCCGGAAGTGGTGCTGCAACATTTGGAAACCCAAGTAGTCCAGGTGTGCCGGCTGACTTTACAAAACATACACTCTTGGCAGAGTATAACAACATTGAAAGCGTGAAGCAGTGTTTTGCAGACTCAAACGATATCGCTTGTGTAATCATCGAGCCGATTGCCGGTAATATGGGACTGGTACCTGCAGATAAAGAGTTCTTACATGAGCTGCGTGAGCTTTGTGATGCCAATGGAGCACTGCTTATCTTTGATGAGGTGATGAGTGGTTTTCGTGCAACACTGCATGGGGCTGAGAGTATTACGGGTGTAAAACCTGACCTTGTAACGCTTGGCAAAGTTATTGGTGGCGGTATGCCGGTTGGTGCTTTTGGAGGTCGTCGTGACATCATGGCAAAACTCTCTCCTGAAGGTCCGGTTTATCAAGCAGGAACACTCTCTGGAAATCCAGTTGCAATGGCAGCAGGATATGCAGCACTGACAAAGCTCAAGCAGAATGCAAAAATCATCGATGTTTTAAACACTCGTGCAAAGAGACTTGTAGAAGGTATGCGTGAGGCTGCAGGTGAGCATGGTATTGCAATGCAGATAGATACACGTGGGTCTATGTTTGGGTTTTTCTTCAATGAAAATCCGGTCAAAAACTTTCATGATGCAACAACATGTGATGCAGAACTATTTGCGAAGTTTCATGCAGGAATGCTTGATGAAGGTTTCTACTTCGCCTGCTCACTTTATGAGACAGGTTTCATCTCAACTGCTACAACAGATACTATGATTGAAGATACTATTGAAGCAAGTAAGCGAGTATTTAAGGCAATAACAAATGGCTGAGAATGAACAAGAGGAACACAAGCCTCGTGTAAAACCTATTATAGAAGCAGCAGACAGCCTCTCTTTAGGAATCTCCATGGTTGTTGCTGTCATCATTGGTGTTGGAATAGGGTGGCTTTTAAAAAATGTTACAGGTGTAGCGTGGACTTTTTGGATAGGTGTATTCATTGGAATTGCAGCAGCGATTTTAAATGTTTACAAGGCCTACTCAAAGCAGTACAAAGAGTTCGAGGAGCTCTCCAAGCAGCCTCGTTATGCTATCAAGAAAAAGATAGATGATGATGAAGATGATGATGAGGATTATGGTGAAAAAAGCTATTAGTCTATTTGTAATTCTTCAGGCTGTCATCTTGATCTCTTACTTTTTTTCATCAAAAGTATTTGCTAATGTTGAGACAGCCTTTTTATCTGCACTTTTTATCATCATAGGCGCTTCGTATGCTTACAAAAGAATGGTTTTGGCAAAAGTAGAATCTGGTGAGTATGTAGAGGAGAGAGATCTCCTTGACAAAATAGAAGACCCTCATGAACTGTATGATGATATAGAGATAAATGATGCTCCACCAGAAGAGTTAAACCTTAAAGAGATAGTCAAAGAAGAAAAAGCAAAAGTCAAACCGCTCAATGTGAAAAATATGAAGTATGGTGTAAAGGGTGGGATTTCACTCTTTCGACTTGTTCCGTATCTTTTTTTAGTTCTTGGATTTATCGCACTCAAAAACAATAATATTTTGGAGTTATGGTATTATCTGCCATCTCTTTTTATAGGTATTATAGCAGGCTCTTTCATCTCAAAAGAGATTTTTGCTTAAGAAGTTATCATCGGAAGGTTGATGGTAACTTGTTTATCGTTGATATCGATATAGAAGTTACTGTTTTTGGCAAGAATTTCCAGTTCATTTGCTCTGTTTTCATCTGAATGCTCTGCTTTTACAGCAATAGAGAAGATACTGTATTTTTTATCTTCAAATTTAATATGCTCCCCAATTCTGAAAAATACTCTTGTTAGTATCGTATCATTGGCTTTAAAGTACTCATAAATTTTATTAAGCAGTTTTATGAGATTGTTCGAGTTTACAATAACATCAGGAATGGTCGGGTCAAAATCTTTTTTAAATAAAATATCAGAGTTGATGGAGTTTGTAGCAATACAAAGATCGATGATAGTAAAGATATTTGTAAGTTCACCATTTGGTTTTGTAGTATTGAGTTTGTATGATGGAGCCTGATAGAGCTTTATTCCGATCTGTTCTTCATCTTCGTAGCCGACAGTAAGACCAAAGAATTTGTAACGGCCATACTCTAGTTCAATAAATGTTGTCTTAAAACCAAAGTTGATACTTGCATAGGTTTTTGCTAGTTCAAAGAGTTCATGTGCAGTAGTGGAGCCTAGTAAGAATTGTGCTTCAGAGTTAAGTGAAACTATCTTTCCGTTACTGTTAAAGAGTATGAAAGGGTTGTAGTCATACTCTATCCACTGCTGCTCTAGTGTCATTTGCGTTTACTCTTCTATATAGTTTTTCAGTCTACGACCAACTTTAGGGTGCTTGAGCTTTTTAATCGCAGATGATTCAATCTGACGAACTCTCTCACGTGTAACGCTGAGCTCTTTACCAATCTCTTCTAAGGTTCTGTCACTCTCATCATCCATAATTCCAAAGCGGAGTTTGATAACGGCTTTTTCACGCTCATTGAGTTGCTCTAAGACCTGTTCAATTTGGATGCGTAGGTCATCTTTAAGAATTGCATCTGATGGAGAGAGTGAAGTTTTATCTTCGATAAAATCACCAAAACGACCATCTTCCTCACTACCGATAGGTGCTTCAAGAGAAATCGGCTCTTTTGTTATTTTGATAACGTTCTTAACTTTTTCAACTGAGAGACCGACCTCCTGTGCAATTGTTTCAACATCCGGCTCTTTACCATGCTCTTGGAGGTGTTTACGCATGATTTTATTGATACGGTTAATTGTCTCAATCATATGAATAGGAATACGAATCGTACGAGCCTGGTCAGCAATAGCACGACTGATAGCCTGACGAATCCACCATGTAGCGTAAGTTGAGAACTTATATCCTTTTTGGTATTCAAATTTATCAACAGCTTTCATCAGACCGATGTTTCCTTCTTGGATTAGGTCAAGGAAAGGAAGCCCACGGTTTGTGTAACGTTTTGCGATAGATACAACAAGACGCAGGTTAGATTTTGCCATCTTTGTTTTAGAGATTTCAGAGATATTCTTTCCACGCTTAATCTGTTCTAAAATATCAGCAAGTTTTTCAGGTTCCATATCAAAAGAGTTTTTTGATGCCTCTTTTGTCTGAACAAGTTTTTTAATCTCCATATATGTTGAAACCATTGTCGCTTCTGGAACCATATTTGCGATATCTTCTTTTGTAAGGTCCTGAATCTTCTCAACAAGTACTTTATGGTTTGCTTTGAGTGTTGCATTAAAGAGTGGAAGTTTGTACTCAAGACGTTTTAGCTCTTTGTCATATCCTTCATCAGATTTGAGTGCAGTCTCCATAGCTTTTACAAGTTCATTGATAAGCTTTGAAGTTGGACCCAAATCAAGAAGCTTCTCTTTTAAAACAGCTTTTTTGTATGTTACAGTTAAGTAGTAGTGTACTATCTCTTCTGTAAGCTCTTGGCTGTCAAGATTTTCAGGAGCTTTATCAAGTGCTTTCATCCAATCTTTTTTAGCTTTTTCAAGGGCTTTGAAGCTTGTTGTGACTTTTTCTACTCTGCTTTTGTCTTTTGCAGAGAGTGCTTTTTCTTCACCATCATCACTATCATCACCGTCATCATCATCTTTTTCGTCTTCAAATGATTTAAAAAGCTCTTTAACACGTCTTTCACGGTTGATAAGCGGCTCTTTATAGTCTAAGATAAAATCAATGAGATACGGAACAGAACAGATAGCATCAATGATAATGCTCTCACCGGCTTCAATCTTTTTAGAGATCTCAATCTCTTCTTCTTTTGTAAGCAGTGGAATTTGCCCCATCTCACGCAGGTACATACGAACAGGAGAGTCTGAACGAGACCACTCAAGAAGTTCATGCTCTTTTAAGATGTCAAACTTGTCCGTTTCATTGTCTTCAAGCATCTTTCTCTGTGCATCACGACGAGCTTCTGCTTCTTGATCGTTGAGTTTTTTTGCATGTTCACTTGCTGTATAGAGACATTTATTGTATTTTTTTGCAAGTTTTAAAATATTTTTTGCCTGTGCGGCTGTAGGTTGCTTTTCAAAAAGGTCAATGATTGATTCATAAGTGACACAATCTTTTGACTTATGTTCCTGGAAAAAGGTCTCCAGGGCTTTGTTGAGTTCTTTTGCTGTCATATCGGAGGTTGCTCCATTGCTTTTAAGGTTTTTAAAAGGTGGATTATACCGAAATTATCTTAAAAAGCTCTTGTTTTTATTTTATATGATGTTATCTATAAAGTTATATGTTGGCTCTTGCTTAACTGGAACACCCTTTGCTTTTAGTCTTGAAAATAATGCAAAACAGAGGTGATAGATGCAAACAGGCTATTATAGTTCTGCTGCTGGAATGGTGACTCAGTTTAACAGACTTGACACCATTGCGAACAATCTGGCAAATGTAAATACAAACGGTTATAAAGAAGATAATCTCATTATTGGTGATTTTATGCGTCTTTATCAACAAAAAAGAGATGAACTGCCAAATGAGAACAATACAAAAGAGGCTGCAAAGTTTTTAAACAGGACTATGACAAAAGCTCCTCAGGTTGTAGATGAGTATACAAACTTTTCAGTCGGTAATCTGCAAAAGACTTCAAATCCTCTCGATGTGGCACTCTCACGTGAGAATCTTTTTTTCGCTGTAAAAACTCCAGAAGGTGTCCGTCTGACACGTGATGGTTCCTTTTCACTGGATGATGAAGGAAAACTTGTTACAAAGCAAGGATACGAAGTCCTTGGCGATGATTACTTTAAAAGTAAAGAGGGTATCAGTTTCTCTACAGTTGACAGTGTGATAGATATTGACAAGAATGGTCAGATTTATACAAATGTACCGGGTTCCGTAACACTTACACAGAATAAAAAACTCTTTATAGCCAATGTGGATAATCTTCGTTATCTCAAAAAAGAGGGAGATAATCTCTACAGACTGGATGATATGAAGCGTTTGGAGATAAGCGAAGAGAGTGGTGCTGTTAACCAAGGCTTTTTGGAGAAGAGCAATGTCAATGCTGTAAAGATGATGACACAGCTCATAGAGACAAACAGACTTGTTGGTATGTATCAAAAAGCGATGGATACACAGATGAATGAGATGAACAGAGATGCAATTGAAAAAATTGCTAAAAAAGTATAAAGTAAAGGGAGAATAACAAAGCCATGATGCAATCACTATATACTGCTTCAACAGGAATGTTGGGAATGCAGACACAGATCGATACAACAGCTAATAATATCGCCAATGTAAATACTATCGGGTTTAAAAAAGGACGTGCAGAGTTCGCAGACTTAATGTACCATGTAATGGAATATGCAGGGACTTCTACAAGTGATACTACAAAGTCTCCAACAGGAATCGAAGTAGGGCTTGGTGTACGTTCAACTGCTATCAATAAAATCTTTTCAGAAGGAAGTCTGAAGCAGACGGATAATCAGCTTGACATTGCCATTACCGGACGTGGTTTTTTCAAGCTTGAACTTCCTGATGGAACAGAAGTCTATACAAAAAATGGTGCTTTTAAACTCGATCAAGACGGTGCAATAGTAAATAGTGACGGCTATTATCTCATCCCTCAAATCGTTGTTCCACCTGATGCAACAAGTATCAGTATCGGTACAGATGGGACAGTTACTGTTGTCCAACCCGGTCAAACACAAGCCACTCAAATCGGTCAGATTCAGACAACAAACTTTATCAATCCTGCAGGATTGCACTCTATGGGAGATAATATTTACCTAGAGACGGATGCTTCAGGACAGCCAGTTGAGGGTATTCCAGGTGTTGACGGACTCGGAACATTGCGTCAGGGTTTTGTTGAACTCTCTAATGTGGAACTTGTTGTTGAACTTACAGACCTGATCACTGGACAACGTGCATATGATGCCAACTCAAAAATCATTACAACAAGTGATGAAATGCTTCAAACGACAAATAATCTGAAGCGATAAGCTTCCTACTTAATCTCTCTGAATACAAGTTTGTCATTAATAATTTCAAACTTGATATCAGGGTCTCTTATGATCTTCTTACTCTCTTTTACCGTATGGTTTTTATAATAAAAATAATTTTTATCTTTGTCATATTTCTGTGAGCGCAGTGTAAACTCTATCTTATGGTCATTTCGCTTGACAACATGTTTTATGATTGGTTTTCCGTATTTTAGATCAACTGCAAACTCATAGGTCTCTCTGTATTTGTAATGTTCATGTTTTGTAAGATATTTTACAAGTTGATGCAATGAGAGCTCTGTAGGGTAGTTTTTTCTGGAGATACAACGCACATAAGCCTTCCCGTTTTTATCATACCAGCCACTTTTGTCTTTGTTTATATAGACATATTTTGCAAATTGCGGATGCTGTTTGTCAATAGTTGATGACCAGTAAATCGTTCCAGAATAGTCCAGATAGCTGTTGTATTTTCGCAGTTCAAGCAACTCCTGTTCGGTTGGCAGGCGAAACTCATTTAATGTGATATCTCGATTTACAAAGACAGAGAGTTTTTTACAGTATTTTTCAGCACTTTCCCAATTCATTTGTGATTGTTTGTTCTTTGCCATATCTTGCCAAAAAGCACCGTTTATATATTTTACACCTTTTATCTCATGCCAATAAATATAGCCTTGAGAGATGTTCTTCTTGCGCTTAAGAGCGATGCTCAGGTGTCTGTCTTCTTTCAGCGTTATCCACTCTTTATGAGTATAGTGCTTTGGTGCCGTGAGCTCTATGTGATATTTTCCAGCTTTAAGCCAAATACCATTTTTATATTTTGGTTTAATGTTGAGAATACGGATACGTGTTGCATTTGGAGATTCTATGAAAAGTTGAAATTCACTTCGCTCTTTTTCAAGTTTACTATGCTCTATATTCCCTTTTGATGTTTTGGCAATACCGTTTTGAAGCCCATAAACTTTGACTCTCTCTCCTTTTTTAAATGGATTTTGGTCAGTAGTTACAAACATATATGTAAAAGGAGGCTCTTTAATGGGTTTTTCTTCTATTATGATGGAAGCTGGCTTTTGTGATAGTACACAAGCGGAGAAATAGAGTATAAAAAGAGTAAAAAAAATTGTTTTTATCAATTGAAAACTTTCATTATAATTATTTTTAAGGCTGATTATAACACATCTTATGATATTATATGAAAAATTTTAAATATTTTGATAGGGACAACAAAAAAAGATGTTGCAGTTTTACAATAATCTCAGTATCGCAAAAAAGCTCAATTTTATGAACCTTTCTGCAGCAATTATTGCAGGGGTTATCGCAATCATCTTTATTGTTCTTTATCAATATATCGATGGCACAAAAATTGTCAAATATCAAAATCGAACATTTGCCAAAGTCCTGGCAAAAAACATTGTTCCGGCAATGTTGTTTAAAGACACAAAAAACATTCAAGACTCCCTCTCTTCGCTGAAACATGCCAAAAACATACTCGAAGCATATGCTTTGGGAAAAGACGGAGAGCTGCTTGGTATGTATGTCAAGAGTGAGCCATACAAAGAAAACAAACTGATTAAAACTCTTAAGCTTCAAGAAAAACAGTTCTGGAAAGGTTTGGAACTATACACAGTAATGCCGGTGATTGCCGATGAGAAAACAATTGGTTATCTTGTCCTTATACACTCTATAGATAAATTCATTGAACATCTTTTAACACAGACTTTTGTCATCACATTGATTATTATTATTGCGATTCTTCTTACTTCACGCTATTATAAAATACTAAGTCGTAAGATACTTATTCCGGTTTCCGAACTTAATAAAAGCACAACAAAAATCATTAATACAAAAATGCTTGACACACATGTAAAGGTTTACAATAGCGATGAGATAGGTGAACTTGCCAAAAATTTCAATATGATGATGTCTGAGCTCTCGAACTATCAAAAAGAGCTAACAAAGCAAAAAGACCTGCTTTCATATAAAGCGAACCATGATGAACTCACCGACCTGCCAAATAGAGCACTCTTTAATGACAGACTGAGTGTAGCGATGAAAAAGGCGGATAGAAATGAGAATGCCATTGCAGTCTTTTTCCTGGATATCGATTTTTTTAAACAGATCAATGATCAATATGGTCATGATGTAGGTGATGCGATTTTAAAACATTTTGCAGAGCGTCTGCAAGAGTGTCTGCGTGCTGCTGATACTTTGGCACGCATAGGTGGTGATGAGTTTATGATTATCTTAGAAGAGAACAAAGAGCTGACAACTTCTAAAACTGTTGCCCACAAAATCATTACTGCAATGCAAGAGCCTATAGAGCTCGGAGAATCTTCACTGAGTATCAGTACAAGTATTGGTATCGCTATCTACCCTAAAGATGCAAAAGATGCTGAGGAGTTGATAAAAAATGCTGATATGGCAATGTACAGAGCCAAAGAAGCAGGCCGCAATAATTTTAAATTTTTCAGTGAGAATTAAAGGCTTTATAAAACTACAATCACTTTTTGGATATAATCGCAAAATTATTTAGTAAAACATTAGGATTTTATATGCAAAAAGCAAACATAAACGGTAAAGTTTGGAGATTTGGAAAAGATATTGACACAGACTTAATCATAGCTGCACGTTACTTAAATACTTCGGTTCCGGAGGAGTTAGCAAAACATGTTATGGAAGATGCCGACCCAGAGTTTGTAAACAAGATGACTCCAGGTGATATTATCGTTGCAGATGAGAACTTTGGTTGTGGTTCAAGCCGTGAACATGCACCAATCGCTCTTAAGGCTGCGGGTGTTGCAGCAATTGTTGCACCGACATTTGCACGAATTTTTTATAGAAATGCTTTCAATATGGGACTGCCTATTTTTGAGCTTAAAGAGGCAAGTGAAATTAAAGAGGGCGATGAGATCAGCATCGATATGAATGCGGGAACAATTACAAATAAAACAACGGGTAAAACATATAATTTTACTCCGATTCCTGAATTTATGCAGGAACTGATAGATGCAGGCGGACTTATGAACTTTGCACAAAATGAGATAGAAGGTAAAAAATAGATGAAATCATATAAAATAGCACTTATTAAAGGGGACGGAATTGGTCCTGAGATTATTGATGAAGCAGTGAAAGTACTTGATGCGGTAGCTTCATACAGTGGTTTTCATTTTAATTATGAAGAGTTACTGATGGGTGGAATCGCTTACGATATCACAGGTGATCCATTGCCACAAGAGACAATCTCTAGTTCATTAAACTCTGATGCTGTACTTTTTGGAGCTATCGGTGGAGAAAAGTGGGATAATCTTCCACGTGAAAAGCGTCCTGAAAGCGGACTTTTACGTTTTAGAAAAGAGCTTGGTGTTTATGCAAATCTACGTCCTGCTGTGGTTTATGATGAACTTGCAAATGCATCGTCACTCAAGCCTGAAATCGTTAAAGGTGTTGATTTAATGGTAGTGCGTGAGCTTATCGGTGGGATCTATTTTGGTGAGCCAAAAGGCCGTACTGAAGATAAAGGCTGGAATACAATGGTTTACACTCGTGAAGAGATTATTCGTATTGCACATCAGGCGTTTAAAATTGCGATGACTCGTAACAAACGTGTTTGCTCTATTGACAAGGCGAATGTTCTTGATGTTTCGCAACTGTGGCGTGAGACTGTTGAGGAGGTAGCCAAAGAGTACCCAGAAGTTGAACTTTCACATATGTATGTAGATAATGCTGCAATGCAGTTGATTCGTGACCCAAAACAGTTTGATGTAATGCTTACTGGAAATATCTTTGGAGATATCTTAAGCGATGAGGCTTCTATGCTTTCCGGTTCTATCGGTCTTTTACCATCAGCTTCTGTCGGTGCTAAAATCGGTGTTTATGAGCCGATTCATGGTTCAGCTCCTGATATTGCTGGTCAAGGGATCGCAAACCCGATTGCTACTATCTCTTCAGCTTCTATGATGCTTCGTTATGCACTTGGTGAAAATGATGCGGCAGATAAGATTGATGCAGCGATTAAACGTGCTCTTAGTGAAGGGTATAGAACTCAGGACTTGGCACAGTTTGATGCTAAAGAGATTTGCTCA
Source organism: Sulfurimonas indica (assembly GCF_009192995.1). GTDB lineage: Bacteria > Campylobacterota > Campylobacteria > Campylobacterales > Sulfurimonadaceae > Sulfurimonas > Sulfurimonas indica. The sequence continues at coordinate 57,693 of NZ_SDID01000001.1, read as the reverse complement.
ACAAGTGAAATGGGTTCAATTATTGCAAACTACATAGAGAAGTAGAAGGCTTTTTTAATGCAGACACTCACTTTGGCAAACATCTATGAACTGCAAGGTTTAAAAGAAGAAGCATTAGAGATTTATAAGGAGATCTTGAAAAAAGACCCAAATAACTCTGATGCAAAGATTGCCATAAGAAGATTGTCTGGTATGCGCAAAAAATTCTTACGGGTTAACACTCAGATGAAAGAGTTCTTTGTCAAGATGGATACAGATGTAGAGTTTAAAGAGTTTGAAAGGTGGTTACTAAAAGCATGGAATTAAAAGATGTAATACTCTCAACATTAGCTGAGATGGAAGATGACACCCAAAATACGCAGCAGCCCTCTGCCGAAGAAATTAAAGATACATTTGTACCAAAACAAGAAGAGTCTCTTATAAAAGAAGAGAGTGTGAGCCCGTCAAACATAGAGAGTGAACTTATCTATCTCAATTCTATACGGGAACGTCTTTTAGTGCTTTTTGAAGGTTTTCAGGCACCAAATAATGTCAATATTGAAGCAAAGATAGATATGACACTTAACTTTTTAGAATATACACTTGCAACGATTGATGCAAGAGTTGAAAAGTTAGAAAAAGGAAATATATAGTGAGTCAATACCGTGTTTTAATAGATGCAAATGATGAAAAAGGTTTGGTTCATAAGATTTCAAGTGTTTTTTATAACTATGACCTCAATATCCTCTCAAACAGCGAATTTGTTGATAAAGAGAGCAATAAATTTTTTATGCGTTCTGTTGTTGATGGCAATGTAGACAAAAATGAGCTGACAGCCGCGATTCGTGATGTTTTGCCAATAAGTTCGAGTATAAAAGTCATTGAACCGAAAAAGAAAAATATTATTCTTATGGTGACAAAAGAGCTGCATGCACTTGGTGATATCCTTATCCGCCATGAAGCAGGGGAATTGGATGCAAATATTTTAGCTGTAGTATCGAACTATGACAAGCTTGAGTCCTTAGTGAAAAAGTTTGATATCCCTTACATTACAATCTCACATGAAGGCTTGGAACGTGCTGAGCATGAGAGCAAAATTATAGAGTGTATTAACGGTTTTTCTGATGTTGATTATATTGTACTTGCTAAGTATATGCGTATTTTAACACCGCGATTTGTTGAAGAATATGAGGGAAAAATAATCAACATTCATCATTCGTTCTTACCTGCATTTATCGGTGCAAATCCGTATAAACAGGCATATGACAGGGGTGTTAAAATTATCGGGGCAACTGCACACTTTGTTAACAACAATCTTGATGAGGGTCCGATTATCGCACAAGATGTTAAACACATTGACCATGCATACTCTTGGAGAGATATGCAAAGACTCGGACGTGATGTTGAAAAGGTTGTTCTCTCACGTGCACTTAAACTTGCCCTTGAAGACAGAATCTTTGTCTATGCAAACAGAACGGTCATCTTTTAATGTTTAACCTTGTTTTGGTTCATCCAAAAATTCCTAACAATACGGGAGCAATAGGCAGACTCTGTGTCAATGCCGGAGCTTCACTACATCTTATCAAACCGATTGGTTTTGATATCGATGAAAAAGCTGTTCGCCGTGCGGGACTTGACTACTGGGATAAGCTTGATTTACATGTATGGGAATCTTTGGATGAGTTTTTTGAAAAAAATGAGATAACAGATAATGCCTATTTTGCAACGACAAAAACAGATAGACCTTATTTTGATGCTGCATTTAAAGAGGGTGATTTTATCTTCTTTGGCAGTGAAACAGCAGGTATCCCTGAAGAGATTTTAAATCGATACAAATCGCAAAATATTACCATTCCAATGACAAAAGACGGTAGAAGTCTAAACTTGGCAATATCTACAGGTATTGTACTCTATGATGCTATCCGTCAAAATTACACTACATTTAAGAAGGCATAATAATGAACTCATTTGTTGATACGATAATGCTTATACTTTTTTTCTTATTTATGATCTTTATCTTCGGTGGATATCACAAGACAAAATCAGCCGAGCGTGAGGCAGAACGGGAAAAAGAAGAGAATCGTAAAAAAGAACAGGATTCTTAAAAAAGTTTTTCTGCCCATAACTCCATTTTACTTTCAAATCTTTCAAAGAGTGTTTCTGCATTTTTAATAATAAGTGACATTTTGTATCCTTTATTCTTTGTAATTGTAAAAATATTACATAAAAACAGATTTTTTTGAAAAAATATGACAAATTGTCAAATAATTATTGATTTTCTTTCAAAATTTAACTATACTTTGATATATTTACTGAAAAAAGGGGTCAAAATGAATAGTTTTTCAGATATTGTTGAAGAGATTAAAAGTATCATCTCTCCTGAGTTTGCGCCAAAAAAAGTTTTTGACAAAGATGTAGCAGAGGTTCTTGGCATCTCACAAATGAATTTTGCAACAATGAAAAAACGTAATAAAATACCTTTTACAGAGTTGCTTGATTTTTGTGCCAAGAGAAGCATATCTATTAACTGGATGCTTTATGGACAGTCACCTGAGAGTTTGGTAGAAGCTACAAATAACTATATGATAAGATATTTCAGCGATATCAATGCAAGTGCTGGTGGTGGAGCTGATAGTGAGTTTGAAGCCATAGAAGAGCTGGAAATTCCTGAACAGTTTGTATTTATGCTTGGAGGAGAGCGTGAGCTTAAAAATATTGAAGCGATTAATGTCTCTGGGGACTCAATGGAGCCTACTTTTAGTTATAATGACATTGTATTTATAAACAGAGCAAAAACTGATCTAAATCGTGGTGGTATTTTTACCATTCGAACAGAAGCCGGACTCTTCATCAAACGTGTACAAAAAAGAATGGACGGAATGATAGATGTTATCTCTGATAACTCTGTCTATCCTACACAGGTGTTAAATCCGAATGAAATAGAAGTGATTGGCAGAGTCATCAGTAGATTTGGGGATGTTGATTAAAGGGAAAGATTGAAGTATATCTATTTTATTGGTTTAGCACTCCTTTTTGTAGCATGTACATCTAAAAGTGAACCAAAACCTGATGAGAACCTCACACAGGAAGTAAAACAGGAAGTGTTGGAAGATTTACTCTCTGTAGATCAGAATATCTCAAGCTATGTAAATGGCTTAGATGCGCACTATATCGCAAAACTTGAAGATTATGAAGCATCTTATTTTAAGCCATGGAATATTGATAAAATCGATATCTCTGTTCATGAAGCGATGTGGGCATACCGTGCTTTTAGAATTGACAACAGTTACGGAGAAAACCTGCAGCCATTAGAGGCCTCTTTTTTCAAAGATATCTATGCACGATCCAATTTTAAAGATTTTGCAAAACTCAATAAACCTGCCATTACACTCAAAGCTCTTGATATCCGAGCATTTCCAAGTGAGAAGCCACTCTTGATGGACCCCAAAAAAGCAGGGGAGGGTTTTCCGTTTGATTATCTGCAAAACTCCAGTATAGCTCCCAACAAACCTGTTTTGGTTTCACACTATTCACGAGATAAGGAGTGGGTTTTTATACAGGCTAGTTTTGCATATGGTTGGGTAAAAGCACGTGATATAGTCTTTATCCCAAAAAAATATGCAAAACTCTATCAGGCTGCACAAAAAGAGTTTTTTATAAAAGAGGGAGCAGCTGTTTATGACAGTGAAGGTAATTTTCTTTTTCGTTCGCGTATAGGAATGATGCTTCCAGAAATTGATGATGCATTTTCTGATTATAAACTTTTAACTGTTTCGAACTATAAAAACAATCAAGCATACTATATAGAGTCAAAGATATCAAAAGAGCTATTGCATAAAGGAGTTTTGAAGTTCAATCCTCCAAATATTACCATGATTTTCAATGAAGTCTCAAAAGTAAAATATGGTTGGGGAGGGATGTATGGTCAACGGGACTGCTCTTCGATACTACGTGATTTTTATGCACCTTTTGGTCTTTGGCTGCCACGAAACTCCTATGAGCAAAGTAAAATAGGCAAAATCATCTCTTTGGAAAATCTAAATGATGAAGAAAAGATTGCAAAGATTAAAGAGAGTGCCATTCCTTTTGAGACACTGCTTTATAAAAAAGGGCACATTCTTCTTTACGTTGGAGTAAAAGAGGGTAAAGTGATTGTTTTTCATAATACATGGGGTGTAAAAACAAAAAAAGATGGAGTAGAAGGGCGTTTTATCGTAGGAAAACCTATCTTTAGTACTTTAGAGCTAGGAAGCAATTTAGAAGATTATGATCCAGATGCTTCCATTCTCCGTAATCTCAAGAGTATGAATATACTCACCCACTAGTTAGGCTTTTATATCTAAGAGTGAGCCAAACATTTCATCTTGAGTTTTGATAGCAGCAACATTTGCTTCTGCTACACCACCGATTGTAATTTGGTCAGGCAGCTCTTTGGCTAAATCTGTCTGGCTTTTTGTAGAACCGTTATCATCGGCTAGTCTCGTTGTTGCACGAACAGAGGTCTTTTCATCAACCATACGTGTATTAGTAGGGATAAAACCGTCTGTATTTACATTGGCAATATTATTTGCATTTGTATTCATAAATACTTGATTTGCCTGTAGGGACGACACATTGTTTGAAATACTCATAGTCAACTCCTCATCTATTTACAATTATAGCATAAATGCTAATGCATTGGAATTGTTGCTTGCGATGCTTGTTGTGACTGCATTTGATTAATGTTCATGTTCATATTTGACATGCCTGCGTTCATATTATTATGTACATTATCTCTTGTAGCCGTTGCTTGTGCATCAGTTAAAGTCATTGCGTATTGTGCAAGTTTTTGTGTTGCTATAAGGTTTTTAGATTGAATTTCTTGCGTCTCTACTATTCTGTCTGCCATGATACCTATCTCTTTTGCCATCAGTAAAATTCTGTCTGCCATAACACCAATATCATCTGAGAGTCTTAAAATTGTTTTTGATGTAGTCTGAATTGTATTGTTGTAACTCTCATTCGCATTATCAGCTTGGTGGGAAGCAAGGTAGGTAACAGTTTTTGCCAAAACTACACTTTGCAAAGAAAGCTCTTCAAGTTTATTAAGTGCTTTTTGTGCATCCCCTTTTGATTCAAAGCTTTCTTTTGTCTGACTCTCTAAAAAGCTAGATATTTTAGCTTCATAAGACTCTAATTTTTTGCTGTATGCTTGTAACTTATTGTCACTTTGTGCCATCTGTTCCATTTTTTCTTTAGAATAGTTGTGAATATCATAAGCATCCTCTACAGCAGTGTTTAAAAATTGTGTATATGTCTCTGCCCCAAAGAGTAGTGAAGAAACCAAAATTGATATGCTAATGAGTTTTTTCATTGTAAGTCCTTTTATTTTTTGTTTGTAGTGAAAGTATTGTATAAAATAGTTAGTAGAGTGTTAGTAGTAAAAAGAGCCACTCACAAAGAGCAGCTCAAAGGTATTAGTGAAGTTCAGCGTTAAGTTTTACTTCTCTTGTGGAACGAGAAGCCGTGATCTCACCTGTTAAAGAGTTTTGTCTGAAGTGAAGACCATTAAGGCCTGCGAGCTGTTTTCCTTTGAAGATTTCACCTTCGATAGACACACCACTGTTTACCTCTTTGATCTTCTCTAGTTCAGCAGAGTAGATACCGATTTTTGTTCCTTCGAGTATTGCAAGACCTGCATCAATGATACATGCATCACCTAAAGGAATACCACATACAGAATTTGCTCCTAATAGGCAGTTCTTACCAACACTGATTGGATTTCCATCAGTTCCAGAAAGTACACCAAGGATTGAAGCACCACCACCAACATCACTACCATCACCAACGATAGCAGATGAAGAGATACGCCCTTCAACCATACTTACACCAGTAGTTCCGGCATTGAAGTTGATGTATGAAGCACCCGGCATTACAGTAGTTCCCGCTGCCAGTTGTGCACCAAAACGAACTTTAGCAGTATCTAAAATACGTGTATTGTCCGCTGGGATGATGTGCTGTAGGAATCTTGGAAATTTATCTACAAAGTCAATATGTGGATACTCACCAGAGAGTTTTAACTCAATCTCAAACTCACGCAGGTAATCAAGCTCAATTGGCTGACCGTTCGACCATGCAACATTTGGTAATGCTCCAAATGCACCGTTTAGGTTGATCTCACGCAGACCAACTTTAGCCTGAGAAATCGCATAAAGTTTAAGATATGTCGCTTCTACAGACTCTAAAGCTGCATCTTCGAAGATGAAACATACTTTGAACTCACCCTCGAATGAACCGTTATTTACGATTTGAGAATAAAGAGCTGATACAACCTGAATATTTTTGTGTGCATCACCGTATGCTTCATCACTGTAAGGAGTAAATGCATTAAGACATGATTTTAAAAACTCTAAGTTGATGTTACAAACAACTTCATTTTGAGAGAAGTCTACCTCTATACCTTGTTCTGCAAGTGCTCTTATGAAAATTGCCGCACTACCAAAGTTCTCATCCCAGTTGATAAGTGGATATGTAGCCTGAAGAGATTTATCTACGTTTAATTGACCTAAATCTACACGACAGATACCAAATGCTAAAGGGTCTTTATAATTTGGTGTATCTGTTTTTATATTTTCTATGAGTGCTTTAAAAGCATCAGTTGTTTGAATGACTTCCATTGAATTCTCGCTTAATTAATTTGTTATGCGAATTATACATAAAAACAACTAATAAAAATTTTACTATACTGTCATTATGAATAAATGGCTGGAACTTTTAAAAAATAACGACTATCTTGGTATTAAAAAATATATTAAAAACGGTGCAGACCTGCAAGAGACAAACGAGGCAGGGGAATCTGTACTTGCATGTGCTTTACGTGCAGGATGCGATGAAGAGGTACTTACTCTGCTTATTGAGAGCGGAGCAGATATCTTTGACTTTGATGATGAGGGTGTGAGTATCTTCGATATGGCGATCACTTATGATAACCGATGGATGGTTGCATATCTGCTTGAAAAAGGCTTGGATGTTAACAAGACAAATAGAAAAAGTGGCTTTACAGCTTTAATGGCTGCTGCATGCTATGGAAGAGTAGAGATAGCAAAGCTCTTGCTTGAAAAAGGTGCAAATCAACATGCTAAAGACACAAAAGGTTTTACAGCTATTGACTTTGCAAGAAAAATGAATAAAAAATCTGTTTTAGAACTTCTTGATTATGATCCTGAAGCTCCACAAAACACAAACTATGCAAGATAGTAGATAAAGCGAAAGCTATTCGAAAAACTTTGCCTGTTTTGAGTTGTCAAGTGGTTTACGTTTCTCTTTTATAAGCCACTCCTGCAGAAGTGATTCTATAACTTTGGAGAGACTCATCTTGTAGCGCTCACGTGAGTATCGCATCGCATCATCCCATGTTTCTCTGTCTATCAGCAGACTTCTTGTTACTTCATCTTTTGGTTTCATTTTTGTCCTTATGATGCTTGCAGAAGCTCTATAAAACTTCTGTAGCTGTCAACTATTTTTTGATTTTTACGATTTTGGATGTAGAATTCTATGGCTTTTTTCCCAAGACGTGGTATTTCATTTTTAACAGCCCAGCTACTTACAGTCCCTTCCGGTACTTCAAGGATTTCTGCGAGTTGCTTTTGTGTGATATCTAGCTCTTTACAGATATCTTTTACAACATTTGATTTACTCTTTTTGGCTTTTTTTATGTTGTTGGCAGCTTTGACTTTTACTTTTGGCTCATTACGTTTCTCTTTAGGAAGTTCACAATGCTTCTCTATCCACTCCAGTACATCAGAAGCACTCAAAACCCAGTCTCTTGTATGTAGACCTCTGACTACATCACGCATAAACTGCTCGGCATATTTTTCTGCTAACTCTTGAGAGCTGAGTTGAAAGAGCATAGAAAAAGCCAGTTGATTAGACCCAAGAGAGCTGTTGCCCCAGTCAAACCCGCTTTTAGAAGTAGGATAGATATCAAAACGTGTTGGAAGTTCAAGTTCACCATAGGTTACAAATTTATTGCCTAAAAGTGTTCTGTGCCCTTTAAAGACATGGTTGTTCATTGCAATTGCCATGAGTTTTCTCGCTTATATTTTAAAAGTATAGTGGTGTTCTTTTTCATTGTTTAGATCTTCTTTTGGAGGAAGGTAAACAATACGATAAACAACATATATAAAAGAGATAAGCAATAAAAGTACCAATAACCAAATCAACATGGTAAAATTCCTTGACTTTTGATAGTCTATATATCGACATTATCCATTATTATTTTAAATTATAATCAATTTTTTTATTTTGGAGCTCTTTTTTAAAGAGTTCAAAGTAGTGTTCTATCTCCTCTTTATTCTCTCCGCTAAGAGAGAGCTCTACATTTGGTTTGCCGTCGATAAACATAGGTAAAGATGAGAGCTCAATGCTCTTTGGTAGTTGTTGCATCAAAGAGATGAGTGACTCTTCACTTGTTTTTGCAAAGAGCGTGTATCTATACTTTTTCTTACTGTTTGAGAAGTGTTTTTCTATTGCTTCTGTAATCATTGGATGTGCCATAGACGGAAAACCGGGCACAAAGAAGAAACGTCTATCGAGTGAAAAACCAGACATATTGTTAACTGGATTAAAAAGCAGTTCTACATCCGGCGGTAGATCTGCCATACGGATACGATGTGGGTAGGCACCATCACCAAACTGTTTAATGATATCTTTTTTAAATTTTTCATGCGTGATAAGTGGAGAGTTTCTAAAAACCTTTGCAGCAATCTCACGCGTGAGATCATCAGGTGTTGAGCCTATACCGCCAAAAGAGAACATAACAGCCTCTTTATCCGCTTTTATCATCTCATAGGTTCTTGTAATGAGTTCTACATCATCTTTAATGACAAAAGAGGCAAATAGTTCGTGATTGTATTTTGCAAGTTTATTTTTGACAAATTCAAAGTGTTTGTCCTGCCGTCTACCGTTTAATATCTCTGTTCCGATTATTACTACATAAAAATTCATAGACAAATTATAGTATAATTCTAAAAAATAAATAAAGGTGTAGATATATGTCACACATGAAAAAATTAGAAGATTTGATAGCAAATGGAGTTATTCCTGACATCAATGATCGTTTAGATGAGATCTTTGAAGAGATCGCTGATAATAAAGAAGCAAGCGAAGATGCGAAAGAGGAGATCGAAGAGCTCCGTGAGTTCAAAGCTGATCTTGAAGATGTTTTAGCGGATATAAAAGAGGGTGAGATGGACGAAGAAGAAGCAAAAGAGCTTATCGAAGATATCGAGATGGCACAACGCGGCAGTGATGATGAAGATTTTGGCTTTGTAGAAGAAGATTAATTTAAACTCAAAATACTATAATTGCAAGAAAAAATAGAGGACATTACAATACTATGAGAATTATACTTTTAGGTGCTCCAGGTGCAGGAAAAGGTACACAGGCACAATTTTTGACGAAAAAATACAACATCCCTCAAATCTCTACTGGAGATATGTTAAGAGCGGCTATCAAGGCTGGAACTGAGCTTGGTAAACAGGCAAAAGCTGCAATGGATGCAGGTAAACTGGTAACGGATGAGATTATCATCGGTCTTGTAAAAGATCGTATAGCACAGGATGACTGTAAAAATGGTTACCTTTTAGATGGTTTCCCTCGTACACTGCCACAAGCTGATGCTGTGACAAATGCAGGTATTGAGATTGATGCGGTCATTGAGATTGATGTACCAGATGAAGAGATTGTAAAACGTATGAGCGGTCGTCGTGCACACCTTGCAAGCGGTAGAACATATCACATAGTTTACAATCCGCCAAAAATAGAAGGTAAAGATGATATTACGGGTGAAGATTTAGTTCAACGTGATGACGATAAAGAAGAAGTTGTAAAAGACAGACTTAAAGTCTATCACGAACAAACAGAGCCTTTAATCGACTACTACAAAGCGCAAGCGGCTAAAAATCCAAATATCAAATATATCAGAGTAGATGGTACTGCTGATATCAAAGATGTTGAAGAAGCTATCGTTTCTGGGCTCGAAAAATAGTAAGAAGAAGAGTATTTTTTACTCTTCTTTCGGTCTATAAACCTTCACATTTTCAGCTTCATCTGCATCACGCAGATATTGTGCATGGAGCTGGCTCATAATCCCTTTATCACAGTAGAGTAGATACTCTTTATCTTTTGGTAGTTTTTTAAACTCTTTTTTAAGCTTGTGAAACGGAATTTTAAGTGTTTCACACGGTAGTTCGATACACTCCTCTTCAGGACGGATATCAATGACCGTATAGTTTCCATTTTTGATATCATCTATTACTTCAATCGGTGCTTGATTAGAGATATCTTCTACAATCTCATCAATGCTAAGGTGTTGAGCATCTTTTACAGCTTTGTCTAAAACTTCGTAGTTGAATTTCTGTGCAACTTTCTCCATACGCTTAAATGAACCATGTGTGATAGGGTTTTGAGAAATAACACCACAGTACTCTGGCATATTTTCTGCAAAATGACGTGTGCCTATCTCATTAGCGATGTTGATAATCTCCGGTTTATTAACCGTTGCAAGTGGGCGAAGAACAAGTTTGTTGGTCACTTGGTCTATGAGAGCTAGGTTACGCAGTGTTTGGCTTGAAACCTGTGCAATGCTCTCACCTGTTACAAGTGCATCTATCTCCATTGTATCTGCAATCTTTTCAGAAGCTATAAGCATAAGACGTTTGAGTGTTACACCCATATATGTCGGTGGAGTAGAGCGAAAAATCTCTTCTATGACATCATCAAAAGGAACAGAGATAAATTTTACTTTATGCGATGAACCAAACTTATTCCAGAGATAAAGTGCAACCTGTTTAACACCTATCTCGTGAGCCATACCACCAAGATTAAAGAAGATAAAGTGTGTTTTTATACCACGCTTCATTGTAAGGTAGGAAGCTACCGTAGAGTCAAATCCACCTGACATGAGTGAGAGAATATCTCCCTGTGTACCGATAGGAAAGCCGCTAAGACCTTTGTACTTTGTTGTGATGATATTGAGCTGGTCTTGAATGAGTTCCATCTGCAGCGTGATATCAGGGTTTTTAAGCTGTACACCTTTTGCCTCAGAGTTAGCTAGCAGATGTCCACCAACCGTTCTCTCGATATCGATTGATTTAAATTCATGTTTTCCTGAGCGTTTGACTCTTACAACAAAGGTTTTATCTTTGAGTGAGTCGGCAAAAAGCTCACGTACCTTTGTTTTTATCTTATCAAGACTGTCCATACCGTTGAACTGTAAAACCTCAAGAATCTGTTCAATTCCGGGAGTATTTAAAAGTTTTTCACGTACTTCCGGCAGGAACTCTTTTGGTGTAAAGACCTCTATCTTGTCAGAGTATTTTACTACTTTTATATCTTTGTTTACGCGCTCTAGTATGGTAAGGAGATTGTTATAGAGCTGTCCTGTCATCTGGCGTTTGGCAGAAGAGCCTTTTATCATAATCTCCGGAAAAAGTTTGAGTATAAATTTTTGCAAAAAAGTGCCTTGCTTTATAGTTTTGAGCTGATGAAAGTTTCCATCTCACTTACTATCTCTTCGATAGTTCCCTCACCGGAGATAACTTTTAAGATGCCTTTTTCAGTATAGAAATCACGAATCTCCTGAAGTGGTTCTGTATAGACCTTCATACGGTTGTTAAAGACCTTTTCATCATCATCTGCACCACGTGCGCGTCCAAGAACACGCTCTCTTGCTGTTTCCTCACTCACTCTTACTTCAATGACACTGACAAGCTCTACATCATTATGATTTTGCAGATATTTGTCTAGTTCCATCATCTGCTCTATACTTCGAGGGTATCCATCGATGATAACAACATCTGTCGGTGCAGATTTGATGGCACTGACAATTGTCTCAATTACGATGTTAATAGGAACAATCAAACCTTTAGAGATGTAGCTATCTATCTCCTGACCGCGTTCACTGCCGCTTGCGACTTCAGCGCGGAGCATATCTCCGGTAGAGTAGTGTGAAATGTTGTCATGATTTTTTGCGATAAGTTCTGCGTCGGTAGTTTTACCAGAGCCGGGAGCTCCGATAATTAAAAAGAGTTTTTTACTCATGGTTTACGCTTTTGTCTGCTCACGCAGTCTGATATGAAGGTCACGCAGCTGCTGGTTATCAACCGGTGAAGGTGCATGTGTAAGTACACAAGAAGCTTTTTGTGTTTTAGGGAATGCGATAACATCACGGATGCTTGCTGTTTTAGAGATAAGCATCATAAGTCTGTCAAATCCAAGTGCAAAACCACCGTGTGGAGGCGCACCAAATTTCAGTGCATCAAGTAAGAAACCAAACTTCTCTTGAGCTTCCTCTTCATCGATACCAAGGAGTTTAAATACACTTTCTTGAATATCTTCTTTATGGATACGAATAGACCCACCACCAAGCTCAACACCGTTAAGAACGATATCATAAGCGATAGACTCTATCTCTTCGACATCTTCTTTATCAAGATTTTTTGGCATAGTAAATGGATGGTGCAGTGCTTTTACGCGACCATCTTCAACTTCAAACATTGGAAAATCAACAACCCATACAAACTCGTATGCATCTTTATCAATTAAGTTCATTTTCTCATGCTCTGCGATGAAGATTCTAAAGCGTCCCATATAGTCAAGTACAGTTTTCTTATCACCTGCACCAAAGAAGACTACATCACCTACTTCAAGTTCAGTTCTCTCAATGATGAGTTGGATGTCTTCTTCGCTGAAGAACTTCGTAAGCGGACCTTTGAGACCATCCTCTTTCATCTGGAAGTATCCAAGACCATGCGCACCAAACTTACGTACAAAGTCTTCAAAACCTTTCATCTCACGCTTAGAGAATGCCAAATCAGCACCTGGAACACGTAGCGCTTTAATGCGGTTGATATGTGGGTTTTTAGCGATGTTTGTAAAGATCTCATTGTCACAACGCTCAAAGATATCGATAACATCTACCATCTTAAGGTCATATCTTAAGTCTGGTTTGTCTGAACCATACCACTCCATAGCATCTCTGTAAGAGATACGTTTAAATGGAGGCTTGATATCTACATCACACGCTTTAAACATTGCTTCAAGAAGGTCCTCTGCTACTTTAATGACATCCTCTTGGTCACAGAAGCTCATCTCAACATCTATCTGAGTAAATTCAGGCTGTCTGTCAGCACGTAGATCTTCATCACGGAAACATTTTGCGATCTGGAAATATCTGTCAAATCCACCAACCATTAAAAGCTGTTTGAAAAGCTGTGGAGATTGTGGCAGTGCATAAAACTCGCCATTATGCACACGTGAAGGTACAAGGTAATCACGTGCTCCCTCTGGAGTAGATTTTGTAAGTATAGGCGTTTCAACTTCTAAGAAACCGTTTGCATCCAAGATGTTTCTAGCTGCGATCGCTGCTTTTGAACGAAGACGGAAAGACTCGTACATTGATGGGTCACGAAGCTCTAAATAACGATACTTCAGTGTTGTCTCTTCACCAACTTTTTTATCACCGATAACAAATGGAAGCGGAGCTGATTTGTTCTCAATGATGAGCTCACGTACAACGATCTCAATAGCACCTGTTTTAAGGCGTGGATTTGTTAAACCTTCTCCACGGAGACGTACTGTCCCTTTTGCTATTAAAACATACTCATCTCTTACACTGTCTGCTACTTTGTGTGCTTCAGGAGAGTCCTCAGGGTCACAAGTAAGCTGGATAAGTCCAGTTTTATCACGTAAATCTATGAAGATAATTCCACCGTGGTCACGATAGCTATTTGCCCAACCAGTCAGAGTTACCTCTGTGCCAACATCTTTTTCACTTAAATCTGTACAGTAATGACTTCTCAAGGTTAAAGTCCTATTTAAAAATTTTTGCGATTATATCCAAGATTTGCTTATAAAATAGTATAATTAAAGAAAAAGATACAGGAAATCCCGTGAAATCGCATACAATCAAGAGAGTCGGCGTCATTTTAAGACCATCATCACCTGAATTAAAAGAGAGTTATTTTAAACTTGAAAAGATTTTTACAAAACATAATATTGAAGTAACGATAGAGAGTATCAGTGGTGCGATGATAGGGATAATGGGGATGGACTTTGATAATCTCTGCCAAAAGTGTGATGTTTTGGTAACGCTTGGAGGTGATGGTACGCTCATCTCTGTGGTACGGCGTTCATTTAAGCATGATGTGCCTGTATTTGGTGTCTATGCAGGGAATCTTGGATTTTTAGCAGACATCAACATCGACGAACTGGAAGATTTTGTTGCGCATTTGGTAAAAGGGGAGTACAGAGTAGATGAGAGAGCAATCTTAGAGGCAAAATTTCAAGAACATGACAATGAAGTGACTCTGTATGCTTTTAATGATATCGTCATTACACGTCCATCGGTTTCAAATATGATTCATATTGAAACACTTGTTGATTCCAAAGCGTTTAATACCTACTATGGGGATGGTGTTATTGTCTCCACACCGACAGGCTCAACGGCTTACAACCTCTCCGCAGGAGGTCCAGTGCTTTTTCCTCTGACAAATGTTTTTGCTCTTACGCCAATCTGTCCACACTCTCTCACGCAGCGTCCTGTGGTACTTCCCGGAAAATTTTCCATTGAGATGAAAACACCGCAAGACAGAGCGCTTGTCATTATAGATGGTCAAGACAAGCATGAGCTTGAAGCTGGGGAGAGTATACACATCCAACTGGCACGTAAAACTGTTAAACTTATTCACAGAGAAGAGTTTAACTACTTTGATGTACTCAAAGAGAAGTTAAACTGGGGAGATTAGTCTATGTTGATATGAGAAGAGCTCTGAGAGTTTTTCTTGATCATATTTTTGATCTGCGTGATAGAGTAGGCTTTTTGTGACTCATTTTCACCAAGCAGATCAAAACGAATTTCAATAGTGAGCTTTCCTAGTGCTTCTGAAAGTCTTTCTGCATCATTTGAAAATGTTCCATCTTTTGAGATTTGTGAGACAACATTTAAAAAGTTTGTGTACTCATTTAAAACACCCGGTGAAGCAAAGATGGCAAGTCTGTGTGTTACAAACTGCAGTTTTGTAATGTCTACTTCATCAAAACTACTCTGTGTTGCCATCTCTTCCATCAAATCAAGCAGTTTTTCGTAAGTTTGTGCTTTTAAATCTAAAAATTTTATACTTTGTTCTTTTTCTATCTCTACGGCTGTCTGCTTGTTTAAAAGCAGGGCGGTGATAAAGACAGTAGCGATGGTACCTAAAATGATAAGTACTATCTCTTGGGTAAAAGGTGTAGAGTCTGTTACTCTATAGGCATAACGCAGATAGGCATAGCCTGCTATAAGTGTTAAAAATGTAAGCATCAGGTAAGAAAATTGTTTGGTAATCGTTGACATCACTATAAGCCTTTATATTTGGTAAAATTATATCAAAAAAATAAAGATATAATAGTGTTATGAAAATAGTTTACAGTTTCTTTGTTTTTATCTTTTTTACTTTTTCTCTCTTCGCAAAAGAGAATCATGCTGTGGTTTTGCAATATCACAGATTTGATGAGTCCAAATACCCATCTACAAGTATCTCAATGGAGCTTTTTGCAAAACAGATGGAGCATTTGGTGCAAAATCATTACAATGTTTGGCCACTCTCAAAGATTGTCCGTTATCTGCAACAAAAGAGGGCTCTTCCTGAAAAAACCGTTGCAATTACGATAGATGATGCTTATAAAAGTGCTTATATAAAAGCATATCCACTACTTAAAAAATTGCATCTTCCTTTTACACTT
The DNA here is from genome assembly GCF_009192995.1 of Sulfurimonas indica. GTDB lineage: Bacteria > Campylobacterota > Campylobacteria > Campylobacterales > Sulfurimonadaceae > Sulfurimonas > Sulfurimonas indica. Next base: position 41,952 of record NZ_SDID01000001.1, on the reverse strand, counting down.
TTTGTAAATTCGCTACCGGTTATGCATCACTCAGAGAACTATTTGACTTGGGATGAGCTGCGTGAGATGGGACAAAATGGTGCAGAGTTCGCAAATCACAGCTATTCGCATCCCTATCTTATGCGTAAGAGGTTGAAAAATGTAGACGATTATGAAGCATATGTTAAAACAGAGGTAGAAAAATGTGAGGAAAAGTTGAAAAAAGAACTTGGAAGTTTGGTTGCAAATGAGCCAAAAATGTTCGCTTATCCTTTTGGCGAGTATGACACAGAACTGTTGCAGATTATCAAAGGTTTAGACTATGTCGGTGTGGCACAAAACTCTGCACCTATTTCTAGTGAAAGTAACTTTATGGAACTGACACGCTTTCCTATGTCTGGAGGTTTTGGTGCAATGGAACAGTTTAAACTAAAAGTAGATACCTTGCCTTTGCCTCTAGAGTCCGTTAAAAATGAAGATACGTTGGTAGATGAGAGTAATAATCCTCCCTCTTTAACACTGAGACTCAAAAAACCGCTTAAAGCGTTGCAATGTTTTACAGCTGATGGTAAAAAGATACAAATGGAGTGGCTGAGTGATACAGAAATAACTGTTCAGGCAACAGAACCTCTGCTATACCCGCGAAATCATTACACCTGTACTGCACCTGCACAAGATGGAAGATGGTACTGGTACAGCCATCTGTGGGTTATTTTAGAACAATAGAGAACTAAACAAACGCAGCGCTCATATAGCCAACGACCTGAGATTTATCCCCACTTGCATCGGCACTCGTTCTGTAATCAAGCAGGGTAGGTTTGAGACCATTTTCTTTTGCTGCAAGCAGGATGGCTTCTACACCTATTTTTCCGCAGGCTTCACACCCTTCATGCAACTCCTCCGGATTTAATCTTGCAACTGCATCAAGGCATATACTGTCAAGTCTGTTTGCTTTTTGGATGTCATAGTAATGGCTTAGATCAGTACTGATAACCACTACTGTACCACTGTCTTCTAAAAGATAGTTAATGACCTTTGCCAAGCGTAGAGGCTTCTCGTTGCCATAGACAAACTCAACCACAGAAGCATCCGGAAGATAGTATTTTATAAATGGCATCTGGACCTCTGTAGAGTGTTCTTCATGAGCATCTCTTTGAAATCGTAAACCAAACTCCTCCACCATTTCATTTGCAAGAGATTTGTCTATCTTTAGGTCTCCAAGTGGTGTCTCAAATGTATCAAAGAGTGAGACAGATGTAGACTCTACATAGACTCTGTGACTTGGACCAATGACAACAACACGCTTTGCATTTGTATTTTTTAAAAGTCGAAAAGCGATGTTTGCTGTAAAAGCAGAGTAAACATAGCCTGCGTGAGGTACGATGATAGCACGAGGGCTCAGTTCAAGTATGTTTTTATCTTCTTTGGCATTGTCTATGATCTCATTGTAGTGAGTGAACATTTTTACTATTTCATCTTGGCTTGCCGGATAAAACTGCCCGGCAACCGCATCTTTTCTTATGCTCATCTCCAAACTCCTTCTAAGGCTCTGTTACATTTTGGACAGTGTCCGTCAACCAAACTGTTTTGTGCAATGGCATAACCTGTTCTGTCTATGAGCAGAGTATTGCAGTCAGGGCAGTAGGTGTCTCCATGTACAGGAACATTACCCAGATAAACATAGAGAATCCCTGCTTCTTTTGCAATGCGTTTTGCACGTTCTAAAGTATGGAGTTTTGTGTACTCGTGATCTTGCATCTTATAATCAGGATGAAAGGCACTGAGATGCCAAGGTACATGCACACCCAATTCGTTTGCGATGAAGCTGGCCATCGCTTTTAAGTCTGCATCCGAATCATTGTCACCCTCAATGAGCAGTGTTGTTACTTCTACCCAAATACCTTCACGCACCATGCCTCGAAGCGTATCTTTTACAGCTTCAAGTCCACCTTTGAGAATTTTTTTATAATAAGCTTCATCCCAGCTTTTAAGGTCAACATTGGCAGCGTCAAGCCATGAAGCCATATCTTTTACCACCTCCGGAGATTCAAATCCGTTGGTAACAAAGATATTTTTGAGACCTTTTTCTCTGGCAAGAACGCCGATGTCTTTGGCATAGGGGTAAAAGATGGTCGGTTCATTGTAGGTGTAAGCGATAGATGCCGCACCTCTCTCTTGAGCCATCTCTACCATTCTTTCAGGTGAGATAGTAACACTTGTATCAACATAGTGTTCTTGTGATATCTGCCAGTTCTGACAAAACGGACACTTGAAGTTACACCCGACAGTTCCCAAGGAGAGGGCAGTAGTGCCCGGTAAGAGGTGATAGAGTGGTTTTTTCTCAACCGGGTCGAGATTGAGTGCAGATGGATGACCGTAAACTAAAGTTTTGAGTTCACCATCTTCATTTTTGTTGACACCGCAAACACCCACTTGCCCCTCTTTGAGTTGGCAGTAGTGTTGACATAGCAGACAGACGATTTTTTCTTTTTGGGGTACTGTTTTGAAGTATTTCATCTTTCCCTCCTCTCATTAGTACATTATACTACAGTTTGTTCGAAATACCAAAAGGTATATGAACCATAGGGATATTACCTTTGTTAGACGTTAGGTGACTTTTTTGATCATCAAAGAAGATATGAGGCTGTAATCTAGAGAGGATTCTGTCTTTTTCCATACCGCCTAGAAAAAAGATCTCATTCGCACTAACTCCCCAATCTTCCAATGTTGTAATGACTCGCTCATGTGCAGGTGCATTGCGAGCCGTGACGATAGAAGTTCTGAGAATGCGTTTGTAGTTTTTGTCTTTTTCGAACTCTGCGTCTTCTAGTTGTTGTAAAAAAGAGAGCTTTTTGAACAGATCTGCTAATGGTCCTGACTGATGAGGAATGTGTGAATTTGCAACTTCATAGGCATGAAAGTCCGGAAGCTCACCATTTTGGAAAATCGACTCGGCTTCATCATCAGCGATGACACCATCAAAGTCAAAAGCTATTCTGAGTTCTTCATCACCTTCATCATTCACTACTTCACTTGGCAGAACTACACCGGCTGGGTATCCTGCATCTATGGCACTTTGAACATCTGAGGCATTGGCAGAGAGAAAGAGTGATGCATTAAAAGCAGGTACATACTCGTAAGGTGATTTTCCTTCCATAAATGCAGCTCTGGAGATATCTAAGCCATAATGGTAAATGGAGCGAAATACCCGCTTACCCGTAACAGCCGAGTTTCTCGAGAGCAATACAACTTCTACCGGCAACTCTTTGTTGAACCTCTTGTTAATATGTAGAAATCTTTTAATAAAGGGAAAAGCGACACCTTTCTCAAGTACCTTGTCTAAGTTTTTTTCTTGAAACTCTTTATAGGCTTTTGGTCCTTTTTCCACAAAAACTCTATGTGATTCTGAGAGATCAAAAAGTGCACTGGAAGAGACGGCGATGACGAGCTTTTTTTCTATGGGGTATGGCATATTATTCCTTGGTAAGCTAGATTATGATTATTTATATGTTTTTGTTGCTGCAATTTGGAACTTAGACAATTTTATAATCAGCGTTTTTGAAATTGGAATGTCCCCACTTTCATAGACAACATTTTATATGACTATTGCTGAATAAGGAATAATATCTGACATAAAAAATGTATTGCTATTTATATGTCAGGTTTACATATTTCTCTAATTTTTGTCTGAATTTATTATTTTGAATAAATGATGTGTTATTAAGTTTTAGATACACTTTGATAATAAAGTTATAAATAGATTAGTAAGTATAAAGGGTGGTAGATGATACCTTTTAATTATCTTGGATTTTTCTTTAAACACTTCGGTACTCTGATATATCAAAAGAAGGTTTTAGAGGAACTGTGTATATTTTTAAAACCACTCCCCAGCCAAGCATCTGTTTTAGATATTGGGGCAGGGACAGGGATAATGAGTGAATTCGCTCATAAATGCAATAGTGAATTAAAATATGTAGCAGTAGACCCAGCAGACGGGATGCTTAAATATGCCCCGGCATATGTGCAAACGTATATAGCAACAGCAGAAGAGTTGCCATTTGAAGATAACAGTTTTGACATGATTCTTATGGGAGAGTCACTTCACCATTTTTCTAACCCTGAACTTGCGATGAAAGAGGCTGTAAGGGTTCTAAAGAAAAATGGAAAACTTTTTATTTATGATTTTGATGTGAGCACCTTTCGAGGTAAAGCTGTCTGTTGGATGGAAAAAACGCTAGGTGAACCTGCTAATTTTTATGCGCCATACGAACTGAAAAAGATACTAGAGAGGCATGGTTTTACTGTAGAAATAAAACATTATCAATGGCGGTATACTGTGGAGGCTTGTTTATAGTTTTATTACTTCAACTATCACCCTCCCCATAACGGTTGAGTACAAAAATATGTTCTCTATCTTTATTTTGTTAGGTGTTTTATACAACATCATGTACCATATATTTACCCTTATGGATTTGAGCTATGACATTTTGTTTTATTTTTGTAGATGAAGTTTGGGGATTATAGCTTACTTGAATTATCTTTTTTCCTTTTGACTTTAGATATTTTTCTACTGCAATATTATGAGGTTTATTTCCCCAATCTTCTCCAATGACAAAAATATCAACATCTACTTCTTTACATTGAGTCACATACTCAAGTTTATCATATGATACAACAGCATCAACACATGCTAAAGCTTTCAACATTCTCATTCTTTCTGCTAATGGAATCACAGGTACATTTCTTTTATATGAAGCTACTACTTCATCAGAAGCAACCCCAACTACAAACTTATCACCCAATGTTTTACAGTATTCTAAGAGGTCTAAATGACCAATATGTAACAAGTCAAAAGTACCAACGGTATATACGGTCATGATTTATTTCCTTAAGTAAAATTTATTGTATACATAATACTCTTTTATACTGAAATTTATGCTATACTGAAATTTATACGATAAAGAATTACAAATACTTATTAGGAGTTTCAATGTCAGCAGACAGTAGCACACACAAAGAGTTACAACAACCCACTATTTTATCTTATCTCAAAGACATTCCAAACCTTTTATCACTTTCAGGGTTAGCATGTACAATACTTGCTATCTATTACTCTATTGAGGGTGTTTACGCTCTTGCAATGATTGGAATGGTTTGGGCAGTTGCTTTTGATTGGGCTGATGGGCTTGTCGCTAGAAGACTTAAAGGAAGAACTCCAACTGATGCAAAGTTTGGAGGGCAACTTGATGTGCTAATAGATGTTGTCAGTTATGGTGTCACTCCTGCTATTTTACTCTTAAGCTATGGTAAATTTGAGCCACTCTTTTTAATTGGAGCATTTATTATGGTCTCTGCTGCTGCGATACGCTTAAGCTATTTTAGCACATACGGTTTAGCCGGGGGGACAAAATACACAGGATTAGCATTAGATAATAATAGTTTAATTTTAGTTTCTATATTTTTACTAGAGGGTTTCGTGAGTACTGGAACTTTCACAATTATTTTATATATAAGTGGAGTTTCACTTGCCATACTCAATGTTTCAGAGATTAAGACACCAAAACTCTCAGGAAATCCTAGAAATGTTTGGCTTTTAGCTATTTACACTTTAGGAATAACTACTATTTATAGTTGGAAGTTTTTAAGTTGAAAAAACTTCAGAGCTTGATACAAAGTAAATATCAATTTGTATTAGTTTGTTTTTATGTCATCTAACGGGGGCGCGGGTGAGTGACTGCCATTTTCAAACATTTATGTTTTCAAATGGTTGTTCGCTCCTCCCGCTTGTTGTCTTGCGCTTTGCGACAGATGACTAGCGGGTGTTCAACCCGCGCCCCCGTTGTCCGGTCGCGAAGCGAGCGGACAACTATTTATTCAACAAACATTTTACACAAATCAACTCTAAAAATCAACATTAACAAACATATCTTTTGTGTGTTAATTGTGAAAAATATGACAATTTGCCAAATAATTGATTGTTTTTAGAAGAAATCACTATTATTCTTAAATATTTAGTGTGTGTTAAATGTTCTTTTAGCAATTAACACGCATATTTGTTTGCTAATTAGAAGATTTTGGCAATAAAATGCAAAAAGTTGCTTAAGTGGAGGTGTAAAATGCAAGTGAAGAAAAAACTTTTAGATATTGTTAGAGATAAAATCCGTTTTAAACATTACAGTTACTCTACAGAGAGAACTTATGTGCATTGGATTAAGCAGTATATTTTATTTCATAATAAAAAGCATCCTGTTGAGATGGGGAAAGTCGAACTAGAAGCCTATCTTACTAAACTTGCTACAAAAGATAGGGTCTCACCAACTACACAAAATCAGGCTTTTAGTGCAGTTCTATTTCTTTATAAAGAGGTTTTGGGTGTAGATACTAGCCAATGGAATGTTCAAGCTTTTCGAGCACAGGAGCGAAAACATATTCCTGTTGTATTGACAAAAGAAGAAATTAGAGTAGTTTTGCAAAATATCGCTCATGATTACAGTTTAATTGTGCATCTTATGTATGGCTGTGGTTTGCGTATGAATGAAGCGCTTAATCTAAGAGTAAAAGATATTGATTTTGGATTTGACAAAATATATATATGGGATTCTAAATCTCTCAAAGATAGAACTATACCATTGCCTCAAAAACTAAAAGAGAAGTTATTTGAGCAGGTCTCTTATGTTCAAGCTCTTCACCAGCAAGATTTAAAACAGGGCTTTGGTTCTGTATTTATCCCCTATGCTCTTGCAAAAAAATATCCAAATACACAATTTGAAACTAAATGGCAATTTCTGTTTCCTATGAAAAGTATTTCACAAGACCCTAGAAGCAGAGAAAAAAGACGACATCATATTCATCCGCAAACTTTAGGCAGAAATATAAAAGCTGCAGCAAGTAAAGCCAACTTGAACAAACGAGTAACTTCACATATATTTCGCCACTCCTATGCAACTCATCTGCTGCAGGCTGGTATAGATTTAAGAAGTATTCAAGAGCTATTAGGGCATAAATCTGTTGAAACAACTATGATATACACTCATGTTGTTAGCGAAATGAATAAAACGAAACTCATAAGTCCATTAGATTTTTAAAGGTGCGAAGATGATAGAAAGATTTTACCTCAAAGATTACCTGAGTTTTAACGAAGCAGAGCTGAACTTAAATAATGGACTTGTGGTCTTTACGGGGCCGAGTGGGAGTGGAAAGTCCATTCTTATGGAGTCTATTCTTACCTCTGTTGGAGGAAGCAGCTGTGATGCAACTTTGTGTGAGAGTAGTGTTACATGGGAGATAGATGAAGAGGAATGTAGGATTGAGAGTGATGATATCAATGTCTTTAAGCATATCAAAAAAGAGAAATCCCGTTACTTCATTAACAACCAAAGCCTCTCACGCAAGGCTATGAGCAGTGTTGCTGCGAAGTATTTAAGACACTTGAGCCTCAAAGATTTCAGTGACTTTGAAAATGAGAATCTACTTGCCATTTTAGATGAACGCATCGAAGCGAAGTCTAAAAGCATCAAGGCTTTAAAAAAGAAGTTTCATGAGGTCTATACAGAGTATCACTGGACAGAACACGAACTTAAGGTCATCGAAGAGGAAGAGAAAAAGATAGTAGAGCTCAAAGAGTTTGCAGCCTTTGAGATAAAAAAGATAGAAGACATCAACCCACAGCCAAATGAAGATGAAGAGCTTTTAGAGATAAAAAAAGAGCTCTCACGCAAGGAAAAAGTACTGGAGAGTATAGGCTCGGCAAATGAGATCTTCAACTATGAGCATCTTGTTGCGTCAGCTCTGGAACAACTGGACGTAGATAGCAGTTTTTTTGATGATGCGATGAATGAACTTCGTGCCGTTTTTGATGGTGCAGAGGAGAAGTTTAACGCACTTGAAGATGTTGATGTAGAATCAGTGCTCAATCGCATAGAAGAGCTTAGCGGATTAAAACGTCGATATGGTAGCATCGAGGAGGCACTTACATACAAAGAACAGAAGATGCAAGAGCTTCAAAAATATGAAAACATCGAGATAGAAAAGCATGATTTAGAACAGAAGTATGAAGAACTCTCACGTGAGGTAGAACAACTTGCTAATGAATTAAGTGCTTTGCGTGAGGCAGAGCTTATGGCATTTGAAAAAGATCTGAACATTTACTTGAAAAATCTCTACTTGCGTGAGGCAAAGTTAACGATGCAAAGAGTTGCATACTCAAAAATAGGGCAGGATATGCTCAGAATTGAGTTAAATGGTACTGCACTCGATAAAATTTCAACAGGGGAGTTCAATCGTCTTCGTCTTGCTGTTTTAGCACTTAAATCAGAGCATATGAATAAAAACGGTGGTGTTTTGATGCTAGATGAGATAGATGCAAACCTCAGTGGTGAGGAGTCTATGAGTGTTGCACGTGTGCTTAAACAGTTGGCAGAACATTTTCAGATATTTGTCATTTCTCATCAACCACAGCTTACTTCTATGGGAGATCAGCACTTTTTAGTCTATAAAGATGGTACTATTTCAAAAACAAAAGAACTTGATTTTGATGAACGGGTAGATGAGATAGCAAGAATCATCAGTGGAGATAAAATCTCTGATGAAGCGAAAAAGTTTGCCCGTGAGTTACTGGAGGCAAAGAAATAGATGATAATCGACACACATATACATTTGGATGATGCAAGATACGATGAAGATTTGGATGCTGTACTAGATCGTGCGCGTGAGGGTGGAGTAGAGCGTTTTATCATTCCCGGAGCAGATTTATCTACACTTGAGAAAGCTATTGGGATTTCAGAAAGATATGATGATGTTTACTTTGCTATTGGGGTACATCCGTATGATTTAGATGGTTTTGATGCGAGTTACTTTGAGCGTTATGTAGGGCATGAGAAGTGTGTGGCTATTGGTGAATGTGGCATGGATTACTTCCGACTTGAGGGAAGTGATGAGGAAAAAGCAGCAGAGAAAGCAAAACAAAAAGAGATATTTGCTTGGCAGATCAATTTTGCCAAAGAGCACAACAAACCACTTATTGTCCACATCCGAAATGCTTCACACGATTCCAAAATGATACTATTAGAGAACAGTGCCGGTGAAGTTGGCGGTGTACTGCACTGTTTTAATGCGGATGATGAACTTTTAAGTCTCGCAGATGAGAACTTTTACTTTGGTATAGGAGGTGTCCTTACTTTTAAGAATGCGAAAAAGCTTGTAAATATACTGCCTCGCATTCCAAAAGAGAAGCTCATCATTGAAACTGATGGACCATATCTCACGCCGACGCCACATCGAGGAGAGAGAAATGAGCCATTTTATACTACCTTTGTAGCAGAGAAAATGGCAGAACTGCTTAATATCTCACGTGAGGAAGTAGAAAATTTAACCACGCAAAACGCCCTAAAACTCTTTCATATTTCTTAATATTAGAGAGTTTACAACTTTTTTTAATGATTTTTTAGATAAAATCTACTACTTAAAATTAAAATAAAAAGTTGTCCATGATAAAATATCTATTAACTCTGTTTTTTCCGTTATTTCTTTTTGCGAACCTGACTTACGAGTCCAACTATAACAAAGAACTTGCACTTCTTGACTCTTTTGATATCGAACCATCTTTTCTTTATGATCCGGTCATGAACAAGATGAAGCGAAGAACGCTTGCAAAGGACAAGCATTTTTTCCGTGCTATGAGTGATGCTTATCTCTTCATTCCTGCTATTAAGAGTACGCTTTCAAAGTATGATGTACCACAAGAGTTTTTATATCTTGCGATGGCAGAGTCGAATTTTCGTACAAAAGCCTACTCTAAAAAGCGCGCAGCAGGACTTTGGCAGTTTATGCCACGTACTGCGAAGCACTATAATCTAAAAATTGACGAGTATGTAGATGAAAGACGTGATCTTATAAAGTCTACAGAAGCTGCTGCCAAGCATCTCTCTGCACTCCATAAACGTTTTGGGAAGTGGTATTTGGCTGCCATTGCTTACAACTGTGGTGGAGGACGACTCAATCGTGCTATAAAAAAAGCAGGTACGGATGATCTTGCAGTACTGCTCGATCCAAAAAAGAAGTACATTCCTCGTGAGAGTAGAAACTACATCAGAAAGATTGTGGCACTTGCACTTATAGGAAGTGATGAACAATATCTATTACACAGTGAGTATGAGTATCTTTTAAACCGTGCAAATGCATACTCCATCTCAACGGTTAAGCTTTCAAGCGGGGAATCTTTAGCGCGTATTTCAAAGTTGATCCACATTCCACTTAAAGATTTGAAAAAACTCAACAGACATTTAAAATATGACTTTGTACCTCCTTATTCAAAAGGGTATAACGTGTACATTCCGTACATCAAGCTCGCAGAGTTTAAGCAGAAGTACACAAAAGAGCCTATAAAAAACATCTATAAAGTGCATGTGGTAACACGTGGTGACAACCTTTCTTACATCGGTAAAAAGTATGGTGTCTCTTATAAAGTCATCAAAGATTTCAACCATCTAAAAACCAATAGGCTTAGACTCAAGCAAAAACTTATCATTCCTATTCCTAAGAAAAGTGCTATAAAAAAGATATCTTCAAAGCACTACTACATGGTTAAAAAAGGAGACTCTTTGGAGTCGATTGCTAAAGCACATAAGATCAGTGTACGCAATATTCGCTTGCAAAACCATATTCGAGGTTCTTTAATTAGAGTTGGGGATAGGTTGAAACTGTATGAATAGATCATGGTTTTTTCTTGCAATAATCATCTCTTTCATTTTTACAGCTTGTAGTACGCGAGGTCCAGGGACTTACAGAAGTTATAACTATGCACCCTCATCAACAGTAAAAACATACACAGATGACAGAGGTGCATACCGTGCAACACCACCAAAGAAAAAGTACTCTCACGCAACGATGCGCCCTTATGTCGTTCATGGGAAAAAGTACTATCCGCAGGTTGTAAGTGTAGGAGATAGATTTCGTGGTAATGCATCCTGGTATGGACCGAACTTTCATGGAAAGTTCACTTCAAATGGTGAGCGTTACAATATGTGGGCGATGACAGCAGCACACAAAACACTGCCTATGAACACCATCGTCAAAGTAACAAACAGACGCAATGGAAAAAGTACAGTAGTGCGTATCAACGACAGAGGTCCTTTTGTCTCGACACGTATCATCGATCTTTCAAAGGCTGCGGCATCAAAGATTGACATGATTGGAACGGGGACTGCTCCCGTTACATTAGAGGTTCTCGGTTTTGAAGGCAAAGGAAAGCGCAGCATACCAACGAAAAAAGAGCTGAAAAAGTTACCGCAAAAGATGTCTCTGGCTGGAAAATATGCTATTCAGATCGGCTCTTTTTCCCGTATAGAGGGGGCACTTGTAACACAAGAGAAATATGACAACACAGATGGGTATAAAACAATCATTAAAGATGTTGAAAGTGATAAGGGGCGTATGTTTAAAGTCTGGCTGACAGGTTTTAAAGGTGAGCAAGAGGCTAGAGACTATAAAGCTCACGGAAAATTTAAAAATGCATTTATTGTAAGAGAGGATTAGATAATGATAACAAAAACAAGAACAACGAAAGAGACAGATATTACGATTTCATTGGATATAAACGGTAGTGGAAAGAGCAACATTAGCACTGGTGTCGGTTTTTTAGACCATATGCTTGAGAGCTTCTCAAAACACTCTTTGATAGACTTAGATATCAGCTGTAAAGGTGATACGCACATTGATGATCACCACAGTGTTGAAGACGTAGGCATTGTTCTTGGTGCTTTACTTGCTGAGGCAATCTACCCTGTAAAAAACATGGAGCGTTTTGGAAGTGCAAATATTGTTATGGATGAGGCTTGCGTGAGCTGTGACCTGGACCTTAGTAACCGTCCTTTTTTAGTTTATGAACTTGATGTACATGGTAAAGTAGGGCAGTTTGATACTGAACTAGTTGAAGAGTTCTTTAGAGCTTTTGCACTTAATGCTAGAGTAAGTATGCACATCATTGAGCTGCGTGGGAAGAACAAACATCATATCATCGAAGCAGCTTTTAAAGCAGTGGCAGTTGCACTTCGTCGTGCAACAGCACCAAATGCACGTGTAGGAATTCCTAGTACAAAAGATGTATTATGATTAAGCTGCTTGTTTTAGATGTTGATGGTTGTCTTACTGATGGTAAAATAATTTATACAAGTAACTCATCTGAAGTCAAAGAGTTTCATGTCAAAGATGGTTTGGCGATTGCCAGCTGGATACGTATGGGAAATCATGTAGCCATTATCACAGGTCGTAACTCTTTTATAGTAAAGCGACGTGCTGATGAACTTGGTGTACAGCATCTGCATCAAGGTATCAAGGATAAAGAGAAAGTACTGCGTGAGATAGTTGAGTCTTTGAATCTACAGATGTATGAAGTTGCGGCAATTGGTGATGATCTCAATGATTACGGTATGCTCTCTTTGGTCGGCAGAAGTTTTACTCCAAACAACGGGGTAAAAGAGATTCAAGAGCTTGTCGATACAGTTTTGAGCAGAAATGGCGGTGATGCAGCTGTGCGTGAGATGATTGATATCATCATAGAAGAAAATGATCAAAAAGATGAGTTTTTATCTCTTTGGATTGAGGAGTAGGCTATCAAAATTACGCTTTTTTTTTCACTTGTTTTAGGTGTACTTATCGGTATCTATGTTTTTTTCAAGCCTTTAAATATAAAGCAGCAGGCTTTTGTTGATGTGCCACTGTTTGAGATAAAAGACTTTACAATGTATGAGCTAGACAGAAGCAGTTTACAGACCATTATGCTTGGGAATGAGGCTGTGCGTTACTCTAACAGATATACAATCAAAAATATGGATTATACTGATAATGAAAAAAAGTATATTGCAAATATGAAAGCAGATGATGGTATCTACAAAGATGATCTGGTGACTTTAAGCGGTAATGTTGAGTATATACGGGATGACGGACTGACTTTTAAAACGAAAAAAGCTGTATATAATAAAAAGACTTCCGATGTTACCAGTGATGTAGGTTATGTCGCTTACCTTAACGACAGTATAGTACAGGGTTCTTATATCCGGTATAACAATGAAAAAAACAAGATTTTTTCAAAAAATGTTCGTGCAAAAATTCAATTACAAGAGAGTAAATAGATGAAAAAAACAGCCATATTCCTTTTAATTACAACATTTACAACACTGCTTTTCTCCGAAGAGTTAAAAATAAAGGCAAACTCTTTTACATCTGACCAAAACACTGGGGTTTCTGTCTTTAGTGGTGATGTAAACATTCAAAAGGCAAATGACGAACTCAATGCTTCTAAAGTGACAATTTATGTCAATAAAAAGAAAAAACCTACAAAATTTGTAGCAGTAGGGGATGTCTCTTTTAGTATTACGACAAAAGATGGGGCAAAATATAGTGGAGTTGCCGGTAAAGTCATCTATTTTCCAAATAAAAAAGAGTATTATTTTTATGAAAATGTTCATTTAAAACAGCTTAATGATAAAAAAGAGATCTTAGGAGATGAAGTGGTCTTAAAGACGACAGATGGAAAAGCATATGCAAAAGGCTTTAAAAAAGAGCCTGTTATTATGATATTTAATATTGATGAGGAAAAGAAGTAGATGATTGACATAGTCGATGCAAAATTCATTACGTCAGCACCAAACTATAAAGCGGCTCCTGAGTCTGATGAACACAACGAAGTTGTTTTTATGGCACGCTCAAATGTTGGCAAAAGCTCACTTCTAAATGCTTTGACAGATCACAAAGGACTGGCAAAAGTCTCTTCAACACCGGGAAAGACAAAGCTGATTAACTATTTTGATGTGACATTCATGGATAGAGACACATCCCAAAAACTGATGGCAAAATTTGTCGATCTGCCAGGTTTTGGATATGCAAAAGTATCAAAAGCACAAAAGCATGACTGGGAGAAAAATCTTACAGATTATATAGCAAACAGAGAACAGATCAAGATTTTTATTCATCTTATCGATTGTCGTCATCCTCATTTGGAGATTGACACGCAAGTAAGTGAGTTTTTATTTACACATGCAAGAGAGGATCAATACATCATCCAAATCTTTACAAAGATTGATAAGCTCAACCAGAAAGAACAAAATGCTCTAAGACGAGAGTTTCCCAATGCATTGATGGTTTCAAGTGCTAAAAAACGGGGAACAAAGAAAATCATTAAAGAGATTTACGATATTTTAAAAGAGAGTGAAGAAGAAGTAGATGCAGATTGAATTTGTAAAAGCAAAGCTTTCAGATATTCCTAAAATGCAAGAGCTGGTCCGTCCTGAAGTGGAGAGTGGAATCATTTTAGACAGAAGTGATGATGAGATAGCAACAAATATACGCTCTTATACGCTGGCTTTTTTAGATGGAGAACTCGTTGGTTTCACTGCTTTACATATTCACACATTCTCTCTTGCCGAAATTCGCTCTTTGATTGTAAAGGACGGCTTTCGAGGTAGAAAGATAGGAGAAAAACTCATAAACAAAGTTCTCGATGAAGCAAAATCTCTTGGAGTGCAAAGAGTTCTGAGTTTAACTTACAAACAGTCTTTTTTCGAAAGGCTTGGTTTTGTAGAAATTCCAAAAGAGTCCCTCCCTGAGCATAAAATCTGGGCTGATTGTATCAAATGTAAACACTTTCCAATATGCAACGAAGTATCTCTGATCAAAAACCTATAGTACCGTTCTTATACATTGTACTCTATGTTCTCTATAGCTCACTGGCGAGTATATATCCTTTTTTGCCACCTTTGCTTTCTGTACTTTTTGTTCTTTTCTCACGTGCACTTAAGAGAGAAGATACACTGGCACTCTTTTTAATTGCATTTTGTCTCGTGATCTTTGAAGCAAATTATGGTTACCTTCTTTTTAGTTCACTTATATACTTTTATATTCAATATAAATTTATCATGCCAAAAATTATTCAAAACTTTTCGTGTAACTCCTGTATCAAGATTTCCTATGTGCTCTTTACCTATATGGGATATTTTGCATTTCTTACATTTGTCTCAAATATCTTTCTGCTAGAGGCACCTGAGATAAATTACTATATAGTATACTATATAGTAATTGAATTTTTAATAGTGAGTCTTTTATGAAAGTTAAATTTATTATTTTACTCTTTGCATCTGTTTGGCTTGCTTTAATTGTGCGTGTTTTTTTTCTGGCAGTGGAGTCAAACATCTACTACTCAAAACTCTCCATTAAAAATACAATCAAGCATGAAAAGATTGCTCCTGTGCGTGGTGAGATTGTTGATGTGAAAAACAGACCTATTGCCATCAACAAACTTGGATTTAAAATCCAACTTGCCCCACATTTGCTTACGAAAAAACATAAAAATGAATTTGAAGAAGAGGTGGCACTTCTTACAAAGCTTTTGCCGTCACTTGATAGAAAAAAGATCGTAAAAAACTATAGAAAAAAAGACTCTTTTTATAATCACAACTTTATCGATGTTGTACAGTTTATTCCTTACGAAGAGATGATGCCGATATATTCGATCCTCAATCTGCGTGAGAACATGAAGATAGTACCAGCGCCAAAACGTTACTACCCTTATAAAAATATCGCAGCGCATATGATAGGCTATGTAGCGCGTGCAAACAAAAAAGATATCGATAAAAATCCGGTACTTGAACTCATTGGTTATACGGGAAAAACAGGTATTGAAAATTACTATAATAACTACCTTCAAGGAATTCCCGGAGAACGCGAGATAAAAGTAAATGCCAATAATCAAGAGATAGAAGAGCTTTACTATAAAAGTCCACAGGAAGATACAAAACTGACACTTAATATGGATATAGAGCTGCAAAAATATATATCTGCACTCTTTTTGGGTAAAGTAGGTGCTTTTGTTGTTATGAAAACAGATGGTTCTATATTGGCTGCGGGCAGTTTTCCAAATTATGATTTAAATATCTTTGTTTCAGGGATGAGCTACAAAATGTACAACAAACTTGCTTCAAGTCTGGATCATCCTTTTACAAATAAACTCACACACGGGCTATATCCTCCCGGTTCATCGATTAAACCACTGCTTGGACTGCTTTATATTACGACGAAGTTGAGTGATAAATGGAGTGTTGATTGTCGCTCTAACTTACGAATTGCAAACAGGACATTCCGTTGTTGGAAAGAGAGAGGTCATCACCATACGGACATTGTAAAAGCCATCCGTGAGAGTTGCGATGATTATTTTTATAAAGGAAGTCTTATTCTGGGTAATCAGATGATGAGTGAGGGACTCAAACGGTATGGTTTTGGTAAAAAAACCGGTATAGATATGCCAAATGAGTTTATCGGAGTCGTTCCTTCTCGTCTTTGGAAGCTGAGAAAATACAATCGTTCCTGGAATATCGGAGAGACTGCAAATATGTCAATCGGACAGGGGGACTTTCTTGTCACACCGTTACAAATTGCAAGAGAGACCGCATTGATTGCCACAGGGAAGCTCATTACACCACACTTTGCAAAATATATAGGTGATGAGCCATATAAGATAGAGTATAAAGACATTTTAACTCCTTTGGAAAAAAGAAAACTTCCAGTCATCCGAAAGGCTATGATTCAGGTTTGTAATTCACCACATGGTACAGCGACGCAGTATCTACACTCTAAAGTACGAATTGCAGGAAAAACGGGTACAGCACAGGTAATTGGGATCAAGCAGGATATTGAAAAAAGAAGACTAGAGCATGAACTCTCTTACTATAACCGTTCTCACGCATGGTTTACAAGCTATGGACCTACTAGGAAACCTCAGTATATAGTAACGGTTATGATAGAACATGGTGGGCATGGTGGGCATGCTGCAGGATCTATTGTCTCTGATATATATAACAAGCTCTTAGAGCTTGGATATATTAAGAAAAGGTAGCGTTGTTAAACTGAGTGGGCGATAAAAAGTACCAAAATAGTCAATAAAAAGATACCGCCAGCTTTATTATAGATTTTATTTGCCAAGATAAAGAGCAGGGTGATAGAAGCTGATGCCATAATCAAAATATCATAACTCGCAGCACTTAAATCGATAGTCAATGGATTTATCAATGATGCACCACCAAGGACCATGGAAAAGTTTGCAACGTTTGAACCGATGATATTTCCAATGCTCATCTCTGAATTTCCTTTTTTGACAGCTACAAGTGATACAATGAGTTCAGGAAGTGATGTTCCAAGTGAGATCAAAAACAGACCGATAATCCATTCGCTCACATCAAGTGAACGTGCTATGTTTGTTCCGCTCTCCACGACAAAATTCGCTCCACCTATTGTGAAAATGAAACCAACAAGTAAAAGAAGGATACTTTTTGGCCAGTTGAACTTCTCTTTTGTCAGATCTTCATCTATTTCACTTTCAAGTTCCTCTTTGGAGCTTGAAAAAAGGAAGAAAAGATAGGAGGCCATCATCAGTAGAAATAAAATACCATCAAGTCTGCCTATTTCTCCATCTTGTATCATAATATAGAAAATCACAACAGGTACAATAACCCAGGTACTATCTTTTGAAAAGAGATCTCTATCAGGATTCATAGACTTTGCAATCATAAAAACAACACCCAAAACAAGTGTAATGTTAAATACAACGCTACCGACAACATTGGCAATTGCCATATCGCTTTTTCCGTGATAAGAAGCGACCATAGAGGCTGCCATTTCTGGTAAACTGGTACCAAAGGCTATGAGTGTCGCACCAATAACGAAGTGTGAAATATCAAAGTGCAGAGCAATTCTTTCACTCTCTTTAATGATGAAATCAGCCCCATAAATAAGAGCTGCCATAGATATTAAAAAAACTACATAATCCATCTTTATCCTTCTGTTCTGACAATGAGACTTTGAGGAAGTGAAAAAGCTTTGATGATCTCTTCTTCTTTTTGGCGCATTTCACCATTATCACACTCATGATCGTATCCTAAAATATGCAAAAGCCCATGAATAAAGAGTAGGGTAAACTCATCATCTTCATGGTGTTGAAACTCTTTGGCTTTTTCTTGAACAAAATCATAAGAGATGACAATACTACCAAGTGGAGCCATCTGCATAGCAGCATCATAAGGAAAACTGAGTACATCTGTTGGCTTGTCAATATCTCTGTACTCAGCGTTCATAACTTGTATGGATGCATTATCTGTTATGATAAGTTCAATATCTTTTTCTGTAAGACTTTTTGCAATTTTTTGCAACAATGTCTCTTTTACTTCATAAGAAGTTTGGTTATCTATATCTATCATGGGTGAAATTATAGCAAAGAGAACTTATAAAAGATTTTTTAAAAGAGAGGAAAACGGCACTTAAGCTAGTATATTGATATTTTGTCCAATTCCTGTTTTTTGTGCAGTAACCTGTTGTGATTGCTGATTTGCATTTTCTAAGACTTTGAGTACTTGCTGTGCTTGCACATCCTGTGCTTTTTTCATTACATCAATTTGAATGGTTTGTGCTGTGGATGCATTTGAAGTTGAAGATACTGCCATTACGAACTCCTTTATCTCTACTTCTATCATTGTAGAATGATTTTTATTTGAAAAAGATTAAAAAAAAGAGTTAGATATGCTAAAATCACACTATGAAAGAGAATAGAAGTAAAAAAGCAGTCTGCATTATGAGTGGTGGTATGGATTCTACACTTGCTGCATATATGATGCATGTTCAAGGTTATGAGATAATCGCCGTACATTTTAACTATGACCAAAGAACGCAAAATAAAGAGTTGGCGTGTTTTAACGCAATCAGTAAAAAACTTGATGTAAAAGAGCAGTATATTTTAGATTTGGATTTTTTTAAACAGCTCGGAGCTTCGGCATTGACAGATAAGAGCATTGATGTTCCAACAGGTGGCATAGAAGAGGGGGTACCTGTTACCTATGTGCCTTTTAGAAATGGTATTTTTCTCTCGATGGCTGCAGCTATTGCTGAAAAAGAGAGTGCAGAGGTGATTGCTATCGGTGTTGTTGAAGAAGACAGTAGCGGATATCCTGATTGTAGAGAAGATTATATTACTGCAATGCAAAAGGCAATTAACCTGGGAACCAAGGATGAAACGAATATCGAGATTAGAATGCCTTTGGTACATCTGAAAAAATCACAAATTGTAGCTGAGGCACTCAAGTTGCATGTTCCACTAGAACTTACATGGAGCTGTTATAAAAATGAAGATAAGGCATGTGGTGTCTGCGACAGTTGTAGACTGAGACTCAATGGATTTAAGAAAGCCGGAGTAAAAGATCCAATTGCATACGTCTAAAATCAATTTTAAACAGTATGAGGTAGAGATTATCCATAATCCACGCCTCAAAAACAGTTATATCCGCATCAATCAAGATAATATCATTACGGTAAAAACTCCTTACAAATCACCAAGTTTTACTCTGGCATTGCTTGAAGACAAGAGTAACTGGATAAACAAGCAGATAGCAAAAAACAGATCAAGAGAAAAAATTTCTGTAAACTTAGAAGATGAAGTGCTTCTTTTTGGTGAAGTTTACAGCATAGACAGTGAAGAAGCAGCACAACTAAGGAGAAAACTCCATCGTCTCAAATCACCCACTCAAGAAAAAGTTCTTAAAGTTTACGATACTTTTTATAAAGAGATTGCGCGAGAATACCTCACGCAGAAGCTGCAAAAATATGCACAAATTATGAATCTCTCTTTTGAAGAGCTTAAAATTCGAAAAATGAGAAGACGATGGGGAAGTTGTAGCTCATGCAGAGTTATTACACTCAACAGTGAACTGATGAAGCTTGATAAAGAGCTTATAACCTATGTTGTCATTCATGAACTTGCTCATCTCGTGCATATGAATCACTCAAAAGACTTTCATACTTTCGTTGATACATACCTAACAAACTCCAAAGCAATAAGAAAGCGGCTAAAAGAGAGCAGGGTCCTTGATTAGATAGTCGATATTATATTTGCTGGATGGTGACCACATCATCCATCCATTTGTTCCTACATCTTCCGTAGCTTTAATTTGAGCCTGGATCTCATCTCTTGCATACTCTTTTTTTCTTCTTGTATAATCTTTAAAGTGTTGTAACCAAGGTCTTACACGAGCACTTTTAACTCTGTCTTGAATCGTTTTTACACTGCGAAAAACCACTTCATAAGGATACTCGGAAGGGTACTCAAAATAAAAAGAGCCTTTCGAAAAACCTGAAGGGTAGAGCATAGGCGCAAGATAGTCTGCGCGAGAAGCAAGTGAGCTGACCGTCTGACCTATGCCATTGTCATCTTTTGCCCAGCAGATATTACCGTATGTATCAACAGAGATGAAAACACCATATTTTCGCAGTCTTGATTTTGCTTCATCTAAAAAGCTCTCTATTGCTTTGATACGATTCTTTTGTGTGTTTTTTTGAGAGTAGATAAGTCCTTTTTTGGCAGGAAAACGAATATAATCAAAGTTGATCTCATCATAGCCAACTTTTGCAGCCTCTTCTGCGATAGAGATAGCATAATCATGTGAGCGCTTATCAAAAGGATCTACCCATGCCATATTGTCATGATTACGCCAAATAGTTTGATTTGTATCATTCTTTTTTATAGCATAGTCAGGATTGTTTGAAGCTTGAAGTTCATCTTTAAATGTTACGATACGAGCAATTGTATAGATGTTTCTCTCTTTGAGCATCTTCATAAACTTTTTAATATCTCTGTTTGTTCTGTTTTTATATGCACCATACTCATTTGCCTGTTTGAAACCTGTCCAAAACTGTGTAGAACCATATTCATTCTTAACATCTACAACGATGGCATTCGCTTCTGTCTCTTCAATGAGTTTGAGTATGTTTTTAAGAGTTTTTGAGTTGTTGCTCGCACCCCAGAATGTGAGGTAGAGCGCTTTTACTTTGACAGGTTCAAGTTTTATAATTGTGTTGTTTCTCTCACTTGTAAACGTGTAAGGTCTGTAACCAATGGCTTTGATGTGATAGGTTTTTTCATTTGACTCAATTGTAAAACTGCCATTGATATCACTCTTTACATCATGTTTTGAGTCACTAATAAGGGCACCTGCTACAGGAGAGGAGCTGTTTGCATCAAGCAGTATTCCGCTAAATGATGCAAAAAGTGATACTTGTAAAGACAAAAGAAGAAGTAAAACTGTTTTCATAAAATATACCATAAGAAATTTTAAGCGAATAATACTCTCTTTTAACTAATGGTTGTTATCTGATATTTAAAAAATATCCTAAACTTGCATCACTCCACTCTTTTGAGAGTTGAAGATGTTTATTTATTGAGTCATATACCTTTGCAAAGTCACTGTTTTGACTACTGAGCTCAGTAATGACCTCTTTGAGTGCTTTTTTACCTGCCTCTGTAACATCATCAGGAAATCTGGAGAGTTTTACATCAAGAGATTTGAGTTTTTGCAGTGCCTGAATGTTTTGTGCATGAAATTCATAGGTCATATTGGAGTTCATCTCGCTTGCGCACACTTCAATCATTGCTTTATGTTCATCTGAGAGTTTTTTCCACGAGTGTTTGTTAAACGTGAGCTCTAACACCGAACCTGGTTCGTGCCAGCCTGAATAGTAATAAGGGGCTACTTTATAAAATCCCATTTTAATATCAAGTGCCGGACCAACCCACTCAGTTGCATCGATAACCCCGCGCTCTAATGAAGTATAGATCTCTCCTGCAGGCAATAAAATAGGATTCACTCCCATCTTAGCAAAGACTTCACCACCAAGACCGGGAATACGCATTTTCAGTCCTTGCATATCTGCCAAAGAGTTGATAGGTTTGCGAAACCATCCACCCATTTGAATGTTTGTATTACCCCCAAGAAAAGGGTAGAGGTTGTACTTTGCATACTGCTCACGCCATAGTTCAAGTCCACCACCATAAAGCATCCATGAGTTGACCTCTTCAGCAGTAAAGCCAAAAGGAATGCCGCTATAAAGTGAGAAGGCAGAGTTTTTCCCTTTCCAGTAATATGGACCTGAGTGAAAAGCATCGATTTGTCCGGAACTTGCCGCATCAAAAACAGCAAGAGCAGGGACAAGAACATTTTTAGGATAGAGTTTTATTTCAAGTAGGCCACCACTTATATCTTTCACGCGTTTTACAAACTTTTCAACACCGCTGCCCATTATCGGAAAGTGAGCAGGCCAGCTTGTAGCGAGTTTTATAACGGTTTTTGTATTTCTGTTTACATTGACACGTTTTGTTTCTGCTGTGTGCTTTGGATGCTTTGAATAATCAATCGCCTGACGATTATTTTCATTACACCCGCCAAGAGCGAGTGCTGCTGAGGCTGTTGTTGCCGTTGTTAGAAAATCTCTACGATTCATATGATGCCTTTTTAATAAAAATCAAACAAAGATACCTCTGTCTGTTTTATAAGTGGTTTTGTAAGTATAGATTTATTCGCACCTACAATAAGTGCAAAATGGAAACTATGTTCTCTAAGAAGGTTCTTAATCTCATTTTCACTTTTATATATGACAATATGTGGATTTTCTCGTAACTTTTGGCTGAGTGATTCTACTGCAGTAAAAGGGATGAGATAGAGAATATTTGCCCAAGTAGCCTGTTTTTGTAAGAATTCTATCTCTTGTTCGATTAAAGTAGTACTTTTTTCAAATATAAGTACCTTGTCACTTGTTCCAAACTCTTTAATCTCAAAGTTTTTATTTGTAAAGACTGCTTCAAAATGGTCAATTGGAGTAAATTTTCTCAGTCTAAAGTTTATCTTGAGCACTTTAAAAAGATGAAGAAGCTGTTCTAGATAGGGCATAAAAAAAGGAGAGATAAGCTGTCTTTCATAAAATATATTATCATAGATAAAAGAGGTCTCAAAAAGAGTTTGTTCAATGATATTGATAGATTCATTTGGGTTTAGGGGTAGTTTTTTTACATTGGTAAAGAGCTCTTTTGACGTAAGAGCAGGGCTAAAGAGAATGCTTGCCCCATTTTCAAGAGAGCTAAGCATCTTGTAAAGTGTTTGAATGTCACCATGAAGAGCGATGAAGTTTGGTTCAGTGACAACCTGCAAGGCCAGTTTTAAAATAATCTCATTGCACTCATAAACCTCTATCTCTTTATCTATCAGGATAAATCGCAAAATTCTCTCCAGTGCCTCTTGAAGATCTTTTACTTTTATCCAGGCAATTTCACTGTCACTTATCTGTGTCGGTTTGTCAAAAACAACACCATAGGCACCATTTAGCACAGCATCTTCTATCATTGTTTCATCAAAAGCTACAAAAAGATCGCCTCTTTTTACAGATCTTGCATCAAAAACAATATTTTCAAAACTGTTTACAAAAGGGGAGTTTACAAGTTCCCCATGTGTAAGTGCTAAAATATTTTCAAGTCTCATCCAATAGGTGTGCCTGCTTTTTTAGGTTTTTCTGGTCTAATTAAACATAAACCATCTTCATCCTTAGCAGCAAGAAGCATTCCTTCGCTCATCATCCCCATCAATTTTGCAGGTTTGAGGTTTGCTACAACACAAACCTGAGTATTTACAAGGTCTCCAGCAGAGTAAAACTCTTTAATGCCTGCAACTACTTGACGAGGCTTCTCTTCACCTAAATCAACTTGCAGTTTGAGAAGTTTTTTACTTTTTGGCACCTCTTCGGCTTCAACAACTGTTCCCACTTTCAAAGAAGTTTCAAAAAACTGACCGATTTCAATCAGGTTGTCTTCATTTTTTGAACTTTTCTCTTCTTTTTTCTCCTCTTTTGGAGGGTTTGGTTCTGCCTTTGGAGCTTCTGCCATCAAAGGTTCTTCAATACGTGGAAAGAGCGGCGGAACTTTTTTAATATTAAATAATTTGAGAAGTTTTTTATCAATAACAAGCTCTTGATAACTCTCTTTACTTATCTCAAAAGAGAGAGCATCAGCAATAATTTTAGTAGTTTCTGGCATAACAGGATGCAGCATCACAGCAGCGCGTGCTAAAATATTTGCAACAAGCGCAACAGTTGCAAGTGCTTCATCTTCTTGGTTGTTTTTCATTTTTACCCATGGCTCGTATTCTTGAATAACACCATTACCAATTGCAAAAAGTCTCCAGAGCTCTTCTAGATATCTATGTGTTTGCAGATTTTCCATAAAGACATCAAGAGAATCAAGCACTTCATTCATCTTTGCAAGCTCTTTTGCATGATACTTCTCTACATCTTTAGAATCAATCACAAAGTCACTGTATTTTCCACTCATACCGATGATACGATTGAGTAGATTACCAAGGTCATTAGAGAGTTCAGAGTTTATTCTATCTATGAATGCACGCTGAGAGAAATCACCATCCTGTCCAAAAGGAACCTCACGCAGCATAAAATAGCGTAGATTTTCAACACCGTAAGCATCTGCAACTTCTTTAGGTGAAACAACATTTCCTTTTGATTTTGACATCTTTTCACCATCACGTGTCCACCAGCCGTGTGCACCAATGTGCTTTGGAAGTGGCAGATCAAGACTCATCAAAAATGCAGGCCAGTAAATCGCATGAAAACGTAAAATATCTTTTCCTACAAAATGTACATCTGCAGGCCAGTAGTCCATTTGTGCTTCATCTGTACCATATCCAAGTGCTGTAACATAGTTTAGAAGGGCATCAAGCCAAACATACATAACATGCTTGTCATCGCCAATACTTTTTGGCATTTTTACACCCCAGCTAAAAGATGTACGAGTAACAGAAAGGTCTCTCAAACCGCCTTTTACAAAGTTTACTACTTCACTAGCACGTGATTTTGGCATGATAAACTCTGGATTGGCCTCATAATGTTCTAGGAGTCTGTCTTCATATTTTGAAAGTTTAAAAAAGTAACTCTCCTCTTTTACAACACTTGTCGTACGACCACAGTCAGGACAGAACTCTCCATCTACCAGTTGTGTTTCAGGAAAGAAAGTCTCACAGCTCACGCAGTAGTGACCTTCATAAAAATCTTTATAGATGTCACCTTTTGCAACCATTACTTCAAAAGCTTTTTGCACGCCTTTCATATGTGCTTCATCCGTTGTACGGATAAATTTGTCATAGCTGATTCCAAATTCATCCCAAAGATTTTTAAATTTTGCGCTTATCTCATCTGCAAACTCTTGCGTTTGTTTACCTGCTTTTACAGCTGACTCTTCAATCTTTTGACCATGTTCGTCAGTCCCTGTTAAAAAGAAAGTATCTTCGCCTTTTAATCTCTCATATCGTGCCATCGTATCTGCAATGAAAGTAGTGTAAGCATGACCGATGTGAGCCTCGCCATTTACATAATAGATAGGTGTAGTAATATATTTACTCAATTTTATTGTCCTGTAAAGTATTTATAGTTGCTATTTTATCCAAATAGACTTAGATTTTTCAATTAATATCAAAAAAATATGCATAGCTTCTCTTAATATAAATAATGTTATAAGTTATATTATAAGAAAAATGGAGTTCAGCATGTTAAGCGAAGAAAAAAATAATACTTCTTTAAAAAGAGTTATATCTCTTCCTTTGCTTATTTTTTATGGACTTGGGAATATCCTCGGAGCTGGTATTTATGTTGTAATAGGCAAGATAGCCGGAATAAGCGGAATATATATGCCTCTATCTTTTTTAATTGCATGTGTTATTGTACTTTTTACAGCATTTTCTTATGCAGAATTGTCCGCAAGATACCCTGTCAGTGCTGGTGAAGCAGTATATGTGTATGAGGGGTTTGGGATCAAAGAGCTCTCTATTGCAATAGGAATTATAATTGCATTGAGTGGAGTGCTATCATCTGCAACAATCATACATGGTTTTTACGGTTATTTAAGTACCTTTGTAGATATTCCTGAGTTTTTGGTCTCTATCTCTTTAATTTTTCTGTTAACTCTTATCGCTGCTTGGGGAATAAGCAAGTCCGTAAAAGTTACTGTACTTTTTACATTTTTAGAGATTTTTGGACTCTTTCTTGTTATATATGTTGCTCTTCCTTATCTCTCTTTTGATTTGGAGAACTTTGCAAAGATGATACCTTCTGCAGATTTTATTATTTTAAATAACATTATTTTAGGTGCGTTTTTAGCTTTTTATGCTTTTATCGGATTTGAAGATATGGTTAATATTGCTCAGGAAGTTAAAGATCCGACTTCTACAATGCCTAAGGCCATTATTATTACACTTTTTATTGCTACTATACTTTATTTTGCGATTGCTTTTGTTTCTATATCACTCTTATCACCGGATATACTCTCGTCAACTTCTGCACCATTAGCAGCAGTATATGAAAAAGCCACTTCACAAAAGGCTGTAGTACTTAGCTTTATTGGTATGTTTGCTGTAATTAATGGCGTTTTAGTTCAGATTATAATGGTTTCTCGTATTTTTTACGGTATGAGTGCCAAAGGGTGGATGCCTAAGTTTTTAGGCATTGTGAATCCTAAAACTTTTACTCCGGTTTATGCAACGATTATAACATCGTTGATTATACTTGTTTTGTCACTTTTATTACCACTTATAACATTGGCTCAGTCAACAAGTTTTGTAATTTTTATTGTATTTACTCTCATTAATATGGCATTGATAAAGATAAAGTTGAAAGCACCACATCCAAAAGGAATTACAATTTTTCCTATCTGGATACCCATAATAGCTATAATTCTCAATTTATTTATGCTTGGAGTTCAAATACTTTCATTTTAAAACTCAAAGCCGCCTGTATCGCCTTTTGACATACTGTTGTAAACGGCTTTGACATATTCGTCTCGAAGCTCGCAACCTATGTAGAGTTCACAGGCAGAACAGCTTTTGTGTCCTCTGTTGTGTTGACACTCTTGAACTTTTTTTATCATCTCATCGAGATGCAGTTCAAATCTGTCCTTTGGTTCATTATGCATTTTTTGCATAAACCTCTTTGACACGTGCTACTTCACTTTTTGAACCAAAAAAGCATGGAGAAGTATCATGAATATGTGCACAGCATAAGTCTAATACTCTCTCTTTACCATCTATTGCTTCACCACCGGCTTTCTCATAAACAAAAGCAAAAGGAAATACTTCAAAAAGACGACGCAGTTTGCCTTCAGGCTTGTCGCTTGTAGCAGGATAAGAAAAAAGACCGCCACCTTTAAGAAGAATCTGATGCAAATCAGGTACCATACCACCAGAATAGCGTAGTCTGTAGCCTTCCGCAAAAAAACCATCTATCATAGCTTTATGATATTTTGGCCAGTTTTGCTGTGTTCCGCCCGGAGCCATAAGTTTACCTTTTTCATTTAAACGAATCTCTTTAACAAATTCAAACTCTCCAGCTTGAAGCAGGTAAAGTTTTACTTTATTTTCTGCAAAAACCATCTCAACACGCGGACCATAAACAACATAACATGCTGCAACCATTTTATCGGATGAGAATCCGCCTTCATAAATTCCAAAGATAGAACCGACACTAAGATTTACATCTACTAAAGAGGAACCGTCAAGTGGATCATAAGCAATAAAGTATTTTCCATCACTGTGCAGTAGTTCTTCATGCTCTTTTTCTTCACTTGCTACTGTATGGACAGATGCAATACGTGAGAACTCCTCTTCAATAATCATATCACATTGAATATCAAGCTCAAGTTGTGTCTCTCCTGAAGAGTTTTCTTGCTGTGAATAGCCTATGTCTTTTGTATCGATGGCAATTTTAATTCTTTTTGCACTTTTTTGTATTGCGTCAAATATATCTCTCAAATTTTATCCTTTTTTATACTTCTTTAGCATTGTTTTGAATCCATGTAATAACTTCATTGGCATCATTTAGATCTAAAATATCAACATCTGTTGGTAAATTATATTTTGAAACGTCGATACTGTCATCTATTGCCAAAGCATTCATGTATGGAAAATAATCTTTATCTATGGAGTCTCTAAAAACACTGATACGTGGAAGAGGGAGGTTTTTTAGTCCCTCAACAAGTAAAATATCAAACTTATCGAAGAGCCTTATCATATCTTCAAGTTCAGAATGTCGGTTAGAAAAGTATGTCGTACGGTTTGGAGAAGTAACGATTACCTCTGCACCAGTATCACTGAATTTATAACTGTCTTTTCCCTCGACATCAAAACGGGCTTTATCTTTTGGGTCGTGTTTTATAATCGCAACTTCCAACTTATGCTCATGAATGAGTTTACGTGCTACTTTTAATATCAAAGTAGTTTTACCACTGTTGGATGGCCCTGTAAATGCAACTGCTAATCTTTTACTCAATGTTCAACTTTGCTTTAAATTTTAAGTTATTATACAAAAGAAGAGTTTAATAAGATATAATTTCATCTAAAATTTAAGGTATATAATGAGAACTTTTTTAGCAACTGTACTATTTATTCTACTATTTATTGGATGTGCTCAAAAAAATGCATTTGAAAAATTTCACTTTACTTCAGTAAAAGAGCTGAGTGAAGACAGTATTCAAACGCTTAAAATTAAAAAGGGCACAAAAGTAGAGGGTGTCATCAATGTTATCCATCTTAATAAAGTACTGCCTGAGATGTATAATCAAAACGAGTATTTTTATGTTTATTATTACATAAAAGATAAAAACGATACCGTTACATTCACGCTTAATGGCAAACCATCTCTGTTACAAGAAGAGCTTGAATCAGAGAATGAATTCTCTTATCTAACATCATTTACTGCACCATGGAGCAAGTACTGTCTGCTTGGATTTCAAAAAGAGGGAAATGTGTTAAATCTGAAAATAGAAACGTCTAAGGCAGCAAATGCTACCTTGCAGTTTGTTAAAGATAAATAATCTAGAGACTTCTTAAAATAGAAGAGAGAATAACAATAAGCACCTGCAGTGCTATGATTATAATAAGTGGTGCAAAATCAAGCCCATTCAAATTTGTTGGAATAAACCTTCTGACAAATGCATAGGCAGGATTAGTCACTCTGTATAAAAACTGGACAATAGGATTAAAAGGGTCCGGATTTACAAAGCTTAGCAGTGCAGCAATAATTATAACCCAAATATATACATTAATCAGTGAGATCACAATCCCACCAATTCCTTGAATAATATCTACTATCATTTTATAATCTCCCTTATATAATTTTTAAGATACTTATAGATATCTGCGATATCTGGACCATCTTCTGCATTAGTAAGTAATATACGAAGTGGTGTAACGAAATTTTTACCTGTAAGTCCGGTCTTTTTTGTGATGTGTTCTTTAAAATCATCATATTCCTCAAAATGAGGTGCTTTTATAATTGCTTCTTTCATAATAGCACCCTGCTTACTAAAAGCTTCTGGTACATCTCTTGGTGTGAATATAGGTGCGATTTTCTCTTTGAGCTCACGTGTCGTTCCCGCTTCTTCCAGGTAGATACGAGCAAGCTCACCAATATCTGCATCAGCAAAACCGACATAGCGTGAAAGCTCTGTAGCATCCATGATCTTCATATGTTCTTTGTTTATATGCTTCAACATATCCATATCAAAGCGAGCAGGGAAGTTTGAAATAGTATCAAGCGTGAACCACTTTTTCGCTTCTTCAAGTGTAAATATCTCACGTGGAGGCTTATTGCCTGTTAATATTAAATAATTTAAAATGGCTTCCGGTAGATATCCTTGTTCTAGTAGCTCTTTCACACTAACTGTATCTTCATCTATTATGGCAGGTAGGTGTGCATACTCTATCTCTTTCTCATAGCCAAGCTGATTTCTAATATGTACCTGTTTTGGAGTATTATTCATATGGTCTTCACTGCGAATAACCATAGAGACATCACTGAGCATATCATCCACTGCACAGGCAAAGTTATATGTAGGTGTTTTATCTTGATTCATAATGATAAAACTGTCAACTGCATCCGGATCAAAACTTATATCACCTTTTATCTTGTCATGAATGACAATAGGCTCATCCGGACGGGCAATTCTTACAGTAAAAGGGGCAGTATTGTCTATTACAAGCTCAGCAGGAAGATTGCGACAAGCATCATCATATCTATATGCCTGTTTTGCTTTCTTTGCCTCTTCACGTTTTTTCTCAAGCCACTCATCAGAACAGAAACATGAGAAAGCTTTTTTTTCATGAAGAAGCTGCAGAGCCATAGCAGAGTGAAAACGAAAATTTTGGCTTTGGTATATTACCTGTGAATACTCAATACCAAAAAGTCCAAGAAGATCTAAAATTTCCTGATCTTTTCCTTCGATATTACTCTTTTTATCAGTATCTTCAATACGGATAACTAAATCTTCTTGACGTTGTTTTGCAATAAGGTAGTTAAATAGGGCAACACGTAAGTCACCAATGTGCATATCAGCAGTAGGACTGGATGCAAATCTAAGCATAAAAATTCCTAAATATTTTTTTGTGATTTTAGCGTATTTTTGATTAATCTAAAGTGTTTGTTTGGATTGTTTTTTAAGAAAAAGTGGTGACCCCTAGGAGACTCGAACTCCTGTAACATGGATGAAAACCATGGATCCTAACCGCTAGACGAAGGGGCCACTTTTATGTGAAAGCTCAACAGTTTTGTTGAGCCGAAATTATATAGATTTTACTCTTAAATAAAGCTAAAATCTATATAAAAATGTGATTATTCGTAAAAACTACGAAGTGCTCTGATGATTACAGCATTTTTAGAGATACTTTCAGCTTTTGCATTGTCGTTTACAGTTTCGTAAAGGTCCAATGGTAAAGAGATAGAGAAAGTTTTTGTCTCTACTTTTTTCTTTTTAGCAATCATTGAAACAACATTATTTAAAAGTTCAATGATTTTCTTTGTGTCGATAGGTTTTTGGATGAAGCTGTTTACACCAACTTCGATTGATTCAGAAATTTTCTCCATATCGTTACTTGCTGAAATTACAATAATAATCTGTGCAGGATTGATCTCACGAATTTTACGTGCTAATTCGATACCATCCATACCGCTCATGATAATATCAACAAAAACAACATCAGGTTTTTTCTCTTCATATATTTTTAAAGCAGTTTCACCGTCAAAGCATGAATCTACATCTGAAAAGAAGTTTTTAAATGTAGAGCTTAAAAGTTCATTTGTCACTTTTTCATCTTCTACAACCATTGCTGTAAGTTTTTTCGTTTGTTCAGTAAGCTGGATTAAATCTACATTGCTACTCATTGTGTTATCCTCTTATTTTAATTTGTGAAATTATACATTATTAATAGTAAATAACGATAACAAAATGAAACAATGATTTATTTTGTTTTAAATTTTTCTAACCATTCTGTATCAGCTTCTCTGTTTTCCTCTTTTTGATTCAATAGAGAGTCTATTATATTTATAAGCGTCTCTTCATCCATGAACTCCAATAAGTTTGGATTTATTGAGGTAGGGCGTACACCATTATAACTGTTAAGAAGGTCTTGGATATCTTTAATTAATTGCTGCTTTCTTTCCATATTGATTTATTCCTTATTCTAAAGTATAGGGTAAGATACATTAAGAGTGGATACGCTTTTTCGTATAGTACATTCATGTTATAAATTCTTATTGGTTAACATAATGTAAATTCTCTTGAAAAATATTTTTACCCTATTAGAATACGCAATTATATCATTAAAATAGCTTCTAAACTTAATAAATATAGTTATTATAAATTTATAAGAAATATTTTATGTTTAATAAAATCCTCAAGGAAAAAAATATGATACCTCAAATATTTAAAAATGAAAATGCGGAAATTCGTGTATTAGGTGATTCGGGTAATCCATTGTTTGTGGTGAAGGATATTTGTGATGCGCTGGGTTATAGTGATGTGTCAATGACCTTGTCGAAATTAGATGATGATGAAAAGCTGACACAAAGAATTTTTTCATCAGGTCAAAATAGAGATATGTCGGTAGTAACAGAATCTGGATTATATTCACTCATCTTGCGTTCCAACAAACCAGAAGCAAAAAAATTTAAAAAATGGGTTACGGGTGAAGTTTTACCGACAATCAGAAAACAAGGCACTTATTCTGTTTCTTCTGAAACAAAAAAAATAGAAATTGTTGAAGATCATATCTTCAAGGCAATTGAAAGATTACAAGAGATTGTGGTAAGTAATATTTTTGATCAAAAGATGGCTATTGATTGCCTTAGTAGCAGTGTTGAACAACTTGTAAAACAGACAGAAGGATTAATTGGTTTTCAAGCCAATATTAAAAGTCTTCCAAAATTCGACAACTATATAGAATCAAATGAAAGACTTTTTAGTGAGATTGAAAACGTAAAACGATTGTTGTGTTATGAAAACCCAACTCTCTATAGAAAAGATGTAGATATGTACACAGAGGATATAGAACTCTTTTTGTCAATCTATGCCCTACTTTCCAATAAAGATAATAAACAAATTACCGTAAACGAAACAATATATTACTACTTTAATATGGAAGATGTGATCAAAGAAGTTAGCAATGATTCTATTGTGCTTATAAAACAAAAAATAGAAAATCTTTTTAAACACGAATTGTTTGAAAAGCTTGTTTTGGAAAACACGAGTTTTGATTATGTGGCCTTGACAGAAAAAGCGTTACGAATAATTACTGAGAATACAACACAGGAGCAATAGATGGAACTTTTAAAAAACGAGATAAAAAAACTTATTTTTTTCGGCATGACATTCTCAATCGAGATTGTGGATTTTACAAAAGTACGAATCAATAAAAACACAACTGATATTTTCATCAAGGGTTCGTCAAATGTTTTAACACTTAGTAACCACAAAGTTCAAATAACAAAAGTTTAGTATAGGATAAAAAGTGAATAAGTTTATTGATATTGCAAACATATACAATCTTTTTTTAAAACTTGAAGAAAGAAGAGCATTGTCGCCCATCATAGAGGATGTTGTTGATGTTCCTTTAATAGAGAATGAAAAAGAGGAGCTATTGGATGTGGTTCAATATATTATAAAGAGAACTCCGTCATTTAAAAAAACCATTAAGAATATTCTCAATTTAATGATTGAGTATGATTTTGCAAATACTCCAAGTGTTGATAAAAATTACGACATCTATCTTAAAAAAACTTTTTCCAATTATGATCTGCTGTATGAAATAGATTTATTTACACACAGTACAAATGTGGCTTACGAAACATTAAAACTTTCAAAACAAGGCAACACTGCCGGAATAAATGTTATGTGTGCCCTACTTCATGATTTTGGCAAATCTCTAGCTGTAAAGCGTTTAGTACACAATTCCGCAAAAATGTCACATGAAAAAATAAGTGCAAAGTTTCTTCAAGATTATCTTTCATCTGAGGCTTTGAATGGAAACAGAGAAATAACAAAAGATGTTGTCGATACAGTGTATCAAACAATCAATGTTCAACACTCGCCAGTGAAAATAAAAAATGATTTTTTAAAAGATTTGATTTTGGCTGATAAGAATGCCAGAACACAGGAAATTATTTATGTGAAGAAATATATAAAACCCGGTTCATCTAAAGAGGAAGAATTGTGACAGCAAAAGGACACATGGCATTAGCAAGTGTTTCTGCACTTGTAATAATTGAGTATTGCTTAGATATAGCATGCAATGATATTGAAACGATAGATTTGATTGCTTTTTATTTTAGTGTAATTTTTGGCTCTCTTGCTCCAGATATTGATGAGAGCGAAAGCTATATAGGAAGAAGGCTTTACGCAATTTCTTTAGTTATGAGTTCTGTTTTTAAACATAGAACATTTACGCACTACCTGTTCGTTCCGATAGCCCTATTTGTGGCTACTTATTTCGTGCAGGATTATTTCACAAAACTTTTCCTATATGGTTTTTCGCTTGGAATATTGATGCATGATTTAGGAGACATGTTGACAAAAGGTGGAATCAATGGTTTTTTCTTTCCGTTTTTTCCAAACACAAAAATAGCAATCTTGCCAAAACAGTTGAGATTTTATACCAATTCTATAGCAGAGCATATTTTTATTGTCTTTTTGCTTTTATTGAATGTGGCAATATCACTGCTGATTGCTAAATCATATGCATTGGAGATATTTTGAAAAAGAGAACCAAGTGTATTGAATATCAAATTTATGAGGCAAATGTTCTTGTGAGTCTTTCTTTGTTTGTGGCGGATTCAATATCGCGGATAGAGAAAAAATATACAAGAAATAAAATAAATGCAACGCAATATATTGCAATAAGAAAAAAATACATTGAGTTAATCAGTGAATTTAAAAACAATTTAGAAGGAATAGAACAATGACACAGGGTGGCAATCCAAACAATAGTATGACCAGCACTGGACAACATGGACAACACGGAAGCTATTCTAACAAAGAAGGAATGGTTAAAGGGGATCCAAGAGGGACTATGACCTCTATTCCTCATGATTACAACCAGACAACCAGGTCACAAGAAGCCGCAAAAGGACATGGTTTTTTCAAAAGGCTTTTTTTTCATTATGACATAAGAGAGATAGAAGCGGAATTGCAATCAATGAAAATTTCCAAAAGTGATTTTGTGGAAAGCACTTACGCTATGTCTGAACTCGGCTTTTTTGATCTGTTTTTTAGACTTATTCCTACGATCAGCACAGGAATAACTTCTATTTTTTTGGCAATCATTATCTATTTAATGATTGCGCCTTTTTCTGTAGTTTTAGGAATTATTGGTTCATTGTTTTTTCTGCAGATTACAGTTTTTCAAGTTGCAAGAATAGTTTACTCTCTTGATAGGCATAAAGTCGGGGAAAAAGAAACAGGACGTTTTATAAAAATTGTAAGAACTGCGTGGCATTTCTATGAATTTATTCTTGGGTCGGTCACAATAGCTTTAGTTTTAGTTTATTTTTCACATGTTGACTGGCAGCAATTAGCAAATGAAATCTTGAGCTATCAATTTAAAATGGGTTTTCTTGAAAAGATGTGGGCCGTTGTCGTATCAAAACCATATTTTATAAGTTTTGTGACGCAATTTGAAACTATCTTTAATGGATTATTGCTACTCTTTTTGCTTTTTTTACTCTCTTACAGTGTTGTGAACTATCTTGTTTACAACAAATACAAGCAAACATATAAAGATAATCTGTTTTCTATGCAAAAAGAGTTTAAAAATCCTGCGGATCTCGCAAGAGAAAAATTTGACTTTTAAAAGGAGCAAAAAGTAATGTATCAAAAACATAACAGATCACCGCCAGATTTTTTTCCTACTCTGTTCATATTTAAAAGATAAAAAAAGGATTCTTATGGTTATAAAAAAAATGGTTCTATTCATGTTGGCTCTTGGAGCTTTGGCTACAAACTCTTTTGCAGCAGGACCAATAGATGCATTCAAAACAACGTTTCTTGATCAATCAACGCAGTTTGCGGTGCCTGTTATTTTGTTTCTTGTTTTAATTGCTGCAGCAATTACATATATGAGAACAAAAGATTGGACAATTTCACTTGTTGTCGGCGGTATTTCTGCTGCTATTATCGGTGGAGCAGCTTCACTTGTTACATCATTTAGTGGATTTGCATTCTAAGTGTTATTTTTCCCTCTCTTTGAGGGAAATAAAGGTTTTTAATAATGGCTAAATATACAAAAGTTAGATTTTTAAAATGGTTCAATAGACCGAGAGTTTTTGTTTCAATTGAAATTGACACAATAGGGATCTTCTTTGCAGTCGGACTGGTTCTGTTTTTTGCATCTTCTTTAACTTCTGTTTTGCCACCGGCACCAGATTTTATTATAAGTATGCTTATTGGTGGTTTTACGGCTTTTTATTACTCAAAGTTTAAAGATGAAGCACCAAAAGGGTTTTTGAAGCACCTTTTGTACACCATGCATATCTACAAGGTAAAAGAAAAAGAATTTAAAGAAGAGGCAAAAAGAATGGATGTGGATGTAGATGACTACTATCCAAATCCAAACGAAAAATTATTTATAGAATAGGAGGAATTTTTAGTGGCTGATAAACTAAAAGGTGAAGAATTTATATCAATTATCGACAAAGACAAAGTTGTTGTCAAATACTTATGGAGAATAGTTGTGATGCTCTCTGTTGCAATTGTTATTTTGTCTTTTGCTTTTATGAGCATTAGGGAAACAACGCGAGTGAATATTGAATTGCCCGCAACGCTAATTTATAAAAATGCCCCAGTTGTTGTAGCCGGCATAGATGGAGCAAATAAAGTTTACTATCGAATGTGGGGAGAGTATGTAATAAAAGAGCTGTCAAATTTTACATATGAAACCATTGGAAAGAAAGTTCAACTACTTAAGAAAATGATGCGCCCTACCCGTTTTGTGGAAAAGAAAAAAGAGATTGATATTTTTACAAATACGTTAAGTAAAAATTTAATGTCACAAAAATTTATTCCGGAAGATACCAATCTTTCAAATGTAATAGAGTCAAAAGGGATTATCCGAAGTGCAACAATTACTGTAAACGGGATTGCGTTTCAAAGTATCAGCAAGGAAAAAAGCAAAAAAGAGTGTAAATACGATGTAGATTTACGTTATGTGAAAGGAGTTTTGTATGTCGAAGATTTTGGCACTGATTGTTTCTAGTTTTGTAGTAGTAGGAATTTTGTCCGCAAAAGATATCCCTATGGTCCAAACAATAGAGATTAAAATACCACTTAAAGAGTTTAGTGTACTTGAATTCCCTTTTGAGGTGAAAGAGAAAAGATTTTCTCCATTTGTCTACAAAAAAAAGATAAAAAAGAAAACTAAAAAATTTAATCCTTTAAAAGAAAAAGTATCTATACCAAATGCAAACCAAGGGACAAACAATAAAAAGTTCTTTTCACTTAATCAATTTAAGAAGAAAAACGGTACAGAAACAAATAAACCAAAAAATAAAGCGTTTGCCTCAACATGGGGTAAAAATTTCGTACAGTTTTATCCATACAAAATAGGTAAAACGCAACTGATCGTGTGGGGATATTCAAAATATCCACTACTTATTACCATCGTAGTTTCTGCGGATAAAAAAGATACAGATACCTATTTGAAATTTGTGGATTATCAAGAAAGAGAAAATAAAAACACCTCCCTAAAAGGTATTTCTCATGAAAAGATATGCAGCAAACTAATCCAGTATCTTTATCACAACAAAACACCATCTGGGTATAAAATTGAAACACACCATCAGGTATATAATTCAAATTCTTTAAAATTTGTTTTAATAAAAACGCTAATAGGCAAAAGATACAGCGCTCTTGAATACAGTGTTGAAAATATATCAGAAAGCACACAGCGTCTCAACGAGCCAATGTTTGCCTCTAAAAACACATACGCAATATCTATAGAAAACAGAGAACTAGAGTCAGGTGAGGCAACAAGAATGTTCGTAATAACTCCAACGGCGACGGAGTAAAAGATGAAAAATAAATTTACTTTTGGCATGGGTGATTTACATTCTTATATTACCGACAATTTAAAAATGAAAAAAAGCGGAGAGACCCTAGAAAAATTAAAAAACAAAAAAGAGAAAGAGGATAAAAAAAATGCCGACGAGGATAAACTTGAGAACCTAACATCTCTCAACACTCAGGCTAAAAATATAGAAAAAAACATCACAAAAAAGACAACATTGGTTCTTATCACTATTCCATTGGTAATCTTTTTTGGCGTAGTTTTTTATAAAACGTACAAAATGTTACAAAAAGACTCTATTCGCATGTCTGCTGTAGAAGATAATAATACGACAAAAATGGGATTAGCAGTCGATACAACATTCCAGTGGAGAGTATTAAAAGACCAGGAGATGAAAGGATTAAAAAAGGATGTTAATGAGTTAAAAACATCTTTGCAGGCTGATATGAATAAAACAGTGACTCTCGTTGAGGAAAAACTGCAAAAAAACACACTTTCAATCACTAAAGAGCTGCAGTCAATGAAAAAAGATTTTTCAAAAACAAAAGATGAAATCATAAACAGGCTTAATATGACCACGCAGCAGCAAAACATGTTGCAGAAAAAAATAAACAGTCAAAAAAAGGATATTTTAGAAATTGTTAAAAAAACTAAATATGTAAACACCGGTGCCAAAAACGGAATCAATCTGCCAGATTTACCGCCTTTGAAGAAAGATTTTACGCACACAAGCTCAAAGGCAAAATCAGCAGTTTTATATAGCAATCAAAAAAAAGAAGATGATGATATTTATGAAGATGCATTTGTGGAAGTAAACAGCGATAC
This sequence comes from Sulfurimonas indica, assembly GCF_009192995.1. Taxonomy (GTDB): domain Bacteria; phylum Campylobacterota; class Campylobacteria; order Campylobacterales; family Sulfurimonadaceae; genus Sulfurimonas; species Sulfurimonas indica. The sequence continues at coordinate 3,907 of NZ_SDID01000001.1, read as the reverse complement.
GATGGATTATGAGACACAAGAATTCAGTGAATCGACTAAGGATATTAACAATACAGTTGCTATGCCGAGTTTTACACTTATGCCTGGTTTCACAAAAGGATTACTTATTAATGGTGGAGAAATGCCAATCCTTACAGAAGGAGATGATGCTTCCGAAGCGGTACCTATTTATATTCGCATTAACGGGGATGAATTAATTGCCAACGATGCATCTGTCAATATAGACGGCTGTATTATTCTTGCAACAGCCAAAGGCAGTTTAAGTAAAAGGGCTGCAGAGCTTCGTCTTTCTAAAATTTCATGCAACATTACTGATTTGGATGGTAGCAGCTATAAAATTGATCAAAAAATCGCAGGATGGGTGTTTGATGAGAACGGAAATTATGGAATTAAAGGGCGATTGGTTTCAAGAGAAAAAGAAATCATTAAGGCCGGTTTACCTTTGGCAATTGTTGAGAGTATGATTCAATCTCTCTCTATGGCTATTGGCAACTCTAATACAAATGTTGTCATTCCAGTTGGAGATAATCCGGCAGCCGTGAATTCTCAATATATGAGCGGCGGGCTTATTCAAGGCGCAGGCAGAGGAACAAGCGAAGTTTTGAAAAAATTCTCTGATTACTATATGAAAATGCTCAATAGTCTGAATCCAACTATATCTATCAGAGCTGGAAGAAAAGTAACAATAGCCTTCAAAGGTGGAGAAAAGCTTCAACTTAGCAAATATGAGCCAATTGATATGGAGTATTTTAGTGAAAAGGACATAGAGGATGAATAAATTACATATTGCAATAACCACCGCTATATTGACACTAAGTTTTAGCGGCTGTTCATGGATTGGTGTTGGGAAAAATGAAACGTATTGTGCGGAGCACAGTTGCGATTATTCTGATGCGGGAGTATGCGGCAACAGCTATGACGTATATAAAAACTGGAGAGAAGTTCAAAAAAAAGCATATGGAAATTATTCGTGTGCAGCAGAAGGAAATGATAATGAGTAAGAGTTTAAGCAGCATATTGCTAGCCGGTGCAATGATTATCGGCATAAGTGGTTGTAGTTCAAAAGAGAGCGTAAAGCCGAAGCCGAAAACAACAATAGTCAAGTTAAAGCGTCCAAAAGCTTACACATTCAATTATATTCCAATAATAGGCACGCAAACACCAGATGACAAGGTGATTGTAGATATGGGAGTTGTTTTACGCGTGTGGGTTAACAGCTATAAAAACAGAAGTAATACTCTAGTAAGTAGTCATGACCTGTATATTTGGGCAAAAAAACCTGATTTTATTGCAGGCAATGTCTTACCTGCAAAATCAAGAGGATTATTAACTCCTCAGCATAAGATGCCTTTTATGCTGTCCGACAATAGTGTTGACAGAAGCAATTTTAAAGACAATAAAAATATTCGCAATTTTGTCAATTCTGTTTACAAGCAAAAGACAACACCGGTTGCAGCAAAAGAGAATCTACACAAGGCTTCCAAAAATGATATTGCAATTAAAAACTTTATAAAAAAAATAACAAACAAAAAGGAGAACAAAAAGAATGAAAAATAAAATTTTAATAGGCGGTTTAATCATCTTGTCGCTAACCGGTAATGTTTTTGCATCTAGCGAAGATGCAACATTGACAGACATCAAAGAGAGTCTTGTCTATCTTATTGAAAAAAATGATGCTTTGGATAAAAAACTTAATCTTACCAATGGTTCTATGGATGCATCCAAAAAAGAGACAACAAACAATGCTGAAGCTATCAAAAAAAATACTGAAGCCATAGAAAAAATAAAGCAAACTCTTCTTGTGATGCAGGAAAAAATGGATGCCATAGAGAAAAAGATACCTGTATTTGAAAAAACCACCATATCACCCGACAAGTATGATGAAGTCATCAAAAACTTTATTCAAAAAAACACAAAGGGTAAGTAATGACTAAACTCTGTTTAAACAATGTTAAAACAATGAATGTTTTTATTTATATGTTTAACAATTGTTTAAACAATGTTAAAAGTGTAATCAATGCTAAAACAATGTTAAAACAATCATTAAACAATGTTTTAGCATTTAGCATTGTTAAAACTATTGCTAAACAATGTTTAAAGAGTGATTATTTTCTTTTTAAACATTGTTTATTATCTGATTAAAAAAGGAAATTTATTTATGAGAGCGTTATTTGTACTTTTAGTAATATTTATTCTTCCTAGTGTGGCGTTTGCTTCGAACTTTGAAGACCTTACTGGCATCTATGTTCATGGAGACATTGGTTTTATAAAGATGATTATGACTGCTGTACAAAAAGCGGTCACATCCTCAGAATATATCGACCTGGTATATATTGCATCATTTATAGCAGTGATAATGATAGGAATTGAGCTGTGGTATAAAAAAGATTTTATGCAAATAGCGAAATCAGCGGCTGTTCCTTTAACTATTGTCGGATTTTTACATTATACGACAGATGTGCATATTGAAGATGTTCGAATTGTACAAAATATTACCCCTGGAACAAGCACCTATTCTGTAGGCACGGTACCCTCTTTACTTGGTGCCATGTATGGTGCTTCGAGTGCATTTGAACTTGTTGGAACAAATCTTGTTGATGATGCTCTAAATTCCGTAAACGGAACACAAGAGTTTTCAACATCAAAAATTGGTTTTGCGGTGGGGCTTACCAAATTATCTAAAATAATTGAAATTGCATCTGATCAAAATTTTCTGGATAGAAACGAAACAACTTTTGATTTTTCACAATCCTTAAAAACATACGCACTTGAGTGTGTCTTACCCACTGCAACAAGCAATACGATATATAAAATAAAAAGTCCAGATCGTGATTTAATTGATATCATTGACCCAAATGCTCTTGGACTAACAAACAATGACACTCTTGCAGACGGAACGACATGTAGTGATTATTACAACAACAACTTAAAGAATAAAGAATCTGATGTTGCCGATATTCTCAGTGGTCAAGTTGCTAAACAGCTTAATGTGGATTTAGGCAACTTGGCCAATGGACTTAATCAAGTTGGAAGCATATATGTTCAATCCAGCCAGCTTGCAGCAGATGCCTTGGGGATGCAAAAGGGATTTATTGTCAATGCTGCTATGATAGCACCAATTAATGCTGCCATCACCCAAAACAACAACAATCTGCAAACCGGTGTTGACTACGCAAATGCTATTACTGCACAATCTGCAATCCAACAGATTCAAATGGGCGGTGTGGGTGTAGGAAAATGGTTTGCCACTATTGCACCTTATATCTTCCACATTTTAAAAGGCGTGATTTATTTTTACGGAATTTTTGTTCCTGTAATTGCAATCATGTTAGGTTCCGATAAAGGCTCCAAATATATTCTTAGTTACTTTATGAGCCTTATCGGGTTTGCTGCAGTTGGTATCGGTATGGCTGTTTCTAGTGATATAGTGACCTATTTTGCGAGCAAGCATTTTACAGATTTTGTTGCTTCTGTCGGGTGTATTCCAAGTTCCATATCTGCATTGAAACAGTATTATTTGGATATGGCCACCTATACCGGTGTTGCAGGATTTTTGGGTGCTACTATTGCCATGATTGCACCTGGTTTGATTTTAAAAGGGCAAGCAAGCGCTGCAATGTCAGCTATGACATCACTCTCTTCTGCTTATAAGAGCGGTCCTGATGCAGCAATGGATGTTGACACAACAACCAAAGCGAAAGAAGCTGCATATGATAAAGAGATGGAAGAAGTCGCAAAACAAAAACTTGGTAAAGCCGGTTTCTCTCTTAGCGATGCTCCTAGTGGAGTGAGTGCCGGTGATTGGTATCAAAGACTTCAAGACCAGGCATCACGTGCAAATGCAGCCATGGGTGCCCTTAACCAAAGAGACAATATTACGGATGCAGCAGTTGCAGACAGATACAGA